>NZ_JBALCO010000106.1:0-60331 GCF_036919595.1 Nostoc sp. | reverse complement strand
TTTTTGATCTTTTTCTTCTGGATTCATGCTTGAACACTACCATCTTTCTTCCCTCATGGGAATATTCCTGACATTCCTACCTGGGCAGTTACGAACTGTTTCGGAAAAAGTCATAGACACCTTTATTTTCAGCAAAGGTCTTGAAGAACGGTTATGCTCTTAACAGGCAAACCAAGCTGTGCCCATATCATCTGTGTGACACAACTTGTTCCGCCTCTCCTGACTGACTATAATTGGCTCTTACTTCAGAACCTAAGTCAGAAGCTCTTTATCGTAAGGAGGAAATAGCGTGTTAGAGACCGTGGCTAACTGCCTAAGGGCATTATTAGCTTTTTACCTTATTGTTGGTATTACCTTAGGTAAGGTCGATCCAAACCAACCTTACATTTATCCAACAATTATTGCCTTAATCGAAGGTATCAACATCAAGCCGAAGAAAGAAGAAGACGATAAAAAAATAGCAAAGGAGGAATAAGTGGAGACGCAGAAGACAAAAAAACAAAGGACTAACAAGCACTATATCAACTAGAATTGGGTCTATTTAACTAGCTGACTGTATTGGAAGAGCTACCAACTCTTCCAATTTTTTTGTCGTTAACTGCATTTTATCTGGATGTCTCCACTGCTTTTTGAGTTACACAATCGACTTTTAAATACTGAAGTCTTTGCGATATATACAGTATTAATTTGGGGTGGTGACCCAAAGCAAGTTTTTTTTATTTTTCTAAAAAGCTTGCTTTAATTAGATGAGAGGAGTTTGGGGTAGATTATAAATATGGGGTAGCCCCAAACTGTTTACTCAATTTCTTAGATGTAATGCCACGACAAACTTACGGCCCTGAACCTAAAAAACGAGTCAGGCGTCTACTAGAGGCGTTGCTTTGTTTTGCTGATGGAGAATTTGAGGATAACAACTTTAAAATTGAGTACTATTGGAAAGATGAAGACAGTACTAATCCTATACTGATCATACAGACAACGCTAGTCAATTTAGAGTTACTGACACAAAAAGATAAATATCCTGGTAAGTTAACCAAAGTGCAAATTCGAGAAGCGCTGAATTTTCTGAAAGACTTCTTGAAAATTCTGGAAGATAACCGTCTCCACACTCAAGGTTCTAATGACTGGCACTTTACACTCAAGCTATGGTCAAGGGATAGGGAAAAAAACCTTAAACGGTTTGATGAGGCATGGGAAAATAACAGACCAAAAAAATCGAAAGCAGAAAATCCCTCTCCAAATCTCTCCCCCACAGTGAGAGAGGCTTTGGCTTTGAATTTTTCCCCTTCCCTACGAGGGAAGAGAGTTAGAGGGTTAGATCACGCAAACATATTTCAAGCCCCACCCTTACCTACACACTTTGTAGAACGTCCAGAATACAGCGAAGATTTAAAGACTCGTCTCCTCAACGGTTCATCGTCTGATAGTCGCACTTTGGTAATTACTGCCATTCACGGCTTAGGTTCTGTGGGCAAATCTACTTTAGCAATAGCTTTAGCCCATGATGTAGACGTACAAAATCACTTTTGTGATGGTATTCTTTGGGCAACTTTAGGTCAACAACCAGATGTGCTTTCTTTACTTACTGGCTGGGTGCAGGCACTAGGAGACTATAGCTTTAAGCCTATCAGTGTAGAAGCAACTTCCATGCATCTGCGGACTCTGCTTTATGACAAAGCTGTGCTGCTAGTGGTGGACGATGCATGGAATACAAAAGATGCACAAGCGTTTAATGTTGGTGGTGCGCGTTGTCAAGTTTTGGTAACTACCCGTGATGGCACAATTGCCTATGCTCTGGGAGCTAGGCTTTATAATCTGGATGTGATGACGGCAGCCCAGGCGATGGAACTGCTGAAGAATAGATTAGGACGAGAGATTACAGTTGCAGAGCGTGAGTCGGCGGAAAATTTAGCCCAAGCTGTTGGTTATCTGCCTTTGGCATTGGAATTGGCAGCAATTCAGGTTGCCAATGGTACATCTTCTTGGACAGTATTCTTACAAGATATTCGGCTAGAGATTGCCCGATTAAAATCATTTAACCTAGCTGGAGCCAGAGATGCTACTGATGAAGCCAGCTTAAAACGCCTCAGCCTAACTGCATCATTAAATTTGAGTATCAAGCTATTGCCAGAAGAGGAAAGACAAAATTTTAGTTGGCTGGGGGTATTACCTGAAGATGTCAGCATTACTCCCAAAATGGTAGCAACACTTTGGGATATTGACGATGAGCGCGATGCCTCTGATACATTGCAATATTTGTCGGATAAAGCGCTACTATTGCCCGGAGTCTCTGTAAATGGAACACCCAGCTATCGTTTACATGACTTATTTCACGACTTAGCATGTAATTTGTTAACTGCTCCCTCTACGCCAAAGCGCCCAGGAGATTTGGCTGGGTTGGGTTTCAATCTTGCTGATGCTCACGCTGTTTTGTTGGAGAAATATCGGCAGAAAACCGAAAATAATTTATGGCATAGTTTGCCTGATAATGGTTATATTCATCAGCATTTAGTTTGGCATTTGGAGAAAGCTGGACAGTTTGAAAAGATTCACCAGTTATTGAGGGAAGAGTCTGCAATTGGCAATAATGGCTGGTCTGAAGTTCAAGAAAAATTAGGACAAACTGCGGGTTACATCACAGATATTTCTCGTGCTTGGGAATTAGCGGAAGCGAATTGGAATGAATCAACTCTGCCTCAAGTGGTCGGTTTGCAGTGTCGTTATGCTTTGATTACGGCTTCTCTTAATAGTCTGGCAGCTAATGTATCAGTAGAACTGCTGATTGCATTAGTAAAAAACAATTTCTGGACTCCTGAACAAGGACTAGCTTACGCTCTACAAAACCCAGATCTCAATCAGAAAGTTAACTCGCTGACAGAACTAGTCAACTATTTGCCACCAAATCTTCAAGACTTAGCACTGCAAAAGGCACTCGAAGCCGCCAGGGCAATTCCGGATGAGATATCTCGCGCCTTAGCCCTGAGAGCATTAGCCGATAAACTGCCAGAGGTATTGCCAGAAGCACTCGAAGCCGCCAGGGCAATTGAGTCTAAGTATTATCGCGCCTTAGCCCTGAGAGCATTAGCCGATAAACTGCCAGAGGTATTGCCAGAAGCACTCGAAGCCGCCAGGGCAATTGAGTCTGAGTATTATTGCGCCTTAGCCCTGAGAGCATTAGCCGACAAACTGCCACCAGAGTTGTTGCCAGAAGCACTCGAAGCCGCCAGGGCAATTGAGTCTGAGTATTATCGCGCCTTAGCCCTGAGTGCATTAGCCGATAAACTGCCAGAGTTGTTGCCAGAAGCACTCGAAGCCGCCAGGGCAATTCCGGATGAGACATTTCGCGCCGATGCCCTCGACAAACTGCCACCAGAGTTGTTGCCAGAAGCACTCGAAGCCGCCAGGACAATTCCGGATGAGACATTTCGCGCCGATGCCCTCGACAAACTACCACCAGAGTTGTTGCCAGAAGCACTCGAAGCCGCCAGGGCAATTTCGGATGAGACATTTCGCACCGATGCCCTCAGAGCATTAGCCGACAAACTGCCAGAGGTATTGCCAGAAGCACTCGAAACCGCCACGGCAATTCAGCACAAGACATATCGCGCCTTAGCCGACAAACTATCACCAGAGTTATTGCCAGAAGCACTTGAAGCCGCCACGCCAATTCCGGATGAGATATCTCGCGCCCATGCCCTGAGAGCATTAGCCGACAAACAGCCAGAGTTGTTGCCAAAAGCACTCGAAGCCGCCACGGCAATTCCGGATGAGAGATTTCGCGCCAATGCCCTGAGAGCATTAGCCGACAAACTACCACCAGAGTTGTTGCTAAAAGCACTCTCCGCTGCTAAAGCAATTGAGTCTAAGTATTATCGCGCCTTAGCCCTGAGTGCATTAGCCGATAAACTGCCAGAGGTATTGCCAGAAGCGCTCGAAGCCGCCAAGGCAATTCCGGATGAGATACTTCGCGTCAATGCCCTGAGAGCATTAGCCGATAAACTGCCAGAGGTATTGCCAGAAGCCCTTGCTGCTGCCAGGGCGATTCAGGATGAGTTGAATCGTGCCGATGCCTTGAGTGCCTTAGCTGAGAGTTTGTCACAAATGCCATCTACGGAACTTTTCCCCCTTTGGCAAGATACACTTCATGAGCTATCTCTTCGCACTCGCCCTGATTTGCTGCAAGATATCAAAGCATTGTTTCCAGTTATCTTTGCATTAGGTGGCGAAACAGCAACGGTAGAAATTGCTCGTGCGATTGAGGATGTGGGGCGATGGTGGAAATAATTTGTAATGCTTCGGCGTCGCTCAGCACAGGTTCGTAATACTTCGGCTACGCTCAGTACAAGTTCGTAATTCGTAATTTAAGAGAGTTAGATTTAACTTGCATCTGTAGCCTGATTTTGACAAATTGGTATAAGGGGATGCAGGATCTATAGTTTTAAGCGAAGTGCGATCGCCTTTTACAGCTACTCAACCATCAAGCACGTATCGCATTTACAAACTCTCTCTGGTGTCCATGAGTGGGCGATCGCTATTAGTCATAAAATCATCACAGAAATTGTCTAAACTGTCGATGAGCGATCGCCAGGGGTTATCTTTGGCAATGAGAACGATCGCGTTACCAATTTTTTTGATATAAACTTCTGTGCCAGTAAGTTGAAAATCTTCGGGCAAAATAACAACTTGGTGAGTGCCATCAGTGCTGAGTTTGGCGGTGTTCATGATATTACTTTTCGGCATTGCAGTTGCTCATCGTTAAACTATAGATGTAAGCGACTATCTAAAAGTTAAGCAATGCGATCGCTTCTATCTCAGCAACACCTACATAAGAGCGGGCTTATCGCCCTGCTAACCACGACTGCAAATCAGCCACACTGGTAAAATCTAACAGTGCTTCACTCAAGTCTTCCAGAACAGGTAAAGGTAAACCAGTGATGGCGGAACGCATTTCTGGAGTCAGTTCACCAAATCGCTTTTTTAGCTGTCGGTTAACTAGATTAACTGTTGCTTCCTCGCGCCCTTCTTCGCGTCCTTCTTCGCGCCCTTCCTCGCGTCCTTCTTGCTTAATTTCCCGATAAACTCGCGTTTCCTTGAGTGTGATTCCCAGCATCGACTCTACCTCCCTTCTACTTAATTGCTCAAACTTGTACACCATAATCGTTGTGATCATCTCTATTATGGCGCGACTTGTGGGTGATGATAGTTCTTGCCGAGTTCTGGTTAATAAATACCTGGCTTGTTCTGGTGCTTGTTCTTCTGTTACTGTCGTTAATACCATCAGCGCTACCCATAAAGGTAAGGTACGAATATCCCCCAATTCATCTAAATATATTCGATGCACTTGTTCGCCATTGAGAAATGAGCGATGGGGATGAATCTGGCTTTGTTCCAGACTGCGAGATGGGTAAATTATGACTACTTGCCAATCGCTAAATCTTTCACGGTTGCGGTAAAAATATAGTGATGACTCAGCAAATACTCTTTCGTAAAGCTGTTCATCTTTCTGGAATTGCACTTCACAAAAATACACTACTCCTGCACCTGCATTTTCTGGTGGGAGAAATACGCCGTCTATTTCAAATTTGGGTTCTTTGACTGCTACTGAGTCAAATCGATAGGACTTAGCATTTGTCGGCGGATTGGTCAATAATTCAAATAATAACGTGGGAGATTGTTGAAATAGTTTGTAAAATATCGAGTCTCGCCGCATGAAGTATTCTTATTTTGCTGAACCGAGTCCACACTACCATAGAAATCTTGAGTGATTTTGAAAGTTCTAACTTCGTATGGTAATGGCGATCGCCCTTCCACAATAAACGATCACACCATCTCTCACAAATTGCGATCGCCTATATTGGTTTTTCCTACAGAATACTAAGCGATCACCCTTCTATAAACTGCGATCGCCTAAGTTGTTGCTCTGCCTACGCAGCGATATCTAACAAGAAATCGCTTTGCCTCTACGCACTCCCCAACAAACGCGAGCGGTCTGACTCGTGACGGGAGCGGTCTGCCTCGCGCCGGGAGCGGTCTGCCTCGCGCCGGGAGCGGTCTGCCTCGCGCCGGGAGCGGTCTGCCTCGCGCCGGGAGCGGTCTGACTCGCGCCGGGAGCGGTCTGACTCGCGCCGGGAGCGGTCTGCCTCGCGCCGGGAGCGGTCTGCCTCGCGCCGGGAGTGGTCTTCCTTAAAACTTTTATGAAACTTAGACAATTATTTGTACAAAAATCAACATCTGATGATTAAATACCGAAAAATTACTGGTATCACCTAAAAATATTATGAGAAAAATTGCGAGTTATGCTGAACCGGAATGCGGTTTCATTAAGGCAAGCTAGCTAGATAAGCATTTTAAAGGAATAAATTTATGTCTCGTCAAAAACGTACATCCCGCGTTTTAGAAAAAGCTCAGTTAAGATCCGCTGGACTGAAATCGATTGTTCCAAACATCAAATATGATGAAGATTATAGTCTAGAAAAACTGATTGAGTCAATTGACCAGTTACGTAACAAAATTGATGTTTATAATACCGCTCTGTCTGTGGTTGACTCTTCTATAACTGAAATTGAAGAGATGGAAAAAAACTTGAGTCAGCTTTCTGAGAAGATGCTAATGGTGGTTGCTATCAAGTATGGCAAAGACAGCCGCGAATATGAGATGGCGGGTGGTGTTCGCAATAGCGATCGCGCCCGCAAAATCAGGTCGAGCCGCTTGAAAAATGTTGCAGAACAAGTCTTAGATGAAAATGCTAAAACTGCATAGTAGGGTGTGTTATGCCAAAGGCTAACGCACCGTTTTTATGAGCTATTGTGGTGCGTTAGGCTAAGGCCATAACGCACTTTACATATATAAATTCTATCTGAGTTGTAAAAATTATTTTTTTAACGTAGACGCAAAGCGGCTTGCCGTAAGCTACTGCAAAGGGTGCAAAGTGTAAGAAGAGAAAATTTCACAAATGATTTAGGATTACTATATACTAAAATCCTCTAAACCAATTAGGAAAGACAAATTAGGCGTTAGCACGCTAGCAAAATCAGCACATAATACATATAGCCAGTAACAAGCTAGCGTCCACCGAAAGCTACTCATGCCGCAAAATAACCAAACTGCCGTCGAATTCCGTGATGTCACCTTTAGCCGCAATCATCGCCCCTTGGTGTCAAATCTCAATTTCACCATTCACCAAGGAGAAGCACTCGTATTACTCGGACGCAGTGGAAGTGGCAAAACCACAACAATGAAGTTAATTAATCGCCTATTTACACCCACACAAGGCGAAGTTTTCTTTAATGGCATTCCCACAACTGAATGGGATGAAATTAAACTGCGGCGAAAAATTGGTTACGTAATTCAAGAAATTGGTTTATTTCCCCATTTCACTGTAGAACGCAATGTGGGTTTAGTCCCGGCTTTGGAAGGTTGGCAACCGAAACAAATAAAAACGCGGGTTTATGAATTGTTGCAAATAGTAGGTTTAGAACCAGCACAATTCGCAGGGCGTTACCCGCACGAACTTTCGGGAGGACAAAGGCAAAGAGTCGGTGTAGCGAGGGCTTTAGCAGCAGATCCGCCAGTGTTGTTGATGGATGAACCCTTTGGCGCACTCGATCCAATTACGCGGCTAGAACTTCAACAAGAGTTTCGGCGTTTGCAGCAAGAGTTAGGCAAGACAGTTGTGTTTGTCACCCACGATATTCAAGAAGCCTTGGTTTTGGCATCGAGAATTGGTTTAATGTATGGGGGAGAATTGGTAGTATTGGGGACAACAGATGAATTTATGCGATCGCAACACCCAGAAAGCCTAGCTTTTCTTCAATGTCTGCGTTCCTTCCAAGACAACTTATGAAAAATTTCTTCCTCGTTAAGTATGCCCCAGAAATTCTTCAGCATACTCTAGAACACTTATTTTTGGTAGGAATAGCGATCGGAATTGCCATACTTGTAGGCATTCCTTTAGGTATTTTGATTACACGCAAAACCTATCTTCGCCAACCAATTCTCGGCATAGCAAATATTTTGCAAACTATTCCTAGTTTGGCACTGTTTGGCTTACTGATTCCGGTTCCTATAATTGGCGGAATTGGCGCAGTACCAGCAATTGTTGCCCTGATTGTATATTCCTTGCTGCCAATAATTCGTAATACTTACACAGGGATTACTGGCGTCGATCCAGCTATTCAAGAAGCTGGCAGAGGGATGGGGATGACAGATAGACAATTGTTATTGCAAGTTGAAATTCCCTTGGCAATGGGAGTGATTTTAGCAGGAGTACGGGTAGCAACGGTAATTGCCATTGGGATTGCAACCATTGCAGCAGCAATTGGTGCAGGTGGTTTAGGAGTGTTTATTTTCCGCGGCATATCAGTAGTGAATGATCAGTTAATTTTAGCTGGTGCAGTTCCGGCGGCGGGAATTGCATTACTGGCTGACTTTGCAATTGGCTGGTTAGAGAATAAATTAAAAATTAAAAATTAAGCTAATAATGAAAAGATTTTTAGCATTGTGCTTTTTAACTTTTGCTTTGTTACTGGTAATCACTAGCTGCACGCCGAATTTAAATAGTAGCAGCGATGGCAATATTATCATTGCTTCCAAAGATTTTACTGAACAAGATATTTTGGGTGAACTTCTAGCACAGCAAATTGAGACAACAACTAATTTAAAAGTAGCTCGTCGCCCCCGTCTGGGTGGTTCTTTTGTTTGTCATAGCGCTATTACTGCTGGCAAAATTGACGCATATATTGAGTATACAGGCACAGCTTTTACTGGAATTCTGAAGCAAAAAGCAGTTAATGATCCTAAAGAAGTTTATCAAAGATTAAAACAAGCATATGCCCAGCAATTCAATCTGGAAGTGATGCCAAGCTTGGGTTTTGAAAACACTTTTGCGATGATTGTCCGGGGTAATGATGCCAAACGCTACAATATTCAAACTCTCTCCCAAGCTACTGAATATACACCGCAGTGGCGTGGCGGTTTTGGCTACGAATTTTTAGAACGGGAAGATGGTTTTCCCGGATTAGCGAAAACTTACGATTTACGTTTTGCTAAACCACCCCAAATTATGGACTTGGGTTTAATATATCGTGCTTTGATTCAAAAACAGGTGGATATGGTAGCAGGTAATTCCACTGACGGACAGATTGCTCGCTTGGGTTTAGTTGTACTCAAGGACGATAAAAAATATTTTCCTCCTTATGAAGCTACACCAATTGTTCGACAAGAAACTTTAAAAAAATATCCCGAATTAAGAAAAGCGATCGCCTCACTTGCCGGAAAGATTTCGGCAGATGAAATGCGACAATTAAACTATTTAGTTGAGGGGGAATTACGTAATATTAAAGATGTTGTCCAAGAGTTTCGTAAGTCCAAGGGACTAGGTTCATCTCAAGGATAGACGAGGAGCGATCGCTTATACCAGTTTCCTGTTTCCCCATTAACGTCTGTCTACTGTTGTCCACGCAAAAAGTTCTTTAACCAGCTAATGATCTCACTTGTTGTTTGCTCGTTTGCAATTTGGAGGCATTGCTGCACAATTTCTCTGACATTAGGAAAGTAGCTGCTTTCTGTAAGCACATAACTTTCTAAGAGCAATCTATAAATTAATAACCGATTACTTTTTAATATCCACACCTCTGGCACTCGAGAAGGCAAGTAATCATTAATATTGGTGTAGCTTGTAACATCTATTTCAATTGCTAAATCTGGTGGTGCTGATTGCCAATCCATTCTTTTTTTGCCTACTACTGCTCTCCAATTTTCAATGTAAAAGCAATAGTCTGGTTCAATACCACTAATCTCTGGCAAGTTCATGGTAATGGGCGTAAATGAGTCATATCTTTGCTCCAAACGATCCAGCAAAACCTTGGCAATATCTGCTAGCAAGCTCGCATCTCTTCCATGCTCAGGTAGAGGTGCCATCAGCAAAATCTCTCCAGGTCGATATTTTATCCGAGGCGAGGAGCGATCGCCTAGTTGCTGACTCAATACTTGATAGTTTTGCCAGTCTCCCAACAGTTTCAACACCGCGCCAGGTGGCAACTCAATTCTTTCTGGGGTAATTACGGTATCCATATTAGCTGACATTTTAGATGTTGCCGATCGCATTGTTTACATGGAGGATGGGCGGTTAGAGAATTCATAAATTCAATGAACAGATTGTTATATCAAGGGCTTTTGCTTACAAATACAAAGCCACGGCTTTTATTTGATGAGGGATCATTTGTGAGCATTGCTTTCCATAAATCTGTTGTTTTTACCCAAACTGGTGGATACTTGTAACGAGAAACATCAAGAATTAAAAATCTATCTGTTTGCTCATTATATGCTGCTAAAGGAGAAATATGCCCACCTTTCTCTTGACCAATTTCTTTGCGTAAATAGTTTACTAAAATAAAATTCTGCGGTTGTTTTAAATTTTCTGCTGCTTGTTTGCGGAACTCCTCTAAACTAGTGTCAGCAGCGTGGTAAACATTAACTTTAACGCCGTAGCTGGCTAGTAATTTCCCTAACTGGTCTAGAGTCATACCTTGATGAGACACAGTTTCAGATGTTAACACTTTTTTTGTATTATCATTGCTAAAAAAGTTTTCTTGAGTAAATACTCGATATGGCTTGTACTGGGGTACTTCTGGTGCTGGAATTTGTAGACTATTCAGGATCATAACCATACTAGCAACACCACAATATGCTTGATTATTTTGAGTGGTGAACTGCATACTCAGTGGAAAGAAGTCTTCTTTTGATTTGCTCTGAAATAATAATTTTTCACCTTCAGGCGTATTAAAACCTACTAAGTTAGAGGAAAGCGGTAATGTCTGAGAGAGAACGCTTCCGCTAGAAATACATAATCCAATAGTTAAAGCTTTTAAAAATGTCTTACTTGTTTTGATTAACATAGCATTCATGAGGACTGTAGATTTCTTAAATCATATAAATAATCTCACACCAAGATGCTAAACAAGTATAATATTTTAGTAAAAAATTGTATCGCCTCAATAACTAAACTAAAAATGCTTACTGTCGTCAAACCAAAGCGAGTTGCGCTGGTAATATTTTCCTTCAGCGTCTTACTTTATAGCCAAGTTGCATCAGCCGCCTTAACTTTACCCCTACGCAGCAAAAAGGGAATGGTAGTTTCGGCCCATCCCCTAGCAAGTGAAGCGGGAATTTTGATGTTACGCAAAGGTGGTAATGCAGTAGATGCAGCTGTAGCCACAACCTTTGCAATCTCGGTAGTTGAGCCTTTTTCGGCAGGAATCGGCGGCGGCGGATTTTTGCTGATGCATTCTGAGAAAACTGGGGAGATGAAAGCGCTAGATTTTCGCGAACGCGCACCCCTGAAAGCTACAAAAAATATGTATCTGGATGCAGAAGGAAAGGTGCGTCCGAATGCAAGTATCAATGGTTATTTAGCAGTAGGCACACCAGGAACGGTAGCGGGACTTTATGAAGTGCATCGTCGCTATGGTAAGCTACCTTGGCAAGAGGTGGTGAAGCCTGCGATCGCACTCGCTGCATCTGGCTTTATTCTTCGTACTGGGGAAACTTGGCGTTCTCTGCAAACCAACGACTCTCGCAAGCAAGCAATTCTCAACAATCCAGCAGCGCGGGAAATTTTCACTCGCAACGGCGAATTTTACAAATCTGGGGACAAGCTAGTGCAGAGTGATTTGGCCCGCACCTTAACAGCAATTGCCCAAAATCCCCAAAGTTTTTACACCGGAAGTATTGCTCGGGCGATCGCTTCTGATATGAGAAAAAATGGTGGTTTAATTACTCTAGAAGACCTGAAAGCCTATAAACCAATCTGGCGCACTCCCGTTTGTGGCAATTTTCGTAAAGCTAAAATTTGCTCAATGCCACCACCATCATCGGGAGGTGTTCATCTATTGCAGATTTTAAATATTATCGGTGACACTGATTTAAAATCTTTAGGATGGCATCATCCCGATGCTATACATTTAATGGTAGAGGCAATGAAGATTGCTTACGCCGATCGCTCAGAATATTTAGGCGATCCAGATTTTGTCAAAGTCCCTGTACAAGAACTGCTTAGTCTAGCTTACGCCAAAAAACGCCGTCAAGAAATTAATATGCAAGTGGCTCGACCCTCGACCGAGGTCAAGCCAGTAGATAAAGAGACACTACAACGTTTTAGTCAAGCTAATAATCAGAGTTTAGGAGAAAATATCATTCCGTTATCTGCTCAATCTCTGAAAATGCACGCCACTCGGTATGAATCTCCCCAAACCACTCATCTTACTGTTGTGGATGAAGAACGCAACGCCGTGAGTCTGACTTTCACGGTTAATCTGATTTTTGGTGCTAGTGTGGTGACACCGGGAACTGGAATTGTCCTCAACAATGAGATGGATGATTTTGCTTCTGCGCCAGGAGTGCCTAATGCCTTTGGTTTGGTTGGTAACGATGCCAACAGCATTGCCCCCCGTAAAACTCCTCTATCCAGCATGACTCCCACAATTGTCACAGAAAATGGTCATTTCCGCATGGCAGCAGGTGCGCCTGGTGGTAGCACCATTATCACCCAGGTTTTACAAGTGATCCTGAATGTGCTGGAATACAACATGGATGTTGGTGCGGCTGTTTCTGTTCCACGCATACATCATCAATGGCTTCCCGATGAATTGCGCGTGGAATCTTGGGGTTTGGATGCTCTCACTGTGCAAGACTTACGCCGTCGAGGACACAAAATTAAGGAAACTACTCCTTGGGGTAATGGTAACGCGATCGCTGTTACAGCTGATGGAACTTTAGAAGGGGCGGCTGATCCTCGCGGTGAAGGTTCCCCAAAAGGATTGTGAGCCAGATAAGGAGAATAATGACTCCTTGTACAGACGCGATTAATCGCGTCTCTACTCTTAACTCCTGTACAGACGCGATTAATCGCGTCTCTCTATTGATTTTGAGCTGTTGACTCTGCGTAGCTGCCGCCAAACTCGTTTGCCCGTGTGCTAGGTACTAGTGTCCAACCTGCTTTGAGAAGTTTTTGATAAGTTGCCCAACCTTTAGAACCACCTGGTATTTGATAATCTGGGACTGCAAAATGTCCAAAAGCTGTGTAGGGACGCCAAGGCTGATTGGGTTCTGTCTGCAAATACAAAATTTTCTCTCCGTCACCACCAGACTTAGATAACCAGCACATTTGTCGATGCATTGCAAACTCCTTTGCTTTGAGCTAATAACTAACGCATAATGGCAGACTTTTGTCAAGCTAAATATCACCCTTGTGGAGTACTTTTTTGCCTAATACTTTAGACAAAGTGTAATTAAGTTCTATCCACTACAGGATAATTACTTAACAAGTCATACCCTGAGAAAGCTGCTGTAGGACACAAAGATCAACAGCTTTCTTTCACCTTTCTTCTAGGGGAGATTTTTCTAATGTTATCCGCGCTTTTAATGAGTGTGTGTAACAATAACTACTATTTTAGCTAGAGCTTACAATCCGACTATTTGTATTTCTGGTTACATAAGCGCAGATTTTAGAAATAATTTCTAAAATTCTGCTGATTAAACACTATGAGCAAACAATATAAAATCTAACAGCAATGCTTGTTGTTTGAATCGTCCGTTTGATGACCATACACAATCCCGTATTTATCTAGAAGCAAGATCATTTATCAAGTAAAAATCAAATTAACTGTAGGGTAGAATGGCGTTACTTAACCTAGATTTAGATCCCCGACTTCTTGAAGAAGTCGGGGATCTAGGCAGCAAGTTGGGTTATTAGAAAGATGGAGCATACAACTTATCGCCGATAATCTGGCGAATTGTCTCTACTAATTGGGTGTATGCAAAGTCAGACAAAACTGGTTTTGCTCCTTGCAAGTGAATTGGTTGATCTAAATCAATCCATGACTTGCAACCGCCGTATTTGGGGTGGTAGGGAATTTCTTGTTCAGGTAGTTGATATGTCCGCAGGAGGAGAATATAAAGCGGCTGGCGTGGTTTCCATTTGAGGCGATCGCTAATAAAATGCTCGTTCCAAATACGGAAGGGAAGCAAGGCGTTGACAAGAAATTCGTCACTAACTGGCAAAATATCTGTAATTTCAGCCCAACTGCCGATGCGAACTGTCTCTGGATGCCAACCTGATGTTACTGGATATACACTATTGGCATACTCTGCTTTGAGCATGAAAGCTTGTTGATGTTCATAAGTAGGGTAAAGCAAAATTTGCTTGTGGGCAACTTGGAAATGTCCATTTCGTTCATGGATACCGCCTTTGCGGAGCAACATAATTGTTTTGCCATTTTCCAAGGCATTTATGGCGACTGCCCATTCTTTGAGAGCATGAAAAGTTGTAGTCAATTCCATCAGCATCTACTGTAACTCTGATTTAATTTCAACCTAAAACCGATAAAGTGTGAAACTATCTAGGGAAATGAATTAGGAAGCAGTTATGGAAAAGCGAGCGCTAGGTACGACTGAAGTCCAAATTACACCTATCCTTATGGGAACTTGGCAAGCTGGTAAAAAAATGTGGGTGGGAATTGAGGATGCTGACTCGATTAAAACCATCCGAGCCGCATTTGAAGCTGGTATCACCACAATTGATACTGCTGAAGTTTATGGTGAAGGACACTCTGAGCGAATTGTCGCTGAAGCTTTATCTGATGTGCGAACTCGCGTGGAGTATGCCACGAAAGTTTTTGCTAACCATCTCAAGTATGAACAAGTGATTGAAGCTTGCGATCGTTCCCTAACTAACCTGAAAACTGATTACATTGATCTTTACCAAATACATTGGCCCTCCGGTGCTTTCAATAGTGAAATAGTACCTATCGAAGAAACTATGAGCGCTCTAAACTTCCTCAAACAGCAAGGTAAAATTCGAGCGATTGGTGTTTCCAATTTTTCCCACGCCCAATTAGCAGAAGCATCAAGTTATGGACGTATTGATAGTTTACAACCACCTTATTCTTTATTCTGGAGACAGGTAGAACAAGATGCATTACCCTATTGTATCGAAAACAATATTTCTATCCTTGCTTATTCGCCTTTAGCACAGGGGTTGTTAACAGGAAAATTTGCTCTCGGTCATAAATTTGACCCAACAGATAACCGTGCTAAAAATAAACTGTTTCAAGGCGAAAACTTTGAACATGCTCAACAAGCGCTAGAAAAACTGCGTCCTATAGCCCTTCTTCATAATTGTACCCTTGCTCAGTTAGCTTTAGCCTGGTTAATTGCTCAACCGCAAACAAATGCCATCGCCGGAGCGCGTTATCCCGAACAAGCACTAGACAACACATTAGCCGCCCAAATTCAACTTTCTGCTGCCCAATTGGCAGAGATTGATGCGATCGGCCGTATTGTCACCGACCATCTTGATAACAGTTCAATTATGTGGAATTGATCATAATGCAGTTTGGTAAGCCATGCTAATCTCTCTCTTTTGGAGACACTATACGTAGTTGACTTTGACTAAACAAAAATGTAATAATCAGCACATTAGTATCAAATACGAACCGTCGATTATTTGTGATCATTCAAAATCGATTCTAATATTTAGCTATTTCTTTCATCTTTACTCTCAGTTCATGGCAGACAAAATTTGTATCTTTCACTACCGCTAACCATATATTGCTCAACAGGTTACGATCAATTAAGAAGTAATAATTTTTTACGGCACCGCCAGGAGTCTTTTAATGTTCATTAATGAATTGTCACCTATATTCAGAGAATTTATCCAGCATCCAGTCTCATTTGTGGGTGGGTTATTCTCTGGTGTGCTTCGGCTGAATCTTGCAGACGATCCCGTTAAAAGCTGGCTGGATCAACAGATCCGCTCAAATAGTTACACCAGCACCACAATAGACGCACATAACGGCAAAGCAAGTGGCCCTCAACAGATTTCGATTGACTAAATTTTTGGGTAATCGCAAATCTGGTTAATCATTTTGGTGACAGACTCTCACACTGTATGCTTGCATCAATCTGGGAGTTTGTCACAGAGAAACTTTCCATGTCTTCCATATTAAGAGATACTAAAGCTAGGTAAGTAGTAAGGAAATATGGAATCCCTAACCTCTCGTATGCAGGCGGTACAGTCGCCAATTATTCCTGTGGTTGGGGAACTGATTAAAAACTCCCCTGGAACAATCTCTCTAGGACAAGGTGTTGTTTATTATAACCCACCACCGGAAGCCAGAGAATTTTTACCCAAATTCTTCGTCGAACCCACTAATAATTTATACAAATCAGTTGAAGGAATTCCGCCATTGTTGACAGCACTTGCAGGAAAATTGCAAGCTTTCAACAACATTGAAATCAATGGGGAAAACTGCATCGTCGTGACAGCGGGAAGCAACATGGGATTTATGAATGCCATTCTTGCTATCACTAACCCAGGCGATGAAATTATTCTGAATACGCCCTACTATTTCAACCACGAAATGGCGATCGCAATGGCTGGTTGTCGTGCAGTGTTAGTGGCGACGGATGAAAATTATCAATTGCGTCCAGAAACGACAGCGAAAGCAATTACTTCTAAAACGCGGGCTGTGGTCACAATTTCCCCGAATAATCCGACTGGAGTTGTCTATTCAGAAGCAGCATTGCGCCAAGTAAATCAAATTTGTGGCGATCGCGGCATTTACCATATCAGCGATGAAGCCTATGAATACTTTACCTATAACGGGGTAAAACACGTTTCCCCTGGTGCATTTGGGAATAGTAGCAAGTACACCATTTCTCTGTTTAGCCTTTCCAAAGCATACGGTTTTGCCAGTTGGCGCATTGGCTATATGGTGATTCCCAAACACTTATTTGTTGCTGTTAAAAAAGTCCAGGATACGATTTTGATTTGTCCGCCAGTAATTTCTCAATATGCAGCTTTAGGGGCATTACAAGCAAAAGCGGAGTATTTGCAGAGTAATATAGGTGCGATCGCTCAAGTGCGGCAATTAGTATTAGACTCCCTTAACCGCTTACAAGGTTTATATAGCATTACACCCGCTAATGGCGCTTTCTATTTTTTCCTCAAGGTTAATACTCAGATGGATGCTTTTGAGTTAGTTAAAAGACTAATCCAGGAACATAAAGTAGCAGTCATTCCAGGTACA
Organism: Nostoc sp.; assembly: GCF_036919595.1. Classification (GTDB taxonomy): domain Bacteria; phylum Cyanobacteriota; class Cyanobacteriia; order Cyanobacteriales; family Nostocaceae; genus Nostoc. The sequence continues at coordinate 43,244 of NZ_JBALCO010000106.1, read as the reverse complement.
ACCTTTGGTATGGATGATGGATGCTACCTACGCGTTGCCTATGGGGCGCTACAAAAAGAGACGGCAAAAGAAGGTATAGAAAGATTAGTGCAAGGTTTGGAAACTATAGTTAGGAGTTAGGAGTAGAGACGCGATTAATCGCGTCTGTACAGGAGTTGATATTTAATTTATGAGGGCGTTAAACTGTGTTGGCGTACCTTTTTTGCAATTACAAATATAAAATTGAACAGATGCCAATTATTAATAAGTTAATTGAAATTGAAACTGAGCAAAAAATTAATATTTATAATGTTACACCACAAATTCAAGACTTTCTGGCTTCAACATCAATTAAAAATGGACAAATTTTAGTATTTTCTCGACACACAACAACAGCTTTAGCTATCAATGAAAATGAAGTCAGATTGTTAGAAGACATAAAAATGTTCTTGCGAAAATTAGCACCTGAATCAGACCGTTACTTGCATAATGACTTGCATTTAAGAGATGTCCCGGAAGATGAGCCGATTAATGCTCACTCTCACTTAATGGCAATGATGCTGACTACTAGTGAGATAATTCCCGTTGTGGATGGTAAATTAGCTTTGGGAACCTGGCAATCTGTGTTGTTTTTTGAGTTGGATGGGCCGCGCAAAAGAACGGTATTTGTGCAAATTTCTGGCGAATAATGCAACTTCACACCTGGAGCGGATCGCAGATTATCCCAAATCTGAGAGAATTACGAACACGACCAACAAGTGTATCAGTTGAATTTACTTACAGCAATTAAAAATCTGAAAGAATGTTTTCAAGCATAACCTTCCTTTCCACAAACCAGGACTTTCGTTGTGTCAAAGGCAGACGCAATTAGCTATGAAAAATAACGATAACTTTGTATTACGTAATACTTGGTACTATGCTCTGCCTAGTAATCAGATCAAGCCAGGTATGATGATCAGCCGCATTTTCTTGGGAGAACCGGTGCTGCTAGTCCGTGACCAGGATGGCAAAGTCTCTGCTATGCGGGACATATGTCCTCATCGGGCCGTGCCCTTAAGTTGTGGTAGATTCGATGGGCAGGAAGTGGAATGCTGCTACCACGGTTGGCGCTTTAACTCCGGTGGGCGCTGTACTGCGATCCCGTCTCTTGTAGAAGAACAGCAGATGGATTTGAGTCGCTTCGACGTCCAGTCCTATGCAATTCGGGAAGCCCAAGGGAATATCTGGATATATATGACTGATCCGGATAACCCTCAGCCTGCTTCTGAGATGGAGATTCCGGTAATTCCAGGATTTGATGAGCGATCGCCACAGTTTGTAGAGATCATGAAATTCCCCTGTTTTGTAGATCATGCAGTAGTAGGTCTGATGGACCCTGCTCATTCACCCTATGTTCATCGTGCTTGGTGGTGGCGAAATGAGCAACTGCACGAGGAAGTAAAGCAATTCGACGCTTCGCCCTACGGCTTCACGATGCGACGACACCGATTACCAGCGAATGGAGGTCGATTATATTGGCTGATTGGCGGTGGTATACCGGAAACGGAAATTTCTTTTCGTTTACCTGGAGTCAGAATTGAAGAAACTACCATTGGCAACCATCGAGTCGTTAATTTAACGGCAGTTACACCCATTTCAGACACAGAAACCGAGGTAACTTTTGCTCTTTACTGGACACTCCCTTGGGCAGGATTTTTCAAGCCATTGATGCACGTACTAACACAAACCTTTCTGGGTCAAGACCGAACGGTTGTGGAAAAGCAGCAGATTGGTCTGAAATATAATCCTGTGCTGCGACTGATTAAGGACTCAGATATGCAGGCGCAGTGGTACTACCAGTTAAAGCGGGAGTATGCTCGGTCTGTCACTGAAGGACGAGAATTTGTGAACCCTGTCAAGGGTCAAATACTCCGGTGGCGTGCTTAAAATTGAGATTTACGGCGTTGCATATTTGCGGGATGTAGCAGCAACTAAGGCTGATCTCTCCTGCTTGCCCAAATTCATCCCACTGTCTGCAACGCCAGATTTACTTCTGTTGCCACGTCAAGAATACTGATGAATGACGCTCTAATACTGGGTACTGCGTATTGGGAATATATTTTCCTAAAGAGGCAGTCCAACTGAAGTTCTAATGCGTAGGCGTAGCCCGTCGTAGACATCGCCTAAAAACCAAAACTGAGAATTTAGCCTCAAATAGACATTTTAACCCAATACAAAATATTTCGTTTTGTCAACAAATACTTAGTCAACTATCGCTCTAGTCAATAAAGGTGGGACAAACAGCAATATCATCCTAAATCCACGGCTGAGAAGATGAGTCGGCTATTTGGAGAAGCGTACTTTGTTTAATTTTTTCCTTATTTCCCCAGACTCTTCACCTGCACTCGACCTTAAATTATGTACACAATACTAAATAGCTATGCATATCCCTAAGTTCTCAAAATTACCGAATTATTCAATCTAGAAGTACGAATTATGGAACACAAAAAAGGGGTGGAAAAAACATCCCAAGGCGGTTTTTTGGGACAGGCACTGACTGCTGCCGGAACAGCTATAACCCCTCCCTCATTACTTAATCAGGCAACTATAGCAAAGGAAGCTAGCCAAAGTAACCCAGGTGAGATAAACGTGAAACTTACTGTTAACGGTGACCAGCAAACCCTCGACCTTGAGCCGCGTGTCACACTCTTAGATGCCCTGCGCGATCGCTTGGGGCTAGTGGGCAGCAAAAAGGGGTGTGATCATGGGCAGTGTGGGGCCTGTACTGTTCTGATCGATGGTGAGCGAGTTTATTCCTGCCTGGCTCTGGCAGTGATGCAGGAAGACAAGGCGATCGTCACCATTGAAGGGCTGGCAAAGGGCGATACTCTTCATCCAGTGCAGGCAGCATTCATTGATAACGATGGCTTCCAATGCGGCTATTGTACCCCAGGACAGATTTGTGCTTCTGTTGCCTTACTTGATGAAGTCAAACGCGGCTGTGCCAGCGTTGTCACACCAGATTTGGCTAGTCCCCCACAGTTGGCTGAACTCTCTGAAGCTGAAATCAAGGAGCGACTAAGTGGTAATCTCTGTCGATGTAGCGCTTACAACGGCATTGTGGCAGCAGTCCAGCAGGTAACGGGACAAAAACCGCCCTCTGCTGCCGCAGCTGTGATGGTCAATGAACCCCAAAAGATGCTCAGATGAACAACTTCGCTTACACCCGTGCTACCTCTGTGAAAGATGCAGTTCAACGGGCAACAAATGACCAAAATGCGATATTGATTGCAGGCGGTACGAATTTGGTTGACCGTCTCAAAGTCTTCCTAGATGAGCCATCGCAACTTATCGACATCTCTCGATTAGAGATGAAACGCATTGAACGCACAAGTGAAGGTGGTCTGAGCATTGGAGCGCTGGTAACTAACACAGCAGTGGCAGACCATCCTGATGTTCGCCGCGATTATCCAATCCTGTCCCGGGCGATTCTTTCTGGTGCGTCTCAGCAAATTCGCAATATGGCAACCGTAGGAGGCAACCTACTGCAACGCACTCGCTGTCCCTACTACTACGATACAGCCTTCCCTTGCAACAAACGGCAACCGGGAAGCGGCTGTCCGGCAGCAACGGGCATCAACCGGATGCACGCCATCCTTGGGGCCAGTGACCAATGCGTGGCAGTTCAACCCTCGGATATGTGTGTCCCTCTTGCGGCTCTGGATGCTGTTGTTGTTGTGGAAGGTCCTAAGGGTAAGCGGCAGATACCATTGACAGACTTTCACCGACTACCAGGGAACACACCCCAGCGAGATACAAACTTAGAGCCAGGTGAGTTGATTACCTCTGTGATTGTTCCGCCAGTGCCGTTTGCCAGATCAGGGGTTTACCTAAAGTTACGCGATCGCACTTCCTATGCCTTTGCGTTAGTCTCCGTCGCAGCTGCGATTGACTTAGCGGGTGAGCAGATTCAGAATGTACGCTTGGCAATGGGTGGCGTAGCCCATAAACCTTGGCGCTCAAAGGAAGCAGAAAAGTTTTTGCTCGGCAAGAGTGCCAATACTGCAACGTTTCAACAGGCGGCAGAAATTGCACTTCAAAAAGCGAAACCATTAACTCATAACAGTTTCAAAGTTGACTTGGCAAAGCGGGCAATTCGTCGCGCACTTGCGGTATCAGCCAAAGGAGGAGGCGTAGTATGAACAAAGTAATTGGGACTGCCGTCAACCGCAAGGATGGACGGGCAAAGGTTACGGGCACGGCAACCTACGCCGCAGAACATGAAATTCCAGGTCTGGTTCACGGTTATCTTGTCACCGCCAGCATTGCCAATGGGCAAATTAAAAGCATCGACACCAGGGCGGCAGAAAAGGCAGTAGGTGTCATAGATGTTTTCACGCATAAAAACTCGCCGAAAGTGTTTACGCCAGCCAACGACTTTATGACCTCGAAAATCTACGAGGCTCGTCTGCCGTTGTCAGATGGCAAAATTCACTACGCAGGACAAATTATCGGTTTGGTAGTAGCAGATACCTTCGAGCGGGCGCGTGATGCGGCGCATTTGCTCAAGGTAGAATACACAAGCCAAAAGCCAGTCGTGGAAGCTGCGAAAGCCACCTTCAAGGAGGCACCACCACAGATGGGTCAAGAGCTAAAGTTTGAAAAGGGGAATTTTGCGGCAGGGGTGGCAAATGCAACAACGAAACTTACAGCCACCTACAAGACTTCCACGGAACTGCACGCGCCGATGGAACCCCATGCGATCATTGCCCACTGGGAAGATGCAAACTCACTTACTGTTTACGAAGCGTCCCAGTGGGTGTTGGGAAGCCAGCGCACCTATGCAGAACTATTTGGAGTGCCAACTGAACAGGTTCGTGTCGTCACACCATTCCTGGGTGGAGGTTTCGGCTCTAAAGCCTTTCCCTGGCCCCACGGTATTCTGTGTGCTGCGGCTGCCCGTGAACTTCAGCGTCCTCTCAGAGTCGTCCTCAGCCGACGGCAAATGACAGCGAACGCCGGACACCGCTCCGAAACCGAGCAAACTATGCGCTTGGGAGCAACTGCTGATGGTAGTTTAACTGCGATCGCCCATGAGGTTAAATCCTGTACCTCACCAGTGGATATGTTTACAGAACCCTGTACCGCGGTCACGCCAGTTATGTACACAGCGCCGAATTTGCAACTGAAGCAGGAACTAGCGGTGCTGAACATCGGTACACCAACATTCATGCGCGGGCCAGGAGAGAATCCTGGAATGTGGGCGATGGAGTCGGCAATGGACGAGCTGGCCTGGATGCTAAAGATTGACCCGGTAGAACTGCGCCTGAAAAATGAAACTAAAGGACACCAACGCGAAGGTCAGCCATTCTCAGCCAAACATTTTGCTGACTGTTTGCTCTTGGGTGCGGAGCAATTTGGCTGGAAAGACAGACCAAAACAGCCCCGTTCTTTAACATCCGATGGTAAACTCCTTGGTTGGGGGATGGCGGCAGCAACCTACCCTGGCAGGCGGGGGAAAGCATCAGTCAAGGTACGGCTGCTACCAGATGGTACTGCCCATGTTCTCACCGCCGGGAATGACATGGGCACTGGCACATATACCGTTGTTGCAGCCACAGCAGCAGATGCATTGGGGCTACCCGTCGAACAGATATACGTAGAGTTAGGCGACTCCTTACTACCAGATGGAGGCATGGCGGGTGGTTCCATGATGACAGCATCTCTGGTTCCGGCGGTCATATCAGCTTGTGAGCAAGTTCTGAAAACTGCTAATGTTAAGACCGCACAGGAGGCGTTTGCAAATCTGAGTCAGTCCGGCCAAGTAGCAATTGAAGTCACAGCATCCTCTGCTCCTGGCGATGAAACCAAGAAATGGGCATTTCAATCTTGGGGCGCACATTTTTGCGAAGTCAGCGTGGATGAAGAAATCGGACGTTTGCGGGTGACGCGTTGGGTGTCAGTGATGGATATCGGGCGAATCATCAACTCTAAAACAGTAGCCAGTCAAGTCCGTGGTGGCGTGATCATGGGTATTGGGCAAGCCTTAATGGAGGATTGCCAAGTCGATCCAAACATCGGCTACCCCGTGGTTTATGACCTTGCTACCTATCACTTCCCAGCCCATGCAGATATTCCTCGCATTCAGGTGGCCTTCGTCGGCGAACCTGACTTCAACTTCAACCCAGCAGGTGTACGAGGTGTAGGTGAAATTGGGATCACAGGTGTTTCAGCTGCGATCGCCAATGCAGTTTACCATGCCACAGGTAAGCGCATCCGTGATTTACCCATTACACCTGACAAGTTGATCTAAAAGGCATTGGGCATTGAAAAGAAGTTCCAGGGGCACTAAGCCAAACTAAATTCTGCAAATTCTTTTTGCCCAAACAGCATATTTCGGTCTACCGCTGACAAAATTTTATTATTGGCACGTTGGCTATTTAAACAGCGACCAACTAACTGCGCGACATCTGCACGATTGATGCTACCAATAATCTGCGGATCTTCTGTCAAAACGCCATTACCCGTTGCTGGTTCTGACTTTAGTCCACCAGGACGGATGATTGTATAAGTGAGTCCACTGGCAATTAAGTGTTGTTCAGCTTTGTCTTTCTCAGCTAAAACTTTTCCCAGTACCTCTAAAACTTGGGGTGACGCAGCAACAACACTATTGCCAGCACCAATGGAAGATACAAGAATAAACTTTTGCACCCTAGCTTTAACTGCTGCATCGATCAGATTTCTATTACCAGGGTAATCTGGCCTTTCTACATCTGATGGTAAACCGCCAATTGTACTGATAACAGTGTCAATAGATTCATCTGTCAGCATGGCGCGTTCTACATCGCCAACATTCAAGGCATCTCCCTGAACTACCTCAATACCGATTCCTTCTAGTTGAGCAGCAACTGCTGATGTTCTCAGGAGTGCTTTGACCTTTAGCTGTTGTCCTGTGAGGGATTGGGCAATTTCTCGACCAACTCCACGACTTGCTCCAGCCAGAAAAATATAAGATGCACTTGTCATAATCAGCCTAACTACTTACGCTCAAAGGATTTTATCAGAGGATTGGCAGTATTTAATAATTGCTCAAGCAACTGAGATGCTTCTGGTTGATGGCGAACATAACTGTCAATAAATAGACTAATAATTTCGCTCATCAGCAAATGCAAGTTTTCTTGGGGTTGAGTAGCTTCTAAGTCGAGAGAGGGTCTAACTGTTCGCTGATTGGGATTTTATGTTCAGGACTTACGCACGGGTTATGAAAGAACGAACCACAGAGACACAGAGAAGCCAGTGCGCCCTTCTCCCAAGGGGAGACGCCAAGGGCGATAGCGAAGCGGTAGCGAGTCATCGAGCGAGCGTCTGCGGTTCCCCGACTTGTCCCTTGCGCGTCTCCCCGAATCACATTGGGAGAGGCTAGCGCCTGCCGTAGGATGCCCGTTCGCCGCAAGGCGTCCCGTTAGGGAAGGGCTGTAGGGAGAAGCAACTGGCGCAACACGGAGGAATGATTTGAGAGGTTTTTTGCGTAAGTCCTAACGTTGAATTCTGTTTACCTATTGGTAATTAAAAATATTAGTACAATAATTATACTTAACCCAATTGTAGGAAGTATTTTAGTAAACAATTGTGCCAATCTAGCAAATAACTTTTCAAGGGATTTACTTATGGCTAAAAAATATCAACCTAATCTAGAACAATATCAAGATGTCAGATTATCAGCCACCACAAGAATTTGGGTAATTACAGTCGCCATTCTGGGAGTTTGTGTCCCACTGTCAGCAGTTACCAGAAGCGGTGCTATTCTTCCTTTAGTTGCTATTGGTGGCGCAGCTGTTGGTACAGTTGCTGTTTGGCGTTCTGATGAGCAAAAATCTAAAACTAATTATTTGCAACAACAGCAAATAGAACTGTTAGAGCAAAGATTAGCGAATTTAGAAACAATTGTTAGCAGTGATGACTTAAACTTGCAAATGAAAATTAAACAGATCGAGGCAAAGGATGCTTTTGGCGACTCCTCTAATGTAAGTACTAGACCCAGACAACCAAAACGCAAAGGTTAAAATTAACCAATCTTCACCATTTATACTTATTTCAGATGATCTCCCCTAGAATCAGCGCTACTAGGTTATTTTTATGTAAATATTTATTGACTTAGCGTTACTGCAACCTTTGAAATCCCTCTCAGATTAAATTTTTTTTGCAGCTAGAACTGTTTCTAGGGAAACAGTATCTCGTTCTCCATCTCCGTTAGAATTAACTGACATCAACTAATTTTATATACTTCAGTTGCATCAGTTAATGAAATGTCTAAGTGCTATCCATCTATCTCTTTCCCGCAAACATCTGCCAATGGCTGTGTTTTATTAGACTGCTAACATTACTGAATTTTTAATTAACTAAGGTTATAAACTTGAGTAATTGCATTGGTATAGCTTACCTTAGGTATGCAATAGTTTGCCACAGGAATGCAGATGGATTGGATTAGCTTACTCAAAGCTCAACAAACTGACTTCCTTCAACGTGTGAAAAAACCTAAAACTTATGACTTATCTTTGCTGGAAAGTCAAGTTAAAGGTTCTCACACTGAAATAATCGGATTTCGGGGTGAGCCTTTGGCAAAACTCCAAGAACTTTCTCGCCAACAAGCAGAAGTTCTCGCCAAAAATCCGCCACCGACGCCGCCTGAATATCCTGAACCTCCCGACTGGACGATACCTTTTCCCAAATACTTCCAACGACAAGCGGAAGATTATTTTTTGCGGGAGCAAATCGTTGACAGGGTGATAACTGAACGCTTGGGGAAGTTATTAAAAAAGGTATCACAAGATACCTTGCAAAACATGATTTTAGATGATGAGGGAAATTTGTGTGGCGAAAGTAAATTTCCTTATGTCCTAAAAGATGATCCTCAGTTAAGTATTCAAGTTTATGTTGCTGATGGAGAAAGTTTTAATGGTATTAAGAAAGACAAAATTAAGTGGTCAGTTACTCAAGAAGATTTAAGAAGTCACCAAGGATTAATTTTTCTGTGTTTGTTTTATCCATCTATAGGTAAATTAGGTTACGAGAAGCAAAGTATAATAACAGGTTTTTTACCTACAAATATCCTTGAACTTACTGAACCAAAACTGGATATCAATCCGAGTAATTTGTTGTATGCGGGGGGGTTGAGTTGGTATTTAGAATCACTTATTGCTAAAAAAGACACGTCACCAGTAATTAATCAGAAAGCGATCGCAGAGACAATACAAACTCTACCATCAGAGCATTGCCTTAAGGGTATAGTCGGTGACTGGGAATGTTGGCAGACTTTGCAAGGGCACAACAGAGGGATTAATTGTCTAGCTTTCAGTTCAGCGTGTAATAATGGCAAAGCCTTACCGATATTGGCAAGTGGTAGTCGGGGAGAGACGAAGCTCTGGGATTTAAGCAAGGGTGAATTAATAGATACATTATCAGAGTATCCTTGGGTGATATCTGGGCTAGTGGATGAAGTGAATTCTCTGGCTTTTAGTTCAGATGGGCAGACTTTAGTGAGTTGCGGTGCAGATTCCACAATTAAGCTTTGGCACGTCGGCGCTTTAGACTTGATAGATATTTTGCACAAACATAATGGGGTAGTGCGGTGTGCTGCCTTCACCCCAGATGGCAGAATGTTAGCTACAGGCGGAGATGATCGGAAAATTCTGTTTTGGGATTTGATGCAACGTCAGGTTGCGATCGCCCTCTCTTTAGATGATACAGCTGCTCATTCCCTGGTTTTAAGTCGGGATGGGGAAACTCTGGTGACAGGTAGCTATCGCAAAATCAAAGTTTGGCGCACCTTACCCAAGACGGGGATAAAAAGTTTAAAGGACGCACAACCACTGCATACCCTCATGGGTCACTCTCACATCGTTCGTTCCTTGGCGATTAGTACAGATGGTAAAATACTCGTCAGTGGTAGCTGGGATCAAACGATTAAAATTTGGCATTTGGAGACTGTGGAATTACTTCATACTCTTAAAGGACATAGAGATAGAGTATATGCGATCGCTTTAAGTCCCGATGGTCAAATTATCGCTAGCGGTAGTGCTGATAAAACTATCAAATTGTGGCATCTACAAACCGGGGAATTGCTGGGTACGTTTACAGGTCATGGAAATATAGTCACAGCATTAGCTTTCACAGCTTCCGGGGAGATGTTAGTTAGCGGGAGTTTGGATAAGACTATTAAAATTTGGCAACGGAATTGAAGTTAAGACAGACGCGATTAATCGCGTTTGTTAATAAAACTCTGTTCATCCACCTTTAATACTCGTTAACGAGTCTTTGAACTGGATTCATCCACCTTTGAACTCCGTTAACGAGTCTTTGAACTGGATTCATCCACCTTTAATACTCGTTAATGAGTCTTTGAACTGGATTCATCCACCTCTGAACTCCGTTAACGAGTCTTTGAACTGGATTCATCCACCTTTAATACTCGTTAACGAGTCTTTGAACTGGATTCATCCACCTTTGAACTCCGTTAACGAGACTTTGAACTTTCCCCCTTCCCGACGCGAGAAGGGGGTTAGGTTTTTCGTGGGCTTTTTCAGATGCTGTGAAAAGTCAGTGCGAGACGTAGCAAGCTTTAAGAGTAGGCGATCGCTAACGCACATAATTAAATCATCCCCTCTATTTCACTCACTATGACTATTGCCAGTCAACCTCAACTAACTTTGGACGACTTCCTCAAACTGCCGGAAACTGAACCAGCATCAGACTTTATTAACAGGGAAATCATTCAAAAACCTATGCCTCAAGGTGAACATGGTCTGATCCAGACAATTCTATCTGAAGTGATTAACGGCGTAGCAAGAAATCAAAAAATTGCTGTAGCTATCACAGAACTGCGCTGTACCTTCGGCGGCGCTTCTATCGTCCCTGATGTGTCTCTGTTTCGCTGGGATAGAATTCCTAAAACTTCAACTGGCAGAATTGCCAATCGCTTTGAAATTCATCCCGACTGGGCAATTGAGATTCTTTCCCCAGATCAAAGGTTAAAAAAAGTATTGAGTAAATTATTGCATTGTTCACGCAATGGTACTGACCTCGGCTGGTTGCTAGACCCAGAGGATGAAACTATTTTGGCAGTATTTCCTGGACAGCGAGTGGAATTATACGAAGCTGCTGATAAATTACCCATCCTTGAAGGTATTCCGTTGGAACTAACCGTGGAACAAGTTTTTGGCTGGTTGAGTTTGACATAAAAAAGCGAACGCATTTCCTAGAGAAAGTTGCAAAGGATTGTATCTGTAGGTTTATTGTAGAAACTGGACGGTACAGCGCAAATTCGTATGTACCATAAAAATTTGTCTGCCGTGCTTTTATGGAAAATCAACTAGGATTTGTTCTGAAACTGCTTTTACTCTCGGCCTTGTTATCGTTGTTAATTAAATATGCAGGGCCAAGTCTATCAATTTTGCCGACAGCAACCAACGCGCTGATTATAGTATTGTTGCCAATTGTGATTATGGCGATCGCGCTACTGTGGCGATTCCAAGCACAGAAACAAAATTAACTCAAACCATTTACGTACAAGTGACTAAAATCAGCTAACCTAGCTGAATTACAACAAAATTGCATCTCGCCAACCGTTGGAAGTCAGCCTGTGAAACTCGGTCAATGGATCGGCTTAATCGCCATTGTTCTTTCTTTATACATCCTGTGGCAAATTCGGGAAGTACTTTTGCTCGTGTTTGCCGCAGTTGTGTTAGCCACCACCTTAAATCGGCTAGCGAAACGCTTCCAACGCTCAGGTATGAAGCGTGGATTCGCTGTCGTTCTCTCAGTAGCTATCTTTTTTGCCGGAATCGTGGGTTTTTTCTGGCTAATTGTGCCACCTTTTGCCCAGCAGTTTCAAGAACTAACCTATCGGGTTCCCCAAGGATTTGGACGCTTTAATAGTTGGCTTGACGGTCTGAGAAGCCGCATTCCTACTGAATTGATTCCTTACATCCCAGATTTAAACAGCCTGATCCAACAAGCACAGCCTATCGCCAATCGGGTATTAGGAAACTCCTTCGCCTTTGTATCTGGCTCGTTGGAAATTGTCCTCAAGGTTTTACTAGTGCTAGTTTTAACAGGAATGACATTAGCCAATCCTGTGGCTTACCGTAAAGTCTTTGTGCGGCTTTTCCCCTCATTTTATCGGCGACGAGTCGAAGGGATTTTAGATCAATGCGAAGTCTCCTTGGGGGGATGGGTAATAGGCGCTCTCATTGCTATGGGTGTAGTCGGGTTGATGAGTGTAATTGGCTTATCTATTTTGGCTGTAAAAGCAGCACTTGCTTTAGGGGTTTTGGCAGGATTTTTGAACTTAATTCCCAACCTCGGTCCAACGCTGAGTGTAGTACCAGCAATGGCGATCGCTCTGTTGGATGAACCCTGGAAAGCACTTGCTGTCTTGATTCTCTACTTTTTTATTCAACAGATTGAAAGTAATTTTATCACGCCGATTGTCATGGCGCATCAAGTTTCATTGCTACCTGCTGTAACTTTAATTTCCCAGTTATTTTTCGTGACTTTCTTTGGCTTTTTAGGATTATTTCTAGCACTACCTCTAACTGTCGTCGCTAAAATTTGGGTGCAAGAGGTATTAATTAAAGATGTTTTGGATCAATGGGGAAATAACCATAGAAAAGAGACTGAGTTTGTGATGGTTTCTGAATCTCCTGAAGTAGATGATTATTGGACATCAGAAAGTCCTGATATTAAAAAGGAGCGACCGATTGATCATGATATCTTGCAAAAAGAAGATTAGTTATATAGCAATCCGATTTGATTTGTGAGAATTGCAACCTTTAGATCCCCGATTTTTCTAAGAAGTCGGGGATCTTGTTTCTGCGCGTTTGATATCATGTCCGGTAAATTACTTGTGATTCCTACCTCACCTCTCAACAGCAGTCCCTCCCCTAATGGCTACCGTGTACATATAAGTCGGAAAACCTTCCTTACATATTGGCTTGGATCTCGTAGGGTGCATTATGGACATTAGTCCTAACGCACCGAAAATCTGTGATGGTGCAGTATCTTCAGGAATAACACTAATTAGCGATCGCTTTCCTACTCTTGGGGTAAACCGAAAATCTGGGATAGTGCCGTACCCTCAGGAATAACACACCCTAAAAAACTAGGTTTTTAGGACTTGTGTGTACACCCTAGTATTTCTTGTGTTTCTTAGTTTAAGGTTGCTCTAAGAGAATCGGTTCTGCTGCAATATCATCTAAATGGATCTGATCTAACAAATGCCGCCACTCTGCTTGCAGTGCTGCATCTTTAGGATTTTTCTGACGCAGTTGAGCCAGTATCGTCAGTGCGTCGTACCATATCCCGTTTTCAGCATAGATAGCATACTGCTTTAGAAGTTCTGGTGTTTGTAGCTTTTTGACTACGGTTGGATTTAGTTCGACTCGGACAATCACTCCTTCGACGAAAGTCGGAGGGGAAATCGTTTGCTTGTTACAGTTAATGGTGAAAAACCAGCGATATTGTTTGTTTAGTGCTAACGCAGGAGCAGTGGAAGGTAGAGAAACGCGGATGACTCCTGGTTTATCTGGTAGAGCGATCAGTGGGCGGTAAATATCGTTAGAGTCCTGATCTTGCAGCACAAATTCAACTTCATAGGGAGAATTTTTGGTATAAGGCACATAGAATAACCAACTTGGCCGTTCTAGGGTTGTCTGTCCCCAGACATTGATCACTTTAGCTGACTCAGTAAAGGGCACTAAAGCAGTCAGGTTGGGTTTAGTAAGTGGACATGCCGATTCCCCACGCTTCGCTCCACCACGAACGCGACCTCCAGGAGGGGGGCCAGGTGGAAGTGGAGGTTGATTAAAGGTTGTGGCTTGGGCAAGGGTCGTTTTAGCATTACGATCGCTAAGTGAAGAACTAAGAGTTGGTTTTGCAAGGACTGGAGTCAGGCTAACTAGTAAACTGGTGCAGCTAAAAGCTACTACAAACAGTTTTATCAGTTGTGAATTTGACTTCATAAAAACCTTACCTTAAGTATGTAAACCTTGTAGATTTATCTGCTGATTATCCAAAAATTTAATCAAAAAATCTTTTCCTATTCCCTATTCGTCACCCGAACTTTTGTTTTTGAATTATAAATTGACATCAAAGCAACCGTAGCTACCAACGACAAAGCCGAAGGTATAAACGGCACCCAAGCACCCGAAATTAACAGATTAAAGCAAATTATATACAGAATACTAGAGGTAATACTGATTGCCAATGCCAACCAAGGGAACGAAAGCCTTCGCCAAGCCAGGACTCCCCCCACCAAAGACCAGCCCCAAATCCAGACCACCTCAACCCACAGTGACCAAACCCGCAGCAACGGCCGCCCATCCTGGACAGCACTGAGGAGCTGGCTGACCATATGCGCTTGTACCAACACTCCTGGCATTTTCTTTAAAGCAGCGCCATAGGGTGTAGCCCAGGCGTCTGGAGAATCGCCCTTTGCCACCACACCAATCAAAACAATCTTGTCTTTGATAACACTGGGGTCAATCGGATTAGAAGATAAAAATTTGGTTAGCTTTATCTGTTGGGCTATCTCTTTTGAGGAACGGTAGTTGAGCAAGATTTGACCGCCATTAGCATCAATATTTTGATAGCCACCAGTACGAGATTTCAGATTTAGAAAAATAGTTTTACCCAGCTGCAAATTCCCTTGAGTGATCTTTCGTTCAATTCCTAAGGGTTGTAGATAGAGAGAGGCCAGTTCTACACTGAATGCATAACGAGCAGGACACAACGATGTCGGCTCTGGGTTCATGAACAGGAGATGCCGACGGATAACTTCATCATTATCATTAATAAAGTCACTGAATCCCAGATTTGTTGTGGGGATTTCTGGTGGCGGCTTAATGCCTGGGATATTTACTGTGCCATCGCTCCCCTTACATGCGCCAATCAAATTCTGAGTTTTTTGGAGACGAGTAATTAAATCTTTGTCTTTAGCGGGAAAATCACGGATGATATCCAAGCCGATCACGCGGGGTTGGTATTGATTCAGTTTTTCCAGGAGTTTGTTGAGAGATTTTTCGGAAATGGAAGCGCCGATCAAGGACTCGCCATTTTGTCTTTGAGTTGCTATATCGTCATCATCAATTGTGATTACTAGCAGGCGCGAATCTAGTCCTTCTGCAGGGCGCGATCGCATCATTTGGTCAAAGGCTTGCATCTCGGTACTTTCCACCAATCCTAGCCATCTCACTCCACAAACCAAGGCTGTAATCGCCAAACTCGATAACAAGGTTATCGTAAATCTGCGTTTGTGAGATAAAGCTAAATTCGGTATATCTTCAGTTTTTGTAGACCTTAATTCATCCCAAGTGGGTGGTATCTGGGCTGGATTTTGGCAAATCATTGGTAGCCAAGTTGCACAGGGAAATCGATCCTCAAGTCCTTGCAATCGTTCCCGCCCTTGGCGTACCGCTTGATATAAAGACTTCCCATTGGCAAAGCCTTTGAGAAAATACTGTAAAAACTCCTTAGCAACCTGGTCTGGAACCGGTTCGCGCATAACGATCATTTGAGGAATTTGCAAATCAGCTAATTCTCGCGCCAATCCCAATCCATCACAGGAGTTGAATATAGCTAGTTGCAAACCGTTTTCAATGGCTTTCCTAAGAGCGTACTTTAACTCGCCAATGGTAAGGCTATCAGTTTTATTCAGGTAAATTCGTCCGCTTTCTCCATTTTTATTACTGGAACTGTGCCCAGCAAAGAAGAGAATATCCCAGTTTTTTCCCCAGAGATGGTCAGTCAATTCCTTACGTTGTGGTTCTACCAGAAAGCTGACGTCTGCATTAGCACACTGTTGCAGTAAAGCTAGATCAGCCTGGGTGTCAATCCCTTGACTATTGCCCACAATTGCTAAAATGTTGACTAATTTATTTGGAGTGCGTGGCTTATGAATGCGATCATAGGATGGTGAAGAAAGGGCGATTTCAGCCTTGGGGTAGCGTTCTAACAAATCCCACAGATGCCAGGGTAATAGTTGCAATTGCCTATTTTCTGTTTGCAGAATCACCCGCACTTCTTCCGTGGACGACAATCTTTCTAACCATTTTTCCCTCAAAGGGCGAAACTCCTCTGCTCGCAGCCAGGTATTAAAACGTGCCCGCAAAATATGGGAAGTGTTTTCGCAGTCTTGAATCATCGATACATTCGTCACCTGCATTTGGTCAGCATGGAGGCGATAACGATTGCCTATCTGCCGATAACAAGACTGCCAATGACTGTAATAGAGCGGCATTTCAGGGAATGAAGGTAGCCTCCCCGTGATTTCTGTTGCAGCACGCTCGTGTTCTTCACCAATTTGGAGAGTTACAGCAAACCCCTGCTCAAAACTACCCTCTCCGAATTTCAGAACCACTAACTTACCCATGACTGTCACTAATCTCCCTGTGCAAAATCATGCCCTGTTCTAATGTTTCATAACAAGCTCCACAATCTTTTACAGACCTTTTTAAAAATCTCCAAAAGTCGGCTTGAATTTTTCACCTTTAATTTTTAATGAACCAATTACCACTTAATAAATTACCAACAAAGAAGGAAGATAGCTATATGTTTCAAATCCGAAAATATTCGGTAATGCTAATATCATTGATAGCTACCTTAACGCTAAATTGCTCTGTAGGTTCCCCGCGAAACTGCAACTGAATATAATTGTCTAATTTTCTCGATTGAGCATTTAGAAATACTGCTCCCGAACTATCTAGAACGGTGAGATTAACTCCTGAGGGCAAATAGATTTGATTCCCAGTGGCGTGCAATTGGAGACGAATACTGGTTTGTTGATTTTCTTCTAGGCTGATTTCCACAATTAACATGACGGGTTGGTTGAGAATTTGGATACCCAAATCAATCAGTTTTGCCCGTTTAGTAATTGATTCTGGTTCGTTAAGGGTATTTAGTTCCAAAGTTTCAGTACTGCGAAAGGCATAAGCTGGTCTGAGTTCCGGCACGTTCCACAGGGATTCAATAGTCTGCCAACCTGTCTCAAATATACCAGCAAACCACTGATTTAAATTCACCAGTAAACTAACTGGGGATTGGCGCAGTTGACTCAGGTGGTCGATAAACGCTTCCAATGGTTGCAATTGTTCTAAAAGCAGTGTTTCAGTTGCGACACTAGGCATAAAACCAAGCAGCCTCGCTTCTTGGAGCGATTCATCAACTTGAACTGCTAAATAACCTACCCGTTCTTCCCAGGTTTCTGGAGGGATGGAACATATCTGCTGGTGTTCCTGCACAGGGCGACACTCTAGACGACCAACTGAGGGCACCTCTAAGTCAGCTATATTCCCACAGAGGCGCATGATGGAATTCCAGCTGTCACTAGCTTGCAGGTCAGTAGGAATATCCATCATTTCCAAGTAGTCATTCACCACCCACACAGCCAGCGTATTCAGCCGAACTTGTTCTGCTTTTTCAGGATTTGGCTGCTGGTTAGCAAATTGCTGGGCAGTTATGCGAGCTGATTGGGAAATCGGTAATGTTAAAGAGAAGTCGTCTAGCTGATAGGTGGAGTTATTCATAAGTCAATCTTTAGGGATCAATGCTGCTATATACATATCATCCGCATTCACTAAATTTATGCCACAAAATAGAGAATGATTATTGGAAAATTGGGGATTGAGAGGTTTGAGGTTCTGAGGTGGATGAAGGGAGTTCTCAAAGAGATGAACGAAGGAAGTTCTTAAAGAGATGAATGAGTCTCTAATTTTCTTTGTTCCCAGTCCCCAATCCCCAAATCACAACCAATTGCCAATCAACACATAGGCAGACCAAAAGCTTGGCGCTCTGTAGTTGGGATGGTTCACCAGTTGTAACTGGGCAAGTTGGACAGCTTTAGCTTTGGTGATTTTGCCACTGTTGAGTTTTTGATAGAAGGCACTAACAAACATTGCTGTCGATTCATCATCAATCTGCCACAGCGAGGCTATGGTGCTGCGTGCCCCAGCTCGGACAGCTGCTCCTGCAAGACCCAGTGCTGCACGCTTGTCTCCTGTTGCTGTTTGGCAAGCACTCAAAACTAATAGTTCTACTATGGTTTTACCCTGACTGCTGAAGAGAGTATCAAAATCCTTGACATTGATCTCACCATCAAAATCCAAAATAAAAGTGTCTTCAAGGCGGGAACTAAACTGACCGTGGGTTGCTAAATGCACTATGTTGAATGGAGCAGCACCAATTTTACTCTCTAAATTCTTTTTCTTAAAATCTTTATCTAGTAGGCTAGTTGTCGAGATTCCGGCTTTGCTAATCCCGTCGAATTCAGATTCGATCGCAAGCAACGGTGCAAAGTTGGAAAAACCTGGTGGCGGCTTAGTCAGTCCTGCGGTTAGCGCTTTTAGTTGCTGTTTTACCAGTGGTTTAGGGCTGAGGAGTTGCAGACCGACGCTCAGAGCAATTGCATATTTCTCTACTAAGTATTTCTTGCCATCATAGAGAGCTGCCATTGGTAAATTGCGTAACGGGCCATCTAAGACGAACACTAGGGTATCTACCCGACTTTTTTGCAATTCTAACTCAATCGGTTTGAGTAGCCAGTTATAAACTTGGTGCGAGTGGGTTTGGACGGCTTTGGTAGCGGTGGGATCAACAAGATTTTTTTGCAGTTCTACTAAGAGTTTCTCTACTTCTGGGCGGGAAATCTGAGTAGTGTAGCTTTGCAGGGGTTGTTTGGGAATTTTGACAATTACCTGGAGTTCTTTTTGAAGAATAATTGGATAGAGGATGGCGGCTCTGGCATTTTCTTTTTCTACCACTTGATCAAGGGCTACTCTCTGACCTTGCAGGCAAGCTTCCTGGAAGAAGTTGTCCAATTCTGCTAGTTGGAGTGCTTCAATCCGCTCTCGTGCTTTCTCCAATATTTTTTCATCTGATTTTTCTTTTTGGGATTTCAGTAGTAACTCTACTGACTCTCGGTAGACGGGTTCTACGCTGTCCCGGAAGGTGAATTGCACATCCTGATTCACTACATTACTAACTATTAAATCTCTGCGGAGAGACTCAAGAGTTTCCACAGCAAGATCATATGCCCTAATCGCACCATTAATATCTTTTTGTGCCCGAAGCAATCTACCTAACTGCCACTCCAAGGTATAGATAATTTCTGGTGCATTGCTGCTCTGTGCCAAAGCTAATCCTTGCAGGGTCAGGTCTTGCGCCTTTGACCACTGTCCGGTTTCTTCGTACAAACCGCCTAAACTTTTCAGAGCATAGGCTTCTGCCCGCTTGTCCCCTAAACTACGGGATTGCTGGATGGCCCTGGTGAGTAATACTATTGAGTCTTTTATGCTGAATTCAGAGTAGTAATTCTGACTAGATATTGGTAACACACCACTCTTGATTTTTAAGATACTTTGTGAATAATTAATTTGAGCGTAAATACTAGCACGGCTGAGGGGGAGTTGATCGAGTTGGGACTCAATCAATGGTGAGAGAGTGTGAACTTCTGCCCATCGTTGATCTTCAATGAGTAGGCTCAGGTGATTGAGTTGCGCTTGCACTTTTGTCAGAGGTGAAGGAGATGCAGCAACTGTTTGTTGATAATAGGCGATCGCCTGTATATTGTCTTGTTTTTTACGGGCATGATTCCCCAAACTGAACAGACTTGCCGCAATATCAGTGCTTGATTGCAGATGTTGAGCAATCATCAGACTTTCTTCTAGCGCCTGGTATGAGTCTTTCAAATTCCCCACTACCAAAAGGGCATCACCGAGCGATCGCAAACTCACTGTCTTTTCTCTAGAGTCTGGTTGAGACTTTAACGTCTGACTTATCTCTTCGAGTGTTTTCACAGCCCGAGGGTAAAGTCCTTGGCTTCGCAACGCCTGTGCTTGATTGATTAGCGATCGCACCACACCGCTTTGATCATCTGCTTGCCTGTAAATTTTTTCCGTCTGCCGCCAAGTTTCTAAAGCCTCCTCGACCTGTCCCATTGTTAGTTGGAGACGACCTTGAATATCTAGTGATTGGGCAAATATTTTTTGCAGATTTTGGTTTTCATCCTGTTGTTTTAGCAAATTTAAGCTCTCTGTAATTGCCTGCTGTGCCTGACTCCATGCACCCAGTTGCTGGTAAGCTAGGGAAAGATTACTTAGTGTTACTGCCAGGCTGAGGCTGTTATTTTGCTGCTTAGATGCTTGGACAGCCTGTTGTAACACTTCTACCGCCTTGGCAAAGTTTCCAGCCTTATATAAAATTTGGCCCTGCTCTAATAGTGAGGCGGGGTCAGCGGCCACAGCCAACGATATAAGACTATTAATTGGTAGTTGGGATGAGGAATTAATTGAGCCAGGAACTTTTGCCAGTACGGGTGAACTAAGGATGCATAGCAAAGCTATTAGGAAGTGCAAAGGCAAACGTAAAAAGTGAGCTAGCGTGGTTTTCTGCCAACACCCTGGCTGCTTTTGCCTTTTAACTTTTACAGAATTCGCGCCAAAAATCGTAGTTGGTTTAGTCATAAGCATGACAAAAGATAAGTGATAACCAAGAACGCACAGGATTAACTGTAGGTGTTTGGGCTACCAGGGTAATGTTACCATTGACATCCATTACTTATCCCTGACCCTTCCACAATCTTATTTTTCGTGGGTTGGATGAGGTTTTACTGGCGGCATAATTACCCCAATTTAAATTTGCAAAATGTAAAGAGAATCATCCGATCGCCATTCTGAACGAGCCAGAGTATAATACACTACATCTAAGTTATAAAACTGAGCATTTCTCTGGTATTTCAAGCCGCATTTCTCCATCACACGACGCGAAGCTATATTTTCTGGTGCAGTGATGGCGACGATATGATCTAGCTTGGCTTCCTCAAAGCCATACCTCAAACTTACCTTTGCGGCTTCGGTGGCAATTCCTTGATTCCAGTAAGCTTCGTCTAACCGATAGAGAACTTCGACTTCAGGGCTATTTGGTAAAAAATTCAGCCCCCAATGACCAATTAATTTGGCGGTGGCTTTTTCCATTACAGCCCAGACACCAAAACCGTGCTGTTGCCAGTGTGTAATAAAAAATTTTAATATTTCCTGTGTTACTTCTTTGACCTGATCTTTTGGTATCGGCCCTCTGGGTGAATACCTCATAACTGCTGGATTGCTCAAAATGGGAGCAAGTTCATCCAGCTCTTGAGGAGTACATGGTCTCAGTAGCAGTCTCGCAGTTTCTATCTCAGGCATGATATCAGAGCAGGAGGCCAAACACTACTTTAAACAAGCGTATTTTTTTTTTGCAAACATTAATATAATGCTCTTACTATGAGCATCTACCAATCTCTGAAAAAATCTTATACGCAACATCGTCGGAGTGAAAATGACTGGCGGTTGTTTTTGCGTCTAGTGCCTTATGCCCGTCGTAGCGGAGGACTGTTGACGCTGTCGATGTGCCTACTCATACCGATCGCGCTAGCTAATGCCATACAACCACTGTTGATTGGCCAAACTATCTCCCTAATTCGCAATGAACCAAGCACTTACGAATTTCTCAGGAATCGCCCCTTGTCGCAAGGGCTAAATATCCTGGAGGGATTATTGGTAATTGCGATTGCAATCCGATTGATTTTGACAGGCTACCAGGGTTATCTAGTCCAGAAGTTAGGGCAACAAATCACCGCAGCAATTCGCCAAGACTTATTTCAGCATGTGACATCTTTAGCAGTACGCTTTTTTGACCGCACGCCCGTAGGTAAATTAATCACCAGAATCACCAGCGATGTGGAAGTGTTAGGCGATGTCTTTTCTACTGGGGCAATTGGCATTGTGTCCAATTTGTTTTCCATGCTGGTGATTTTGGGTTTAATGTTTTCCATCCAATGGCAACTCACTTGCTTGCTGCTATTGATGTTGTTACCAGTAACCTGGTTAATTGTTTACATTCAGCAACAGTACCGCAAAGCCAATTACAAAGGGCGGGAAGAACTTTCTACCCTGAACTCACAGCTACAAGAAAATGTCCTCGGCATTAACGTGGTGCAGCTGTTCCGCAGGGAAAAATTCAATGCCGAATTGTTTCGCGCCACAAACAGTCACTACACTCAGCAAATGGATCAAACCATCTTTTATGATTCATTTATTTCAGCAACCTTGGAATGGATTGGTCTGATTGCGATCGCAGGTGTTTTGTTGGTAGGTGGTTGGTTACTATTGGGAAAAGGCTTGACTTTTGGAACTTTATCCGCATTTGTATTGTATGCCCAGCGATTATTTGACCCTTTAAGGGATTTTGCGGAAAAATTTACGGTAATTCAAGCTGGTTTCACTGCCATTGAACGCGTAGGCGATATATTAGATGAACCGATAGAAATCCGCGATCGCGCCAATGTGCGCTTCTCAATATTTGATGCTAAATTCGGCTACATAGATGAGATAGTTGCAAATCAAGAATCCCCAGACCTGACTTCCCCGCCGGAACTGGGAGAAATTCGCTTTGATCACGTCTGGTTTGCTTACAAAAATGATGATTACGTAATTAAAGACTTAGATTTCACCATTCATCCTGGTGAAAAAGTGGCATTAGTCGGCCCCACAGGTGCGGGTAAAACATCGATCATCCGTCTTTTGTGCCGCCTCTACGAACCCACCCAAGGACGCATTCTCATCGATGGTATCGATATTCGGGAAGTACCACAGGCAGAACTGCGGCGCTACATGGCAGTAATTCTACAAGAAGGCTTTTTGTTTGCTGGCGATGTTAAAAGCAACATTTCTTTAGGAGATGGCTATACCGTTGAACAGATTCAACAAGCAGCAGAGCAAACCAATATTGCCCAGTTTATAGAAGAACTACCCCAAGGGTATAATACTCAACTTCGAGAACGGGGTACAAATATTTCTAGTGGTCAAAAGCAACTTTTAGCCTTTGCACGGGCTGCCATTCGCAACCCTCAAATTTTGGTATTAGATGAAGCTACTGCGAGTTTAGATGTTGGCACAGAAGCTTTAGTTCAAGAGGCATTAAACGAGCTTTTGCTCAGACGTACCGCGATTATTATCGCTCACCGCCTGTCTACGATTCGCAATGTAGATCGGATTTTTGTTCTCAAGCGTGGCGAATTAATCGAGCAGGGAAGTCATGATCAACTACTGCAACAGGGAGGACTTTACGCTACTTTACATAACTTGCAGATGTTGGGAACTTAGATTGGGAAAGGTCGTATCATTGGGGTTGGTATTTGTTTGCGTTAGCGCGATCGCAATCTGCACTCAATCAACCAGAAGCAGCACTGCCCAGATGGTAAAACTATTGCCTCAGTTAGTCAAGACAACACCATAAAACTCTGGAGTCTAAATAGCAAAAATAATAAAAGTTTAGCAACTTTAAGCGGTGATGAGCCGATTACCAACGTGAGTTTTAGCCCAGATGGCAAGATGATTGCTTCAGCTGGGGTGACAAAAGTGAAACTCTGGAGCATTGATAGTACTTTACAGTTTTGATCTTTCAATTAACTAGACAAGCCAAAGGGCAAAATCCCCTTGTTAAAGATAGGCAAACTGACGCCACAATATACTAAATACACATTTGACCTACCACTTTTGGCGCATCCACCCGTAGACTCATCTGCTCACAACGCACAGTTAACCAAGGCTGACCTAAACCTATTCCAGAAAAAGGACTTTCGGTGGGGATTTCTAACTTAGAACTAATCAAACCCAATACAGACTCAAATGCAGCAGGGAATATCAGCAAATCAGCACCCTTGGCGCTGAAAGCAGAGGCACTTAACCATTGTCGCCATGCCAAGTTCTGCCGATTATAGTTAAGACTACACAGCTTCCGGTTTTCCTGATGCACACTAACACGCTCTCCTTGTTCCCAGGTAAACTCAGCTAGTTCCTTCGGTAGTCCCCAAATTTCTCGACCACCAGCCACTGAATCAGCATTATCTACATAAATGTGAGAAATCCAAGCGCCGATTTTGCTCTGGTAATTAACCAAAGCGGGGGCAATAATTAACTCACTGTACTCCAGTACCGAGCCTGACCGATAATTAGATAAATACACGCTAGCGAGAGTTTTACCAGGCCATACAGAAAAAATTTTTAACTCTAAGGGAATCAAGGGGCGCACTCGGTCAATATTTACCAAATGCAGAGTTTGGATAGCGTAGCCTTGAAGTGTCCAAGGTGCTTGTGGATATGGCATAGAACAATTTTAGATTTTAAATTTTGGATTTTGGATTGAGAAAGTAAAAAGTACAAATTTTTACTTTTGCTTTTTATGTTTTAACTTTTGATCTACTTATCATCCATAGGACTTACGCAGACTCTACGATTTATTGGCGTTCTTCTTTGCCAGACGCTACGCGATGGCGGTTCGAGAAATTAATTAAGAGCGATTTTTGTGTAAGTTGTAACCTATTATCTATTAGCAAATGACATATAAAAAATCCCCACCCAGGCATTTGTCTGGATGGGAAGTATGAGGTGGGACAAAATAATCTTCCTAAAAGAGGTAGGGGAATTATTTGCTCTCTGTAAAATCAGCGTCAATCACATCGTCGCCGCTACCAGAGCTAGATGTGGAACCGCTATCTTGAGGTTCAGTACCTGGTGTAGCACCGCCACCAGCTTGTTGATAGATATTGCTACCAACAGCGAATAGCGCTTGTTGCAATTCTGGAGTGAGCTTCTTGATTTGCTCATCGTCGTCTTTAGCAACTGCTTCCCGCAGTTCTTTCACCAAACCTTCGACTTTGGTCTTGTCAGCAGCGGGAACTTTATCGCCCAATTCTTGTAGCTGCTTCTCAGCTTGGTATGCTAAGGAGTCGGCTTGGTTCTTGCGTTCAATCTTCTCACGCCGTTCTTTGTCAGATGAAGCGTTTTGTTCAGCTTCTCTCACCATCCGGTCAACGTCAGTTTTATCCAGGGTGGAAGCACCAGTTATACTGATAGACTGTTCTTTAGCAGTACCCTTGTCCTTAGCTGTGACGTTAAGGATACCGTTGGCATCAATGTCGAACACCACTTCAATTTGAGGAACACCGCGTGGTGCAGCAGGAATACCATCGAGGCGGAAGGTTCCCAAGCTCTTGTTATCGTTAGAGAATTCACGTTCACCTTGAAGGACATGAATTTCTACGTTGGTTTGACCATCCACTGCCGTGGAGAAGACTTCCGATTTTTTGGTAGGAATTGTCGTGTTGCGGGGGATAATTTTGGTCATCACGCCGCCTAAGGTTTCTACACCCAAAGATAACGGTGTCACATCTAACAGCAAGATGCCAGTTACATCACCAGCCAGTACCCCGGCTTGAATGGCTGCACCAACTGCTACGACTTCATCAGGGTTGACGCTCTGGTTAGGGTCTTTACCCAATACCTGCTTCACAATCTGTTGGACTGCGGGAATGCGGGTAGAACCACCAACTAACACCACTTCATCAATATCGCCTTTGTTTAACTTGGCATCCCGGAGGGCGTTTTGCACAGGAATACGGCAACGGTCGATTAAGTCAGAGCAAAGTTCTTCAAACTGGGCGCGAGTTAGGGTTGTATCCAGGTGCTTGGGGCCATCCTGGGTAGCAGTGATAAATGGCAGGTTCATTTCTGCTTGGCTGACGCTAGAAAGCTCAATTTTGGCTTTTTCTGCGGCTTCCGTCAGACGCTGTAAGGCTTGTTTGTCTTTCCGCAGCTCAATGCCTTCGGCTTTCTTGAACTTCTCAGCTAAGAAGTCAACTATTTTTTTATCGAAGTCGTCACCGCCGAGGTGGGTATCACCAGATGTGGCTAATACTTCAAAAACTCCATCTCCTACTTCCAGCACAGAAACGTCGAAGGTACCACCACCAAGGTCAAATACGAGAATGGTTTCGTTACTCTTCTTGTCAAATCCATATGCCAGAGAAGCAGCGGTAGGCTCGTTGATAATCCGCAGAACTTCAATACCTGCAATTTTACCAGCGTCTTTTGTCGCTTGCCGTTGGGAGTCGTTAAAGTATGCCGGAACGGTGATTACAGCTTGGGTTACGGTTTCGCCCAGGTATTTGCTGGCATCTTCAACTAGTTTACGAAGAACTTTTGCAGAAATTTCTTCCGGAGCAAACGGTTTACCAACTATAGGACAATCTAATT
Source organism: Nostoc sp. (assembly GCF_036919595.1). Classification (GTDB taxonomy): domain Bacteria; phylum Cyanobacteriota; class Cyanobacteriia; order Cyanobacteriales; family Nostocaceae; genus Nostoc. The sequence goes on along the minus strand of NZ_JBALCO010000106.1, from coordinate 17,163 downwards.
TAACATTGCCGTTGCTGCTGAGGACTTTGTAAGAAACTTCTGTAGCTTCGTTACTAACTTCGTCGTAGCGGCGTCCGATAAAGCGTTTGACTGAGTAAAACGTATTTTCGGGGTTCATCACCGCTTGGCGTTTGGCGATTTGACCAACCAAGTTGTCACCATTTTTCGCAAATGCGACCACTGATGGCGTTGTCCGAAAACCTTCAGCATTAGCAATTACTGTGGGTTTACCACCTTCCATCACTGCCACGCAGGAGTTCGTTGTTCCTAAGTCAATTCCAACTACTTTTGCCATTTTTAGGTGCTGGCTCCGTATAACTACAAATGAATGAATGAGAATATAAAGGACTAAATTTTGAACCAACAGGGTCAATAAATCAGCCAGTTCAGCATGAAGACCTTTGGTTTGGCTTTCCTGGGGTTAAAACTCCAGACTATGCTGATATATATACTGAAGCTTAGTGGTAGCCAGTCCATGAAGGGTGGTTTCCCGAACCTTGCTTAGGACGGTTATACTAACTAAATAGTTTTTTTAGTTGGTTCATGGATTGATTTCCTTTTCTTTGTCTAATGTATGAGAATTAATACTTTCAGTAATTAGGGTGAACCGTAACGGCAGAGTGGTGTTTGCCGTCTTTAGAGCTAATAAATTACAAAAGCACTGAGGATAGAACGAGATTAAAAGGGGCGATCGCTTCCGTAATTACGTATAATCGGCAATATTTGGGGATTGGGCACTTGTACTGAGCTATCTCGACTTCTCTATGAGACGCTACGCGAACGCTCGCTCGATGGAGCCGTAGCTGTTGGCGCAGCCTCTCCAAGAGTTGTATGGGGCATTGAATAAAATATTACTCAGTACGGACTGAACCATAGCTATCCGCTAACAGCACTCACTCAAGCCTAGAGAAAAGAGTTTCCCAATCAATCACAGGTGGTCTTTGTCCTTGGTTGACGAGTTCAAAAATTTTCCTAGCACTACTTGGCTGAAAAAGGCATTCCACACAAGCACTGGCTACGTCAATCCGGCTGGCATCACCCGAAAGTGTATCCCCTGTACCTACTACCACACCGTATTTACCCCCTGTTTTTGCCTTCAGGAGGGTATTGAGATCGGATGAGGTATAGGGCCCGTCAATAAGGCGTCCGGCGCGGATAACAGTGTAGGGTAATCCGGAATTAATAATGGACTCCTCGCCCTTTTGTTTGGCATCCAAGACGCCAAAAGCATTAAGAATACTAAAAGGAAACTTATCTTTACGGAGAATTCCACAAGAAGAGACGAAAACGAATCGCTTCAAATTCCGGGGTGCTGCTGCCACTAGGTTGCTTACACCTTGGGCATCGACCTTTGCCGGACTATTCTTTGCCTTTGCCTGACTAGATTGGGGGTTAAGAAAAATTGTTCCCCATTTAAGCAAGTTCGGGGATTGGTCAAACTCCCATTTCGTAGAGGGAAAGGCAGTGGTTCCAGTACAATTTATGATGTGGGTGACATCTGGCATTGCGGCTGGCAGTGTAGCTGGCTGGCGGATGTCACCAACGGCAATTTCCACTCTTTGGTTAAACATCTCTTCAGCTTTTGCAGCATTGCGTGTCAGAACGCGAACTTTCAAACCCTTTTCTAGCAGCTTGCCTACCACCAGTTGCCCCACTCCACCAGTGGCACCAGCAACTAGTACCAAATCTTTAACTGAAGTTTCAAAAGAAGTCATAAAGTGCCTTTGAGATAGTCTATTGCTAATCTACTAAAAAATGCGATGTCTACAACGGGCACAGTTGCGGCACATCGCAAAAATAGATCCAGATTAAAAATTTTGCTAATGGTGAAATTTCTCAAATCCAGTGTTTTACAGGGCAAATGAATCAGGTATTTACGAACCTCTTGGCAAATGCAATCGATGCTTTAGAAGAGGGTTTCCAAAAAGAACTTTGTCAAAATCCCTTGATTTGTATTTCTTGTGAACAGGTAAATGAAAATGCCGTGATTCGGATTGCTGATAATGGAGCAGGAATTCCAGAAGAAATCCAGTCGCGTTTATTTGACCCTTTTTTCACCACGAAACCAATTGGTAAAGGGACTGGTATGGGATTATCGATCAGCTACCAGATAATTACTGAAAAGCATGGTGGATCTTTGCAATGCATTTCATCACCGGGACAGGGTGCAGAGTCTGTAATTGCAATCCCGATTTGAGTCGAAAAATCAGTACAATTATCAATAAAAGATCGCCATGATCGGGTAACAGGGTAAGTACAAATGTTTTTCAGCCTATAAATAACTGCGTAGGCGTAGCCCGTCGTAGACATCGCACTTAGAGGGGAAATTGCGCTCGAATTGTTCGGTTCTACCACTGTCATCAGTACACAAATAGATATAACCTCTTAAGTAGTAGTCAAATGTCTACCTAGACGCTGTTAGTCGCTCTTGAATTAAGGGGTGAAAACCTGTGTACGAATGGATATTGCCAAGTCTGAGCGAAATCTTGGCTGAAAATCAATCAAGTGTAGCTGAATGTTCACCTGTTAAAGCAGAGCGGCAGTGGCGTGTCAGCCTCGCAGCGACAGAACATTTGCTATCAAATACTCTAGCAGGTGGTTCAAAAAACATAACCCAAGGATTAGTTTTAGCTGCACCAGTGCCCTTATTTAGTCAGCCAAAACTGACTCAAAGCTTACAGACAGTAACTTTTACGGCAAAACCATTTAACCCCTTGGCGCTGATGCCATTTCAGATGCCAGATGGGATGTTTGCGGCAAACTACGCCAACGCATCTGTAAATGAAGAAATTGCTCCCCATGAATCAGTACTTCCCTTATTACCTGCCGATCCGCTAGGGGCAGAACAGTTTTGCTTAGTTTTCACAGATAAATTTAGATTAGTGCTAGTTTTAGCGACACACAAAAACGGTAAAAAAACCTTTTCATTTTCTTTTGAGCCAGAAGTAGTGCAGCAGGCTTGGCGATCGCTAGGAGCAAGGGTAATGCTGGCTAATCCAGAATTTTTTGCCCACCTGGATGCATTAGTCCAACAGTATTCCCCGGTAGCACCAGATTGCCGCATCGTACTTGAGTTTAGCCAATTGTTGCTTCAGGAATTAACAGAAGTAGAAGAGACTAGGGACTCCTTACTAAGGACTGGGGAAGAAGCTCTTGAGCAGGGGAGCAGAGTTTTCCCCAATGCCCAATCCCCAAATCCTGATGTGGAATTGCTCCAAGCCTTCGCTCACGAAGTCCGCACCCCTTTAACAACTATTCGTACCATGACTCGCTTGCTGTTGAAGCGGCGAGACTTAGATGCCAGCGTGATTAATCGCTTAAAAATTATCGATCACGAGTGTACCGAGCAAATTGACCGCATGGAGTTGCTGTTTAAGGCAGCAGAACTGGAAACTACTGCCTCAGTAAAATATTCAAAAACTCAACTCACGCCGATGTCTTTAGATCAGGTGTTGCAGCAGAGTATTCCCCGTTGGGAACAAGCAGCGCATCGGCGGAACTTAACTTTAAATGTTATTTTACCCCAACAACTACCAACAGTGGTAAGCAATCCCACGATGCTGGATCAGGTACTCAGTGGGTTGATAGAAAATTTCACTCGCAGCTTACCTGCTGGTAGCCATATTCAAGTACAAGTTATTCCGGCTGGAGATCAACTGAAGTTACAATTATCGCCCCAATTCAGGTGCAAAGATTCCAATAAAGCTGCCACACCTGGAACGCCACCAATTCGCAAAGCACTTGGTCAATTACTGATGTTCCAACCAGAAACGGGTACGATTAGTTTGAATATCGCCGCAACCAAGCATTTGTTTCAGGCGATCGGTGGCAAACTGATTGTACGCCAGCGTCCACACTATGGGGAAGTTTTGACGATTTTCCTGCCTTTAGAAGTTAGCAATAAGCATAAGTCAGGAGCTAAAAGTTAGGAGTCAATACAATTTTGGATTTTGGATGGCAACTCTTAGAGACGCTCTTGCCGCTCAGTCGAAGATTTTAGATACCTTATTGGCAAGTCATAATGCTCCGCCAAATTTCTGCCGCGCTACCAAAAACTTTTAGTTAAGAATCATCAGTAAGCTTGGGAAAACAAGGAATTAAAAATTAATTATTCACAATTTAACTAATTATATTTTTCTTAAAATTTTAATTCCTTTTATTAACTTTTTGAGCCAGATAGATTATGCCACAGTTTGTGATGCTGTTTTCTGGTTAATTTTAAATAAAGGTAAAATTAGATAGCACCACAAAGTTAACTTAGGGGATAATCATAACTGATCACTCATTTTCTATTGCGATCGCTCTTGGGGTATTGCCAACAGTTGCCAGTTGCACTGTAAATGTGGAACCTTCATATAATTTACTTTTTACAGAAATAGATCCGCCACAGCGCAGCAGCAATTGCTGTACAATTGTTAATCCCAACCCAGCACCTCCATAATTTTCAGTTGCTGCTGTACGCACACGATAAAATCGGTCAAAGATTTTGGGAATTTCGTTTTCGGCAATACCGATACCTGTGTCGCGAAATTCTAATTGGACATAATCGCCTTGAATCCGGGCACGCACCCATACTTGACCCCCATTCGGAGTAAACTTAATGCTGTTGTGCAGCAGATTAATCACAATCTGCCTCAGCCCACCACTCACACACCAAATAGATGGAAGTTCAGTGGGTACGGTGTAGGCTAGCATGATCCCTTTTTCTTGGGCTACAGGTTGGTAGGTACTGACTACTCCAGGTACAATATCTGAGAGCCGCACTGACTCTAAAGCCGTCCCTTCTAAATTACGTTCTATCTGCACCAGTTCCAGTAAACCAGTAATTAGGGAATTTTGCTGATCGCACTGGGTATTTAACATCTGTAAATAACGTTGTCGCTGCGGGGGTTTGAGATTAGGGGAATTCAATAACGAAAGTGCTGTTTTCATATGCGTCAGGGGTGTACGCAGTTCGTGACATAGATTATTCAGATATTCATCTTGGAGTTGGTCTTTGTTGTGCAGTTCTTGATTTAGCTGCTGCAACTTGGTAGTGCGGGCTGTGATGATTTGACGATTAATTTCATCTTGTCGCAGGAGTTGTTTTGTAAACAGTTGATTTATCAGTGCGGCTTGGGGCGCAGTTGGACAAGTAAAATCAATCGGTATTGGGGATGATTCTGGCGCAATCGCTTGTTGGATACCATTTAATACTTGCTGAATTACTCTTCCCTCAACAGTAGTTATAATCAGCAACGGCTGGTTTTTATTAGTATTTACCTTCCCCGATGTCTGATTTTTGCGTTTTTTAAGTGGTCGATGAGCCAAAATTAAACTGCAAAACTGGGGCGATAACACCATCAGAAAGTTTTCCCGTCGCAGTTGGCTATCTGGTGGTAGGTGAACGGGGACATCATAAGGAGATGAGGGGATATTTTCTTCCCCTGTTCCCCCATCTCCCCCTTTCCCACTCTCGTCAATCTGGCAAGTATAAATGAAACTAGATGCACCTACGGAGGATTGATAACGCGCTAATTCTGATTGCCAAATTTTTTCTGGTGGTAGCTTCACCCATAAAGTGGCTGCAATTTGCTGTTCAATTAGTAAGTCAATTTGCGCTCTCACCAGTGATAGCAGAGTAGCAGGACTGAGGGACAATGGTTTAGGAGGCACTTGCACTCCCATAACCAGTTGATAAACAGACAGATCCTTAGCCAGAGAAACATTCATGAGTCAAGCACAACAAGGATGAAGCAAGAAATAATTCTGTCTTCGATTTTCACCTTTATATGCGTATTTTTTACAAAATTCCTACGGAAAGAAACATGAACATGAATTATGGGTGATTTTTGTTGTGTAGAATACGCATTTTCGGGTAGCACAGCTGTGCTACCCTACTTGGAATTAGGCTTGTATGTTCAGTCTTTGGTGTAAAGCGTCGCGTGCGTGTTCTCTGTCGTCAAAATGGATTTTCTCAGTACCGAGAATTTGATAGTCTTCATGACCTTTACCAGCAAGCAAAACTCCATCACCTGGTTGTGCTTGTAAAATAGCGGTACGAATTGCGATCGCTCGATCGCAAATTACAGTTGGCTGCACTGTGTCAGCAATTCCCGCCAAAACATCTTTCAAAATCCGTTCTGGGTCTTCAGTCCGGGGATTATCCGATGTCACCACGGCTATGTCTGCTAATTCAGCAGCAATTTTACCCATTTTTGGGCGCTTGGTGCGATCGCGATCGCCGCCACAACCAAACACGCAAATCACTTTACCAGGTACAAACGGACGTGCTGCTTTCAGCAAATTTTCCAAACTATCAGGTGTGTGAGCATAATCCACAATCACGCTAATATCTTGGTCAGGACTAATCTCTACTCGTTCCATCCGTCCAGGAACTCCCGGAAACTCAGGGATCACAGATCCGAGTAACTGCAAATCTAGCCCTAAGTATAAAACTGCTCCTGCGGCTGCTAGAAGATTTTCTAAATTATATTGACCAACTAAGGGCGATCGAAAAGCCACGTCACCTTTTGGTGTATGTAATGTACCACTGACACCATTCGGCTGGTAACTTAAATCACTCATCCATAAATCAGCGCTGTTATCGTTGACACTGTAACTCCAAACCCGTTCGGAATCTAACGAGGCAATTAACCGCTTCCCGTAGGAATCATCAGCATTAATTATTGCGCGTCCCTTGAGATAATCAGGGCTAAATAACAACGCTTTGGCAGCAAAGTAATCTTCCATGTCGCTGTGATAGTCGAGATGGTCTTGAGTAAGATTACTGAACACCGCCACCTCAAATTGACAACCCAACACTCTACCTTGGGCCAAAGCGTGGGAACTTACTTCCATCACCCCGAACTCACTACCAGCATTTATAGCTTCTCTTAGCTGCTGTTGCAGTTCCACTGCAAAGGGCGTAGTGTAGGCAGCAGTTTGCTTAAAACCTGCCCAACGAGTGTAGAGAGTTCCCATCAAAGCTGTAGCTAGATTAGCTTTGATCAGCAGAAATTCGATTAAATGAGTAGTTGTAGTTTTGCCATTTGTACCAGTTACACCCACCAGCTTGAGTTTTTGTCCCGGATAACCGTAAAAAGCACTGGCTATCTGGGCACAAGCTTGAGTTATGTTACTTGCACTGATTACCACACCCTGATTTGTGGGAGGATTTTTCTGTGCAGCTTCCGGGGAGACGATCGCAGCTACAGCCCCTGATGCGATCGCACTTTGCCAAAAATCCCCACCATCAACCCGCTCTCCTGGCATCCCAATAAACAAATCTCCCACAATACAAGCATGGGAATTCGTCTTCAAACCCCTAACTTCCACATCCTCCATCAGATGGCTAGGCAATTGCTCAACACTATCTACCGCTGTTAGTAATTCCCGCAATTTCATCTTGTGAACCTCGTCAGATGCATATCTTGCGCTTATTCTGCATTATTTTTTTCTAATTGGCTAAATACTTACGCAACATTTGCTCCAATTGCTGCACACTAGCACGAGGAGAAGGACGCGGCAATGGTGCTTCTATAATTTCTTTCTCTGCGCCACGGACACTTTGCTCAACGGGGGGGAACCCCCGCACGCAAGTGTCCTCCTCTGCGTCTGTGTGGTTCGATAAATAAAGTACTGGCACCTCATATTGATACGCAGCAAACCAATCTTCACGAGTCGTAATATCCCTAATTTCCAACTCGAAACTGAGATTTTGGATTTGTTCTAGCTTTTCCTGCAAGCCTTCACATAAATGACAGCCGGGTTTACTGTATAAAATTAATCGCATTTGTTAATTAATTACCATGAACACTATTCTACACATTCATAGTCGCAGAACTTTTCGGTCTACGAAGTTGTGCTGGCGTTGTAGTATCATGCAATGAAAACGCACGTCTTTCTGTTAGACACGGCGGAAGCAGTTTCTAAAGCTGCAACGTTGAGGTGTCTTGAGTATTATATTGTTGTTCCGATCTCTAATAGTTTTTTACAAAGGAGCATTGTAGATAGGAGTTGCAACCGAGGAAGAATTCAACATGAGCAGTAGTTCGTATGTGTACATGAGAAATTTTTAGGAGAATATAGCATGAAAGCTGCAGTTTTAACCAATTATCACCAACCTCTGGAACTTCGTGATGTATCTATACCGGACATCGGTCCATTGGATGTCCTAATTAAAGTCCATGCCTGCGGAGTTTGCGGTTCGGATGTGCATTTGGTTGACGAGGATTTTAAGGGAATGTCAACATTACCAGTGATTCCTGGTCACGAGGTTGCTGGAGTTATTGAACAAGTCGGCGAACAAGTCAACTATCTCAAAAAGGGCGATCGCGTTGGCGTTCCTTGGGCTCAACACACCTGTGGCCATTGCCGTTACTGCGTAAGCGGTGAATCAATTTTATGTCCAGAGCAACTGGTGACCGGTGTTAGCCTTAATGGAGGATATGCAGAATATACTAAAGCCCCCGCTCGTGACGTGACTGTTATCCCCGATGAAATTTCCTTTGAGGAAGCAGCACCCCTATTTTGTGCAGGACTTACTGTTTACACCCCCTTCAATTACGTCGGCTTCAAACCAGGACAAACTGTTGTTGTGATGGGTATAGGAGGACTGGGACATTTGGCGCTGCAGTTTGCCCATGCTTTAGGAGCACGGACAATTGCAGTCAGCAGAGGCGAAGATAAACTCCAACTTGCGAAGGAAAAACTGGGAGCAGATGAAGTGATCGACTCTAGCACTGACGAATGGGTGCAAAAGGTGCAGCAGATGGGTGGTGCTGATGTCATTCTCTCAACTGCCAATTCATCCAAGCTGATGGGACAGGCGATCCACGCCCTTGCTCCGAATGGAACGTTAGTACTGCTAGCTGTGGAAAATAAAGAAATCCTCTTTCCGCCGGCAATGGATTTGATCGGTGGCCGTCGCCGGGTAATGGGCAGTCCGAGTGGCTCTATAAAAGATATGCGCGAAACATTAGAAGTCGCTGCCAAACACGGCGTTCGCCCGATGATTGAAACTCATCCTCTAGAAAATGCCCAACAGGCTCTTGAGCATGTGCGCGATGGCAAGCCGCGTTTTCGAGCAGTACTGACGATGAATTAAAAAAGCCTCATCTAATTCTTGATAGATTCTGGCGGCTTGCGATGGCGTACCCGCCCTTTCCGGTGGGTGGTTACGCCATCGTAAAAACTCTTTCACCTTCGACCAACAGTTTTCAATCGGTGAAAAATCAGGAGAATTAAGGAGACAAGTACACTAGTCTTGCTCCAACGGCAACAAAAAGCTTCCTTTCAGAAAAATTAGCTCAAGTTCACTAGACCGAAAAGTTCTGCGTTAGTGTACCCCTACAAAGAAGCAAGCTACGCCTAGCCTCTGGTAGAGAAGGTATCGCTCTGAAGGACTACCAAAAAATAAACCCAAGGACGCACAGGAGGAAAAATGAGAACAGAAGGGTTTAATGTGGGTGAGTATGTTGATCAAATAGCGTTATTGTTGGATTTGCAGCTAAGAGATGAGTATCGAGATAGTGTGGTGGCAAATTTTGAGAGAATTAGGGCGATCGCTAATCTTGTTAATGAGTTTCCTTTGGCTGAAGAAATTGAAGCTGCACCTATATTTGAACCATAATAGCTAACTTTAGTTGAAATGCTAGTCTGTGAAGGGTTTGAGGTTCCTTTGCTAATTGGGTGCAGCAAAACCTTTTAGAAGTGTGCAAACCACTCGAAAACCGAAGTCGTAAACCGCTACATCCGAATTGCTTCCGTCTAAACGGGCAGATGAACGGCAAACGCTTGACTGACTGAACCATGAACCACCCCGTAGTAGCCAAGGATTATTATTTCCACTTACCCAAGGACTTCCATCAGCAGGCATTCCCCGGTAATTATTGTGGTATTTGTCTCGGCACCATTCCCAAACATTGCCATGCATCTCATACAAACCAAAAGCATTCGCAGGTAAACTACCAACATCCACAGTCTCCTGACGATTTTCACCTTGGGGAGCAGAACCATAAGTATACTCGCCATTATAGTTAGCTATTTTAGTCGTAATCGTCTCACCAAAATAGAACGGGGTAGTCGTTCCAGCACGAGCTGCATACTCCCACTCTGCCTCGGTGGGTAAACGATAACTCTTGCTAGTCATGAGCGACAGCTTTTGACAAAAATCGACTGCATCATTCCAACTTACTTGTTCGACAGGTCGTTTAGCCCCTTGGAAGTAAGAGGGGTTGATGTCCATAACTGCTTGATACTGTTCTTGAGTGACCGTAAATTTACCCATGAAAAAAGGTTTAACGGTCATAGGATGCTGCGGCCCCTCATTGGAGTTTCGCTCTTTTTCTGTTAGTGGTGAACCCATGAGAAATTGACCGCCAGGAATTTCTACCATCTCCAGTGTGTTATTGTTACCAAGGTCTTCTACAAAAAAATTTGCCTGACCAGGACTGATTGTGGTGCTGTTTCCTTGCTGATCTACCTTCATGACTTCAAATTGGAAGGTTTTTAAAGCAAATTCCTTAGGATTTACACTTTTCTTCGGTAATGCTGGAGTCTCCTTCGGGGACGGTACTGGAATATTATTTGTGGGAATAGATGAGATTGATGGCAAAGTTTTTTTCTCGCCAGAGTTGTTGAGCAAGAGTTTCTCAACCACAATTGCAAAGCTAAAGCTAGCTCCCATTAACCCCACGGTTTGAATAACTCTGCGCCGCGACCAGTTAACTGGTTGTTGTGGTAGTGGTGGCGGTGGAGGCAGTTTTTTTGAAAGGTCTTGTAGCACTTCGGTTGCGTTAGCGTAACGTAAACTGTAATGACGACGCACCATCTTGGTTAACACATTAGCTAGATGCTTACTTACCTGTGCTTTATGACGCCAGAGAATTTCACCTGTTTTGGCATCCTCTTCAAAGTCCACTGCCGAAATACCCGTCAATGCTTGAATCACCGTCACTCCCAAGGCATATATATCACTAGCAAATATGGGTTTAGCATTCTTTTGCTCATTAGGCATATAGCCAGGAGTACCTATGATCACACTAGAAGTCACTTTACCTTCTACATTTACTATCAGAGCGCCAAGTTCCTTGACTGCCCCAAAGTCAATCAGAAAAATCTTCCCGTCCCGATGCCGTCGCATCAAATTCTCCGGCTTGATGTCGCGGTGAATTACCTGCTCATTATGTACGAAGGACAGAACTTCCAAAACATCTTGTAATAGCTTAATGACATAACCTTCACTTAACTGCTTACCTGGAATGATTTCTTGCTTTAGATCATGTCCTTCGATGAACTCTTGAACAATATAAAGGTTCTTATTTTCTCTAAAATGCGCTAATAATTGAGGAATTTGGGAATATTTACCCAACTTTTCCAGAACAGTCGCTTCTGTTTCAAAAAACTCCACAATCCGAGGCTCATTATGTTCAGGACGCAATTGCTTGACAACACATAACGGCTGACTGGGTTGTAGATAATCTTTTGCTAGAAAGGTAATTGCAAAGCCGCCGCCACCCAATTCCCGAATAATTTCGTAGCGTCCAACCAGCATGCCCACAACAATCTTAGACTCCTAGAAATCTGATGAATTTGAGCATAATTGTTACTAACTGCATTTTACAAATCAACTTGACGTATTATACCAATTTTTCTGTATAATACCCTTCTTTAGATGTAATCAGCTAAATGCACATCTCTTAATATTCCAGCATGAATTTTGATTCAGCCGATGCCATAACAATAGCTGCTGCTGTACGCGAAGCTAAAGTAAGCGCAGTGGAAGTTACCAAGGCTGCGTTAGCACGTATAGCAGCGCAAGATAATCAACTCAACTGTTTTACGGCTGTGACTGTTGAAACAGCTTTAACAGATGCAGCACGCATTGGCAGGGAAATTGCCCAAGGTAATAATCCGGGAACGCTTGCTGGTGTGCCTTTTGCAGTGAAAAATCTCTTCGATATCACTGGTTTAACGACTCTGGCGGGGTCGAAAATCAATACAGAAAACCCAGCAGCTACCCAAGATGCAACCGCAATAACGAAGCTGAAACAAGCGGGTGCTGTGCTGGTTGGCGCTTTGAATATGGATGAGTACGCCTATGGGTTTGTGACGGAAAATTCCCATTACGGTGCTACTCATAACCCCCATGATTTACAGCGAGTTGCTGGTGGTTCTTCGGGTGGTTCGGCGGCGGCGGTTGCTGCTGGGTTAGTACCGCTGACGCTGGGTTCTGATACTAATGGTTCAATTCGCGTTCCGGCGGCATTGTGTGGCGTTTTTGGTTTTAAACCAACTTATGGACGCTTGTCTCGGGCTGGGGTAGCTTTATTTTCTAGCAGTTTTGACCACATTGGCCCTTTTGCGCGTTCGGTGCAGGATATTGCTACGGTGTTTGATGTGCTTCAGGGAGAAGACGATCGCGATCCAGTTTGCACAAAGCGTCCGCCGGAATTGGTTTTATCACAACTTAAGCAAGATATTTCTGGTATCAGAATTGCCATTGCTGCTGATTATTTCACTAAAGGCGCAGAATCGGAAGCTTTAGCAGCAGTTCAAAAGGTAGCTGATGCAATAGATGTCACTGAATACGTAACAATACCAGAAGCACACCGCGCCCGGGCAGCAGCTTTTGTGATTACAGCTAGCGAAGGCGCAAATCTGCATTTGGAAAAATTGCGATCGCGTCCCCAGGATTTTGATCCAGCTACACGTGATCGCTTTTTGGCTGGGGCGTTAATTCCAAGTAACTGGTATCTCCAAGCCCAACGCTTTAGAAAATGGTATCGCGATCGCGTTCGGGAAGTCTTGCAAAATGTCGATGTAATTCTTGCCCCAACTACACCAATTTCCGCACCGCTAATTGGTCAACAAACCATGATTTTGGATGGTGAAGAAATTCTTGTCCGTCCTCATTTAGGATTATTTACTCAACCATTATCTTTTATTGGCTTACCAGTTTTATCAGTACCAATTCAGCGCCCAAATGCCTTACCTTTGGGTGTGCAATTGATAGCAGCACCATATAATGAAGCGTTAATTTTACGGGTTGCAGCTGCGTTAGAGTCCAAAGGTGTAGTTTCAGCACCAGTGATTTTCAACGCTCTCAACTAAAGCTAATCATTTCCGATGTTGTGAATGAAGTGATTGTAAAATGGAAAAATTACGCCTTCGATTTACTAAGATTGAGTTTTTTCAGCAGGAGAAATATCCTCTACCGCTAGTTTCAAGGTTCTAGGGATCTGAATTCCTTGGACTGCAATTCTAGTTACTATAAACAAAGACATCGCTAACCATAACAGATGAACACTTTGCAACTTCCAAGCAAGGGCTGCTGTGGGAATAAACCCTAGCCCAGTTGCGATAAAAGCCGCATTGCGGAGGATTAATCCTTCTGCCAAACCAAAGAAATAAGCTTCAATTGAGACGGCAAACGCATACAGCCCCAGCACGCTCATTAGCCAGGGAATGTAGGGATCGATTTGGGTGGTTATTTCCGTATGATTTGTGAGTAGTCCAAATACGGTTTGAGGAAATAGGATGCAGGTAAGGGACATGATGACTGCAAACATCAGAGTTACGCCTATAGAAACGCCAAGCAGTGGCACCATCTGCCCCTGCTCCTTTGTGCCATGAAAGTTGCCCGTTAAGGTTTCGGTTGCATAAGACAAGCCATTGAGTATTTGAATCCCTAGCGTCATGAACTCAATCAGCAAGACATTTTCTGCAAAGGCGATTCTTCCCATCCCAGCAAACAGATTGGTAAAAGCCCAAAAAGTAAACCCGATCGCCAGTGTCCGTATAAAGAGATCCCGACTCAGGGCAAAAGTCTCATTCCAGGCAGATTTGTCCCAAAGCTGAGGCGCGACGGCACGGATTTCCTGCCACTGGATTTCACTCTTCACCCAAATTAGTCCTAGCATCATCATCAGAAATTGGCTCAAAGCTTGTGCCAAACCTGCTCCCATGCTTTCCAAACCTGCTCGTAGAATCATCTGGTAACTCAAGATGATGTTGACGACGTTGCCAAAAACCGACAAGACTAAGACTTTCTGGCTCTGTTCACGCCCCATCAGCCAGCCGAACAGCACCATATTCACCAGGACCGCAGGTACACCCCAAATCCTCGTGTTGAAGTAGTCCACCGCAGCCGCTTTCACGTCTGGAGTATTGTTCAAGACAATAAACCCCAACTCTCGCAGTGGGTATTGCAGGAGCAAAACAACAAATCCCAAGCCGAGGGCAATTAAAACATTCCGTAAGCCTAGCAGCAGCACTTCCTCTTGATCATTTCTTCCAATCGCCTGGGCAGTCGTGCCAGTGACAGAGAGACGCAAAAAATTCAATGCTCGATAGAAGTAATTAAACACAACCGTCGCCAGTGCAACGCCAGCTAAATGACGAATGTCTTGCAAGTGTCCTAAAAAGGAAACGCTAACCATTCCAGACAGCGGTATCATTAAATTGGAGAGCATATTGGCGATCGCTAATCTGAAATAGCGAGGAATCCATCGGTCTTGCAAATCATTATTTACTAACATTTGGAATCGGTTAGCTGATGCGATTGAGCTATTTAACTAATTACTAATTCCGAATAGGCTACACCCCGCTACGTACCCCTACGGGGATCTTGCTACGCAAAGCGTCTTGTAGAGAAGACCACGCTGCCTCACTCAATTATCAAATTGGTGGTCTTGAATTAGTTGTAAATAAATCCTAAACTAATTTAATTACGAATTATGTAGCTTACTTCTCATTTTTGGCGAGTATTATCAATTACGAATTATTTTAAGGAACTCCAAAAATTAAATTATCCAAATTATTGTATCCAATGCAACTATTAGATTCTTTTTCCCTTGCTCAAGAACTGCTTCCACAGCGACTGGATATTTTTTTATTTGAAAGTTCCTTAACCCCTGTCAAGTCGCTTATCGAAATTAAAAATTAAAAATTATTAATTAAAAATTTAATAAATCTTAATAGACTTTAAATCTTACTCCCCAACGTTACAAGGGTTGGGGCTGTTCTTGTTAGGTCTGTATTGCGCTCAATTGAGAAGCGCTATATTTCAATCAATATGCGAATTAAAATCTACGCTAAACTCAAGGGGACTTTCCACGGGGTTTGGGAGGAACAGCAGGTATCCCAATTGCCGCGAAAACTTCTCCAGTTTATATTATCCGCCTATTTACTTAAGTAGCGGCCCAATAGCCTTGGCCCACTCATCAGCCATCTTATCGTAGCCGTGCTGCGTAGGATGTATTTTATCAGAGCGAATATCATTCTTTGTAAGTACGCGATTCATGTCAACCAACTTAATACTATGACCATGCGCTTGCTCATAGCTGACAATGTTCGGAATCCCTGCATTTATTTTTTGAATTCCGGCATTATATTTGTCATTAGTAGAAAGCCCAATTTTGGCAACTAATAAATGTACTTTTGGAGTATCGTGAAATATCTGATTAATCAGCGATTGTAGTCGGACATGTGCATTGATTAGATCGTAGTTTTGTACTCCATCATTAGTCCCGATGTACAATAGAATTATATCTGGATTGTAAGTAGCAAGCGCATGATCCACCAATGCGGCAATCTGATCAATGCGATAACCCGGATGGCCCTCATGGTGTTTGTCGCCGAGGCTTTTGGGGCCATTAGATTGGGAGCCGACAAAATGAATGTTCCATTTGTTTGCCAGCGCTATATTCCACAACTTAATGCGATAGCCACCTCCGTTAGGAACGCCAGCAGTGATGGACGCCCCCAGTGGCATAATTCTATGGCCGTTAAGTGCTGCCTGAACTGGTAGATGGGGTGACAGGTTCTCAACGGTCAAATTGATTATAATTGCAAGCAAAACTCCTGTTAATATACGAAGTACAAATTTTGTCATCTTTTGTCATCATTAAACATTTAGTATAAATTGATTTAGATTACATAATTATAAGTTACGCACTACCGTTTAGTAGCTCAAAGGTAACGCCGACGCAATATCGAATTAATCCCAATTACACATATACCGAATAGTGTTGCTGCCGTTTTTGGTTCTGGAATTTGCTGTGGTGTCTGGAAAGAACCACTCAAAAAAGCTTGACCTCTCAACAGAGCAGTTGGATCAACATTGAGTGACTCAATTTCACTAAAGTTAAATATCCCTGTAGCACCATTGAACCTACCTGCACCACCAGTGATAGTTATAGTACCAGAACCTACTAATTTGCGGTTAATAAAGTCAAATGCAGCAGTCGCACTACTCCTGCCAAATAATTTATCACCACTGCCAAAAAACTCATCTCTGCCGATTGGCAAGCCTTGTAAACCAAATTTTGTTGCGTCTTGAACAAATACGAGATTACCAGTATTGGGGTCAATTCGGCTGTAGTTATTTATGCTAGAAAAGTTCCTCAGACCATACGGAGCATCAGAATTTAAACCTGAGACAAATGCTTTAGATACGTCGGTCGATAGAATAGGTATGAGAGTAACTTCCGTGTCGTATACTACGTCAAATGGATAAATCGTCTGGGCGTTCGCTTTTGCTGTATTCGCACCGACACTGAGTAAACAGAAAACTAGCGGCACAAGACATATACTATGCGATCGCATATTAATTTTTATCACCTAAAACCCCTAATATTAATTTCTAACTTATCAGAGATTGTTATAAGCTTTATGCAATTTTAAGAAGAAATTAGAAAACTCGCTATTTTGCTTGAGAGCGATCGCCTGAGCATATACCCCCTACTTCGCTGTATCGGCTTACCAGTTTTAAGACAATATATTAGGAACACTCAATTTTTTATAACTAAACTTGAAGCGGTAGTTAATACAACTTAAGCTGTGGTTACAAATGCTCATGATGTTATAAGTAAACTTGAAGCGTGAGTTAATACGGCTTAAGCATTATTTATAAATACTCATGATGTTATAAGTAAACTTGAAGCTGTAGTTAATACAGCTTAAGCTGTGGTTATAAATGTTGAAGCTGTAGTTAATACAGCTTCAGTTGTGGTTATGAATGTTGAAGCTGTAGTTAATACAGTTTCATCTGTGGTTATGAATGCTCAAATTGCACTTAATTATTAGGTATCCGCTCAGAAAACCGGGGCAGGGAGAAAAAAGTAAGTAAGTGCGTCGTAGAATATGAAACATGACGCAACAATCATCACCAGATCAAGA
>NZ_JBALCO010000105.1:0-28894 GCF_036919595.1 Nostoc sp. | reverse complement strand
TTTGTCACGTACTGTTGATTGGCAATTTACTACCGTAGATGCACGAATCAAATTGAAGCGTCTTTATCCCTCAATTCTTTCTTGACAGACTACTACGCAAAAAATAGCTAGAACCACAGGAGATAGAGGCGGATGATTTGAAGGAATAACCGATAAAAGTTACATTTTCCACTGTAACAAACCCTTACCCCCAGGCCCATTCCTTACAATGGAATAAGGTTTTATTCACTTTCCTTCTTCAGGGAATCTCAAACTCAACACACCAACTGATGCAATTTGATACCCAACTGCTACCACGGATTAATGCCACATCCAAGAGAGAAAATGGTAAACAATATTATGTAGATGCCAAGGGAAATCGCTTTCCCAGCGTTACTACAATACTTAATGCCACCAAATCACAAGCAGACCGAGACAGATTATTAAACTGGAAAGCGCGTGTTGGTACAGAAGAAGCTACCCGCATTACGACATCTGCTAGTCGTCGGGGAACCCAAACACACAAACAAATTGAGCGCTACCTCCTTGGTCAAAACCCTGTTTGTTCCGAAGCGAGTCGCCCTTATTGGGAGAGTATTAAGCCAGTTTTACAAGAAATCGACACAGTTCGACTTGTGGAAGGCTCTGTTTTTCATCATGATTTGAGCTATTCTGGCAAAGTTGATTGTATTGCCAGCTATCAAGGTATTCCCTGTATTTGCGAGTGGAAAACAGCAGATAAACCTAAAGGCTCAATTGAGCATTTATATGAATATCCACTGCAACTTACGGCGTACATAGGAGCAGCTAACGAGTATTATCGAGATTATGGCGTTCAACTAAAGCACGCTCTCTTGGTAGTAGCGATTCCAGAAATGCCAGCAGAGGTATTTTGGTTTGAATCAGCAGTCATCAAAGATTACTGGGAGCAATGGGAAAAAAGAGTCGCCCAGTTTTGGGAACGCAGAAGTGTTTGGAGTTAGTCAATGAGTGGGATTGCAAAGAAGTTTTTTAGCAGATATGAAAATTTCACAATTTAAAGGTATAGCCATTTATTAGTAATTAAAGTAAAGGAGTCAGCAATCGGGATACTCTCACAGCTAACTTGAACCAAAAAGGTTTTTTATCGTACTCATCAAGATCAACAGGAACACAGACAGCTAAATCATCCTCTAACATCTTTTTCACACTTTGGATAAACCGAGGCTCGGTAACAAAACCCATAACTTCAAAGTTGAGGGAAAAAGAGCGACTATCTAAGTTAACAGTTCCTACCCCTGCTATCTTCTCATCAATAACTATAATTTTCTGATGCATAAACCCATTTTTGTAACGATACAACTTGATCCCGATTTTTTCCATTTCGGTGTAGTAAGAGAAGGAACATAAATAAACAAATAAGTGATCAGGTCGATTTGGTAAGAGAATTCGTACATCTACACCTCGCATTCCTGCCAGTTTTAAAGCTGACAATGTTGCCTCGTCCGGCACAAAATATGGACTAGCAATCCAGAGGTGAGTTTGAGCTTGATTAATTAGTTCGACGAAAAAAAGCTTACAAGCTGGTAGCGTGTCTGCGGGGCCTGTAGGAAGAATGAATGCAGTTTGATTAGTTTCTTGATTAATTTTTACCTGCCAATTAACTTCGAGAAGTTTTCGAGTCGCCCAATACCAATCTCGCACAAAGGAGTTTTGTAGGCTTTGTACAGTTGGGCCTTCGAGCATCATGTGAGTGTCGCGCCAAGGACTCAAGCGAGGATTCTTTCCTAAATATTCGTCACCAATATTCAGTCCACCGACAAATGCTATTTCTCCATCCACCACCAAAATTTTCCGATGATTGCGAAAATTATATTGGAGCCGATTACCCTGACCTTGGGTAGTATTAAATGCACTTACTACAATTCCATGCTGTTCTAGAGACTGGATATAAGGGCGAGATAGTTTCTTGGAACCAATTTCATCGTAGAGAAAGTAGATGTTTATTCCTTGCTTGGCTTTAGCAATCAATGCTTCTTTAAACTCATTACCAGCTTGGTCATCGTTAACAGTATAGAATTGGAACAATATATAATTTGTCGCCGATGCAATCTTTTTCAGCATCGCTTCAAAGGTTTGCTGACCATCAATCAGTAATTCGGCAGCATTACCTGATGTGAAAGGAATTTCTGTAAAAGCCTTCGCTAATGGTTGCAACTCGGCTAGATTATCTGGTGGCACAACCTGAAATTTAATAATTTCACTATAAATCGGCTGAATAAGGTTGTAGTGTTGTGCATAGACTGAGCGCAGTGTTTCAGCATATCCATGAAATTTAGTTCTTCCTAAAATCCAATACAAGGGAATAGCTAGCCAGGGAAAGGTAATTAGAGAAATGCTCCAGGCGATCGCCCCTTGGGAAGAACGTACATTCATCACTGCATGGGCTGCATGTGCAACTCCCACGACATGAACAACAACTGTAGTTGTGCTAAAAATAGCTAGAACACCAGCATCTACAAGCATTTTAATTTTTTTGAGGATTGATATAAGTAAATTCTGCCAGCAATGGCTTATGATCGGATGAACAAATTTGGTCTAGCACCTTAGCACTGGCTTTCTTCACACTAAGATTTCGATAAAAGATATGATCTAAAGGAGGTGATAACAGGAAGCGTTTAATTTTCTCTTTCTCATGAGGTGCGAAAATTACTGGCGTTAATCCCAATTGAGTTGTTACTTGATTGAGGATAACTGCTCTTTTTTGACTCCAAGTATTGAAATCTCCTGAAAATATTAGTGGGCCCCGATGTGTAGATAACGCTAGCTCTAATTCATTTAGTTGTATTTTAAATTTATTTAAATCTACAAAATTGATCAGATGACTATTTATTGTCAGGAGAGTTGTACTTTTATCAGATAGCAGATACTCTGTAACTAAAGAAATTTTAGGAGTTTTAACAATAGGCTCATAATGTTTAGTAGCTATAACTTTTTTTGTAACTGGACTGATTGTAGCTGCTGTGAAAATCCCAGAATAAGTTTGATGATGAATATCTACAAAGTTAGGAGCAAAATTCCAATTCATTTTCACCCAGGTTTCTAATTTATCTGCTTCTAACTTTAGAGAAAACTCTTGTAAAAATATAACGTTGGGTTGGTAAGTCTCAATTATTGATGAAAAATCTTTTAACCAATTTTTGTTATAATTTTGTTTAGCAATATTCCAACTTAGAACTTTAATTGAGTTACTATTAATTTCTGTTTGGATGGAATTGTTTTTATCAATTGTGAGTTCTTGTAAACGAAAAAATCTATAAAATGGAACAAATTTCGTAACGAGACTGTTTAGGTGTTCTTGAATATTAGGCATCACTATCAATCCATCACAGCTAACACAGCTTTCGGCAATAACTTATCTTTAAACCAAACAATTTTCGCGGGAACATCATTTAATTTTACTCCCGCCTTTTCTAAATTAAGGCGCTCGGAAATTGCCAAAATTAAGTCCTCACGTTCAGCCCGTCGCACCTGAGAAAACTTCTTTTGTAAATATTCTGGCCGCCAATAACCAACAATTTCTAATAAGAAGGTGCGTCCATCAGAATGTACCAAGCGAAAATCAGGAATCATCACACTACCGGGGATTGGGATCAAATCAACTTCTCGCTCTAACGCCCAACCACTTTTCAACGCATCCCACTTATCAGCAAAGGATGCTTCTAGCATACTATCGTAGGGCTTACCTGGTGGATAATGGGATACCAAACCACATTCAGAATTAAGGGTAAAACGTCCAGTTTTCCAAGTATTTGTATAGGCGTCGCGGCTTTGGAGAATGGACGAAAGACTCCATTTGGTAACGTGAAGTAAAGCGGGAATAAGTTTAGCGATCGCTAACCCATAACGCGTACTAGGATTAAATAAACTCGTCGGGCCGTCAATGGTAATTGTAAAACCGTGGTCAGCATCACCCTCAATATAAGCCATCAATTGGAACAACTTCAGATAGCGAAACAACAGCTTATATTCTCCTGGAACATTGCGATGAGCATTTAACACCAGTTGACTGGCTTTATAAAACACACCCTGCACCTGAGATAAGTTATATCGATTCAACAAATCTGGCGCTGTTGGTGCATCAAAAACAGTCAAAATCTTATTCTCAGATAAATCAGCATATAATCCATTCCGAACCTGTTCTAGTAAAACTTCCCGTTCAAGTTCTTGAGTTAACTCATCAGCAACTTTACCAAGAGTAACTTGGGTTGATTCCCGACTACAAACAGACTTTGAAGCCAACGAAAATACCCGTTCTCTTAACATTTGTGGTTCTAAAGGACTAACCACTTCAAAAGTGCAAAAACTGCTTTTGAGAATATAAGCTAATCCCCGCTTCACCCGATAATCTGTAGAATCTCCTTCAAAATCAGTCAGTTGTCGCTCAAGCACACCCTGAGTCTTCCCCACCGCTGATTGAAAATAATTAATTAACTCAATCGCCAACTCCGAAGTTTTCTGATCAATTTTCAGTCTCTTCGGAATAATCTCCTCCCCGTTTTGGCGATGCATCAGTAACTCTGTCGGTAACATCTGCTGAATTTTGGTTTTTAGATTTTGAACTTCCGGTTGAATAATTAATTTCTAACTGTTCCGCAGCCTTCAAACTCCTTTCCTTCCCACTCCCATACACCACCTGTAACTTCCCTTTCTCCTCCTCCTCTCTGCGTCCTCCGTGCCTCTGCGGTACCCTTCCCTTCGGGACGCTCTGCGAACGGGAAGCCGCTGGCGCGTCTACGTTATTTCTTTCCCCTCTTCGCCTAGCCGAAGTCCCCTCCTCACTTGTATCCTCCGCCACCACCTCATATAAAATCGCCTGCTTATTCTCAATATTCCCCTTTCGTAAAACTCTCCCCAACCGCTGAGTATACTCCCTAGCCGAACCAGTTCCCGATAAAATAATTGCCACAGAAGCCGCCGGCACATCAACACCTTCATTCAACACATGAGAAGCAACCAAAGTATTATATTTACCCTCTCGAAACTTTGTTAATATCTCATGCCGTTCCTTCACAGGAGTTTGATGAGTAATTGCTGGAATTAGCAACTCTTGAGAAATGCGGTAAACCGTCGCATTATCCGCAGTGAAAATTAAAATTCTTGCCGGATAATGTTCTGCCAATAAATTCACCAAAATTCGCAACTTCCCATCAGTACCCAAAGCGATATCTTTCGCTTCCCGGTGCGCTAACATAGCTCTCCGTCCAGATTGCGATCTAGCACTCATTTGTACAAACATTTGCCAACCTTGCAGACTCCCTAAAGAAATCCGAGATTGCTTCAAAAAGTCGTTGCGGGTTTGAATTAACTGGTTGTATCTTTCCCGCTCAAGTTGCGATAACTTTACCTTAATTTGGACAATTTCATGTTCTGCTAACGCTTTCCCCGCCAAATCTTCAGCGCGTTTGCGATATACTTCTTCACCAATGAGGATATTTAAGTCAGCGTGTTTACCATCAGTGCGTTCTGGTGTAGCAGAAAGTCCTAGTCGATAAGGTGCGATCGCATATTCAGCAATCACCCGATTAAAATCTGTCGGTAAATGATGACATTCGTCAAAAACAATCAATCCATATTGATTCCCCAACGTTTCGGCGTGAATTGCTGCACTATCATAAGTTGCAACTAAAATAGCTGTTCTATCGCGCGAACCACCTCCCAGCAATCCCACCTCAGCATCAGGGAAAGCCGCTACCAAATGTGCATACCACTGATGCATTAAATCCAAAGTTGGCACTACAATCAGCGTCGTGCGTGGCGTTGACTGCATCGCCATTTGCGCCAAATAAGTCTTTCCCGCCGCTGTGGGAAGCACAACGACCCCTTGTCTACCTGCCAGTTTCCAAGCCGCTAGCGCCTCAGTCTGGTGAGGATAAGGTTCCATTTCCAGACTAGGAACCAAATCTACAGGATAAAATTTCTTCGCCTCATCAATAAAATTAACATCTTCCGCTTGTAGTGCTTCCACTAGCGATCGGTATCTAATTGCTGGAATGCGGAATTTTTGAACTCTATCATCCCATGTAGCATAGTCCATCCAACCTTTGCCACGTGGTGGTGGATGCAAAATTAATGTGCCACGATCAAAATTTAATGTAGGAGTGCGAGCCATTTATGGGGATTGGGGATTGGGGATTGGGGATTGGGGATTGGGGATTGGGGATTGGGGATTGGGGATTGGGGATTGGGGATTGGGATTGGGGATTAGAAAAACTCTTCCTTGTGTGCCTAGTACAGGTCAGCGGAAATAAACCTACCATTTCATTACAGCTAGAAAGCCCAAAATTAAAACATGAGTGACTTTTGACTTTTGACTTTTGACTTCCGCCTTGCGGTACTAGTCCCTATTTCCTAATCCCCGATGCCCACTCTATTGATTACTAATAACGCAAAAAGGTATCGGTTCAATCAATAATTTAGGGCAAGCAGTTACTCCATCTGCCAATTTTGGATTTTGGACTTTCCTGCGGAACGCTACGCGTAGCTTGCTTCCACGTTCGCGGAGCGTCTCGTAGAGAAGTGGTACGGCTACGCTCAGTCGAACGATTTTGGATTTTGGATTGATCCCGGCAAGATTGAGTGTAGGGCAGCCGAATTTTGAATAATGGAATTGTTCTGCCCATGCAACGTTGGGGCATGAACCGAAATAATTTTTAACACTTCGGCTGCGCTCAGTGTTAAAGCCGAGCGGACTTATACTGAGCCGCGTCGAAGTAGTCGAGGCTTTAATTCTTCAATTCTTTCTTCTATTATCTAAAATCTAAAATTGTTACGAATCGTGGCAACCAGGGACATAAAAGTATCCCAAGTCTTGGTTCCATCATAAGTCTGAGTGCCATAACTAATGTATAGGCACTTTAAATACAAAAAAACCAGCCTCCCACAGCTGGTCTGAAAAATATTTTTTGTGTTGTCTTCTCAAGAGAGTTAAAACCCAATTGCGTGTTCCCAAAATGCAACAGGCAACTTTTCTTAACAATATTGTAACAGCCAACACAGATTTTTCCTGAATATTCATCAAAAAAAGATATAAACAAAGCTAAAAAGCCTCTATCTATCAGGATAATTCAGCAAATTGTAGTGTAGAGAAGTAGAAGATAGGGGAAGAGGTGAAGGGGGGCAGGAGGGAAATAACCAATGCCCTATGGCTTATGCCCAATGATGACCATTTGTGGTTTTCCCCAGAGGATGCTCTCCTGCTTGTAAATTGCAATTCCCGGTTTTGCTCCTTTAGGTTTGTAAACGTGTTTTAGTTGAGTGTAAACCACTGGCACTTGATCACTCTGACGGGCGCGACTGTAGTATGCAGCAAGATTAGCTACAAATTGCAAATCAGCTTCTTCTGCAACACCACCCGGTTCTAGACGTAGTAGCACATGGCTCCCTGGAATTTCTTGAGCGTGGAACCATAGGTCATAATCGCCAGCTACACGAAAGGTCAATTGGTCATTCTGGCGATTGTTGCGACCGATTAATACTTCAAAGCCGCTGGGGGTAAGGTAACGATGAAAGTTGGTGCTGGGGACTTCATTGGCACTGCGGCTGCGGTATTCTGGATCTTCTAGATACTTTTGTCCAATCAACTCTTCGCGGATTTCTTCTAAAGTTCGCAAATCTTCTGCTGTTTGGTAGTTGTCTATCTGAGCGATCGCAGCTTCTACTTGTTCTAAATACTCAATTTCTGTCTGCACTGACAACAGTAGCGGTTCGACAGCAGAACGAGCGCGTTTGAGCTTTTGGTGCTGTTTGTAAAGACTTTGGGCATTTTGGACAGCATTTTTATCTGGTTGGAGAGCGATCGCTACTGGCAAACTTGTATCAAAATCAGCAAGGATGATTTCCTTCATCCCCGGTTCCCAGTTTTGCAGGTGAGCCATCAATAAATCAGCTTTTTGTCGATACTCATCGGCTTGATCTGATTGCTGCAAGCGCGTCTTAAAGGTTTGCGCTTTATTGCGTAATTTCGTCAGAATATTATTCAATTTCTGAGTCAACTGATGGCGCAATTGAGAAAATAACTGTTGATTAATCTGGTTACTGTAGTAGCGGTTAAGTAACTCCTGAATATCTTTGACGTTTTCAACTCCACCCCAACCCATTACGGTGTAGCCATCTTTTGTCCAAGCTGGTTGAAACTTACTGGAATCCAAGGCTTGCAGCCATTCTTGCCAGCGCTCAAATAGCCGTTGCCAATCGTTAGGGTTGAGGCTATCAGTGGATGTTTCTGGTGCGATATTTGCTTCTAACAGCATTAATTCCAGTAGTGCCGCACTCAAGCCACTATAACTTTTTAGCAATTGCCGCTTGATTGCTCCTGGCACTAAAGTTACCCGTTCTTGCCAACGTTGTTGGGATTCGCTCAAACTGGGGACAGTTCCAGTTAGTTTCGGTGGTGTTTCATAAGATTGTCCGGTTTGGATGGGACGGACACTAGATTGTTGCTGACTGACTTGATGGGCGGCGGTGATAATTATATTGCTGGCGTCGGTGAGAATGACATTACTATACTTGCCCATAATTTCTGCATAGACATGATATAGGGCGCTTTCTCCGGGACGACGGGCAAATTGCAAATCAATAACCCGCTCCCAAGGGGCGATCGCTTCAATAGCCACCAATGCCAAACTACTCAATTGGTGTATCAGTTGTTGGCTAAAGGTAAAGGTATCTGGCGATCGCGGTGGTGGATCGCCAATACAAATATGTGCAGCTTGAGGATGCCAAGAAATCTCTAGCCAATCTCGCTGTTTGAGGGTGCGTAATGCCATAGCAATAGTGTAGCGATCGCGCTGGTAAACCTGTTCTAAGCGTGATGGTAGCCAGTTAGCGCGGATTTCGCTACAAGCAGCTGTGAGAGTGGTAAAGTCAACTGGTTGCAAAGCGATTAGTTGTTAACATTCTAATGGTAGCGATCGCTATGCTTTTATTTTCGTTTAGTTAAAGCATAGCAGACCTCAACTATCATAACGGTTACTTGGTTTGGTAGTACCTGCGAATAAAAAAACGCAGAAATAAATCTATCAGTGAACCAATAGTGGAAATCACTCACCCTAGAGAAATATTTAGAATAAATGATTGAGTAATGGTGACTGAGGACTAAGAAAAGAAAATAATTGTTTACTTCCGAATTACCCACTCACCATTATCTGTTAAACAAGAGAATTATTTAGCAACAAAAACTGGCTGTTTTACTGTGGACTGAACTAATTCGGCAGTTGACTCCACTAGTTCTTTTGCTGTTGATTGCACTAATTCGGCAGTTGACTGCACTAGTTCTTTTGCTGTTGACGCTACTGGTTGTGGCTGCAATAGTTGGGTGTAAAGTTCACTCAGTTGATTTGCTACGCCATCCCAGCTAAACTTACTTTCGACGCGTTTTCTACCAGCTTTACCTAATTCATCTCGCCATTCTGGATTTAAGAGAATTCGGTCAATGGCAGACGCAAAAGCATCTACATCTTGTGGTGATGCCAATAAACCAGTTTCTTCATCAACCACAGTAAACTGAAGTCCGCCGACATCACTAACCACAACTGGTGTACCGCTTGCCATCGCTTCGATCGCCACGAGTCCAAAGGGTTCGTAGTGACTTGGAACAACGCAAACATCGGCAGCTGCGTAATAAGTTGGCAAAATATCTTGACTGAGACGACCAGTAAAAGTGGTAAAGTCGCTCATCCCCAATTCGTTTACGATTTGCTCAATGCGATCGCGCTCAATCCCGTCGCTGTTACCTGGAGTACTACCACCACCAATAATTAGCTGGAGATTGTTGGAATCCCGTAACTGAGATTCGTTTACCGCACGCACCAAGGTTTCTATACCTTTGCGTGAGTCAAAACGTCCTACATATAATACAACTTTGGCTTCTTTCTCAATACCCAATTTATATCTGGCTTCTTCTCGGGCAATCGAACCAAACCGCTGAATATCTGTACCGCAGGGAATGATGTCAATATTGCCTTTAGTGGAAACGAGCGATCGCATATGTTGTTGTTCTTGCGGACTTGTCGCCACAATTCGCTCTGCTGTTTCCAAAACTTGTTTTTCCACTGCTAATCGCACACTTGCAATCAGAGGAATATTTTCTATAGTGTTATACTTTACTGCTCCTAAGGAGTGGTAGGTATGAACCTGTTTACTATTTTGGATTTTATTTAACTCCATCCCCACCCAACTAGAGAGCCAATAGTTAGTATGAACTAACTGGTATGTAATATCATTTTTTACTTGAAATTTGAGGAAATTATCTACAAATTCTGGCAGAAAATCAAAAAGATCATCTCGTGGCACAAACTCAAGGGGGCCAGCTTTTAAACGAATAGTTCGACAATTATGATTATGTTCAACAATTGAGTCTTGCTCCAGACTCACTTTGCGGGTAAACATATCAACTTGCCATCCTAGCTGCGCTAGTGCTTCACCCACATGGCGCACATAAACATTTTGTCCCCCAGCTTCTTCTTTCCCTATTTCAATCGCCGGGTCTCCGTGGACGGAAATCAAGGCAATACGTTTTTCGGTGGTAGAGTTCATAGTTTGTGTGGTGCTGATTTTAACAAAGTTTTCGGCTATTCCAAGTCCGTGTATAGCACACTTTCCTAAATTGTTTAGGAACTTTAATTAATATTGATTTTAATTTACTATGTCTAATATTTTTTTACATCTTCTGCCAGAAGTATACTCTTAGGGCAAATATAAATATTTAATTTCTTTAGATAGATGAAATTACTCTAGTTATATCTAATACTTTTGATAGATGAAAATTATATTTTTTTTATGTCAATAAAATTCCATAGATAAATGTATTGACATGAGTTCGACGAAGTTACAGTCGGAGTCAGGATTAAAAAAGGTTTTTTATCAGGCTTGTAGACCAAAGCACGTAGCTTACTAACTTGCAATCAGCTGTAAAAAGCAGTCACAGGCAGAGCAGGTAAACCTTTTAGGTCAATATTTAAAGAAGGTTTATTTTTTTAATAGACTGTGGCAGAAATTTGCCTACCTTTAATTAGTTGCTCAAAACAACTTGTCTAGTTAATTGAGATGGTAGCTGGATTTACAGCGAACTGTACTAGTAGGTGTAAGCAACTAGCCCAGTTAAAAGATTGACCACACAATTAAGTACACCTAGTTTACACGTATAAAAAAACATTATTTTTTAAAGGTATCGTTGCGATCGCCAAATAAATAATTGAGGATAAAAATCGCTGCGTATAGATAAATCCCGATTAATTATCCTTAGTATTTGATAATCTGGTATAATTTAAAACTAAAAAATGTCTACCTATCACATTGAAGTTCAGACCAGTTACCACAGTCAACTCACCCCGTTGAACTCACATTGTATTAAGTAGTAAGAATAACTGTTAAATATTGATGCAAAATTGGGTACTTTCTGGAATTTGCTTCGGAAAGTTTCAGATTATATTTTCAATCATTAATAAATTTCAGGAGCAAATCAGGTGTTTACTTCAACCTTACTCGCTGCTGCAACTACACCTCTGCAATGGAGTCCGACAGTTGGACTGATTATTATTATTGCCAATATCATTGCCATTGTCATTGGCAAATTTACCATCAAGTATCCCAACGTAGAACCAAAACTACCCTCAGTCAATTTCCTGGGTAATTTTGGTTTACCAGCTCTTTTAGCAAGTACCGCCTTTGGTCATATTTTAGGAGTGGGCGCTGTCTTAGGGCTGCATAACCTGGGAAGAATTTAGGTTCTTACCCAAGTTAGCTTTTATTTGATGATTCTTTTGTCTCCAGCTTTGAGCCAGAAAATTAGTTCTCTGGCTCTTTATTTATTGAATACTGAGTTTTAATGTCTTAAATAGTGAGTGCAATCATAAGATATGGCTCTATTGCAGGGATCAATAAAAAAGCAAGTAACAGATTTTTTTAGCTGGATGAAACTTATTATCCTCTAGAGCTTTCTGAGAATGCTTGCTATTCCAGATATTAAGCAACTATTGCTATCCCTTTAAGAAGATATTTTAAAAGTCGTAAAGTATACTGAAAACCCCACTTCCAAACCTTTTCCCCCTTAACTCTAACTCTTAACAAATGTCCGCTTTAGCACCTTGATAGGGGTTCCCACTTTTTTTCTAGGTCATCGTGATGGGAAATTGCAGCTAGCGTTTCATATAACCTTTGTGGAGCATTTTGGCGTCGCCACTGTCCTACCAGTTGAGCTGCTAACAAAGTATGGACACGATGTATAAATGACTTCCCAACCATTTGGCGTAGCCTTGACAATCACAAGTCAATCTCCTGATTGTGAGTTTTGATTTTAAGTTTGATTAATTTCTGAAGTCAGAAATGTTGATGTAGATATTGAAGGGCGATCGCTCTGACTTCTTTAGTGTGGCTTAATATCTTTAGCCATTCTCAATTGAGTGTTAGATAGTCTATTCTTTATGGCGCAAATATATATATCCACAGTACATGTTGTACTAAAAATAATATTAGAAAATACTGCTCAATTTAGATTCCCGACTTCTTAGAGAAGCCAGGAATCTTGGTGTCCAAAAATGATTTAAGATTGCTATAGGTTGAATATAGCTAATTCTACCTAAAAAATCTTTGGTGTGGGTAAACAACCCAATAATTGCAATATGAAATGGGCTATTTGCCCACCGGATGATTGAGAATTTTCAACAATCTGTCAAAAACATTTGTGCCTCAATCAACCTATACTCTAACTACAGCCTATGCAATTAAGAGTGACTTTCTATCGGATCAGCAACGTATTTGAATGTTGGCTCAGAATTCCAAGGCCCACGCTCATCCTTACCATTACCGTTTGTAGATAGGTTGTAGTAAAGAGCAACAGTTTCATCTGGCTTAACATTACCAAAGAATGGCTCTGTCAACTTACCCAGTGAATCTAGAGCTTTCATAAACATCTGAGTATGAGAAATTTCTCGTGTTAACAGATGGACTAATGTCTCTTGGGTTCCTTGGTCGGTTGCCAACTTGATCAATGCTTCGTAAGTCTGACGAGCACCAGCTTCTGCTGCAATGTTAGCTCTCAAATCACGTACTACATCTCCGCCTTCATTTAAGTAACTTGCAGTCCAAGTATTACCCTGGCTATCTAGAAAATGAGGCCCCACCCCTCTAACTGCAAATAGAGTACTCTTAAAAGCCTCTGTTTGATCCACATCTTTGGTATGAGCTTCGATGAGTTTACCAACCATTTCTAAATGGCCGAATTCCTCGAGCGCAATATCTTGGAGCATATCTCTAATTCCAGCATTTTCAACATGGAATGATTGAACCCAATATTGCAGGGCTGCGCTAAGTTCTCCAGTAGCTCCACCAAACTGCTCTAGAAGTAATTGAGCATAACGAGGATTTGGTTCACTAATCTTTACCGTATGGATCGGGTCTTTTTTGTGAAAAAACATAGTGTTATTCTTCCGAAAATAGTGTTCTTACAGAATGGATCGACTGAATTTTTTATCTGTGATGATTTTTCAAGTTTTTTCTAGCTAATTGGAGACTTTATATGTTTCTAAAGCTAGTTAGCTAGAAGACTGAGAAAACACAGTATTTGTTTAATGGTTGATAACTACCGATAAACAGTTAGGCATTGCTGCTTCTTCTGATTAATCCCCATAGATAAATAGCAGCAATTGCGCCGAGCACAGCCACTAATACACCAGGAAGAGTTAAAGCAACAGCCGCAGTATTTTGCAGAGTTCCTGTTTGTATCAAGGTAAAT
This sequence comes from Nostoc sp., assembly GCF_036919595.1. Classification (GTDB taxonomy): domain Bacteria; phylum Cyanobacteriota; class Cyanobacteriia; order Cyanobacteriales; family Nostocaceae; genus Nostoc. The sequence continues at coordinate 15,144 of NZ_JBALCO010000105.1, read as the reverse complement.
AGACTTCCACCTACGAAAGCACCAATGATACCCAAAACCATTGCGGAGACAATTCCACCACCTTGATAATCAGGATAAGTAGCCTTAGCGATCGCACCTGCCAAAAATCCTAAAACTACCCAAGCAATAATACTCATAACTGCCTCAACCATTTCACTTATATATAAGTTATCAATTTTTATTCACAATTATTTCTACCACATGGGATAAATGCTAAATCCAAAAGTTAGACAAAAAACTTTACATCCAGATTAGATATAATTTTGCCTTAATACCACTAAAATGCCAAATAAAAGTTTTTTCTAGATTAAGTCATGAATTATTCAAAATATAATCTTAATCCTGATTGACTGGAAAAATAGATAATATTAAAAAATTAATTTATCTGATTTTATATCTATCTTAAGAAAGAAACATTTTATCTAACTTTTTGGGGATGCATTAAAATATTTACTTATAAATAAAATATATATTTTTTATGATAATTCATTATTAATTATATATTATTGCACATAATAATCAACTAGGCTTTTTGTACAATTTTTATTTAACAACTTTATAAACTGACCAAAGAGTAATTTTCTTAATCACTAATGTTTTGCGAAAATTAGCAATAACTTTGATGAAAAGCCAGATTTAGCCCAATACGCTTGGGTTAAAGCCACATAAAACATATTGCGTAGGTTGGGGAGTCACAGCAACCAAGCGGTTTCCCGATGAGCCTTGCAAGCGACGTTTGAGGAACGAAACCCAACCTACAATTATCCTTAAATGAACTGTATTGAGATTTTATCAAAAATTTATTGTATTAAATTACACAAAAAGCTTGCTCACACTAATTCTTGTGAATATTGAATATATAGCAATCCTAAATCATTGGTGAAAAGTTAGATCCCCGACAACTTTTACGAAGTTGGGGATTCAGACACCGCAAATTTGAACGAAATCGATAGGATTGCTATATCGTATTCCCTCAACCGTTATTTTGAAGGTAGATTGAGGAGATAATATGTAGCTAAATTTTGCAGAAGTTATCTCAAATGGCACGGGAGAATTTTGTCTTTTGCATTCTTGTGTGAGTATCAAATATGACGGCAATATTTCTGACTAGTAATCTACCGATATCTGTAATATGGATATGATTTTTTGATAAACTGACCAGGCTATCGGCTTCTAGTGGTTTTAACGCCTCTAATTCATCAGAGAAATATTCATCAAAATTGATATGATATTTGTTTTCAATATCTTGCTTATGAAGCTGAAAGTGAGACATAATCCCCATGATTACATCCCGTCTGATAATATCATTTGGAGTAAGTTTGATACCTTTACTAATAGGTAAAGCACCAGATGCAAGTGTTTGATAATAATCTTTTAATTCCTTGTGGTTTTGAGCATAAGCATCTTCTAGCATACTGATGGATGTAGCACCAAAACCAAACAGTTCTGTTTCAGCATGAGTAGTGTAGCCTTGGAAGTTGCGCTTGAGAGTACCATTCCGTTGAGCGATCGCTAATTCATCATTAGTTTTAGCAAAATGATCCATCCCAATAAATAGATATTGGTTATTCGTTAATTCTTCAATGGTCATTTTCAGAATCTCTAACTTTTCCTCTGCTGGGGGTAGCGCCTCTTGAGGGATATTTTTTTGCGTCGGTTTGAGCCACGGTACATAGGCAAAGTTAAAAACAACAATTCGGTCAGGCTCTAACTCAATAGTCTTTTTCACCGTCTCCCGAAATGTCTCACGGGTTTGATAGGGTAAACCATAAATAAGGTCTACATTCACACTTTCAAACTTAGCTTCTTTGACCCAACTCATGACATCAAAAAGCATTTCTTCTGGCTGGACACGATTAACAGCTACTTGAACTTGGCGATTAAAATCCTGAATGCCAAAACTAATGCGGTTAAACCCAATCTGTCTGAGAAATAAAATATAGTTTCTATCGATATAGCGGGGGTTAATCTCAATTGAGATTTCTGCTTGTGGAGCGATGTTGAAATAGCGATTGATATTTTTCCATAAATATTCTACTTGGTAACGATCCAAGTAATTAGGAGTACCGCCTCCCCAGTGGATTTGCAGCACTTTTCTGTCTGGATCGATTAAAGCGGAGGTGTTTTTGATGTCTTGAATTAAAGACTCTAGGTAAGGTTTGGCAATATTTTTGTTGTTGGAAATTACCGTGTTACAGCCACAGAAGTAGCAAGCACTTTGGCAGAAGGGGATGTGGAAATATAAAGAAAGAGGGGTTTTGCGTTGATTCGAGGCTGCGATCGCGGTCTTAAAATCAGTTTCAGTAAATGTTTCGCTTAACTCTGTAGCGGGCGGGTAGCTGGTGTATCTGGGGGCACGAGTGTCATATTTTTGGATCAGTTCCAGATCAAATTTGACACTAGGTAATACAAAAACCATTGAGTTGCTTTCCAATAAATGTGTGAGGGGAAAGAAGATGAGAGAGGCAAGAATAATTATTGACAGACGCGATTAATTGCGTCTCCTAACTTAATTAGCCGCAGCTATTTCGGTGCTACCTGAATTCTGGGAACGAGTGAGGCTATTATAGAACTTACGCAAAAAACCTCTCAAACTCTCATTCCTCCGTGTCGCGCCAGTTGCTTCTCCTAAGGGAGACGCGCAAGGGACAAGTCGGGGAACCGCAGACGCTCGATGACTCGCTACCGCTTCGCTATCGCCCTTGGCGTCTCCCCTTCTCCCAAAGGGAGAGGCTAACGCCAAGGGAGAAGGGCGCACTGGCTTCTCTGTGTCTCTGTGGTTCGTTCTTTCATAACCCGTGCGTAAGTCCTGTATTAAACAGAACTTGACCGAGTGCTTTGATTAAACTTCCCTCTAACTCCTGAGCCATCTGTAAATTGAACCGAAAGGCATTATTAGCTTCTACAACAATCCGTTCTGCTGTTATATCATCAATGGATAATGCATTTAATGCCTGAGGATACTTATCCTTAAATGCCTTTTTGTCAGGAATTTGCTCAAAATTGTAAAAGGACGTGCCTTCATAACCAGAAAGCTTCAGGGCTGACTGAGCAACTTTTTGTAGCATTTGACCCCCTGAGAGATCGCCCATGTAGCAAGTGTAGACATGACCTAGCAATAAGGCTGGTTCACTAGTAGAAATTTCCCGAATGCGGTCAATGTAGCTCTGGGCAGCAGGTGAGGGTGTAATTTGCTCTCTCCAATTATCCCCACAATGTGCTTTTTGTCCGCACAGGAATTAGCGATCGCGGTGGTGTGATTGATCTGGTCAACAAGCTACAAAAACAATGCCAGGAAAGCCATTTCATCTCTTGCTTCTTTCTCCCCAAAGCAATAATGAGTTTTTAAACCTTCCCAATGTACTGCATTATAATGTCGAGTTTAATCCCGATCGCATGTTTGACGATTCGGGACACTGGATGTATTGCACAGAGGTTATGCGAGGAATTCTGGAATCCCTTGGGGTGTCCAGCAAAAACCTCTTCTGGTGTCCACCCAAAATACTGAAGGGGTGAGAAACTAGGTAGGAGCGTTCGCATTTGCTATTTCGGCGTTCGCATTTGTTATTTCGGCGTTCGCATTTGTTACTTCGGCGTTCGCATTTGTTATTTCGGCGTTCGCATTTGCTATTTCGGCGTTCGCATTTGCTATTTCGGCGTTCGCATTTGTTACTTCGGCGTTCGCATTTGTTACTTCGGCGTTCGCATTTGTTACTTCGGCGTTCGCATTTGTTACTTCGGCGTTCGCATTTGTTACTTCGGCGTTCGCATTTGTTACTTTGGCGTTCGCATTTGTTATTTCGGCGACTGGGTTGTTTGAATGGCTGTGAAATGATCTGCCGATTACTTGCAGCTTACTTTTGTCTCAAATCATCACAAATTGCTTGTAAGTCGTAGTTGAAAGCCTTTGCATGTTCTTCTCGTATTCTATAAATCTCTTCAATAATTTCATCTTTCCACATATCTACTCTCCCATTAGTAGGAAACTTGTGCAATTATATTTGAGGCTCTTGCAAGAAAAGTTTTTAGCTTTAATTCTGTAGAACCTGTGCGATCGCCTGAGAAATCGGTAAGCCAGGACAGCGTTCTAACCAGAAAAACTCACCAACTGGGTTAACCTCAAGAAATACATGACGACCATCAGGAGTCAAAATAATATCAATAGCTCCGTAGTTCAAACGAAATTCTGCCATGAGTTTGAGCAGTTTCTCTTCGACATCTTCAGGCAGAGTGTATGACTCCCAAGCGTCGAGTAAGGCAATTCCCTGTTTGCGCCAATCGTAATGCGCCAGCTCCAAAGCTTGAGAATCAACCGCAGCCGTCAGCACACGCTTACCGACAATAATTGTCCGCAATTCTAATGCCTTGGGGATTTTTTCTTGAAATGTCATTGGGCAGAAACGTAATCCATCGAGGTTGTCCAGATCCTCAGATGAAATTGGATTTGTAAACACAACTTTTTCTCGTCCTTGTTCATCATAAATGGCAAAGGAAGAGAGCATCTTTGTAATCATTCCCTGCTTACACTCTTGGGCAAATTGCTTCACTGCCACTGAATTGTTTGTAGTCAGAGTGCGTGGCGTATCTAAACCGACCTCTCGTGCTATTTGTAATTGCAGTTGCTTATTTTCGGCTCGACGAATATTTGGCAGAGGATCGAGATGGAAACCCTTAATACTAGCAATCATTCCCTCAATGGTGACGCGAGATTCTTTCAGTGAGGCTTGTCTAAGTTGCCTGTCCATCGAGTCGGGAATTTTTGACCCGATTGCAATACGCCGATACCAAACTGCTGACACTTCATTCAAATCTAACGTTTGGTCATCTACAAGCAGAGTAACTCGTTCACTTCCAGCATAGTAAACATCTAAGGTGATTTCTGTAGGAAATCGGTCTGTGTCAAAACGAAATGCTTTCCCTCCTTGGGCTTCAATTGCCTGAATAACTAGAGGAATACTTTCGTTGTCTTGGCTGTGAGTAATGATTAAAACAGTCATTTAAAGGATGAATAATGAAGTATGCTACAGATAAATATCGGGGCTACCAGTTGGTTTTTAATTTTTAAGTAAGGGTATTATATTTAGGACTTGTTGAAAGTAGTGCATCTGCGATCGCATCTGCGATCGGGTATTCCAAATCTCTCTCCAGCATCCCCCACTCTCCTGTAGGATTAATTTCTAGAAAAACGTATTCCCCTGATGGCGTTTTGATGAAGTCAAATGCTCCAAAAATCAGTCCAAACCTTGCCATAAAAGCATCCAGACAACGGATTAGTTTATCAGGTAATTCATAGGGTTGCCAGGTGAGAGCCTCTTTTGTTCCACGTCGCCAATCTTGGGTGGATGCTGCATACTCAGACGCATCCAGTGCCCCGACAAAGAGATTACCATTCACATACACTGCGCGTAGTTCTAGCTGTTTGGGGATTTGTTCTTGAAACACAACTGGACAATAACGCAGTGTTTCAGCATCAAGTAAGTCTTCTTCTTTAACGGCGCTAGTGTACATGAAAAAAGAGGAGGCTTGCATCCCATAAGAAAGAGGTCTGAGTAGCTTGGCAACCATTTTTCCTTTAACTTCCCCAAAAAACTCTCGTGCTTGTTGAGGATTGTTGGTGACAATAGTCCGAGGTATGACAAGACCAACTTCCGATGCAATTCTCAGTTGGCGTAGCTTGTTTTCAGCTGCATTGATCCGCTGTAAATCATCCACCCAGGTAGCTCCCCTTAGGCTGTCCCAAAAGCCATCTAAGACTGCGAGTGATTCACTAGAGCAGGCTGCTTGGAATTGTGGAGCCAATTCTTTACCTAGATCAGGCTGCCAGATACGCCGCATCCATACAGCTTGCACTTGCTCGGTGTTCAGGGAACAAGCGTCATATTCCAGTTTATGATTGCTACCAGAGTTACTTAAATTCGCCTGGATTTGTACTGTCATTGGAAACTTATCAGTATCAAGGCGAAATGGCTGTGCGCCTAGTTTTGATACAGCTTCTGCAACTCTATCTATTGTGAAGTAATCACCACTATGGGTGATTAATAAAACCACATCACGGTCAACGTGCATAAAATATCTTCATTGAGTTCTTGTATTGTCAACTATTAAAAAAATAAAGCATTAAAGTAAACTTAGTTTTAATGGGAAGCCAACCCCTAGATGGAGTTGGCAAAGTTAACAGTCTTTTTATTCTAAGAATATTTTTCAAAACCGCATCTCTGGTGTACTCACAAGTCTGGCCGCAAAGTGTCATCGCCGTCTGAAGGGTACTTATTAGTAAAAGCCTCATCACTATCAGAGGGAGCCTTTTTCGTTACTACATCTTCTTGATCAGATGGGTACTTCAGAGTTTGGGCAATTGTATCTTTATTCTTTTTATTCTTCTTGGTTACACCACAACTTCCACCGCTAATCGCTTCTGATTCTTGCTCAGATAAGTCTTCAAAGCTTTGCCCTTCTAAAAATCGGGCAAAGAAGGGTACTGCTTGTGAATTTAGTTCTTCTGGTTTGTTTTCAGACATAATTTTTTCCTCAGGCTAAGTAATATAAATTTACACTGTCTCAATGATGTTACATATTATTTCATTTGGTAAGCATTAATTTCATGTGAAATTATTTGTAACATTTGCGTAAAAATACTTTTGATTCTCCTGTGCAAATATTCAATAACCCAATGGATGGCGGAAATCACCAACCACTTTGTCAAGTTGTTGAGCGATCGCCAACAACTCCATCTCGCGCCATCGCTTTCCCACAATCTGCATTCCAATCGGTAAGCCATTGTGAGTTTGCCCTATGGGAATCACCACCGCCGGATGACCACTAAGATTAAATGGTATGGTGTAAGCCCCGTTTGCCACCGCATGAGGATAGGATTTGCCCTCAATATCAATGGCGCTCCAAGCCGGACAATGGGTAAATGCAGGGGTTGCTGTCACAGGAGTGAGCCATACATCCCATGCTTCTAAGGCTGCATCGATTTGGGCAATGAAGCGATCGCGCTCGGTGAGTGTCTCAAAATATCCTCTTAAGCTAGGATTTAAAAGTTCTGGCAGAAAGCTGCTGAAATTCCCCAATTTTCGCAATTTTTTGTCGCCTTGAGTTGCCGTGCGAAAGAGTAACTCTAAGCTACGTAGCAGATTATAGTGATCCTTGGGTTGGGCGTAGTTGTTGATGTATGCTTCCATCCGCCCGTGGAGGTTCCACACTGTCGATAAATCAAAATCTTTGGGAAGCCAGCGTTCAATATGAGTACCTGCTTGAGCAAGTTTTTGCACGACTGTCTGTACTGCGCCTCGAATTTGTGCAGCAACGGGAACCTCTACCCATTCATCAATCCAAGCAATTTTAAGATCCTGCAAAGACTTGCCTGATGGAGTATCAAGGGGAATCGGTGGTACATCTGGGCGACGCAGATCCGCACCAGCGATCAGCGAGAAACAAAGGCGAATATCTTCGAGCGATCGCCCAAAACAGCCAATAGTCAACATTTGTCGCAAGCATAGCGGCATTCCCGGTACTTCAGGGATACTTCCGGCGGTGGAAATACGGCGATCTGTTGGCTTTAAACCATACACACCGCAGAAAGTTGCAGGCTGGCGCACGGAACCCGCAATATCGTTACCTATATCTAATGGTGAAAGTCCGGCTGCAACAGCAGCAGCACTGCCTCCAGAACTGCCACCTGCTGTATAGTCAAGATTCCAGGGATTATTTACCCGGGGAAACAGAGAATTTGTACTTTGATAATCACCAGCCAGTTCGGCCATGTTCGTTTTTCCAAGGATAACGGCTCCTGCTGCCCGCAGCCTGGCAACAACGGTGGCATCCTGTTGAGGAATATAGTCCTTAAGAGGAATGTAACCCGCTGTGGTACGGAGTCCTACTGTTTCAAAAATGTCTTTGATTGTCACAGGAACACCGTGCAGAGCGCCCCAGTATTCTCCTCTGGCTAGGGCTTCATCTGCAAGCTTTGCTCTGGTACGAGCATTGTCTTCGTCTAACGTGCAAATTGCATTCAGCTTTGAGTTGTGTTTATAAATCTGCGCCAGGTAAGCATCGAACACCTCAACAGCAGAGACTTGGCGATCGCGAATCATCTGAGCAAGTTGATGAGCGGGTAGGAAAACTAAGTCACTCATAGGTCGATTTCACCTCATTCGTAAAATTCCAAAGTAGGATAAGCCCAAGGTTAATCTAATTCCGGCATATATTTGAAGTTCATACTATAACCAGAAATTAAAGTGCGTAGGCGTAGCCCGCCGTAGGCATCGCTACCCCGCTATATTGAGTCATAGCTCAATTTTTTTCTCTTTCCCCAGATTTAGGGCGAGTAGTTGGTGCTGGTGCTGACTTGTTTTGTAGAATTGCAATTTCTCTCTGTGCATCTTGATAACTATCTTTTTCTCCTTGCTGTTGGAATAGTTTTCCAGCTTTTTTGAAATCTGCGATCGCTCCCTGTTTATTTTTCTGCTTGGTGCGAATCACACCCCGGTTATAGTAGGCTAAGGCATTGTTAGCATTAATGGCGATCGCTCGGGAATAATCCTGATTTGCAGCTTTTTTATTTCCCATATCGAGATAAGCATTACCACGGTTATTGTAAGCTGCTATATTATTAGGATCTAGTTTCAGTACTTCGGTGTAATCTTCAATAGCGCCTTTATAATCTCCGAAAGAAAAGCGGTGAATACCTCTGTGGATATAAGCTGCACTAAATTTAGGATCAATCTGTAAAATAGCGTTGTAATCTTCAGTAGCTTCGAGTTTCTCTCCCATATCACTGTAAACATCACCACGATTAAGATAAGCTTCTATATATTTAGGATTGATGCTAATTGCGTCTGTGTAATCTTTAAGTGCTGCATATTTTTGCTTATTAATAGATTGAGTTAAAGCTCTTTGATAATAAGCTTTGGCATCACTAGGATTAATCTTAATTACTGTATCAAAATCTTGGATCGCTTCAAGTCTTTGTCTGAGGCGGCGGTGGAGAATCCCTCGCTGCAAGTAGGCTTCGCTATACTGAGGCTTGAGAGCGATCGCTTTGCTAAAATCTCCAACTGCGCCTTTATTATCCTTCAGTTGAGCATGAGCTAATCCTCGTCCATAATAAGCATAAGCATCTTTAGAATTTAACTTAATTGCTTGAGTATAGTCAGTGATCGCTTCTTTGTATTTGCCTAATTCAGAAAAAGCAAATCCTCGGTCAAAATAGGCATTAGCATCTTGAGGATTGAGTAAAATGGCTTGGCTAGAGTCTGCTTGTGCTTGCTCATAGTCTCCTAATCGATAATAAGCATCGCCTCGCCGATTATAAGCTAAAGCGTTTTGCGGATCTAATTCAATAACTTGATTGAAATCTTCAACTGCTCCTTCATAGTTTCCTGCGTCATATTTATTTACTCCTTCTTGATATAATTGTTGTTGAGCATCACTTACAGGTTTTAGTGAATGCAAAAACCATGCTCCAACACCAAGTGTGATACAGCTAGCTACCCCCGTTAGAATTAGTAATAATTTTTTATCATCCTGTTTTTGCTGATCGCGATAAACATTTGTTATATTTTTCAGATCGTCTAAAACTTCGGTCGCATACTGGTAGCGCTTACGATAGTCAAAACGCACCATCCTATTAAGAACTTTTGCTAATTTTCTGTTAATTTTTAGATTTTTGTGACGCCAAACTATTTCACCTGTCAGCTTATTTCTCTGACTTTGCAGTTGAGATATTTCCTTTGCTGGTAAACTTAGAAGTGCTGCGATCGCAACTATACCTAAAGCATATATATCGCTATTGTACTTGAGGTTGCCGTTAACTTGTTCTCTCGGCATATATTCGAGATTATCAACGGTCTTAGTAATAGCTTCGTTAACAATAGCAAAATCAACTAAAACTAACTTTTTATCTGACTCACGACGAATAATATTTGCTGGTTTAATATCCTGATGAATCATCCCATAACTATGTACAATCCTCAAAATTTCTAATATCTCTGATAAAAGAGGAATAACTTGGTCTTCGCTCAGAGGTTGTCCCTGGATAATTTCATTAGTTAAAGGATTACCGGGGATAAATTCTTGGACTATATAGAATTTTTCATTTTCTTCAAAACAAGCAATTAACTTTTGGATTTGGTCGTGTTCCTGTCCTAGTTTTTCTAAAGTTGCTGTCTTACTGGTAAACAAGCGACGCAGGATGGTTAAAGTTTGAGGATTGCTACTATGCGGATATAACTGCTTTACTACAAATTGTCCGCCAGGAAGATTAACATCTTCAACTAGATATGTTTTCCCCTTTTCACCATCATTGAGAACTTTTAGTATTCGATAACGTCCATTTAGAAAATGACTATTCATCAATATAAATATAGTTTTATAAATTGTTTGATTATAGCTTAGGTGTTATTAATGTTAAAAATTAAAAATCAGATAAATGTGGAGACTGTTACGGCGTGTCTCTACAATCTGCTTACCAAAACAACGTGAGTTTACGAACCTCTCCCACCTAGTACCGCAAGGCGGAAGTCAAAAGTCAAAAGTCAAAAGTCAAAAGTCAAAAGTATTATGGAATAAGCTCTTTAGGGTTTTTCAATGGTCTGCTTATTTACGCCGTGCTGTACTAACGTCTCTTTCCTTGTAGGCTACGGTGGACACACAAGTTCTAAAAACCTAGCTTAATCAGGCTTTCCTCGTTCTCATTCCTTCGTTCCCTCGTTCCCATGCAGAGCATGGGAATGCATTCATTGAGGCTCTGACTCAATATCTAACTTGAGGCAGAGCCTCTAATCAGCCATTCCTATGCGGAGCATCGGAACGAGAGAAATCTCTCCCTGCTTTGGGGAGAGGTTTGGAGAGGAGTCATACCAAATCTATTGAACTCACGTTAACAATACAGGTCGATGTTATGCCATTGTAAGTCGGTGTTATGCTATTGCAAGTCGATATTATGCCATTGCAAGTCGATATTATGCTATTGCAGGTCGATGTTATGCCATTGCAGGTCGATGCATTAGCAATGCAGGTCGATGCATTAGCAATGCAAGCAGAAAATAGTCTCTGTATCCACAACAAAGAGGGAGTTAGAGTCAGGTTTTACGCTGGCACGACAAATTTCTCACTACCAGCCAGTCCAAAGGCTGCATGAATGGCTTGCAAAGCTTTAACACCTAGCTCTTGCGCCACGACACAACTAATTTTGATTTCTGAGGTAGCAATCATTTGAATATTGATTTGTTGTTCGGCTAAAGCTTCAAACATTTTAGCCGCAACACCTGGTTGTCCTACCATACCTGCACCGACAATACTCACCTTAGCGATCGCACTATCTAAAACAACTTCACCCCATCCTAATTCTGGCGCTACTTGGGTGAGCATTTCTTTTGCATTTTCCCCATCCAGCTGCGAGACTGTAAAGGCAATATCCCGCCTGGGAACACCATCAATCACTCGACAGCGCTGAGATTGGATAATCATATCAACGCTGATATTATGTTGCGCTAATAGTCCAAACAGCTTCGCCGCCATCCCCGGCTGATTTGGTAATTGGCGAATAGCAAGACGCGCTTGGTTCAAATCTAAAGCAACGCCGCGAACGGCAGGAGTGAGGGAAGAGTGAAAAGAGGCACGATTAATCGTGTCTGTACAAGGGTTAGGAGTTAGGAGTTCTCCCTTGCTTTTTGCTTCGATCTCAAAGGCGGTGCAGAGTGCGCTGACGGCGCGATCGCATTCGGCTGCATTGACTACGCAACTTACTTTCACTTCGCTGGTGGAAATCATTTGAATGTTCACCCCAGCTGCTGCTAAGGTGGCGAACATCTTCGCAGCCACACCGGGACGGCCAATCATTCCCGCGCCTGCGATGCTGACTTTGGCAATGTTATGTTCTACCATTACCTCGGCTTCGTCAAATTTGGGGTTAAATTGACTTCTCAGTGCTGGGGCGATCGCTGCTGTTACTGCTTCTGCCCGTTTTAATATTGGTGTGGTGACCGTAAAGGCAATGTCATTACTATTACCTTCATGAATTGATTGAATAATCAAATCTACGTCTACTTTTTGCCGAGAAATTTCGCCAAATAACCTCGCTGCTACGCCTGGTTTGTCGGGTACGCGCAATAAAGCGACCTTCGCTTGGTCAGTGTCAAATTCTACATGATCCACCGGACGGGCAATTTCTAGATTGATCAGCGATCGCCCTTGGGGTTTGGCTGATGTTACCCAAGTACCGGGGTCATCCGTCCAGCTAGACCTAACTACAAGGGGAACACCATAGTTACGAGCAATTTCCACAGCGCGGGGATGTAGCACTTTTGCACCCAAGCTAGCTAGTTCCAACATTTCATTGCAGGTGATAGCATCCATCAACTGGGCTTCGGCAACTAAGCGGGGATCTGTAGTTAAAATCCCTGGAACATCTGTATAAATTTCACAAAAATTTGCTCGTAATGCAGCTGCGATCGCCACCGCCGAAGTGTCGGAACCACCACGACCCAAAGTCGTAATTTCCATTTCTCCAGCGCTGGAAGTACCTTGGAAGCCAGCTACTACAACTACTTTACCTTCATTTATGTGGCGAGTTAGGCGAGTAGTTTCAATATGCAAAATCCGAGCGCGGCTGTGTTCGGCTTCAGTAACAATTCCTACCTGAGCGCCAGTCATCGAGATTGCTGGTTGTCCGAGTTCCTGCAATGCCATACTGAGTAAGGCGATCGTTACTTGTTCGCCAGTGGAAAGCAGCATATCCATTTCCCGGCGGTTAGGATTGGGAGAAATTTCATTAGCTAGTTTGACGAGTCCATCGGTGGTTTTGCCCATTGCGGAAACCACTACTACCAGAGAGTTTCCAGCTTTAACAGTTTTATAAACGCGTTGTGCAACAGCTTGAATCCGTTCGACTGAACCGACAGATGTACCACCGTATTTCTGAACTATGAGCGCCATAACTTTTAGTTAATCAATTGTGTCTGTTTTGCTCAATGCCCCCGCCAGGTTAGGAAGCCTTGAAGATATTAATAGATATTTAGTTTACTAAACATCGTGTAGCATACCTAATCATAAGTTGATTAAGCTAAACCACATCTAGTTTGGCTCATCTGCAATATCTGAGTATAATCACTCCTACGGGTTGTTGAGCGTTGACAGTCAATAGTTAACAGTGAACGGTCTACACGATGCAATATGCAACTTTTATGTGGAACAGCTTATTCAAAAACTACATCTTCGTAGAGTGCTGCCATTGTTTCCTCAAAATCCACGCTGTTGAGTCGAAATGATTGATGGTCTGATGTGTAGGATTGTAAAACCCACAGTCCTTGCTCATTGCGTCGAAAACACTCGACTCGCTGACGTTTTGTATTAATTAAAACATATTCTTGTAGACTTTCCAGTGTTTGATAATCGGCGAATTTGTCGCCCCGGTCAAAGGCTTCAGTAGAATTAGATAAAACTTCGACAATTAAACAGGGAAATCTTTTATAAGCTGGCGTTTCTTGATCTCGTTGGTCGCAAGTAACCATTACATCGGGATAATAAAAGCGATTTGGAGATTCAATTCGGGCTTTCATGTCAGCAATGTAAACACGACAACCAGAGCCGCGCACATGATTACGGAGGAGAGCGAACAGGTTTCCAGCAATGGTAACGTGTGGATCAAGCGCTCCAGCCATTGCGTAGATATAGCCGTCTATATATTCATGCTTGATATTGCTCTGTTCCTCCATTTGGAGGTACTCTTGGGCGGTGAGGTAGTTTTGTTGGGGCGAGGCTATCATGGTTGAAACTTCAAGGTTTGAGTAATGCTGAGTTCGTCAACAGAGCAGTTAAAAATTAGGTAATAAACCCGCTTGTTTGCAAATCTCATTAGCAGTAATACGATCTATGGTACGATGCCGTTTTATAGGAAGAGTTTTTATATCATTAGTATAAATAGAATGATTTCCTCCTTCTCTTAATAAATAAAAGCCATTTACTTATAAGTATTTAATTAGCTCTTTTCGTTTGAGTGTGTCAGTTAAACCTCTATAGGAATCTGTTCCAGCAACAAATCACCTGTGGGAATTTCTTTATTTTGTTGACGATAGGCAAGAATCATTTCTTTTGTTGCGTCTTGCAACATAGCCCTGCATTCTTCTATGGTTTCTCCTTCTGTGATGACTTCTTGCCATTCAATGAGTTGTCCGATATATCCGCTATTATTTTTTGTATATTTTGCAGTGTATGTAATTATCATTACTGTGTTTGTGAAGATAATTATATGATTAATCGTAGCTGATTTTTTGTTGTAGGGGCGTAGGTGTAGCCTGCCCTTAGACATCGCTCTCTATCATTCACAACCACATAAGAGCGTAGGCGTAGCCCGCCCTTAGACATCGCCTGTAGATTTACACTATAAAGTAGAGCGATCGCTTGTAGATTTACACTTCTTTTCTAGAGCGATCGCCAGCGCCAGCTTTCGGCTCACTGATATACCAAAATGAATGCGTGAATTACTCAAATGAGTAAGCAAACTGGGGTTTAAGAAATTAAAAGCTGCTTTTGCTTGCGGAAAACATCAAAATGTGAGATGAAAAGCTGCTTTTGAGTAAGTCAAAGCTGCTTTTGCTTGCGGAAAACACCAAAATGTGAGATGAAAAGTTGCTTTTGAGTAAGTCAAAGCTGCTTTTGCTTGCGGAAAACACCAAAATGTGAGATGAAAAGCTGCTTTTGAGTAAGTCAAAGCTCATTTTGAATAAGTAATCAGGCATTTTTACTTAGTTCAATATGAATTTTAATCTAGGCGATCGCAAATCTAACTTTTAACATGGTACGATTTGTATAAAACTTGCCTATTCTTGATTTGAGGAGAGGCGATCACGGAAATATGCCAAATTTCCACGACAAGTAACAGTATTGGGATGATTCATCCCTAACCGCCGCTCCAAAATATCCAAAGCTTGGATGTAAAGGGGTTCGGCATCGCTATATCTGCCTTGGGAGTCGTATAGTCCCGCTAGGTTGTTGAGACTTTGTGCGACATTTGGATGTTCTTCTCCCAGCAGCTTGCGCCAGAGTGCCAAAGCTTGGATGTAAAGGGGTTCGGCATCGCTATATCTGCCTTGGGAGTCGTATAGTCCCGCTAGGTTGTTGAGACTTTGTGCGACATTTGGA
>NZ_JBALCO010000104.1:0-6607 GCF_036919595.1 Nostoc sp. | reverse complement strand
CGAATTCGTAAACAGCTAATTCAATTTGACTGCCTTCGGAATGCTATGGAAGATGTTCTTAGTATAGCGTCCTAACCGTACTGGCGGCTGCTATATCTGCACAAAATTACAAGAACTAAATCTGCAATACCCAACAGTGAGTGAGGAACATAGACAGCAGCTTTTAGAAGCAAAACGCATTCTAGAGCAGGAAGATGAACCTATGAAATCAGTAGAGAAAGAGAAAAAAAAGTAAATTGTTTTAAATAATACATTGTATAATTTATTTGCTCAAATATGATTAATCAAAAATTTATTTATTCTCTCTGTAAAGAACAAGTTTGGTAGATAATAAGAGCCTAAAAATCATGATTCAAATGGCGGAAAATGCCAACAATCATCCACCTTACTTTACTAATGCTGCTTTTGATATTGTGGCGATCGCAGCCTCAGCAGGCGGTGTGACTGCTTTAATTAAAGTGCTATCGACCTTACCAGCAGAATTTACAGCTGCGATCGCCATTGTGCAACACCTTCCTCGGCAATATCCGTCGCTCATGGCAGAAATTCTGAATTGGCACACGGCTATTAGCGTCAAACAGGCAGAGGAGGGAGATATCCTTACCCCAGGAACGGCTTACATTGCTGCACCCAATCATCACTTGTTGGTTAACGGTGATGGCACGCTTTCCTTATCACAGTCGGAATCGGTACGTTTTTTACGTCCTTCGGCTGACTTGTTATTTGAATCGGTTGCAGCCACTTACAAAAATAGAGCCATCGCCATTGTGCTAACTGGAACGGGTAGTGATGGCACGATCGGGGTAGAGGCAATTAAAAAAATGGGCGGTACTGTCATTGTCCAAGACATAGAAACCGCTGAATTTTCCGGGATGCCCTCGGCTGTGATTCAAAGTGGCAACGTAGATTTTATTCTCCCCCTGAATAAAATTTCCCCCACTTTAGTGACTTTGGTCATGGGAGAATGTGACTAAGCTCAGAGGCAGAGGGGCGCAGGGGCATACTTATCTACCAGAGGCTGTGCCAACGACTGCGCTTAGTAACCAGGGGGTAGAAAAGATATGTGGTTCAGAATACAACTTACTATAAATATAGTGTAAACATAGTTTCATGAGTTTTTGATACTCGTGAATAAGGCTTAGAACTCCGTCAACGAGTCTTTGATACTCGTGAATGAGTCTTTGAACTCCGTTAACGAGTCTTTGATACTCATGAATAAAGCTTTGAACTCCGTCAACAAGTCTTTGATACTCGTGAATGAGTCTTTGAACTCCGTCAACGAGTCTTTGATACTCGTGAATGAGGCTTTGAACTCCGTCAACGAGTTTTTGATACTCGTGAATGAGGCTTTAAACTCCGTCAACGAGTTTTTGATACTCGTGAATGAGGCTTTAAACTCCGTCAACGAGTTTTTGATACTCGTGAATGAGGCTTTAAACTCCGTCAACGAGTTTTTGATATTCAAAGGACGCAGTTCAGAATTCCACTCCTCTGCCCCCCTTGCCCCTGCCTTATGATTCCCGAAGAAAGAGATCCCAAATTTAAAAATCTACTGACTAGAACACTTTGAGCTAATTAACCAATGGTTAGAACGCCGAAATATTCCCCTGGCTCTTTTACCACCACCTCCCTATGGCGCTCTTTTAAAAGCTACTGTCCGCCCTAAAGAACCTGAGCGATTTCTGAATTCCTTGCTAGTCACTGGTTTAATTGAAGCTCGCTCTTACGAACGCCTCGGACTATTAGCTACTCATTGTCCAAAGCCAGAATTAGCAAAATTTTATCCGGGGTTAATGGTATCCGAAGCGCATCACTACGGTATATATTGGGTTTTAGCTGCTACTTACTTCGACAAAGAAATTGTCATGCAACGGCTTGATGAATTAGCAATTGTCGAAAGTGAGTTGCTGGCGACTTTGCACCCAAAACCTAGAATTCACAGTTAGTAGACTAACCCAACAGATATGAAGCTTCAGCTAACACACCTGAGACTGCTTGTCTCCAACTACAAAGATTCTTTTCTGTTCTACCGGGATCTGCTGAAATTTGATGTCGATTGGGGCGATGAAGATAGCGGATATGCTGAGTTTAATACTGGACATCTCAAACTGGGTTTGTTCAAAAAAGAATCAATGGCTGAAGTAGTCCCAAGAATCGAACAGCCTTCATATGTTGTCAACCGAGATAAAATTGTCTTGATTTTTGCAGTTGATAATGTGGATGAAGTCTATAAACAAGTAAAGGATCAGAATGTGATAGTTGTAACTCAACCACAAGATCGCCCAAGCTGGGGAATCCGCACTGCTCATTTTCGCGATCCTGATGGCAATCTTATCGAAATCTACAACAATCTAGGAATTGTCAGTTAACTGAACTTTAGGGATTTCCAAGAAATAAATTATCCAATTTTTTGGGGTAAACTAAAAAGCCCGCCCGTAACAAAAAGCGGACTTTCCGATCCGCCCTACCCGACAAATTTTAGATTCTTCCTTTGGCGGACTCCCCCATCCCCCAAGCTAAATATTCAACAGAACTCGATATTATCTGTTGCTTCAATCAATGCACTACAAATTCCTGGTTCACTCATCGAATGCCCAGCATCAGGAACGACTATAAATTCTGCTTCTGGCCAAGCACGATGTAATTCCCAAGCTGATATCATTGGGCAGACTACATCATAGCGCCCCTGAACAATTACAGCCGGAATATGGCGAATGCGGTCTACATTTAAAAGTAATTGATCTTCTGTTTCAAAAAATCCTTTATTCATAAAATAATGACATTCAATGCGAGCAAAAGCTGAAGCAAATTCATTCTCGCCAAACTTTTGCATAAGTTCTGGGTCTAAGAAAAGTCTACTGGTACTAGCTTCCCAAATTGACCAAGCACGCGCTGCTGCTAATTGAATTTCTAAATCTGGACTGGTCAACTGCTTGTAATATGCTGCAATCATCTGATCACGTTCTGCGATCGCAATTGGTTTGACATATTCTTCCCAAGCATCAGGAAAAATATAGCTAGCACCCTCTTGATAGAACCATTGCAACTCTTTTTGTCTCAACATGAAGATACCACGGAGAATTAACCCCGTGCAGCGAGAGGCATGGGTTTGACTGTAGGCTAATGATAAAGTGCTACCCCAACTACCACCGAAGACCGCCCACTTTTCTATACCTAAATGTTGGCGCAGTTTTTCGATATCACTGACTAAATCCCAAGTGGTGTTTTCTCGTAATTCGGCATGGGGCGTACTTTGACCACAACCGCGCTGGTCAAACATTACCAACCGCCATTTTTCTGGGTGGAAATATTGCCGATAAAAAGGTGGACATCCACCACCAGGCCCCCCATGCAGCAAAACGATGGGTTGACCTTGCGGGTTTCCTGACTCTTCAAAATGAATAGTATGAAGGTGAGAAACCTGTAAACTACCTTCTAAGTAAGGCTCGATCGCTGGGTAAAGTTCTCGCATTTTGGATATTTTATCGATCACTTGTCTTTGTGAAACAACTTTAGTCTCTTCACATCACTACATTTAGATACTATTTATATAAAAGCTGCATCCTCTTTCTGGCAATAAATCCTAACAGATGTGTCTAGTCGGTGTTCGGTACTGTAACCTGATTGGGGAAAAAGATGCTCCCAATGAGCAGATATTATACTTTGGTTTTATTGAGCCAGTTTGGCAGTTAAAGGTATTTAGGTGTTTGGGAGTGGCATAGTGCGATCGCCACAGCTTCTTAATAGCGCTACGATCGCCCTCGTGTGGATGAGTTGAAAACCAGTATCATTAGTTCACTGAGCAAGGGGCGATCGCTATGGCAAGAAGTCAGACAGGGACAGACAAACGAACCGCCAGAAAAACGGATGAATGAAGCTTGGGAATTTCTCATCCGCAGGATTTGGGAACACATCTTGACAATGGAACATACCGTACTTAGGCATCATGTAAAAATAAGTTGTACAAAATTTATTTGGAATAGCTTGCTAAATCTAGCTTCTACATAAAATTTGTTCAGGTTATTTTTACACAAATCCTTACTAGGAACTACTAGAACAGACATCTATGCATTGGTGTCATTTTAAGGTGAAAGCCAGTAAGGGAAAAAGCTTTTTCTCATTAAGAGCCTCTATTTGGGAATACCTATTGTGGGTTAATAACTCCTAACTCCTAACTCTTACTCTCATTAAGATCCTCTGGCTGGGAATACCTGTTGTGGGGACTGCCGCCTCCTGAATTTGCGGCAGAGCCGCTTTTAATGCATTTCCAGCCAGAGGCTAGAAACGAGAGTTTTCTCTCGTGTTTTGGCTTAAATTGACACCAATGATAGCTATGCACCCCTACAGCAAATTGCTGTAAACCTTTAGAAGGTGAAAGTTGTTCTCAGCGTACCGATAAACGCATCGTCG
Source organism: Nostoc sp. (assembly GCF_036919595.1). Taxonomy (GTDB): domain Bacteria; phylum Cyanobacteriota; class Cyanobacteriia; order Cyanobacteriales; family Nostocaceae; genus Nostoc. Next base: position 2,197 of record NZ_JBALCO010000104.1, on the reverse strand, counting down.
TTATCGCTGTTTTGACCAGGAGAGGTCAACCAAATCACGCCAGGCGTGATTGAGACATTATCTGACACGCGATACTTGTAAAAGCCTTCAAAGTGATAAGGTATATCATTACCAGCAAAACCTGGTCGGTTAAAAGCATAGGGTTCTGCACCAGCAAAAATGCCTAAAACGTTACCCTTTTTACCAAAGTCAGGCAACGCTACCCCAAGACCGTAGCTCCAAGCTTGAAAATCATCATTTGCACCGAAACCTGTGACATCGTGGTAAGAAATGAAGCCACTAATTGACAGTTTGTCGCTGGGTCTGAAGGCTGCCGACACACCATAGGAATTACTGGAAGATGGGTTTAGGGTACTTAGAGTGTTAGCTTGAGCAGTGCCAACGACGCGGCTAGTGCTAGCTAAACCACCACCTAGATCAAATAAATTACCACCTGCACCGTGATAACCGTGAACATAGGTAGCAGCTATAGATAAGCGATCGCCAACACTAAAGTTTAACTGTCCAAGAGCTGCATAGTTACCCTCCAACAAACCTAGATTTGGCCCAGGATTATTAGCATTTGACGCCAAGTAGCCTATAGTCAGTGAACTTGGTTTGAAAAAACTGCCACCGCTACCAAAGGCTAAAGTCAGTGCTGCACCGGCACCACCACCAATGCGATAGATGGCACTTTCAGTAGCAAAGGTAGACAAAGCACCATTACCGCCATCATAGTCCTCAAAGTAAGGGTTGTTAGTGGCAACATAATCGCTATGAATACCTCCGGTGCCGGCAAAGTAAGCTTGGACTGGGCCTATGGGTACGTAATACGCTAGCCAGTCTATAATCACACCGTTGTTACCAGTGCTGCCGATTTGAAAAGTTTGTGTGCCTTCAGCAGTATCAATAGGAAGACCAGCATTATCCACTTGATTAAAGGCTAGTGCATTACCGGCTGCAAGACGGGTGTGTAAAATATCTTTACCAGTGAAACTGGTTTGCAAATCTAAACGTACCCTATCTTGGAAGACAGTATTGTTACCATCGCCAGTGTTACCGCCAAAAATATCACTAACGGCAAAAATAGCTTCACCCACCAATTTTGTGGTAGTTGAAAACTGATTAGCTTCTAGTTCAGCAGTCCGTGCTTCTACAGCATCTACTCGACCACGCAGAGTTGCTAGTTCTGCCGAGAATTCCTCTTGCAAACGCTGGAGGGTCGCCAAATCCTGTTTTGATACCAAGTCAGCAGTTGCTGTCTCAATCAGTTCATTAACTCGATCTAAACAAGCATTCAAACCTGCGGCAAACTCATAACGGGTCAATGCCCGGTTGCCACGGTAAGTGCTATTGGGGTATCCAGCAATACAACCGTAGCGTTCAACCAGGGATTGCAAAGCTTGGAATGCCCAGTCAGTCGGCTGTACATCAGAAAACTGAGAAACTGATGTGACTTGAGACAGTGAATTCTGGTTCTTGCCTTCGCTGCTGTAGCGGTTAACCTCTTCTAAAACCTTATCATCAGTCTTTTGGGCAACCAACTGCTGATTAACTTTTGGTTGCTCTGTTTGAATGAATATTGAAGCAGTAGAAGCTATTGGTGCTTCTGTCTGAGTAACTTTTGCCTTTATATCTTTAGAATAGCTTGCTACTTCAGCAGCCATAGCCCTAGCACAAACCAACACCGTCACTCCCAAAACTACTGGACTTAGTACCAGAGTTTTCCACAATAAATGAGACATTTTTATTTTCCTTTCCCAAAAAAGACCCAAAATCACTGGCTTCAAGAAAAAGAGAACAAGTAGTTATTTTACTTGTTGGAAATTTTATCAGATTGCATCGGACTTATGCACTGTACAAATTAATCATGGTATGAATTTACTATGCATAGGTCGTTTCAGGCTTTTATCAATATTCTTTGATGGTAAATAGACGTGCGCTTACGGAGTACAGCAATGTTCCCTATGACAGGTTTGTTAAATCACTCATATTTCGTTTTTCCTGTCAATGCGTAAGTCCTAGATTAATAAAAACTTCCAATAATTAACTTTTATCGATAAAAACTTAACCTATTTATAACCCTGACTTTTCACGGGATGTGGAAAGGGAAGATTGGTTCGCGAATGACATACGCGAATCATTAGGAATTTTTATGTTTAGAAGTTTCCTCAACCAAATCTTTTAAACCCTGATTGAGAATTTCAACCGCACGGTC
>NZ_JBALCO010000103.1:0-122460 GCF_036919595.1 Nostoc sp. | reverse complement strand
AAAATTCATCTTTTGCGATCGCGCTTGGCGGGTGCTTGCACCATCGCTCAATTGAGAGCATCCCCAAACATGATCACCAAAAGTGGACAAGACCCCAATTTATGTGCAAGTAACAGTCAAAGATTATCAACTCCAGTCCTCACAATCGTAAGCTCCTAAGTGTACCGCTCAAGAGATAATTTCTAACCAGCAATAGGTAATTTAGTCAATAATCAATAGTCAATAGTTATTATCATTTTTTCTAAATATCTAATTTTGGCTGTTACCAATTACTATATCTAAAGAGGTTAAATATCTCGTAAGAAGAGGTTTTACTAATGTCTATTTTAGCTATGGATAAAGAATAAAAAACTTACAAAGCTTTGGTAACTCCTATTTTTTTAATCCTCTAGATTTATCTATGGGATTTTATTTTATTTTGGAATCGGGTGCAGCATTATGAGAAAGCTACTGAGGCGAATTAGAGAAACTACCAAAGATGAGAACTTCATGCACATCATCGAAAACATAGAAGTGCTAGTTTCTAAAGCTCTATCTATTTTTATGGTAATTGTAATTCTGGTAGCGATGCCTATCGGCGGGCTACGCCTACGGGGATTTAAGAATATTTATTTTGAAAGAGCTATTTACAGCGCCTTATGCAAGGTTTAACACAACATTGTATAAAATTTTTGGGCTATTTTTGAATGTTTTAATTGCTTTAGAAATTTTAGAGAATATCACAGCTTATTTACGAAAACACGTTTTTCAAGTTGAATTAGTTATTGTCACATCTTTAATCGCTGTTGCCAGAAAAATTATTATTCTTGACTTATAAAAAGTTCCAGGTATTGATATAATTTGTTTAGGAATTGCTATTCTTGCCCTCTCAATTAGTTATCTGATAATTCGTCTAAGTAATTCCAAAAATTAATGTTAAAAATAAAGACATAATAAGCTGTTTTCAAGCATAAATGTACTTAAAGATAGGTAAAAAGAAAAATTTTGCCAATATAGTATAGTAAAATTGATGCTTAAAATTAGCCTAAACAGTATTTTAGACAAATAATTAATGTGCGATCAATAGAGAAGCCTTATTTTTAATTCATAATTTATGTAACTGAGATATAAAAATTATCAATGATTAAAAATCCTTAATTTTGAATGCTTGAATTTTGAATACTTACTTATGGCATATTTCTTTGAATTCGAAGCAGACTTTGTTGATTCTCTGCGTTGCATCCCCATGCAGATGCGTTGTAAATTAGATACCTGTGGCATCAAGCTAAAATTGTCTGATTGGAATCAAATGACTACAGCAGAGCGTCAAGCTTTAGTCGAATTACCTTGCACTACAGAAACGGAAATTCAGTCTTACCGCGAACATATCCAGGAATTAATTTTACAACGCACGGGTATAGCAACTACAAAATTGCCCATCGAGCCTCATCCTGCATGGCTAGACTCTGCCATTGTACCAGCCAGCATCCAGGAAAAAGCTGAAGAAATAGGTGTTACCATGACACAGCAACATTGGGCAGCTTTAACGCCGTTACAGCGTTTTGCCTTGATTAAACTCAGCCGCCCAGGACATGAAAATAAAAACTTTCCTAAAGCGATCGCAGAATTCCATTTGCTTTAATTAGTCAATAGTCATTAACAGAACAAATCTGTAAGATGAATTACACTTTGTTAACTTGCCGCCCTAAAATGATACATTACAGCACAGTTAGTGCCGTAATGTATCAGAAATTACCGGATAGGCTAACGCCTAACGTAGCTGACTCTAAATTAATATTTATTTTATAAACAACTATTAACTATTGACTAATAGGTGAGGGTAACAAAAATATGGCTGCAAAAAAACTTTTGATGCTTATTGGGGACTATGTAGAAGATTATGAAGTAATGGTTCCTTTCCAGGCGTTGCAAATGGTGGGACACACTGTCCATGCAGTTTGTCCCGACAAAAAAGCTGGCGACAAGGTGCAGACGGCAGTTCACGACTTTGAAAAAGACCAGACTTACAGCGAAAAACCCGGTCACAATTTCACTTTAAAAGCTACGTTTGCAGAAGTAGAAGCGGCAATTTATGATGCTTTAGTCATTCCCGGAAGACGAGCACCAGAATATATCCGTCTAAATCAACAGGTGCTAGAAATCACCCGTCACTTTGCCCAAACGAATAAACCTATTGCTGCCATCTGCCACGGCTTGCAGTTATTGGCAGCTGCTGATGTACTGCAAGGCAAGAGATGTACTGGGTACCCTGCTTGTAGCCCAGATATCAAGAGTGCTGGAGGGATTTATGTCGATATCCCTGTTAATCAGGCAATAGTTGATGGTAACTTGGTGACAGCACCAGCTTGGCCTGCTCACCCCCGTTGGCTAGCAGAATTCCTCACAGTACTTGGAACTAAGATTGAACACCCAGAACTGGCTACAGCTGTTTGAGGCAAGATACGGGAAATCTTTTGATTCAATCTTCGGGGCAGTTTCTTTCACTACTCCCTACTCCCTGCCCCGATGGAGCTTAGTCAATTATCAGTGGCAAAAACAACAGACAATAGACAACTGAAAATCATATAGTTTTTTGATGAAACTATATGCAGTAAAAACTACTATTTTTTGATAAATTGCCGTGGGTTTAATTTGCAACTAGGATGTCTTGAGTACAGCACCGATACAATCTGATTTATCCGCCTAGCAAGCCAGGTTTAGGACAAACTCTCAGCAAATGGAATACTTATTTACATTAGGTGAAACAATTTGAAATTTTGCATCATAAATTTTAAATTTCTTAGCAGGAAGTGAAGCTATAGTGGATTTAGCAATGCTGCTGTTAATGTGGCTAAGGTTAGTCCTGCTGCCAAATTATATGAAGAATTAGTTTAGAAACGCACTTCTTATCGATGACAGGCAAAAACGCAAGACATAATGCATTTCTGCGGCTAGTGTCTGGTAATGGGGCAGCTTTTGAATCAGAATCTCGCTACTCGCTGCCCCCCAGTAAAGAGATGGTAATTGGACGCGACCCCAGCTGCCAAGTTGTCTTGGATGCCATGACGTATCGAATGGTATCTCGTCGTCATGCAGTGGTTCGTCCCCTCTCTCTATCCCCAGATAGCAAATTCAGCTGGGTGCTTTGTGATTTAAATAGCGCTAATGGCACTTATTTGAATGGACAACGCTTGTATGAATGTCAGGAACTGCACCCAGGCGATCGCTTTTCTCTAGGTGCTGATGGTCCACAATACGTTTTTGAGTACGAGTTTACCTACCAAACCCCGGCCACAACAGTTAACCAAGTTACATCATTACCTTCGGCAACAAACTACCACAACCACACGCAATTAAAGCAGCCAGATTCTGTTAGCTTCACACAGCTTTTTCCGATTATTTCTACTGGTAAGGATTTAACTCGTAAAGCTTACCTCATACCGGGAATACTGACCGTAATTTTTGTAGTGCTAATGTTTGCTACAGTTGGTCAGCCCCGAGCTAATCAAGTGATCGTAGCAAGTTACATCGCCTTCGCTGCCTACTATTTTGTTTACCAACTTTGCGGTAAACAGAAGCCTTGGTGGGTGCTAATGGGTGCGGCATTGGGTACAACGCTGATTTTACTCAGTCCGCTGCTGGATTTATTTATCTTTGTGTTTCGCATCCTACCTAGAAGCTTGCCCTTACCCCAAGAATCTATTACCTTCACAGAGTTGCTGGTGCGGATGTTTTTTGGAGCTGGGTTGATGGAGGAATTACTCAAGGCATTGCCTGTACTAGCAGCGTTTGCCATCGGTAGAATGTTGTCTTCACCTTGGCGGGAACGGATAGGCGTTTGGGAACCTCTAGATGGTATTCTCCTGGGAACAGCTTCTGCTGTGGGTTTCACTCTATTAGAAACTCTCGGTCAATATGTACCAGATATCACTCAAAATGTCGCGCAACAGGTGGGTACAGGCGCTGCTGGTCAACTGGCGGGTTTACAGCTGCTAATTCCGCGAATTTTAGGCTCTGTAGCCGGACACATGGCTTATAGTGGCTACCTGGGTTATTTTATCGGGTTGGCTGTCCTAAAACCCAGTAGAAGTTGGCAAATTCTTTCTATTGGTTATCTTAGTGCCTCTGCTCTCCATGCCCTGTGGAATGCTACAGGATCAATTAATGCCTTGCTGTTGGTAGTTGTAGGGGTGTTATCTTACGCCTTTTTGATGGCGGCAATTCTCAAGGCACGAGCGCTGTCACCGACGCGATCGCAAAATTTTGCTACCCGATTTCTGGGCCCAAAATAAGAGGGGAGGGAGTGTGGGAGAAATAATCAATGTCTAATGATTTTTGAATATTTATCTCTTGGGATAGATGGCCTAGTTTCAAAATTAGCCCACTGTAAATCTATACTGGTACAGCTATACCTAATAAATAAAGATCATTAAATCTCTTGAAAAAATCTTGATTTTCGACTCTTTCTTTGCGCCTCTGCGTAAGACAAACCAACATCTTTCCAAAAGACGTCTCTGAACAGAGTGAGTACAAAGGGGGGGCTACGCGAATACAGCGCCCGATGAAAAAAATTTAGCTTTCTCTACTTTTCTATTCTCTGTCACCTCTCACCTGTCACCTGTTGCCTATTTAAGATTGAGACTGAGACTTGTTGAGTTGAGTAAAAGCATAGTAAGCGATCGCTAAACTAACCTTTGCTTTGTCTACTTCTGATAAAGCTGTCCACTCACTATTGTTAAGATTACTAACCGCAGATGACGCGTTTTGTGATTCGCTACTCCGCATCGCGTAAGCAAAAGGACGAGCCAAAACTAAAAGGTCCTCTGTTCCCCAAGTTGGTAGTACTGTCTGAACGCATTCAACCAGTTGGTCACCTATTGATTGCTGGACAGCAAAAATTTCAGCAGCTTTGGTAGCGATGGTGTTGAGCAATCCTTGAGGGATACAGGCGGCAAAACTAGTACGTAATGTTTCTTGAAGATTAAGCACTACTGCCTGTTGTAGGTTGCTATTGTAGTCTGGTACAGAAGCAATACCAGACCAAAGTGTGTCTAGATGGCTATAAAAATCTTGCGATCGCGTTGTCAGTTCTTCCTCAAGCAAATCTTCCATTCCAAACTGTTGTTCTAACTCGTGAAAATAAGCTTCTGACTCTTCATCCGCTGGATTCCAGGGATATGTAGCATCGTCTGGTTCCAGTAACGCTTTTAATAACTCTAAATTTATTTGAGACGGCAAAGAAGAGTAAGTGTCTGAGCCGTTAATTTTATTAGCCATTTTTTCTTACCTCACAATTATTTGGTGGTATTGACAGCTACAATTCCCAAGAAGAGATTTCCGCAAAAACAATTGATTTTTTCTCTATTAAAAATAGATTATTTTAAAGGCTGATGCTAAAGACCAAAATACATTTATGCAATAGCCCTGCTATGAGTTTTCAATAATAAACTCCCAGATTTCACCTTTAGGACTTCCAAACTTTAACTGTATTCCCGATTTCAAAGGGACTTCCTCTCGGAGGATTTGTTGCCAGCCATTAGGCCCTAAAAACCAGGTTGTCCCGTAGGTGGAAAAATCTTCTAAGTAATAAGTTCGCAACAGTGTAGCATCAGTAAGAGTATCGCGGCAGAAGATTTCGGCGTGGCGTTTGGATATAGATGGTTCCGGAATGACAATCTCATTATCTTTCGTGCGGCCGATGCGGGTGACTCCATAAGGCAGTAACCAGGTTTTCCCTTTTGAGGTGAGTGATCGCAAAGAAGCAGTTGGAAGCGCAGAACCTACATCAGGGATGGCTGTGTCTGGTAGTTCGGTAATCCCTTCATCCAGATTTTTAATGAGTTCACCGTCAAAATCTGGATGCAGGTAGAGAACAGGCAAAGTCCAAGCAGGTTGATTAAATTTATACAATGTTAATAACTCTTGCCTAGCCAGTGCTACCGCTTCATCAATTGGTTTGTGCGATCGCAAAGCTTCGGTAAAGGCTTGAATAAAACTGTGGCTTTCGTGGTCAGCAATTTCATCGCGCATCCCCAAAACCGCAGGCACACCATGACGAATCAGTACTTCTGCTAAACTGCTAGCAGGTATAGCTTGATGATTGATAGCAGCTGGTTGTGCGCCCCAACAGGCGTTGAAAACCGCTAGTTTCACACCTGTACGAGTCAATACTTGTGCCAATTCTATCCCATTCAAGGGCATGTCTGGTTGCAAAAACAGTAACCCCCCGTCTGGGTCTGGCAAACCATGTCCAGCGTAAAAGAAAACATTGTATGCTCTGGTTTCTAATTCTTGAATCAACTCCTGTGGAGTTGGTTGTATGAGTTGATTCACTATACAAGGTGCATATCTTTGGGAATTACCACCCACAGGCGTATCTGCAAGAGTTTGCTGTAGGATAGCAGCTTCTTGTTCCAGTTCCAGGTTTTCATCATGACCTAAAACCAGCAGGATACTTAGAGCCTGGTCAGTTCGCAAATACGGTAAGGCATCAACTTCACTGCTGGTGCGACTAAATAGCAAATCTGGGGAGAGAGACATAGCGGATTGACCAGGCTGACGCTGCATAATTTCCCAAGGCAGAGCGATCAGATCCGGATCACGAATTTCTAGTCGAAAGCGCAAACGTGTATTCTTACCCATAGCAATACCGCGACTGCGTTCCAGGCTACCAAGAATTTGCTCGTCGAATACCCAGCGCCATAAATTCATTCCTAAGTGTTGCATCAGACGACTGCTGTAGGGGCCAGTGGTTTGACCTGAAGGTGGGGAAATCCAATCTATGGAGAATGGGTTGAACTTTTGAGATGTTGAGTTTGGGGAAATATCTAGGCGACTATGACCAGCAAACATCTGCTGCCATTCTTGCCAGACTTGATTGACTTCAACAGGCCATACACAGTCACGTAAAACGTAGCCACTTGGATAGGGAGCCTTGACCACCCAAATGGCGAAGTTGTCAGTGCCAGTGTTTAAGAGACGGGCGATCGCCAAATTCAGGGATGGCATGGATTCATTAAACTAAAAGCTAAAACAAATAATTTAAAATAACAATTCTTCAAGATGAAAATTTTCTACTTTTTGACCTTGTAAGTTTTTCTTTTGGTTGTTACCTGTTATTATTCCAGGTTTTTACCAGTTTATCGAGTATTTAACTAAGTTGGACTAGTGTCAGGTGATGGAATCGCTGGCGGTTGGATGACGGTTCTACATGGATTTGGTACGTCTGATTGTAAAACAGATACCCCAAAGCGTTTGAGTTGGGATAAGTCCAGCAATACTGTTTTCTCTGTTGACGGCAAAGGTTTTGAATTTAGTGGAATTGAGGAAGTTACTGCTGGGTTACTAGTATTAGCTGGAGTTTGCGTGCTTTTATTGGCACAGACTCGCATAGACACCGAATTACCAGAAGCCGGTTTGGGATTTGGTTTTGTGTTGATAACTTCTAAAAAAACTCCAGGGGGAAGCGATTGGTTGTTTCCCAAAGAGATTTGATTGTTGGTTTTAATTACCCAGCCAGGAGAAAGGTTAGCAAGCGATCGCGGTGCAGATGTCGCTTTGATGGTAGGGTTTGGAGTTGTTGTCGGATTGGAAAAAAATGGAAATTGCCATGATTGCGATCGCAGTTGCTTCACGAGCAATCCTAAAGAACCTGCTGCTACCACAACTATTAACAAAACTATCCACTGTAGCGGTAAACTGCGAGTTTTAGCATGCTCAGTGTCTGGAATGACCTGAGTTTTGTGGTTGGGGCGAGCTAAAAGTGTCGGATCTGCTGCTCTCGACACTAAATCAACAGTTTTGGCAGAATAACTCTCTGGAATGACGACTTTGATCGTGATTTCTGGTTCCCAGTACTGGACTTGATAGTGGACTAAAGCGACGGTGACATTATCGTGTCCATTTTTAGCATTAGCGATTTCAACTAATCTATCCGCAACATTTGCTATATTTGCTTCCCCAACTAAAATCGGCAAGATTTCTGTTTCCCAATATTCTTCCACCCGATCAAAATCACTCAAACCATCAGATGTGAGCAGAAAAACAGCATCTTCGTCGAGCATAAACCGTCCAGATGTGGGATGCAATGAAGTGCTCGGTCCCATGCCCAAAGCTTGAACTAGAGAGCCAGCAGCACTCTGTTGTACAGCCTCACGATAAATGGCATAACCTAGCCGCACCTCGCGGGAAGCAACATCATCGTCGAGGGTAACTTGATAACAGCCGTGGCGGGTAATCCAGTAAGCACGACTATCGCCAACGTGGGTAATGTACATTTCATGTGCAACAGGTAATGCCATGACTAAAGTTGTACCCATGCGTTGACGCCCTTGACGATTTTCACCGTCATTGCGCTGACTAATTTTATCATTGGCAATTGCCACTGCCTTTTCTAAATCATTAAGCAGGAGTGAGGGGTCTATGTGGTCGTAGGGAACTTTTGTTAGTTGCTGTACCTGCTGCTGGATCGTTTCAATCGCTAAATTTGATGCAACATTGCCACCCTCATGTCCACCGATGCCATCACAGACAATTGCTAAGGCTGTTGGCTGGGGTGGTTTGCTGACAATAGTTCCACTGGGTGGGCTACAGGCATCTTCGTTCCGTTGGCGACTTGGCCCAGTGTCGGTTTTGGTGATGATTTTGATCGTGGGTGTTTGCGATCGCCCTAACCCAGCTAATCCCCCATCTAAAACTGTGATTAATTGATCGGTTGAATTGATCTCTCCCTGAATTAAGGAAAGGCTAATGTGATCAATAAATTCAGCTATGGCTGGTTTGGCATCACTAACCAACTGCTGCCAGAATCCACCTAATTGGGGCAATTCTGGTGATGTTGCGGCATCAAAACGCAATTCCAACAAACGGACTAATGATCCTTCTACCCGTAATACATATGAGTCAAGCAAGCTAGAGGCGACACCTTCACTCACAAGAGGTTGCCACAGATGAGCTATTTGCCATAACCAATTGAGTTGGCGCATCGATGTAGCATCACGCCAAGCGGTGGTTAACTCGCTGCCTAACTGCACTTGTTGGATTGTGTCATCTACTAATAGTGGCGGTTTTTCTAAGAGTAATATTTCTTGATCGGGGAGGCTATCAGCTAGAAATAGCACTCCATATACCTGTGGTACGTGTAAACGGTAGGGAATGAGTCTTAGGTAAGCTTTTAGAGGCTGTAAATTATCTAACTCAGGCGTTAGCGCCAATAAACCAGGCTTCGTATCTAAAAGAACAGATTTCTCAAGGACTAAATAGCGATCGGCTAATATTTCTCCAGGGCTACCCACACTTGGGCCATCTACCACAGCCCAGAGGTAATTTTTCGGTAGGGGCGTTGAGCATCGCTGGCAAAACTTGTGAGTCAGGGGGTTGGCAGCCTGACAATTTTCATTTGGACAGTGGAGCGTTGCCGCGTCATTTTCCATAGTTTTCGCACCGATCAGCGATTGGCAATTTCTTTAACAGCATTAGTAGGGACAATCTAGACCGCTCATCTTCTTAAACTTGACATACCCAGACTTTAGATGATGATTTTAGCTGGTGGATATCAGCAGGTGCAAATACTTACTTATCCAAAAAATATGCTCCCAAGTCAACCCTACAGCCTCATCATAGCTTGTATTGCTCTGTGACTCTCTATCGCCAAAGCAACTAAATCCAACCCTGTTACCAAAGCATAACCCAAGCATAACTGCGCTATTTGCTTTTGCTGAATTACCCCATCATCAAGAAGTAGATGATGTTAGCATTTATTTAGTTTATAAGTAGGATAGCAACAATTAACTTTAATTAAGAATTAAGAATAGCAAATATAATAATTTTGGCAAAAGTACCTGACGAATCAAGAAAACCTCACTTCTATTTCTCTTTCCTACTAGGAGGAGCCACTGCGTTGGGGAGCCAGCGCTCTGGAGAAGGGGTTTCTACGGCACTTGACGGCAGTTGCTTCAAGATAGTCGGGAAACCGCAAGGGTGCACTGCCTCCTTTATGCCTCTTAAGCCGTCCACCGCAGGCAGTGGTTCCCCATGAGCGACTGGCGTCCGGCGAGCCACTCGTGGCGTCAGAGAATTTGAATTTTCCCCTTTAAAGCGTCGGTAAAGGGGTTAGGGGGCTGAGTTTTTCGTGGGCTTTTGCAGATGACCTGAATTGTCAAAAGGGTTCAGCCAGCCTAGCCTGCTACTAACTCATTCGCTTATTGTTTGTCGTTAATTGCAACTTGGGGAACTCCCATGCTGTAGTTGGTAACGCGGGCAGAAAGATTGTAGCTGATTTCGCCGAGTTGCAGGAGCGATCGCAGATAATGCTCTAAGTCTGACCCCACACGGCGCAAGTTATAGTCTGTGAGGTCTGCGCCACTAGATGCTTCCACTAGTTCATCAAATTTTCGATAAACTTTTTGCAGCGCATCTTCATTCCAGTTAAATTCGTTATCTGGGTCAACATCTAATGTTAAAACCTGTTGACTGGGAATCAGTTCGCCATCCCGGTCAATTTCGCCTGCAAAAATGCGGACATGCCGGGTTGTGGACTTGAGCAGCATCGGGTTATCCATAAAAGGGTGTAAGATTTGGGTGAATTACACTGAAATTATTGTAGCCGCAATTTCTGAGCTTGAATGCTCTCAATTTACAAGCTTTGAACGCAGTTTTAAAAGGGTATATTGAATGGGCATAAGTAAAAATATCACCTGTACTGACTAACTTACTACTTATGTTAGGAGTTGAAGACGCAGTTAGCTGCTAGTACTGACAGTAGTCAAATTATTTTCCTGTAAAAATTATTGGAGAGAGTGTTTTCATTTGGGGTATACAAACAAGTCAAAGCGGTCTACTAATCTTACCTACTGCTAAGATTTTTGTACTTTTCAAGCCCAAAAGCCAGTAGGGAAAAGCACTCAATCGGAATAATTTGATCTGTGTACGTTTTTTTATGGATAACAAAAGTTTTTACCTTAATGATTATGCTCATCAATTTATTCGGAATTTTCTATTGCAAAAAACGTACATCAAGTAATTTTACTGAATAGCGCTACATCCACCTCTGGCTTTAGTAAATTCCAAAAAATTAAGCGGTTTTACTTACGTATAAACACCAAAATTAGAGTAACAAGTAAACATGATATTGACGCTAACATAAAGTTGATGTAGAAACCTTTAAAAAGGTTGCACAACTTCTTACAGAAACTTTATTGTGTAGAATTTTAAAAACTGAATAATAGTTATGGCTTACCATAAGCTACATCTGGCACAGTTACATCAAAATCTAGACAGTGAAAATTTAGCTTGTAAATACAGCACAGGAGAGTGAAATGGAATACAAAGGTGATTGATGAAGAAAAATTCTTAATTCAAGCACTTTGGATTCAAAAGAGATATAAAGAATTTTTGCTTACCATCTACCTCCTTACCCTCATGACAACCAAGTAAAGGAATCTCAATAGCTATGAACTCCAAAGTATTACCACGCCAGATAAATAATCTTGAAGTAGGTGTTTATGAGTGCGAAATCCATCTCAAATTCCGGTTGATTGAGGAAAAGAGTCTATTAGGCGATCGCGAGCAACTATTACAGGTGCTACTTGATGCCTTGACTGTGGGTTCGGACGACTTTCTAGAGACGCTGCAAGCATCCGTTAAAGCGCAGGAAGTGTCTGAATTCAAAGCCTCACCTCAAATGCGACGCCAGCTAATGCGCTTGCGTAATCCTGCTGAAAATTCTCAAGAATAAAGGTATAATTTTATTAGGATAAACATGAATTGGGCATCAAATCAAATGTTGATCTCATACCCCAGTTGCGATAAAAACTAATCAGTAAGTAGAATTCATAAAATATTGTGATCTCTACTTTGTGAAAGTCTTATTTAGCAGCACAAAGTCCCAGGAACAGTTTCCTCTATTAAAAACTTTGTAGCAAAGGGTACTGGTAGAATCAGAGAGCAAATTCAGCCGGGTGCATTTTACCGAGTTTTTATCAAAACATTGCAGGAATAACAAAACCCTGTGTCTTTACAGATGGGAAATTGGACAACAGGCGCGAATCCAATGAAAACCTAAAAGACCAAAGTAAAAATAAATAACCTTTCTTTTAGCTTTTTGCTTTAGCTAAGTGCCTGATTTGCTGAAATACTTATGTTTTATCTATTACTGGTAATAGGTGATGGTTTAGCAGCCAGTTACCTATTACCAATTACCCACAGTCAAAAAACCTTTTAGAGGTTTTGCCACGCAAAATTGTCCCTCTCTGAGTCCCAAAGGTACAGACCTGAACTTTAGTTCAAGGCAGCGAGAGGTTCGTCGAACTTAGGTTGACGAAGTGGACGCGGAGAATACCAGAAGCGGGACGTAAAAAAAAGACAAGGGGAGTAAAAAAAGATGAGGGAGTGGGGGAGAAGATTAATAACCAATGACCAGAAAGAAAAAGGTACAAGCCCCTAAATTTATTTATGGAAAAAGAAAAAATGTATTTCGAGGCGTGCAATACAAGAAATACGGCGTCCTTGTTACAAGCCCCTAAATTTATTTATGGGGTTCAAAATGTTTGACTTTTGACTTTTGCGAAGGGGCTGACACCAGTTGCTTCTGCTGTCGGAGTCGCTACGCGAACAACGGATAGCCTCCCTTGCGCGTCTGGTAGAGAAGCGGTAGCGAGTCAGACGCTACGCACAGTCGGTAACGCAACGCTTACGAGCGTCGGGAACCTCCGCAACGCACTGGCTCCTCAATGTCTATTTAGCCAGACCGTGTTCTAGAGCAAAACGAACTAACTCTGTACGGCTATTGGTGCCAGTTTTACTAAACAAGCGGCTGACGTACTTTTCTACATTGCGGACGCTGGTTTCCAAACGACGGGCGATTTCTTTGTTCATCAACCCTTCAGCGACCAAGTTTAAAACACTTTGTTCTCTGGGAGTCAAATCAATTTTGAAAGGGGCTGGCGATTGGGAAATAGCACTTCTTTGAGTTAACAATGCCTTAATTTGGGCAATCTGATTGGCTAGTTCAGCAAGATCAGGGGTTTCAGCGTCATCTCCGGTAGTTGCAGCCTTAGCGGCGCGGCGGGCAAGCAAATTTTCGACTATAGCCACTAACTCGTCTGGATCGAAGGGTTTGGGTAGATAGGCATCAACACCAGCATGATAGCCTTGGATGCGATCGCCTGTCATACCCTTAGCAGTTAAAAATACTACCGGGAGTGCTTGGAAGCGGGGGTCTTCTCGCAGTTGCTTCAGGAACTGATAGCCATCCACCTGGGGCATCATGACATCGGAAATCACCAAATCAGGTGTATTCATCTGCATCCATTCCCAACCTTCGAGGGCGTTACTGGCGACTTGAACGCTGAAACCGCTCTCTTGCAAATAGTCTTTCACGGCTTCCCGTATCCCTGGTTCATCATCCACCAGTAACAATTGTGCTGACATTTAAAATTCCCTTGAGTTTACCTTTTTCCAATTTAGCGAAAGTTGACATGTATTGAACAATCTGAATTCATCTCTACTGCCCCCAAAGCTTTTAAAGTTGACACCTCGGCCTCAGTCAACCCTGTCGCAGCAGTAATGATCATGCCTTCATAGGGACGGGCTGGCCGTAAAGTTGTCCAGGATTCCCCTGTAGCAAGATCCCAGCAATTGATTGTTTCATCCTGGCTACCGCTGAGGAGAGTTTGATTGTCGTGGCTCAGACTGAGCGACCATATCCAATTTTGATGATTCTCTAATGTAGCAAGGCAGTCTCCAGTAGCAACATGCCAAATTTTG
Source organism: Nostoc sp. (assembly GCF_036919595.1). GTDB lineage: Bacteria > Cyanobacteriota > Cyanobacteriia > Cyanobacteriales > Nostocaceae > Nostoc. The sequence continues at coordinate 108,717 of NZ_JBALCO010000103.1, read as the reverse complement.
ATGGTGCGATCGCTACTACTGCTAATCATCCGGCTACCATCAGCGGTGAACAGAATGCAGAGAACTTAGCTAGTATGTCTCTGAAATATCCGGTGACAGTTTCCTGTGTGAATGTCCCATAGTTTCACTGTCTGGTCAGCACCACCAGTGGCAACATATTGATGATCTGGACTGACGGCAACTGCCCAAACACGATTGGAGTCTGCTTCCCAAGTATTGAGACAGATGCCTGTCTCAACATTCCACTGTCCGTCAGATTGTCATCTAAAAAAGGTGCATGCCGCAGCGATCGCTAAATGACATACTCAAATTCTCCCTGTAATTGTTCTGCCAACTTTACTGAGAGTGCGGTTTTGCCCATACCACCCATACCCAGCAGTACTACCAGACGAGTGCGATCACGCACAATCCATTGGCTCAAGGTTTCTAATTCAGTTGCCCGTCCATAGAAGCGGGAAACGTCCATCGCCTCTCCCTAATCGAGGTAAGGCATGAAGGTTGGGGATGTGTTTGTGCGATTGTGCTGGTGTGCAGTTCGCTTCAGGACTCCGTGCAGATTATTCTTGGTAACTTTTTCACCTAAAGCTTGAGAGAGCGATCGCCATAGTTGCAAACCAACGTCTTTGATATGACCAGGGTCGTATGTGACTTCTCGCGCCATTTATAGGTAAGTTTTCCCTTCCCAGGCGTAGCGGAATACAATCTCTTGCGCTCTTGTTAAGCGTCCCCGTTCCAGTAAGCGCTCAACGAGTGTAATCGCTTCTTCAACCGTCATTTATATTTCCACGTAGAAAAATTATATTCATTACGATATTCTCACTATAGGTAAATTAGACAAGGGACTTGAAAGGTGCTGGCAGCGATAAACTCTACGGGGGTATAGACAATGACACTCTCAATGGCGGTCAGGAGAATGACACACTCTTCGGTGAAGGCGGGAATGACTTCCTCTATGGCGATGTTGGCAATGACGAACTAAACGGTGGTGATGACAGCGATCGCCTCTACGCAGGTATAGACAATGACCGTATTTATGGCGGTGTCGGAAATGACAAACTCTTCGGTGAAGACGGCTCTGACCTCCTCAAAGGTGATACTAGCAATGACGAGCTAGCGGGCGGGGCTGAGGCTGATAGTCTATATAGTGGGGCTGATGCTGACACTCTATACGGCGGTGCTGACGATGATAAGCTGTTTAGCGATTGGGGACAAGAGAGCGCTGACTCCGATTAATCAACCACAAAATTTTTGTTGGTTAATGACAATCCAGGAGATAATTGTGCAAATTGTTGCTGAGGCAATGCAGACCCACTGCCATCTGCGTCAAAGAACAATGCACCTGTAGACCTGTTATAGATAATACGCTCTTCGCTAGTGGTTGCAGATGTTCCCAAAGTAAATTGACTTGTCAGAAGTGGATGTAATGGCTCACCGTTTAAAGAAACAGATACCTCAATCAGGTCATTAGTGGGGTTGAAGTCATAAAGATTATTAACACCTCCGCCATATGGATTATCGAAAACAAAAGTATCACTACCTCTCCCACCTGTGAGAGTGTCATTTCCATAGCCCCCGGAGAGAGTATCGTTGCCATTGCTCCCCACTATGTTGTCATTGTTGTTTGTACCCTTAATGTATAATCCTTCGATATTCTTGTAACTAACCGTATTGGTTCCTACCGTAATCGATCCACTGTTAGTATTGGGATTGATTGTGGAAGTTATTCCCTTTGTAGCATTGCTAAATGTATAATAGACGAACAAAATATCGTCCCCATTTCCTCCATCTATATCGTGCTCCTTACCTGAATCTATCGTACCATTACTGTAATCGACGGACAAAAAATCGTTCCCATTTCCTCCATTGAGCGTATCATTGCCAATACCCCCTCCAAAGAGGCTATCGTTCCCATTTCCTCCATTGAGCGTATCATTGCCACTACCCCCCCCATAGAGGCTATCGTTTCCATTGCCCCCCAATATATAGTCATCCTTGTCCGTACCACCAATCTCTAATCGTTCAATATTCTTGTAACTAACGCTATTGCTCCCTGCGGTAATCACTCCACTAGTAGTACTAGGATTAATGGTTGAAGTGATCCCCTTTGTAGCACTAGTATAATCGACTCTCAACAAATCATCGTCGCCAGTCCCTCCATCTATGCTATCATTGCCACCATCACCAGTGGAGAGGGTATCGTTGCCATTGCTTCCCAATATATAGTCATCATAGTCTGTACCAAAAATATCTAATCGTTCAATATTTTTGTAACTAACGCTATTGCTCCCTGCGGTAATTGATCCACTGTTAGTAGTAGCATTGATTGTGGAGGTTATCCCCCCTGTAGTTTTGTCGTAATAGACTCTCAACAAATTGTCACCCTTACCCCCATCTATGGTATCATTGCCATCGCCTGCATAGAGAGTATCGTTGCCATTGCTCCCCAATGTATAGTCATCATAGTCTGTAGTGGAGATGATATTTAATTCTTCGATATTCTTGTAGGTAAGCAGATTGGTGGTGCCTGTAGTTATTGACCCAATGTTGGTAGTAGGATTGAAAGTAAAAGTGATTCCCTGAATCTCTGCATTCCACTCTAAAGTCAACAAATCGTCACCTGCTCCCCCATCCACCACTTGAGTCACTAAGGAATCTGTAGTAGATTTTATATAATAAGATAGTTGTATGGAATCATTGCCATTCCCTCCATTAAGAGTATTACTGCCAGAATCTCCATTTACTGTTGTATAAAGATTATCATTGCCATCGCCTCCAGAGAGGATGTTATTACCTGCTGAATCGGAAATATACAAGGTATCGTTACCAACGCCACCATCAAGAGTGTTATTACCTTTGTAGATAATGCCGGGGTCGTTGAAACTGGAGTTAGATATGTGGAGATTATCATTGCCATTGCCTCCAGAGAAGATATTATTGCCTGTTGAATACTCAGACGACAAGGTATCGTCACCATCATCCCCAGAGAGGATGTTATTGCCACTCGATGCTTCAATACTTAAACCATCATCACCAGCACCTCCCTTAAGGGTATTATTTCCCGATAAATAATTGTAAATTGTGATCTCATCACGATAGTCTGTATAGCCGCCAGAGGCGTTAAGAACATCATTGCCATTGCCCCCGTACAGCAGGTTATTACCCGTTGAAGCGGAATCAAAATCAAAAGACTTAACATTTAAGTAATCGTTACCAGCGCCTCCATTGAGGGTGTCATTGCCTACACCATCATTACCATCATTAAGGGTATCATTTCCCGTACCACCATCAAGGATGTCATTGCCCAAAGGATCATTAAGGGTATCATTTCCCGCACCACCCTCAAGGGTATCATTGCCATAGCCACCGTTGAGGAGGTTATCACCTGTTGAACCGCTAGCATTCAGGTAATCATCACCAGTACCACCGTCAAGGGTATTATTCCCCGCACCACCCTCAAGGGTATCATTTCCATAGCCACCGTTGAGGGTATCATTTCCTACACCACCTCTGAGGATGTCATTTCCCGCACCACCTCGGAGGATATCATTACCACTCAAGCCGTTGATGATGTCGTCACCCCCCTGACCATTAATCACATCATCTGAGTTATCAAAGCCGTTAACATTGTTGTCTAGGTCATTGAGGAAGGTGACTGTATTCTTATTAAAGATGCTGCTTTGAGTAGAGTCGGCATTGAAAACATCAAAGCTGTCCGTAATCTTACTTTCCCCATCAAACTCTATATTACCCAAGTCTACAGTGGCTCCAGTAGATTTGCTCAAGTTATCTAGGTTTTCCAGGGCAAAGTTTTGCAGAATGACTCTGGGATAAAATACACCTTCATTGATGTCATATATATCTTCAAAGCCGATTTCCAAATTGCTGCCATTCTTGGTCAGCAGCATATTTTGAGCAGTTAAGCCATCGCCCTGGAATTTTAGAGTATCGACTTCGGCAATGACTCCTGGTGTTGGGTTTATTCCTTTACCAATGCCACCAAAATCGGTAATGCGCTCAGTGTCATAGTCTGTGATCACAAATTCATCATTGCCACTGCCACCAGTTAAGATGTCTTTGCCCCCGTAACCTGTGATCGTATCGTTGCCTCCCTTACCGTTAATCGTGTCCGCGTTATAACTGCCCAGTAAGGTATCATTTTTGCTGGTTCCGATGATATTTGCCATCACTTTTACTTACCTAAATCAATTTTTTCAGTAACTTCAATTCTCAACCTTGACTTGAGTGCTGTTTTTGGGTACAAATAAACCGCCTCAATAATACATTTTCGCTATCCTTAAGCAACAGTAATCTTTCTCAAAGATTTACTCCAAGAATAGCTTTTACCTGATCCTATCTAACTATCTCTAACTATCTAATCCTTAAGCGCTGTACAAATTAATCAGCATGTGTATTCCCAATAATTGGTCTTTTTCGGCTAAATTAATTATTCTTCTGGAAAATCACTGAACAAGAATAATTAAAAAATCTAATGGTTGAATGCCTAGGATTCACACTTAATATTTAGTTAATTGCCAGCGTTTAAGTCCTACTAAAAGAAGAACTAGTCAATTATTGACTTGGAGTTTATTTTCTATACCTTTTTTCAGATAATTTTACGTAGATATTTCCGTTGAAAATAGAGAATATCTAAACAACCCAACACTTTATATACTATCGTATTTACTTAGATATCTTTGCTAAAGGGCACATCTTTGCATATTCTTCACATTATTTGCTGAGAAATTGACGTAAAAATATTTTGTTTATTGTTTATGTGCCATTTATCTTTGCAGTAAGCACTCGTATCTGTTGAAGGAACTTCTACGTCTTCTCCAGCTAAATGTGCAATTATTTTACTCACAGCATGATGGCAACTTTTGTCAGTATCGAATGGTAATAAGAAAAGCCCAAAGTCATGTGTCGCCTTGTTAAGAGTCTTAAGACTGGGAATGTATTCCGAGACGCTCTGCCTCTGGACAAGAGCTGTATCTTAACTTAGTGCCATTCGGTTGTGAAACGCAGTCAGCGGTTCTAGACCTTAAAAATGACCAATAAATTGCTCACTACGAACCGTGCCAAACTCATGACACAGACTATTAGTATTTTTACAGCCGATCAATTATCTTGGCATTCTCTGGCAGCTTGGCGTTTCGTTGCCCAGCAGTCCGGGCCCTAGCAGTAAACAGACCAATGGGAGTATTTAATAAATCTACAAGGGTAGCTTGACCCGCGATCGCCTTTTTAATATCCCTTGGTACTTCCTTCAATAACCAACGTCCTAAGCGATAGCCGCATTCTTTGGGTGTCATATCTCGCATCAAATCTACACCGTGAAGTTCGTGTAGATAGCGATTTGAGCGTCCATAGCGCCGCCATTGACTTTGCAGTTCTTTAAGTGTGGCGCGGTGGCGATGCCCAACGATCGCATTTGCGGCAAATTCCAAACGCCCGATGTTTTCCTCCAAAATCCGCCAGCAAATGTCTGCATCGCCACCAGTGGTAAGATAGGGACGAAATAAACCCGCTTTTTCTAAGGCAATGCGTCGAACCGCCAAATTAGCGGTTTGACCATAGGGACGAAAGGAATGGTCAAGGGTATGCTTTTGCGACAAAGTTTCTTGACGGTCTGCGTGTTGTTCTAACAGAGTTGTACCTGGTAATGCCAAAATTTCACCAGGGACAATTACCACTTCTAAGTTGACAAAAGGCTGGATTAATGCATCTAACCATTGCGGTTGCGGACGGCAATCAGCATCGGTAAAAACTATAATTTCGCCCACAGCGGCGCGAATCCCAGTATTACGGGCAGCATAGGAGCTTTGAATTTGGTTTTCACTCAATGGGTGAATTGTAATTGGGCAATTTTCGGCAGATGTTTTGAGAATGGTGAGAGTGCGATCGCTACTGTTATTATCCACCAACAAGTATTCTACTCGGTCTTTTGGGTAGGTTTGAGACAACAGGCAATTGATTAACTCTGGTAAATCCGTCTCACCGTTATAAATAGGAACAACCACCGACACCATTGGTAAAAAGCTAGTGGCGGTGGTTGCATCAACTGGCTGATGATTCATAAATCTGAGATTTTAGAGATGGGATTAGTAGCTAGTATTCCCAATCCAAAATCCTAGAACGGTATATCAAGCAGTTTTCGTAACTCCAAAAATCTGGATTTGGGAATGACGTGGGATAGAATTTTTGTTTTAGTTAAAATTTCAGGTTATCGGCGCTACTCATGGGTCGAGTGGGTTGAGTTGCTGGTGGCCGGGCAAAGTTGTTATTTGATAGAATTGTGATCGCACGGGCATATTGCGGATCACTCTTAGTTCCGATTAAATCTGGATTAGAAGCCAACTGACGCTCTTGTGCCTCTGTCAAGTCTAGCTTGATATCTGGCGTAATCCCTTTATGATTAATATCCGTTCCCGCAGGGGTGTAGTAATGAGCAATGGTAACTGCCAAGCCGGAACCATCTGCGAGTTTATGAACTGACTGCACTAAGGCCTTACCAAAGGTTTGACCACCTACGACTACCGCCCGCTTATTATCCTTGAGTGCCCCTGTGAGGATTTCGCTAGCACTAGCTGAATTTCCATCTACTAATACCGCTAAGGGACGATTTGTCAGAGAAGTGCGATTGGCTTTAGTTTCTTCACTGCTGCCCACACGGTCTACTGTCTTGACAATCGCGCCGTTATCATACCACATCCGGGCAATTTCAATGCTCGCGTTCAACAACCCGCCAGGATTTCCCCGCAAATCCAAGACATAAGAATCTACTTTCTTATTGTTCAAATCGCGGATGGCTCGTTGCATTTGATCTGCGGCGTGGGCGCTAAATTCCCGCAAACGAATATAGCCAACGCGGCGATTCCCTTCTTGCCTAAGGGTATAACGTACTGTTGGCACTTCAATCTTTGCCCTTGTCAGCTTCAAATCAAAAGCATTTAGCCCTGTCCGTCCCACCCGTAGCTTGATGGGAGTACCCACTTCGCCACGAATTAACTTGGAGGCGTCATCCACTTTCATTTTGAGAGTGGGTTTGCCATCAATTGCCAAAATTTCATCGCCTGCTTTGATCCCAGCTTTCAGTGCTGGAGAATTTTCTATGGCTTCGACAACAGTGAGCCGCTGAGTTTTTTGGTTAACTTCCATCCGAATGCCAATGCCAGAGACTTCCCCGTCTGTTTGGCTAGTCAGGGCTTCAAACTGTTTGGGGTCCATAAATCGAGTGTAAGGATCTCCCAATTTTTGTAAAGCTTCGCGGATGGCAGTATAAGCTTCTTCCCGAGTAGAATAGTCTTTGCTCAACAGGCTTTGTCTAGTTGCTTGCCAATCTTGTTGATTAAATTTGGCATCAACATATTCACGATTTACCACTTGCCAAACTTGGTCAACTATCACTTTCGGGCTGTCTTGTAGGGCTAGAGCAGCACGGACACCACGAGTCCAAACGGGGCCGAACACAGACATAGTAGCAGTTGTGGCGATCGCTCCACCAATCAAGGCTACTTGGAGCGGCGAGTAACTTTTCGGAGATTTTTTCATGTATATTAGCTGGAATAATTGTGTTGTTGACAGTTTAGCAATCAGGCTTTCCAGAAAATTTTAAGTTTTTATACCCCAAACTAAGCTATGCTTCCTTAATCATTTTTATCGTTGAATGATGCCGAAAATACTGCATTATTAACAACCACTTCTCGGTTTGTTAGCTTTCTCCGGAAGGCTCTTGTGACCATGTGACACTTTTATTAGCGTCATATTTACACTTATTCATTACTTTTACAAGATAGCACTTTGTTCACTCAATTGCAGCACTGTTAGACAGTCATTAAATCAGCTTTTATTACCTAACTCATGAAACGCAAATTTACCATCAAATCGTTAATTTCTATTAAAAAAAATTTTGCTAATCTGTGGCAATTCTTACAAAAGCTAACTGGCGGATTGTCCGTTGTCCTGGGTGCTTGGCTGATTTTTATTACTATAACCTTAGTTTTTGCTTCTTCGCAGCCAGTAGATGCCTTCTTTGCACTTGGTGGCAGTATTCATCGAGAAACTTATGTTGCCCAACAAGCAAAACAATACCCGCAAACCCCAATTTTAATTTCTCATGGTTCCCCAGACCCCTGTATATGGTTAATTTTTCAAGACGAATTAACAGCGTTACAAAACGTTTGGTTAGAAAAGTGCGCGAATTCTACCTTTGAAAATTTTTATTATAGTATTCCAATTCTGCGGCGTTGGGGAGTGCATAAAGTCATGTTGATTACCTCGCCAAGTCACTTACCCAGAGCCAAATGGATGGCACAGATTCTTTTGGGCGCTCATGGTATTTGGGTAGAGACAGATATTGTTCAGGAGTTGGGTTTTCCTGGTAATCATGAATCTTGGCCCAAAACTGGATTAGATTTAACACGCAGCCTATTTTGGGCGATTGTAAGTCAAATTATTCAACCGCAATGCTCGAATGTGACAAAGCTTACCCAAGTAGATATGCAAGCTTGGAAGAATCGAGGTTTTCATTGTGAACATCAAGTGGCGTGGGTTAAGGAGATAACAACAGATGAGAGTTCCAAACTATAGACCCCCATCACATCCAGGTGAAATATTACTTAAAGATTTTCTAGACCCAATGGGAATAACTTTATCTATGTCTGGTGGGACTGCCTTCGTCGATTGGCAGGCATTCGGCTGATTGCATTCAAAAGAGAATTAATGCAAAAGTTCCCAATCTTGCAGTATCAAAATAGCATCTCTATACAAAGACAAATCCACCTGATGAACTTCTATTCCCTGTCCGATTCCTTGTAGAAGGGTGATTGTCAATTTTCCTCCCAAGTGTTCACGGAACTCGGTAAGCCCCCTAAATAGACAATGCGGATGATCTAGTTGATCTAATTGCTCTGTCAGCGCTGATACGTACAAGGTAAAGCCTAATTTCTTTAGTGTACTTATAACCCTTTGCCACTCAGATTGTAAGAGTTGCCCTGTTAAATATGAATAGGTCGTATCTAAAGCAATGCCGATCGCTACAGCTTCACCGTGACGTAGGCTGTAATTAGTTAAATGCTCCAGTTTGTGAGCAGCCCAATGTCCAAAATCCAAAGGACGCGATGAACCCATTTCAAAGGGGTCGCCGCTACCAGCAATATGCTCTAAGTGCAATTGGGAACAGCGATAGATCAGCTTTTTCATTATGTCCATGTCTCGATTAGCCAATTTATCGGCATTAGTCATAATGAAATCGAAGAAATCTGCATCTTTAATCAGCGCTACTTTCACCGCTTCTGCAATACCCGATCGCCAATCTCGATCGTCAAGGCTAGTAAGAAAATCAAAGTCATTCAAGACAGCATAAGGTGGCATGAATGTACCCAAAAAGTTTTTCTTGCCAAAGGCATTAATTCCGTTCTTTACCCCTACACCCGAATCGTTTTGCCCTAGCACTGTTGTCGGTACTCGTAGCAGCCGAATTCCTCGGTGAGCCGTTGTTGCTGCGTATCCTACCATGTCTAGGACGGCTCCACCTCCAATTGCTAAGACATAGGAGTGACGGCACAATCTAGTTGCATTGATAATTTGATGAATTTGCTCTATAAATCTTGAATCGTTCTTGACTGCTTCTCCACCCGGAACTACTATCGGCTCACCGCTCAGTGTTAGTACATCTTCATAACACTGGGCATAGACTGATAATTTTTTGAGCAACCCATCGTAATACTGTAAAAATCCTGCATCTACCACTGCTAGAACTTGTTTTGGGGTTGTCTCCCCATCTGCGGCAATCACTTGTGCCAGTAAAGGATTATCTAACTCAAACAAACCTCTAGTAAAGTGAACATCATAATTGAAGGTCACGCGGACACATTGGTTAATTGGTTGCAGATTAAGAACAGTTTTTTGCTGAATAGCCATTTGAATATTATTACTTTTTAACTACCTGTAAATGGATGCACTATTGCAATTATGGTTAACAGTAAAATAAACCCAATAAATCAATTGATCACTTTAACTTTGAAATAATTTGCTAGACCAATTGAGCTACTCAATCAATCAGAAATCTGAAGTTAATTCACTTCAATATAGAAAGTTAAAAATAATCTAACTTCATAATTTTCTTGATATTTAGTCTTTACATATGAGATTGGCAATAGATATCGTGATTACATAAGATTTTAATTTTTTCCGTAAGAGAATTTTATGATTTATCTAATCAAAATGATATCTTTACAGTATCTTATTTAAAATCAGGAGATTTTTATAGTTTCAGTGAAGTTATGATCTCAGTAGTATATTATCTAGCTACCTCAATCACAAAATATCAAGTTTAGTGGTAGATTTTATACTTGGTTGTCACAAAAAAGTTGGGCAACTTATCCTGAAATTCATCATGAGTAAAGTAAACAAATTACTGCATCACTGGCTGCTAAAATCTGTTTCAGAGAAAGCTTTTGCTTGGCTGGAACAGAAGCAGGCACAAATTGCTAGCGGCGCTGCTGAGAGAGTGTTTTTCACGGCATTTAGTGCTGTACCGCGTTATTTAGGCAAACAGGATTTGCAGCTAACATTCCAGGACTTGGAAGCAGCACAGGATGTGATTCCCGGTTGGTATCCTGGTCATTGGAGTGTAGATCAAGCAGGTCGCACACTCTTGCTTTTAGCATTGCCCCACGATGATGCCCAGGGGTATGTGCGATCGCTTGATCAAGTCTTCTCGACTGCCGATATGGGGGAGTTAGTTGTCCTTTATCAAAGTTTGCCGCTCTTACCATATCCAGAGTTACATCGCCATCGTACTGCTGAGGGAATTCGCAGCAATATGAGTAATGTATTCCAAGCGATCGCACTACGTAACCCTTATCCAGCAGATTATTTAGATAATGCTGCTTGGAATCAGATGGTGCTGAAGGCTGTGTTTGTCGGCAGTCCGTTGCATCTAATTTGGGGTCTAGATCGGCGTGCTAACCCAGAATTGGCGAGGATGTTGGCAGACTATGCCCATGAACGTTGGGCAGCTAAACGCTCAGTTACGCCAGAACTTTGGCGATCGGTAGGGCGGTTTGCGGATAGCGCAATCATCACAGATTTGGAAAAAGTACTGGCTAATGGGGATATAGAGGAACAAGAAGCAGCAGCGTTAGCTTGCGCCCAATCGCCTTTACCCCAAGCGCAAGCATTACTTTCTAGTTATCCAGATTTACAGTCATCCATTCAACAAGGTAATCTGACTTGGAGCAGTTTCAGCCGCGATCGCCTCTTTGTTTACAAATAAAAGGGACTGGGGACTAAGGAAAACTTTTCCAAATACCCAATCCTCTATCCCTAATAAAATTTATTGCTCATTAAACCACACCATGATGTTTATCGATCCTCACATTCACATGTGTTCCCGTACTACTTACGATTACTTAGTAATGCGGGAATATGGCATTGTTGCCGTTATTGAACCAGCCTTTTGGTTAGGACAACCTCGAACCAACGCGGGCACATTCAAAGACTACTTCAGTAGTCTTGTGGGCTGGGAACGGTTTCGTGCTAGTCAGTTTGGCATCCAACACTATTGCACAATTGGTCTAAATCCGAAAGAAGCTAACAATGAAGTGCTAGCAGCAGAAGTTATAGAACTGTTACCACTTTATGCTTGTAAAGAGGGAGTTGTTGCCATTGGCGAAATTGGCTACGACGACATGACAGAAGCAGAGGATAAATACTTTTGTCAACAGTTAGCATTAGCCAAAGAACTCGATATGTTAGTACTAATTCATACCCCTCACCGCAATAAAAAAGCAGGTGCTAGTCGGAGTATGGATCGCTGCATTGAATATGGCTTAGATCCCTCACAAGTAGTTATTGATCACAACAATGAGGAAACCGTAGAGGAAGTATTAGGACGGGGTTTTTGGGCGGCTTTCACAATTTACCCACAAACGAAGATGGGTAACGCCAGGATGGTAGAAGTTGTCCGCAAGTATGGATCTAATCGCATCATTGTAGATAGTAGCGCTGATTGGGGTATTAGCGATCCTTTAGCAGTCCCAAAAACTGCTCAGTTGATGTTAGATCGGGGCATTCCTGAAGAATATGTACGAACAGTTTGTTATGAGAATGCTCTAGCTGCTTACAGTCAAACTGGGCAGATGAAAGCATCAGATTGGCTGAATCCCCAATCTGTTGATCAGCGTCAGATGTTCAGTGGTAATTCTGTATTACGGGGACAGGAACCAGGAATCAAATCAGTTTCAGATTATGTGTTGATTGAGTAGAAAATTGGGAGTGAGGAGTGGGGAAGAGGAATTGCATAAACATCTGATTCATCTATAATATGCGGCTTATTTTGATAAATTACTCGGCAATGAGGCAGACGAATGAATGTTGCAAGCTTAAATTTTCAAGGCTGGAGGGGTTATCTGGAATTGATGCGTCCTGCTAATATTGTTACTGCTTGGGCGGATATTCTTGTTGGCTTTGCTGCTTCTGGTGGGATGATTTTTGCTAAATTAATTAATGGAGAAGCAAGTTTTTCCATACTAATTCCATTAGCTTGGTTGTTGTTAGCTACAACTGGTTTATATGGCGGCGGTATAGTTTTTAATGATGTTTTTGATGCTGAATTAGATGCAAAAGAGCGACCAAATAGAGCAATTCCTAGCGGTCGCGTATCTCGCCAAAATGCTACTTTATTGGGGAGTATACTGTTTGCAATTGGAATTATAGCTGCTTTTCAAGTATCCTGGTTGAGTGCTGCGATCGCTATATTTATCACTCTTTCATGCCTCCTGTATGACGCACTCGCCAAACATCATCCTTTTTTTGGTCCACTTAATATGGGTTTGTGCCGTGGTAGTAACTTATTGTTAGGCGTAAGTGCTGTACCTGCAATCATAGGAGAACGTTGGTATTTAACGCTGATTCCTATTCTTTACATTGCTGCTATCACCGCAATTAGTCAGGGTGAAGTTCACGGAGGGAAGAAGATTACCGGAGTCCTAGCACTACTGCTAATTGCAATAGTTTTGACGGCAGTTTTAGCTTTAGGATTATTAGGAGAGTATACAGCGATCGCAGCACTACCATTTGCTGTTCTATTAGCTATCCGAGTGTTGCCTAATTTTATCAAAGCTGCGCGTCAACCAGTAGCCGAAAATATCCGAGATGCTGTAAAAATAGGCGTGTTATCTCTAATTGTCTTAGATGCAACAATTGCATCTGGTTTTGCTGGTTTGTATTACGGTTTATTAGTTCTAACCTTGCTGCCAATTTCGATGAAATTAGCACAACTATTTGCCGTAACTTAAATTTGAATATACATATCCAGTAATACCATGAATCGGATGTATGGGCGTATAGATGTGCGCCCATACCCATGAATATATAGCAGGTATTTTGTGAAATTGGATAAATCTAAGAAAACAGATTATTAGCATATATAGGGCATAAAGCTAGAAAATGAAAATTACAAAAGACAGCAACTTTCATTTAACTTATTGCAGCAATATTCATCCTGGTGAAAGTTGGTTAGAGGTTTTCGCCAATTTAGAAAAATATGTTCCCAATCTCAAGTCACGTTTATCACCTACAGAACCTTTTGGGATTGGCTTGAGGTTAGCAGATGTTGCTGCTAAACAACTTTTGGAAAGTAATAATTTAGCTCAATTCCAAGCTTGGCTGACTCAAGAAGATTTATATGTTTTCACCTTAAATGGATTTCCTTATGGCGGATTCCATCGACAGGTGGTAAAAGACCATGTTTATGCACCAGATTGGTCTACACAAGAACGGGTAAATTATACATTAAACTTGACACAAATTTTAGCCACCCTGTTACCAGAAGGACTGGATGGCGGAATTTCTACACTACCATTATCCTATAAACCTTGGTCGGCAGAAGACCAAGCAACTTTTGAAACAGTTCTGAAAAAGAGTTGTTTGAATATAGCATCAGTTGTCGCAAAAATGATTCGTATCCACGAAGAAACAGGAAAAATACTTCATATTGATTTAGAACCTGAGCCTGATGGATTAATTGAAAATACCTCAGAAGTAATTAATTTTTATCACAATTGGTTATTACCAATTTGTGGGAATTACTTGTCTGAACAATTAAATATTGAGCAAAGTTTAGCAGAGATAAAATTGCTAGAACATGTTCGGATCTGCTATGATACCTGCCATTTTTCAGTTGAATATGAGCAGCCTCAGTCTGTATTTGCGTGTTTGCAATCGGCAGGAATTAAGATTGGCAAAATTCAAATCAGCGCCGCAATTAAAGTAAAAATACCTGCTGAGGTTGAGAAACGTAGTTTAATAGTTGAGCGTTTACGTCCTTTTGCAGAATCTACTTATCTTCACCAGGTAATAGAACGTCGCAGTGACGATACACTGTATCATTATCCTGACTTAATAACTGCATTACCACACTTAGAAAAATCTATAGCTGAAGAATGGCGCACTCACTTCCATGTGCCAATTTTTATTCATGATTATCAAATTTTGCAGTCTACGCAAGATGATATTGCTACTGTTTTACATCTACTTCAAACAAACAATGCTTGCCAACATTTAGAAATTGAGACTTATACCTGGGATGTATTGCCATCAGAAATGAAGATAGATTTGCTGACTTCTATTCAGCGGGAATATGAGTGGGTATTAAAAGAATTTGCCGCCAATTAAGAGGAAATTGATTTTATGCAGAAAACGGTTGTTCTAAATGTCGTGGGATTAACGCCTAGTTTACTAGGAGAAAACACGCCGTTTTTATCTTCTTGGGCGGCTAAAGGGCAGGTAGTTCCGATCACAACAGTGTTACCTGCTGTGACTTGTTCGGTTCAGGCTACTTATTTAACAGGAAAATTGCCCGATGAGCATGGAATTGTCGCTAATGGATGGTACTTCCGCGATGAATGTGAAGTGAAGTTTTGGCGACAATCTAATAAACTAGTGCAGGTTCCCAAGGTTTGGGAAATAGCTAAATCAATAGATCCAAACTTCAGTTGTGCCAACCTTTTTTGGTGGTACAATATGTATTCTTCAGTAGATTATGCCATTACACCGCGCCCAATGTATCCCGCAGATGGGAGAAAATTACCTGATATTTATACCCATCCTAGTGATGTGCGATCACAGATTCAATCTGATTTAGGTAACTTCCCTCTATTCGATTTTTGGGGGCCAAAAACTTCTATTAGTTCTAGCCAATGGATTGCCAATTCGGCAAAATGGATTGAGGAACGCTACAGCCCCACTTTATCACTAGTTTATCTGCCACATTTAGATTACTGTTTGCAACGATTTGGTAATAATGAAACACAGATCCAAGCTGATTTGCGAGAAATTGATGCTGTTTGTGGCGATTTAATTAAATATTATCAAACACGAAATATTCAGGTAATTATTCTTTCTGAGTATGGCATTATGCCAGTCTCCAAAGCAGTGGATATCAACCGCATATTAAGGGAAAACGGTTTAATAGCTGTGCGGGAAGAATTAGGGCGAGAACTGCTCGATTTTGGTGCTAGCATTGCCTTTGCTGTTGCTGATCACCAAATTGCTCATGTATATGTGAATGATCCGGCGTACATCCCAAAAGTGCGATCGCTTTTAGAAGCAACTGAAGGTGTGGCGCAGGTATTGGATGAAGAGGGTAAGCAAGCCTACCACCTTGCTCATCCTAGAGCGGGAGAGTTAGTGGCGATCGCTCGGCCTGACGCTTGGTTTACCTATTATTATTGGCTCGATGATGCCAAAGCGCCCGATTTTGCTAGAACTGTAGATATCCACCGCAAACCTGGTTACGATCCTGTAGAACTTTTCCTCGATCCGCAGATGAAATTGCCTCAGGTAAAAGTTGCTCTCAAGTTACTTAAGAAACAACTAGGTTTTCGCTACTTAATGGATGTGATTCCTCTGGATGCTTCCTTAGTACGTGGCTCTCATGGTCACATAACCACTTCTTTAGCTGAAGGGCCTCTATTTATCACCCATCAAACTCACTTAGTTAATGAAAATCAAATTGAGCCTACAGATGTTTGCTCGTTGATTCTCAAACATTTAAATCAGGATTAAAAAGGGCGGTTAGAAACCGCGTCTAAACGAAACTTTACCCGCGCAAGCAAGTGGGTTCCACACAAGGGGCTTAAGCCCCTTGTTCACTCTAGTAATTTTCTTACTCCCTCTATAATTTCCGCCTTAAAGGGTAAATCTGAGAGATTATTACCGAAAAGAGGCGATCGCCAAATCCAAACTTTTTAAAAACTGTGCGGTAATGGTCAAACCGAGAATCAGCCAGCAATTCTCGCAACTCTGCCTCGATGGCGTGTTCCTCACGTTGCAGGTCACAGATGCGTTTTGCGTGTTCTCGAACTGTTTGGGTGATTTCTAACCCCACAGATTGTTCGTAGAGGCGGTTATAGCGCGTACTTTTGCGAATTCCATACCAAAGTAAGGGAACTTTACCTTCTGCACCCCGCCGGGATTTTATTAATGCAACTTGTGGAAACTGCCACGCTAAATCCTGCCGCGCACGATTCATGATCGGTGACTGAACGCGGTTCAGGTGAGCAAGTCTTACAGCAGAATTCAAGTATTTGAACTACATCTGTCGTAGGGGCACAGCAATGCTGTGCCCCTACCGTGTGGTCTAGTTATCTGAAAATAGCTTTTTTGTCTTGTACAAGTTTGAAGTGTTTGAATCGAGGAAGCGATCGCGGTTTTCTAAAGCGCGATCGCTAGATAAATTTTGAGTTATCCTTGAATTTCCTGGCACTGTTTGTCAAACATCACCTCAAATTTCTCACCTCCTCCTTCGTGCCAATGACGATATTCAGGATCTAGTTTTCAAGGATAAAATCAGCGATCGCGAATTCCTGATCCTCGACATCTTTAATCGTTACCACCGTGTTATCAGGGTGGTGTTTCAAGTTTGCAATCAGTTCTTGGACTGTGGTTGTCATGTTTTTCCAAAGGTTGTAAGTGTGCAGACATCAAAATAAATCACCGCGCAGGAAACTCGTTCGCCGCACTCAGTTTAAGGGTGATTTTTAGGGTGTTTCCGCGCTGCATATGGCTGAAACTTTGAAAGATATACTAGAAGAACCTGAATAAAACCAATTTATTAAATAAGCTTTTAACTAAGAATTTATTGCTAAACCAACTTAAAGTAAAGGCATTGCATAATTGCAGGATGATTTGTTTCATCCACAGAGGCAGAGATAATAATACCAATTCTATGTGAGGTTGCGTTTTATTGCCCTCAGACTAGAAGCCTGGAGCTACACAGACAAAGCCCACCTAGCCTTCGGTAACGCCAAGGGCGAACGTGGGCTAATTAGAGGATGTCTGAGAAGTTAAAAATGTCATGCTGAATGAAGTGATAGCGTAGTGAAGCATCTCATCAAACCACGGGAAATTGCGATTCTTCGCTCCACTTCGTTACGCTCAGAATGACAAATTATACCTTTGGTACACTTTTCAGACATCCTCTTAGGCGCATTTTCAGAAACGGTATAATTAGACTACAATTCTCTCCCTGCTGGAGACGGTTCAGTTAAGAAAAACTCCCGAAATAGTAATTGCGATCGCAAAATCTATATTAGCGACTCCCGAAATAGTAATTGCGATCGCAAAATCTATGTTAGCGACTCTCGAAATGGCAATATGTAGGTTGAGGTGCGAATTGCGGATTACGAATTACAATCCATTACCAATTAAAATAAATGGTGCCCAGTAGTAAGGATGACTGAGGCGATTGCCTACATTTGATGGTAAGGCTTCTATTTCAATACTGCTCCTACTTTGTTTGCTTTGAGTAGTTTTGCTAATATTAATCAAAGCTATTTGTGCCTGTCTTAAAGTTTCGGCTTTGGAAAAAATGTACTTTGCTATTAGAAGCATCTGGGCAATAACAAGCCCTTTTAGGGTGAAAGCATCAAGAGATTATTGCAACATATTTAATATATTAAAGCCAAGCAGAGAAATTTTTGGCAAATTGAGACAATGATAACAACTTAATTCGCGGATCATTTTGGGCAGCTTCCCTTTCTACTTGGGTATTATAGCCCCAGTCTGCAAGAAACAGTTTCACATCTTCAAGGTCTATTTGCTGTTGGACTAACTGCAATGTCTTGAGTCTATCTTCTACGAACCACAGACTGACTAGCTTGTCTGTTTCTGCCTGCTTTAATTCTCGTATAATTTCGTATTTGGGACGCTTGACTTCTTTACCAAAAATTGCTGGTGCTGGTAAATTTACTCCTTCTTGTTGCAACAACTGCTCTACAAAACGCCCTTCTTTAGTTGTCACAATGTATAGCTTAACTCCACTGTCAAGAGTTAATTTTAGTTTTTCTACTATACCCGGGTAAAATCTATGCAGACTTAGCCAACCGTCTAAATCAGTGGTAATCCATTCATCCCGTTGGTTATCTAGTTTTGCACCAATTTCTCTTGCTTGTAGCTTGTCATCTAATAAAAGTTTCGGGGCGATGATTACCCATTCATGAAGAATTTTCTCATCAGGAATTCCATCTACCAACGCTTTGATTAAAACGGGCATTTCCCAACCCGTTTCAATTACAGGTCGCAGGCGATAGAATCTCAAAGCTAAATCATCTGGTGGTGTGTCGTTAGCAGGCGACCAAATTTGACAGTAGGTGCGCCACGCTACCTCGAAATATTCAATTAGTCCGTCACAAATCACTCCATCAAAGTCCAGGGCTAAAATTGTAGGACTACTTGCGGTCATTGTTTTAAGGATGAAACTGCTGTTGTCAGCTTACCTGACAAATTTAAATCATGTAGTAATTTTTATTAGTCTTTTATAATTTATGACTTGCTCAAAAAGTATGGAAAAAAGGTCTACTAATATACTACAGTACAAGCGCGTTAGAATTATTCTTTGGTTTTAAGTTATTTAGTGGTAAAAATACCGGAACTAGGACTAAATACAGCAATCCTATTTGATTTGCGAGAGTTGCGAACAACTGAATGCTCAAACAGTTCAGAGGTTGTTTGAGTTAATTAAAAAGAAAGGTGTTCCCGCAATTTTTGCTGAAACTACAATTGACCCAGCTTTAATTAAAACTTTTGCTCAAGAAGGAGCGGGTGAAATTAGTACCAAATCAACTTTACTCTGATTCAATTGGTGCAAAGGTAAGTAAAAAAGATTCCTACATCAAAATAGTAGAGGTAAATACCCTCAGCATTATAAAAGCATTAGGGAAAATATCCGTCATTTCAACCAAAGAAGTAAATTCATTTAAGCGAATATCTAACCTAAGAGGTGTTTCGCTCAAATATATTATCAAAATCTCTCTAGAGAAAGAATTCTTTATACCTTCGATTTTTTACAATATTAGAGTGTATCTTTATGAATATCTGAAAAAGCCATGACTGAGAATAATCAAGAAAATCAAATTAATCAACCAGTAAGCGAAGATTCGCATTCTCGCGAAAAACCGGATGTGAATGAAAGAAACTTAACTGCAAATCCGGGAGATAGAATTGCTGATGAGTCTCAATCAGTTGAAGAAAAAGCTCAACAGGTAGCCGTTGATGATGTAGCAGACATTACAGGCGATAATATCACAGTCCCAACTTACTTTGTTGTGGATGAACCCGACGGCGAAAAGAAGGCACTCCACCACGTTAAAGATGCTGAAGAGATTTCCGACATGATTCGGGAAGCACGAGTTGATGAAAATGGAAATCGAATTTGGTGGTAGTTTTTCATTGAAGAGATACGGAGGTACGGAGAGTTCTTTCTTTGCATTCCCGTATCTGTCTTCTTTGGTCAAGTGAACCCTTCGGAAAATTAAATTTGCGTAAACATTAAGATATAAAATTTTCTCTTTGTAAATCCTAATATTTCCCCTATATAGCTTTTGCGAATTGTACAGCATAATAAATTCTGTTGAGGCTTAAAATTTTAAAATATTGTTTTTTGTCTCTAAACTATCATCAACTATACAAATCCTTGTTGCTACGTTCACAAAAGAGATATAGTCGAACTTGATAACCCTTGTAAAAATTGGGTTATAAATTTTTGGAAAAGTCTAGATATAAATAATAACTTTCGGTTGGTTAAGAGTCAACCAGAAGCAACACAGCGACCAAGTTATACAATATCTGTTCGTAGACGTTGAACTAACAAAATTTTCTAATGCTATGCCGCCATTATAACGATAAGTTTTTTCTACTGACAGCTACAACTTCTCTTGCCAAATGGGCTACGCCCCGCTGGAAGCGATGCCTACGGCGGTAAACTACGCAACCAAATACAACACCCACTTTTGCCAACAATCCTATTTTCATAAGGTGCGAGTCAGCAAGGTTCTAACTTAGATGATCTGAAAAAGCACGTCGTCGCTAAAATTGTTGAACAACAGGCTACAAAGTTACCCAGACTTCAATTGAGGCTATTTATAAAAATAATAATTTAGTAAAACAACCTGCAAAGAAGGATTTCAATAAGCATTGCGATTCGTTTTCCTAATTCAACTGGCCTTTGCTTCATCCCCGGACGCTTCAGCCACAGCCGCCAATCTATCTGCCGCAGCTTGTACAATTTGAGCCACTTGGCTAAGAGGCATGTGCTGGATTTGTCTAAGAATCAGACTCAAATCTGAAGTTTCTGCAATTGGCTTTCCATCCAGACAGCTAAGTAACTCCTGGAGTGTGTAACCCGCTCTCACTGCGATTTCTGCTATTATCCTAGTGAAATTGAAAATGCAGTTTATGCAATATTAGAAAACCACCTGTATGTGTTAAAAGCAACAGCAAGACAAGTGGTTTTACATGGTTTTTTACAGCAAAAATTAGTTAGCAGCAGAAGTCGCTAACTCCGCGAGACGTTCCTGTTGGTCTTGAGATATGCAAGATTGAATAAGCGTGTCTAAATCACCTTCCAGAACAGGGTTAAGGGAATAATTCTGACCTAACCGATGATCAGTAGCGCGGTTATCTTTATAATTGTAGGTGCGAATTTTTTCCGATCGCGATCCCGTACCAACCTGCGATCGCCGCATAGAAGTTACAGCTTCCTGTTGTTCGCTTAACTTGATATCATACAACTTTGCCCGCAGAATTTGCATCGCCCGTTCTTTGTTTTGCAACTGGCTGCGTTCTTCTGTACAGAAAATGCGTATTCCTGTCGGTTTATGCATTAAGTCAACAGCTGTTTCCACTTTGTTGACGTTTTGTCCACCAGCACCGCCAGAACGAGCTGTTGTCATTTCAATATCTTTCGGGTCAATGTGGATTTCCACATCATCCACCTCTGGCATAATCGCTACTGTGGCTGTAGAGGTATGAACCCGTCCCCCAGCTTCAGTTGTTGGTACACGCTGCACACGATGCACTCCAGCTTCAAACTTTAATTGGCTGTAAACGTCATTACCTTTAATTTCTAGAATGACCTCTTTCCAGCCACCCATTTCTCCCAGAGATTCGCTCATTAGAGAAACTTTCCAACCTTGAGTCTGGGCATAGCGGGTGTACATCCGCATCAAATCGCCAGCCCAAATACTTGCTTCATCGCCACCAGTGCCAGCGCGAATTTCCAACATGATATTCTTTTCATCATTGGGGTCGCGTGGTAGCAGTAAGACTTTCAAGCGAGTCTCTAAATATTCTATTTTTTCTTCAAGTTCCTTTACTTCCAGTGCTGCCATTTCTTGCAACTCTGGGTCACTCGCAGATTCTTTGTAAACCTGACGCGCTCCACTCAAGTCTTCTTGGGCTGTTTTCCAAGTTTCATAGGTATTAACTACCTCTTCCAAAGAAGAACGAGACTTAGCAATTTGTTGATACTCATCAGGGTTGCTAGCGGTATCAGGGTCGCCAAGGCGACGTGTTAATTCATTAAAGGTTTGTTCAACAGATTTTAGTTTGTCCAGTAAGTATGATTCAGCCATGACGAGTGCGATCGCTCCTTAAAAAAATAACAAATTGGCTCGAGCATATAAATGACAATCGACCCAGCTGATGCAGGGCCGTCGTTAACAGCAGAGCCAACCCGCTACTTTTTCTTTTGTTCGTCGCCAGATGTTTGAGTGCTACTCATGCCGTACTTGCGGAGGAAGCGCTCCACTCTACCCTCAGTGTCAATAATCTTCTGAGTGCCGGTGTAAAATGGGTGATTTCCAGACCAAACATCTACGTGCAATTCTGGCTTGGTAGAGCCAATGGTCATAACAACTTGACCATTGCAGTAAACTTTAGCATCTGGATACCACTTGGGGTGAATATCAGCTTTAGCCATTGTTCTTTTTGTGATGAATCTATATCAATTATAACTTTCAGGTTTCAATTGGAGCTAGGGATTGGGGACTGGCAAAGTATATAAACAACGGACTTTTTCCAATGCCCAATTCCCCATGCCCAATGCCCTAACGCTTTGAGTACTGAGGTGCTTTCCGGGCTTTATGTAAACCATATTTTTTCCGTTCTTTTGCCCTCGGATCACGAGTCAGGTAACCTTCGGTTTTCAAAGGTGGGCGGTTGTCTGGGTCTAGTTGGCACAAAGCACGAGCAACTCCCAAGCGAACAGAATCAGCCTGTCCGGTCAAGCCGCCGCCTTCTGCTTTCACCAAAATGTCATATTCGTTTTCTAGTCCTAGAGTTTCCAGGGGTGCTTTGATGACTCCCAGGTAGTTGGCATTGAATTGAAAATACAAGTTTCCATCTTTACCGTTCACAGTCAGTTGACCAGTGCCTGGAACCAAGCGGACTCTTGCTACTGCGTTCTTACGACGACCAGTACCCCAGTATACGGCGCGACCGCTATTGGCGTCTGCTACTACCATTAATTTTCTTCTCCAGGAATTGTACTAATTTGTAGTTCTTTAGGTTTTTGAGCATCATGGGGATGCGTAGGCCCAGCGTACACTTTTAGCTTAGTGAACAACTGCTTACCCAGACTATTTTTAGGTAGCATACCTTTAACAGCCTGTTCTAAAATCCGCTCTGGTATGCGCTGTTGCAGTTTAGCAAAAGTTTCCGTTTTCATCCCACCGGGACGACCAGAATGGCGACGGTAAAGTTTTTGAGTGCGCTTTTTGCCTGTAACTGCTACTTTCTCGGCATTGATGACGATTACAAAGTCACCTGTATCTAAGTGGGGTGTGTATTCGGGTTTCTTTTTGCCTCTTAAAACCTGGGCGATTTCACTGGCGAGGCGACCGAGGCGTTTATCGGTGGCATCTACTATGTACCACTCACGCTCAAGTGACGCTTGAGAAGGAAGGTATGTTTTACTAGTTGTCATTTGTCATTTGTCCTTTGTCATTTTTAATTTGTCATTTGTCATTTGTCCTCTCTTACAAAGTTCTGATCGGAGGAAACCTCCGCTCAGACTTTGCGCTTTGTCATTTGTCGTTACTAAGAACCAATGACTAATGACTCTTGACTAGTGACGAACTTTGGCAAGGTGTCGTACCAAATCTCTTTTGGAAAGGGAAAATCTGGATAGCCGACTCGCAACAAGCACAAGCCTTGGGGCGGTGCGGCGTATTTTACTTCTTCCCGACGTTGTTCTTTCCAGAGTTCGGTGAAACTAGGGAGTGTCCGTTGTCCAGAGCCTACTTGTACCAGCATCCCTACCAACAGCCGTACCATGCCATACAAAAATCCATCTGCCTGTATTTCAATATGGATAAATGGCCCACTGCGACGACACTCTGCTGCTTGCACCTCTACCCAGGAATGCGATCGCTTAGAGCCTGCACGGTGAAAAGCAGCTAAGTGATGCTTTCCCAACAGAGGTTTTAGGGCAGCTTGAATTAAGGATTCATCCAGGGGCGCATAATAATAATGCCAACTGAAGGGTCTTACAAACAAGTTAAGGCGATCTTCAGTGTATATTGTGTAGCGATACCGCCGATAGACTGCACTAAAGCGAGCGTGCCAACGGTTATCTACACTAGCTGAAGCCCTAATTAATATAT
Source organism: Nostoc sp. (assembly GCF_036919595.1). Taxonomy (GTDB): domain Bacteria; phylum Cyanobacteriota; class Cyanobacteriia; order Cyanobacteriales; family Nostocaceae; genus Nostoc. The sequence continues at coordinate 84,772 of NZ_JBALCO010000103.1, read as the reverse complement.
CTGGCGGCAGATAGCTGTTGAGGATTGTTGCCCACTTGTGAGGCGGAATTAAACCTGTTGCGTCAAAATGGGCTACTTGAGCAGCAGCGTGGACTCCAGAATCGGTTCGCCCCGCACCGTGTAATGTCACATGATGCCCAAGAATAGTAGTGATCGCAATTTCGATCTCTTCTTGGACAGTCCGGTGGTTTTTTTGCCGTTGCCAGCCATGAAAATGAGTGCCTAGGTATTGGATTACCAAGGCTACTCGATGAGTTTGTGTCGGCTGGTGGCTTTCTAACATACAGATTTTGTCATTTGTCATTTGTCCTTTGTTATTAACTAATGACCAATGACTAATGACTTAAACCAATTCAATTACTGCCATTTTTGCATTATCACCCCGACGCGGTACGGTATGCAGGATGCGGGTATAACCGCCCTGGCGATCGCCATATCGAGTTGGAGCTTGCTCAAATAGAGCGTGAACCAGTGGTTTGTCGAAGATATAGCCAAGAGCTTCCCGGCGTGCTGCCAAGGAGCCATTTTTGGCTAGGGTAATCATTTTTTCAACTTCACTTCGCAGAACTTTTGCTCTAATCAAAGTAGTGGTGATCTTACCATGACGGATCAACTCGGTGGTGAGCGATCGCAGTAAAGCACGGCGCTGATCGGCTGGTTTACTGAGTTTTTTGACGCGACAACGGTGACGCATAATTATGCACTATGAATTATGAACGGTTTTTCTTAAGGGTGTTTAGAGCCTCTTTCCATTGGCAGGGTGATGCCCAAGCGTCGCTGCAAAGCTTCCACGACCTCTTCTGCTGACTTCTGACCAAAGTTCTTAATTTCTAAGAGGTCTTCTTGGGTATAATCCAACAAATCTGCCACAGAGTTAACTTGTGCCCGTTTAAGACAGTTATATGCCCGCACAGAGAGTTGCAACTCTTCGATCGGTATCTGAGCAGTTGGGTCGTCTGGAATATGTGAACCTGTGTCTGTTGGTTCCAGGGAGATGTCTTTCAACGGGTTGAATAAATCTACCAAGATCCCAGCGGCCGAGGATAGTGCTTCTTGGGGGGAAATACTGCCATTTGTCCAAACTTCCAACAGTAGTCGGTCTTTTGGGATCAAGCCTTCCCCACGAGATTCTTCAACACTATAGTTGACTTTTCGCACTGGCATAAATATTGAGTCGATTTGGAGAAAGTCCAACGATGTGGCTTCCTCACGTCCTCGCTCTACAGTGCGATAGCCTTTGCCTTTTTCGATCCGAAATTCCATTTCCAGTTTTCCTCCCTCAGCTAGGGTGGCTACATACTGAGTTGGATCGATGACTTCTACTTCACTAGGTAAATCAAAATGTGCCGCAGTGATAGTTGCTGGACCGTTAACAAGTAATCTACCAATTTGGGGTTGCGAGGAATAGTTTTTTAGAATGACTTCCTTCATTTTCATGAGGATTTCCAGTACATCTTCCCGCACACCCGAAACTGTAGCAAACTCGTGTGAAACGCCTGCAATCCGCACTGCTGTAACTGCTGTACCTTCTAGATTGGACAGTAAAACCCGCCGCAGTGCGTTGCCAACCGTTGTTCCTTGACCACGATCTAGAGGTTCTAGAACAAATTTACTGTAATGGTTCCGACTTTCATCAGTATTCGACTCTACACATTCAATCTGAAACTGCGCCACGGATGAGCCTCCCTTTTTCTAAGGTGCTGCTAGCAGACAAATCAATTGCCTCCCGAATTGACTGCCAATTTTCGATTTTGGATTTTGGATTTTGGATTGTGCTTCTTTGGTTCATGCTCCGCCTCTTGTAGGCACAACAAATCTTAAATCATCAACTTAAAATCCACGAGGCCCTGTACCCTTGTAGTTGGGTTCAATCTAAAATCGCAAATCTAAAAATCCAAAATTGATTGATAATATTTTGGGTAGCCCGAAGTTTAACAGCTTTCCCTGCGGGAAAATCTGACGCGCTTCTGGTCGCCCAAGCTTTCACCCAATGACAGTTTGCACGTTAGACGCCCAAGCTGTCATTGCAAGTAACTTTACTTGGTTTGGTTGTAACTTCTCGTCTTCATTGCCCAAGTCTTGATGTTTAAACTCGACGGCGCTTGGGTGGACGACAACCATTGTGAGGAATAGGGGTAATATCCCGAATGAGTGTAATTTCCAGTCCTGCTCCTTGAAGTGCCCGGATAGCGGTTTCTCTACCTGCTCCTGGCCCACTGACCATTACCTCAATCTGGCGCATTCCTTGATCAATGGCTCTACGGGCTGCACTTTCAGCAGCGGTTTGCGCTGCAAAGGGAGTTCCCTTTTTTGCTCCCTTAAAACCGCTAGAACCTGCACTAGCCCAGGAGATGACATCTCCATTTTGATCGGTAATGGTGACAATGCTATTGTTGAAAGTAGACTGGATGTAGGCCATCCCATTAGGTACGTTCCGCTTCTGCTTTTTGCTCCCGGATTTTTTAGTTGGTTGTCTCGCCATACTTGTTTAGTTGATTTTAGGTAAAACTTGCTCTGATAAGCAAGCGTTGCAAATTTATTTCCCTGGAGCCTTCTTCTTACCAGCCACTGTCTGCCTTCTCCCTCGACGGGTTCTAGCATTTGTGCGAGTTCTTTGTCCTCTGACTGGTAAGCCCATCCGATGACGACGCCCTCTGTAAGTACCAATGTCAACTAAGCGCTTGATGTTCAAAGACTCCAAGCGCCGCAAGTCGCCTTCAACTTGATAGTTGCTTTCTATTTCCCCTCGCAGGGCTGTTACATCGGCATCACTTAAGTCCTTAACGCGGGTGTCTGGGTTTACACCAGTAGCCGCTATAATTTCTTGAGAGCGTGATAACCCAATTCCGTAGATGTAAGTCAGACCGATCTCGACGCGCTTATCGCGTGGAAGGTCTACTCCGGCAATACGTGCCACAATGAACTCTCCCTATTGTTCTCGCAATTACTGTTGTTTGAAAAAACGTGATTAATCGCGTCTTTTCGTTTTAATGATCATATGCGTGTTACAACTCACTCTATTGGTAAGAGGACTATCCTTGACGTTGCTTGTGCTTGGGGTTCACGCAAATCACCATCACACGACCACGACGTTTGATCACGTTACACTTTTCACAGATTTTCTTGACTGAGGCTCTAACTTTCATGCCTTTTATTTTCTGACTCCAAATATTAAATTATAGCATTTCTAGGGAAATTAATCCACTTAATTGACTAGTAAACAGTCCACAAAATGGTTTTATGGTAAAATTTCTACATATACTTACTTCTTTCGTAGTCGATAGGTAATTCTGCCTTTAGTCAAGTCGTAAGGAGTTAACTCTACCTTGACGCGATCGCCGGGCAAAATCTTGATATAATTGCGGCGAATCTTGCCGGAAATGTGAGCCAGCACGTTAAATCCATTGTCCAAGTCAACGCGAAACATCGCATTAGGCAAGGACTCTGTAACCGTGCCTTCCATTTCAATTAAATCTTGCTTAGACAATTTGTTTTTTCCTCAACTCAACAATCTCCTGTTCAGTTGCAGCACTTCATCTGCAAGAGAACACACTTTAAGAAATATATCAACAGTTTATTAATATATCTTAGCTAAAATGGATCTGCTTCTTAGTAGGGGGAGTGGGGAGTAGTGAGTGGTGAATCCTCTACTCCTTTTTCTCAAGTTAGGAAGTTATTACCTGTTGCAGTTCACCAGTGACATCTTCTTGGGACTGATTGCCATTAACTGTTAAAAGTTTTTGGCGATCGCAGTAATAATCAATTAAGGGTGCAGTTTCAGTGCGGTACACTTCTAACCGACGGCGAATCACCTCTTCGGTATCATCTTTTCGTCCTCTAGCTAGCAAACGTGCAATTACAACTTCATCTGGTGCATCTAGATTGACTACCCTTTCGCCACTCTGATGTATTGTTTCCAGCAATTCTTCTAGAAAAGCCGCTTGCGTCACTTTGCGGGGAAAACCATCAAGAATCCAACCATTTTTTGCATCTGGTTGGCCAAGGCGTTCCTGTACCAAGTCCTGCACTAGCTGGTCAGGGACTAACTCGCCGCTATTTACATAGTTTTGAGCCTTGATGCCCAAATGAGTCTGCTCTTTCATGGCTTGCCTTAATATTTCACCCGTAGAAACATGGGGAATATTCAAGTGTTCAGCCAAAGTTTGAGCTTGTGTTCCTTTACCAGCTCCAGGCGGTCCCAAGAAGATTAGTCGCGTCACTATTGTTTCACCATTCCTTCATAGCGCTGAGAAATCACGTAAGTTTGGATTTGTCTTGCCGTATCAATCGCCACACCTACTAGAATTAACAAAGAGGTAGCACCCAATCCTTTAAATGTGGGTACTCCTAAAGCTCTTTCCACACCTGTAGGGATAATAGCAACGAGTCCCAAAAAGATCGCCCCCAAAAAAGTGAGTCGGTTTGACACGCGCTCGATATACTCACTAGTTGCTTTGCCCGGACGAATGCCAGGAATACTAGAACCCATTTTTTTCAAGTTCTGCGCCACATCTACTGGGTTGAGAATCAACGAAGAATAGAAATAGCTGAAGAAAATGATAGAAATCATGTAGACCAAGGCATAGACCCAAGAGCCAGAACCGCTTGGACTTAGATAAGTGTTAATTATATTTGCCAATTCGGCATTCTTAGCGAAATTAGCAATCAGCAGTGGCAAACTGAGGATGGCCGCGGCAAAAATAATTGGCATCACCCCGCCTTGATTTAGCCGCAAGGGTAAAAAGCTACGTTGTTCTGCCAAAACTCGACGACCTACTTGGCGACGAGCGGAAATAATTGGGATGCGGCGCATTCCTTCCTGCACAACCACAATACCAACAATGGTTGCCAGGAAAACTAAGATCAGTACTATGACGCGACCCACTGTTTCCCGACCGCCGACTTGCACCAAATCGATAGTATCGCCTAAAGCTTTTGGTAATGACGCGACAATGTTGACAAAAATCAACAATGATGCTCCATTTCCAATACCACGTTCTGTAATTAGTTCTGATGTCCACATTACGAACATGGAACCAGCAGTCAGAGCGATCGCAGTTTCAGCTACAAAGATTGGCCCTGGATTTAAGGCAAATTGCTGGAGGAATAATGCCGAAAAAGCTGTACTTTGAAGAATCGCCCAACACACAGTCACATAGCGCGTAATTTGCGATATTTTCCGCCGACCCGCTTCACCTTCATTTTTCTGTAAATTTTCTAAAGAAGGAATTGCCGCAGTGAGCAATTGGATGATAATGGACGCATTAATAAAGGGTAAAATCCCTAAAGCAAAGACCCCCAAAGTCGAAAGTCCGCGCCCAGAAAATATATCCAATAAACCGAATATGGAATTATTGCCCGATATGGCATCGTGAAACCGCTCTCTATTAATCCCTGGTACGGGCAAAAAGATGCCCAGGCGAACCAAAATTAAAATACCGACGGTGACAAGCAGCCTACCTCTGAGGCCAGCTGCTTGTGCCATCTGCATAAAAGTTTCTTGAGCCGTTGGGGCTTTATCTCGACTGATCATAGAGTGCTACCTTTATAGTGAACCAGGCGCTGACAGCGAGTTGGCTTGCATTTAAGTGCGCTGTTCCGGCTCACTCATAAGACTTCACAACTCCCACCAGCTGCCTCAATTTTGCTACGAGCTGTACCTGTGAAAGCTGCCGCTTGTACCTTGAGCGGAGTGCTCAATTCCCCGTTACCTAAAATTTTCAACGGTCCCTTGACAGCAGTAAGGATACCTGCTGCTTTCAAGGAGGTCAAAGTTACTTCCGTATTAGCGGGAAGGGAGGCTAGCTTCTCTACATTAATCGTAGTGTAAATTTTCCGATTCACAATCGGAAAGCCCTTCAGTTTGGGTAAGCGGCGGTACAATGGCTGTTGACCACCTTCAAAACCTGGTCGAGTACCACTACCAGAGCGAGATTTTTGACCTCGCATACCTAGACCAGCACTGGCACCTTGACCGGCAGAAATACCCCTAGCTACACGCTTCTTGCGTTTCTTTGAGCCTTTTTGCGGCTTAACATCGTTGAGTCTCATGATGTAGTTAGTACTTGTTTACACAAAAACTCTGTAAGTGCGACTCTACTAAATGTAGAGACTTTCAATAGGAATACCGCGATCTTCGGCAACTTCAGAAAGAGTCCGCAGTGTAGATAAGGCATTGACTGCGGCTCTAGCATTATTGAGCGGATTATTGGAGCCAAGTTGCTTGGCTAAGACGTTACGAACTCCTGCCAATTCCAACACAGTCCGCACAGCACCACCAGCAATTACCCCAGTACCAGGTGAGGCTGGACGCATAATCACTTTTGCACCGCCACCGACACCATCAATGGGATGGGGGATGGAGTTGGATTTGGTGATTGGGATGTCAATGAGGTGTTTTTTACCGTCGGCTACGCCTTTTTTGACTGCACCAATTACATCTGAGGCTTTGCCTACTCCTACACCAACTTGACCGCGTTCGTTACCGACGACAACGATCGCCCGGAAGCTGAGTTTTTTACCACCTTTGACCACCTTACTCACGCGTCGGATTTGGATCACGCGTTCTTGCCAGGTGGTTTCTTCTTTTTTGGCACGTTTTGTTCTACTTTTACGCTCTGTTGCCATAATTTAGTGCTTTGGTGAACGTCATTTGTGAGCCACTCGCTCAGAGGGGTTTCCCCCATGAGTAACTGGCGTTAGCGAAGCGATAGCGACGTAGGAGCGTCACCCGAAGGGTCAGTTGTCATTTGTCCTTTGTCTAATGACTAATGACCAATGATTAATGACTTTAGAAATCTAAACCAGCCTCGCGTGCTGCATCAGCTAGTGCTTTGACACGACCATGATATAAATTACCACCGCGATCAAAGACTACTTTGGTGATGCCTTTTTCTAGCGATCGCACTGCGATCAACTTACCAACCTGCACTGATGCGTCACGGTTTGCACATGACGCTAAACTAGATTTCAACTCTGGTTCTACAGTCGATGCTGCCACTATGGTTTGATGCTGAGTATCATCAATTACCTGGGCATAAATATGCTCATTTGAACGAAATACCGCTAAACGCGGACGTTCTTGGGAGCCAATAACTTTGCCACGAACACGTCGATGACGACGGTTTTTTGATTCTCTACGAGTAAGTTTCATTTCTACTTCTTACCACCCTTACCAGTCTTACCAGCTTTCCGTCTAACCACTTCACCGGCATAGCGAATGCCTTTACCTTTGTAAGGTTCTGGTGGACGAACGGCACGAATTTTGGCGGCTGTGTTACCTACTATTTCTTTGTCATAGCCGCTGACAATGACATTAGTGGTACCTTCTACTGCAAACTGAATTCCATCTGGGGGAGCAATTTGCACCTGATGGCTGTAACCCATATTTAAAACTAGGTTACGCCCTTGAACTTGTGCCCTGTAACCAACACCTTGAATTTCCAAACGGCGCTGAAAACCTTGGGAGACTCCCTCGACCATATTCGCAACTAAAGTGCGGCTCAAGCCATGCAGCTGCTTTGAGGTACGAGTTTCATCCCGACGATTTACCTGTAATATTTCTCCTTCTTGGGAGACTGAAACATTAGCTGTTAAAGTGCGAGAAAGTTCTCCTTTCGGGCCTTTCACCACAATATTCGCACCATCAATCGCCACTTGGACTTTGGCGGGAATAGTAATTGGACGTTTACCAATACGAGACATAACTTTTGTCCTTTATCCTGTTATGAGTTATGAGTTATCAGTTATCAGTTACGCCTTATGTTCCATAAGCATTTCTGGGTCTAACCAAAACATAGCTTGAACAACGTTGACGGCAACATAAGGATTTCAACGCCTAATTCAGATTAAACGTCAGTTATCAGTTTTTATAACTAACTCCTCACTCCTAACTCCTCACTTCTGGTGACTACCAAACGTAACAAAGCACTTCGCCACCCAAGTTCTGACGCCGCGCTTCGCGGTCAGTCATAATGCCACTGGATGTAGAAATAATCGCAATGCCAATGCCACCTAGTACCCTTGGTAATTCTTTTCTATTGGAGTAAACACGCAAGCCAGGCTTACTCACTCGCTTTAAGGCGGTGATTAGAGGCTGACGATTCTTACCTTTGTACTTCAGGGAAATCACCAGATTGTGCTTTACCCCTTCTTCTGCTTCTTCAATTTCAGCAATAAAGCCTTCCTCCCGTAGTACTTTGGCAATACTCCGGGTCATTTTTGTAGCTGGCACTTGTGTAGTTTGATGCCGCGCCAGGTTGGCATTGCGGATGCGCGTCAGCATATCTGCAATTGTGTCGTTAGCCGCCATCGTTCCCTCTATAGATGAACTTATTGATCGCGAAAGGGCATTCCTAATTCTTTAAGTAAGGCGCGTCCCTCTTCGTCGTTTGTTGCTGTGGTGATGATAGAAATATCCATCCCACGTACTTGATCGATGCTGTCGTACTCGACTTCTGGAAAAATTAGCTGTTCTCTCACACCCAGAGTGTAGTTACCACGTCCGTCAAAGCTTTTAGGACTAACGCCGCGAAAATCTCGAATTCTAGGTAATGACAGGCTAACTAGTCGGTCGAAAAAGGCATACATCCGTTCGGCTCTGAGGGTAACCATGATCCCCACAGGCATCCCTTGACGAATTTTAAAGCCAGCGATTGCCTTTTTCGCCCGCGTCACCACTGGTTTTTGACCAGTGACCAGCGAAATTTCGTTTATGGATGCTTCCAGCGACTTCGCATTTTGAGCTGCTTCACCCAAACCTCGGTTAACAGTAACCTTTACCAACTTCGGTACTTGATGAACGTTGGTATATTGAAACTGATTGATCAGTTTGGGGACGATTGTCTCTTGATATAAGCTTTTGAGTCTTGTTGTCGCCATAATTTTTTGTCCTGATATCCCTGGGCTTGGTCAGGGAACTTTTAATTTTGGATTTTAGATTTTGGATTTTGGATTAAATTTAAAATCTAAAATCTCAAGTTAGCTAATTCTTATTTATCAAGAAGTTCACCAGTTTTCTTGAGTTTTCTGACTTTTTTGCCTTCTGAGGTAAAGGTATAACAAACACGACTGGCAACGTTTTGCTTGGTAGAATAAAGCATCACGTTGGAGCTATGAATCGGGAATTCCTGGGTGACAATCCGCCCTGATTCTCCTTCTTGCTGGGGTTTGACGTGCTTGGTTTTAATGTTGACACCTTTGACGACAACTTTACTCAGTTGGGGAAGTGCCTGGATAATTTCACCAACTTTTCCTTTGTCTTTGCCAGCAATCACTTGTACGGTGTCGCCAGTTTTGACGTGCATTTTGTGGAATACTTTGGGCGTACCCTGTTTGGTTGCCATTAAAGCACCTCCGGAGCCAGAGAAACAATTTTGGTAAAGTTTTTATCGCGCAGTTCCCGGGCAACTGGGCCAAAAACTCGTGTGCCTCTAGGGTTTCCATCTTTGTTGATGATCACAGCGGCGTTATCATCAAAGCGAATACTCATGCCGCTGTCACGACTTACGGCTTTACGAGTCCGGACAATTACTGCTTCCACGACATCAGACTTTTTTACAGCCATGTTGGGTGTAGCATCTTTGACAACGGCGATAATTTTATCACCAATGAAACCATAACGGCGGTTGCCTCCACCTAGGATGCGGATGCACATTAGTTTACGGGCACCGCTATTATCTGCGACATTCAGGTAAGTCTGGGGTTGAATCACAATTATTCTCCCTTGTAATGTTGTTAGAAACTAACAACGATGAGGTTTAAGTAGGTTTGACGTTCAGGACTTCTGTGATTTTCCAGCGCTTGGTTTTACTCAGGGGTCTAGTTTCCTGAATGCGAACGCGATCGCCTACTTTACACTTATTTTCTTCGTCGTGAACTTTATATCGTTGGGTATTAACCACAATCTTGCCGTACTTGGGGTGAGGAGCGCGGTTTTCTATGGCAACTACCACAGTTTTTTGCATTTTATCGCTCACTACCAAGCCAACTCGTTCTTTAACTGCCATAATCTCCTACTTTTCTTCTTTAGCCGATTGACTTGCTGCCCGTTTACGTTCTGTCTCTAGCGTTAGCAATTGGGCTAGACGGTGTCGGATTTGTCGGAACTGGTGGGGCTTTTCTAGTTGTCTGGTGGCTTTTTGCAAGCGCAACTGAAATAGTTGTCTTTTGATAGCGACAATTTCCTCAGAGAGTTTATCGTCACTTAATTCTCTAGCTTCTGAAATCTTGGGAAGAGGCATAAGCTACTCCTGCTCCTGTGGTTGAGAGCGCACAATAAACTTAGTTTTTATGGGTAGTTTAAATGAAGCCAAACGCATAGCTTCACGGGCGATTTCTTCAGAAACCCCACCAATTTCAAACAAAATTCGCCCTGGCTTGACTACAGCTACCCAAAACTCTGGCGAACCTTTACCGGAACCCATCCGGGTTTCAGCAGGACGCATGGTTACAGGTTTATCAGGGAAAATCCGAATCCAGATTTGTCCGCCCCGACGAATATAACGGGTCATTGCTCGACGAGAAGCCTCGATTTGCCGCGAGGTAATCCAAGCAGGCTCTTGCGCTTGGAGTGCAAAATCACCGAAGTTAAGGGTGCTGCCACGGGTGGCTAGTCCCTCCATCCGTCCGCGCTGTTGTTTGCGGAATTTAGTTCTTCTAGGGCTTAACATGATTGGCTACTGGGTACTGGGCATTGGCCAAACAGGGCAAACAGAGACATTGGGCATTGTCAGTTTTCTATGTCTTATGCGCCATGTCCTATTGCCTTTTTATCCTTCATTTGAGCGGTCTTCAAATTGCTGACGACGACGTTGTTGTTGACGACGACGGGGTTCACGCTCGCGATCGCGGGGATCGCGTTCACGATCGCGGCTTGCAGGTGGTAGTGGAGTTTCTTCCTGTCCAGGAATAATTTCTCCCTTAAACACCCATACTTTGATACCCAAAATGCCGTAAACAGTTTTTGCCGTGCAATAAGAGTAGTCAATGTCAGCCCGTAAGGTATGTAAAGGGACTCTACCTTCACGAGTCCACTCTGTCCGGGCAATTTCTGCACCGTTGAGCCGACCACTGACTTGGATTTTAATCCCTTGCACACCAGCGCGTTGGGCCCGCTGAATCGATTGCCGCACTACCCGGCGAAAGGAAACCCGGCGTTCCAATTGTTGAGCAATGTATTCAGCAATTAGGTAGGCATCAGCATCAACTCGTTGGACTTCAACTACGTTAATGCGAATTTGGCGATTACTACCCAACAGTCCTTGGAGTCCGGTACGCAAGGATTCGATGCCTTGCCCACCACGACCCACTACTACGCCTGGTCTAGCTGTGCGTACTTCTAAGTCGATTTGGTCGGCTTTGCGCTCAATTCGTACCTCAGAAATACCGGCGTTATTTTGAGCAAGTCTACCCAGCTTTTGTTCTATGTATTGACGGAGTTTGTGGTCTTCTTGTAAAAGTTCTGGATAGCGATCAGGAACAGCAAACCAACGGGATTGATGTTCATGTGTAATACCCAGGCGAAAACCAACTGGATGAATCTTCTGTCCCACGAATGCTTCCTCTAAGATTTCTTACTTTACGCAATTTATTCGTATAAGCGTGCTTATTTTTCTGGGGCAGCTGCAACAGCCACAGTAATATGACACGTCGGCTTGCGAATTTGGTAAGCTCGACCTTGCGCCCTTGGTTGGAACCGCTTAAGCGGTGGACCTTGATCGGCGTATGCCTGAGTAATTACTAGTTGAGTCCGATCTAAACCAGCGTTGTGTTCGGCATTGGCAGCAGCGCTTCTGAGAACCTTCAATATGGGTTCAGTGGCGCGATAGGGCATGAATTCCAGAATGATTAACGCTTCTCGGTACGATCGCCCCCGAATTTGATCGAGTACCCGACGCACTTTGTAGGCCGAGATGCGGATAAAACGAGCGATCGCCTTCACTTCAGTAGTATTAGTAGCCATAATTTTCTCCAATTTTGTCATTAGTTATTAGTCATTTTTCATTTGTCTTTAAGCTCATTATTAATGACTAATAACTAATAACTACCTACCTGCTTTTTTGTCGCTTTTCCCATGACCTCTGTAGGTGCGTGTTGGGGCAAATTCCCCCAATTTGTGTCCCACCATCTGTTCATTTACAAAAACTGGAACGTGTTGACGTCCGTTGTGAACAGCTATGGTATGACCTACCATTAGGGGCAAAATTGTAGAAGCTCGTGACCAAGTTTTAATAACTTCTTTTCTGTTGTTGTCGTTGAGCTTTTCAATTTTCTTTAGGAGATGATCCGCAACGAAAGGACCTTTTTTTAGAGAACGACCCATAATTTAATTTTGGATTTTGGATTTTGGATTTTGGATTTTGGATTTAGAATTTCGGATTTTGGATGATTAGGTATCTCACTGGGGTAGAAAATTTGAGAATTTTAATGTAAGTAGACCCCAATCTAAAATCTAAAATCCAAAATCTAAAATTCTATGATTCACGACCACCACGACCACGTTTGGAAGACTTACGGCGACGGCGCACAATCAATTTGCTGCTAAGTTTCTTGCGATTGCGTGTCTTCGCGCCCAATGTGGGTTTACCCCAAGGTGTAACAGGTCCCGATCTACCGATGGGCGCCCTACCTTCACCACCGCCGTGTGGGTGATCTACGGGGTTCATGACGCTACCTCTAACCTTTGGACGGCGACCTTTCCAGCGATTTCGCCCTGCTTTACCTGCACTCAGGTTTCTAGCATCGGTGTTACCTACTTGCCCAATGGTGGCGTAACACTCGCGTCGAATCAAGCGGACTTCTCCTGAAGGCAACTTAAGAGTTACATAATTACCTTCTTTTGCCACAACTTGAGCGATCGCACCAGCAGCACGCACGATTTGACCACCTTTACCAGGAGTCAGTTCTACGTTGTGAACACCAGTACCCAAGGGAATCTTCGAGAGCGGTAAAGCATTACCATCTTCAAAGGGAGCCTCAGGCCCAGCAATAATTATTGTTCCAACTTTCAACCCGTTGGGGTGGAGGATGTACCGTTTTTCGCCGTCTTGATAATACAAAAGGGCAATTCGGGCATTGCGGTTAGGATCGTATTCAATCGCTGCGACTTTGGCAGGAATATTATGTTTATCCCTTTTAAAATCGATGATCCGGTAAAGTTGTTTGTGTCCGCCACCCCGGCGACGACTAGTAATTCGCCCGTGATTATTCCGACCTTTGGCGCGATGCTTCGAGGTAGTTAGGGATTTCTCTGGCTCGGTTTTTGTAATTTCCGCAAAGTCAGATATTGTAACTTGGCGAGTGCTGGGGGTATAAGGGCGGTAAGAACGAGTACCCATAATCTATTTTTGATTTTGGATTTTGGACTTCGGCTTCTCTTACGAGACGCTTTTGCGTTCGCTCAGTCGAACGATTTTGGATTTACTTAATTTCGGATTTCGGATTTTTGATTTAATGAGTGTTTAACTAATTGCGACCATCTTTGGTAATTATTGAGTAAACTCTTCAATCTAAAATCTAAAATCTAAAATTTAAAACTGCTAGACTTCTGGGAATAAAACTTGTCTAATCTTGTCTTCATCCCCAGGTGCAACGGTAATAATGGCTCGCTTATATTGGGGCTTATAACCAATAAATTTCCCAACGCGCCGCTTTTTACGCGGTGGTAATATGGTGTTGACTTTTACAACCTTGACCTGAAACAAGTCTTCGATCGCAGCTTTGATTTCTGGCTTAGATGCCTTTGGAATTACTTCAAAGGTGTACTTATTCTGCTCCATTAGGATGGTCGCTTTCTCGGTGACAATTGGGCGACGCACTAAGTCGGCAAGGTCACGGGGGTCAAAGCTAGGCACTGTAGACCTCCTGAATTTTTTCTAGGGCTGATGCCGTAACTACAATCTTGTCAGCGTGCAGTAAATCAAAAACATTTAGCTGGTCGGCTGCAATTAGTTTTAAATTTTCAATGTTGCGGGCTGACAAATATACGTTATCTGTATCCACAATCTCAGACAAAATTAACAGCGACTTGTTTTCTAATGACACTCCCCAACGGGCAAGCGCTGCCACTAAGTCTTTAGTCTTCGGGCGAGAGAACTCGGTGCCAAATTCTTCTACTACGATCAAGTCCTCATTGCGGCTTACAAATGCTGTCCGTAGTGCTAAACGTCGCTCTTTACGGTTCAACTTGAGGTCAAAGTCTCTGGGCTTTGGTCCAAAGATCACACCACCACCACGCCACAGCGGTGAACGAATAGACCCTGCACGAGCGCGACCAGTACCTTTTTGTCGCCAAGGTTTACGACCGCCGCCTCTGACCTCCGAACGAGTTTTTGTACTGGCATTTCCTTGACGAGCATTGGTCAATTGCCGTACTAAGGCGCGGTGCACGATATGAGACGCTGTTTCTTCCTTGGCAACGCGCAACTCGAAGGTCGTCTCGCCGACCTGTTCTCCTTGCCAATTTTTAACTACGCTTTCAACCATGTTTGTTATTTGTCCTTTGTCCTTTGTCATCTGTCATTGGTCTTTTGCCATTTGTCCTTAGCCAATGACTACTGACTAATGACTTTTGACTATCCCACTATTTTTGCAGGCACAATACTTACTAGAGCGCCCGGTTTACCAGGAATGGCTCCCTTAATTAGCAATAAGTTGCGTTCTACATCAACTCGCACGATGGTCAACTTACGGATTGTGATGCGTTTGCCACCTAAACGTCCTGCCATCCGCTTACCTGGATAGACACGACCTGGTGTTGTACCAGCACCAATAGAACCAGGCGCTCTATGGTTTTTGGAACCGTGTGACATGGGTCCTCGACCAAAGTTGTTGCGCTTCTGGTTACCCGCAAAGCCGCGACCAATGCTTGTGCCGGCGACATCGACAATTTGACCCGCACTAAAAATATCTGCTTTAATCTGTTGACCTAAAGCATAATCACTAGAACTATCAGTGTGATATTCATTTAGGTGACGCAATGCTGGGGCAGATGATTTAGCCAAATGACCCAGTAGTGGTCTGTTTAGTGCCTTTGGTTTAACTTCGCCATAACCAACTTGAATGGCAAAGTAACCGTCGGTTTGTTTCGTTTTAACTTGTGTAACAGTGCATGGCCCTGCTTGAATGACAGTGACAGGAATGGCTACTCCTGCTTCGTCAAATATTTGGGTCATGCCCAGCTTGGTGCCGAGAATACCTACAGACACAGTAACTGGTTCTCCTTTCTACTTGCTGACCTTGGAATTGGACTTTAGAGGACACGCTTTGTACGCATCAGTTTAGGCTGAATTAACCTGCGAAATTTGGAATGGCTTAAATAAACCGCTCCAAATACTTTGGGACACAACAAACCGTGTCCGTACTGCTTGGTGAATCTGTTTAGCTTCACTCAATAGATCACCAGAACAGCCACAAGTCTCTTCCTGTTAGGAAGGAGTAACTTCTGGAATCAATGCAAGGCGCTACAGCTTTAAACTGTGTGCAGCAATGCTTTCGTCCAAGCAATTGCTCTGGCACTTTCTGGAGGCAGCGCTGTCGGCGGGCTTTCCGATTGATACACGCCCAAAGGGCGGCTTCCCGGAGTTTGGCTACTGCCGTGTTGCAGTTGGACTTAAGCGGTTTTTACCGCCCAGTATCCGTTAACTGAGACTAACGTAACGCCATGAAACCAACATCGCTGCTCAGTTTTTACTTCCTTAAACACCTTAAACTATTGCTTAAGATTTTGCCTGCTTTTTCACAGGCACAGGAGTAAATTTACCCTGGAGCTTAGGATTGGCTTTGGTTCTTCGTCCAGAAGCTCCAATGTTGACCTAAAAGCTTTCTTAGTTTACCAGTCTATTGATCAATCTAAGTTAGTTTTATCCTGTTTTGATTAAATCATCAGCTTTTGATACTAACACTACCTCAGAATGACAGTAAGAAGGCAATCCAATTTGCGTGTTTGGTCACAATCTAATAATATAAATTATTTATTTATGTTTGTCCAGTAATTTATAGAGTTATTTTTGGAGAGTAGGGAGCAGGGGAGAAGAGTTTTCCCCAATACCCAATACCCAATGCCCGAAGAAAATGCTTTAACTTAATCTATGAGTTCAGGGTAAATAATAGAGATATCTGAGTGGGATAAGACGAAAATCTATGGCACTAATTACTACTGGCAACGGTTTAATCCGCGATCTGGAAAAATTTGGCGCTCTTGGAGTGTATGTACCTCTGGAAGGGGGTTATGAAGGTCGATATCAGCGCCGACTACGCGCAGCTCGGTATACCACGCTCCACATTACTGCTAAAGGACTAGGGGACGTAGCTGCGTATCTCACAAGAATTCATGGAGTCAGACCTCCTCATCTTGGCAAAAAAAGCACTGGTAACGGTGCAGCAGTAGGTCATGTGTACTATTTGCCACCAATTCTCAATTCTCATCTAGAACAGCTACCACCAAAGTCAAAGGGGCTGGTGTTGTGGATTATTGAAGGGCATATTCTTTCCAATGAGGAACTTGAGTATTTAACAAATTTGCCTCAGCTAGAACCACGAGTAAGAGTAATCATTGAGAGAGGTGGCGATCGCGCCTTCCGTTGGACTTCTCTAGAAAAAACTCTGTTAGCTAGCTAACACTTACAAAAGTTAGGAGTTAAAAATTTAAAACTCCTAACAGACGTGATTAATCGCGTCTCTACTCCTAACTCATAATTCTCTCAGCATTTCAATAATGCTGAGTCGAAAACCACAAGATGCAAATAACCGCCGTGCAGTCTCGTTAGCAACTGCTGTATCTAGACGAATTTGCTTGACGCCCATCTGATGAAAGCGTTCAATACTTAGCATCACCATCTGCCGCGCAATTCCGTTTTGGCGATATTCCGGCTCAACCCAGATATCATGAATAAAAGCAAATTCCTGTAACCGATAAATTGGTATTTCTCGCTCGATTGTCGCCACCAGAAAAGCTACAAGTTGCGCTTCATCTTCAGATACTAGAAAGACGCTGCGCTCGTTATTTGCCAAACGCGTCAACCATTGTTCATAACGCTGTTCTGGATTCGGCAGAAAACCATACTTAGCAGAATCCCAAGACTCATGCAAAGCAGAAATTTTGGCAACCATTGGTAAAATTGCGGGTACGTCAGCTGTTGTGGCGGGGCGGATCAGCATAAGTTCTGGAATTTGTTGCAGAAACAGTATAAGTGGATGTCTGGAATGGTTATAAGATTTAGAGACTATGGCAAACGGCTTTCTGATTTTGAGGAAGAAATTTTAGCTTTTTGCCCCCGATGCGATGCCTACGGCGGGCTGCGCCTACGCACTGCCAAGGTATTAACTCTTGCCAGTCGCTTACCCTGATGGATCAAGCTTACGCAACATCAAGAAAAAATTTTACAGAAAGTTCAACATTTAAAGCAGAGGTTGTAATGAAGGCTTTAATCCTGTTGGTGAGAGAATCGCACTAACCACCCCACAGAGAAAGAGCGATCGCCTACTCAATCCCACAATTAGTAGGGGTAACAAAAATATCTAATAATAAAAATTTCAAATTAATCGGACTTATACAGGACTTACGCAACTGGCACAGGCGCTCGCTCAAATATAGTGTTTTTGTACTATATAAGTGACGCGCACAGGGCGATCGCTAGTTAATAGTACATGGGTATTAATTGAATCCGATTCCGAAAGCTTAGTCAACGCATAAGAAGTCGCTGCAAAAGGAAACACTATTGAAATATTTATGAGAAAATAGGTAGAGGTTGTATTAGATAAATGTTGCTTAAGGTAATGAGATTTACTAAGCTTAATTACTGTCAAGACTTATTAAGTAGTCAAATTAATTATACAATTACCAATTTGGCAGAGCATTTAGAGAGTATTAGCCATGAGGCAATTAACTATTATTTGAAACCCGAAAAGTTTACACCTCGTTTATTATGGGATAACGTCAAAGAGGTAGTTGAGTCTGATGACAATTTACAGAATATTTGATGATAGCGTTTGAGATAAAAGGGATTCTGAAGAAATAGAAATAGTCAGAAGACAATATAGTGGTAACGAACATGGCGTCCTCAAAGGAATTGGTGTAGTAAGTTGTGTATATGTGAATCCTAAAGTTCAAAGATTTTGGGTAATAGATTACCGCATTTTTAATCCAGACGTGGATGGTAAAACCAAGATAGACCATGTGAAATATCTGCTGCAAAACCTTGTGGATCATAAGTTTTTACCGTTTGATACGGTTTTGATGGACACATGGTATGCGGTACACAGTTTAATGCTATATATTGAGAGTCTAGAGAAAATTTATTATTGCCCTTTCAAAAATAATCGGTTAGTTGATGATACATTTGCCACCGAAAAATATCAACGTATTGAATTATTAGAATGGAGTTCTGAAGAGTTAAAATGTGGTAAAATCATAAAAATTAAAGGGTTTCCCGCTCAGAAAAAAGTGAACCTATTCCGGGTTGCTGTTTCTACCAACAGAACGGATTATATCGCCACTAACGATTTATCTCAAAGTTCCACGGATGTTGTACAAGAGGTGTGTAAAATTCGTTGGAAAATCGAGGAGTTTCACCGAGAGATTAAACAACTAACTGGCATTGAATATTGTCAATGTCGTCAAGCTAGGCTTCAAAGAAATCATATTGCTTGTGCAATGTTGGTTTGGATTAGATTAAAAAATTTAGCCGCTCAAACTGGCCAAACTATTTATCAAATCAAGCATAATTTGCTGTCTAATTATTTAATTCAGCAACGAAAACGCCCAAGTATTCCTATGTGCTTGCTTTGATTTAAATTGTTGCGTGGCGGCGTATAGCCCCGCCCGCTATTTGTGCCAGTTGCGTAAGTCCTGTTATACAAAAATCGCCAAAAAAGCTTAATTTATCTAACCTAGAGCCGCTTACTACCAACCTTTAATTATTTACGCCTACTTACTTATCAAGATAAGTTCCTATTTTTCTCATTTAACAAGAATATCGCATAGAAAGCCACAGGCAATTACAGTCAAGAATAGGCATACTGAAAGAGGGAGAAAACTTTAGACCACTCCCTGCCAAATCGGCGTGAAGGTGATTAAGCAACAATGAGACGTAAACCCACTGGTAAATCGGCTACTACTTCTAAACCCTCTATTTTCCAATCTCCAATGTTTAACCTCTTCACCATCGCAATTATGGGAGGGGTGTTGATTTTGGGAATTGGAATTGGCATTGCCTTTAGTTCTACAACCACGTTGGCCCCATCAAATGTGGCTTCGCGTGAATTCATTGACACCAAAGCACCAAACCCTGAGATTTGTGTGCAGTACGGAGCTAGCGCTATGGTAATGGACACTAGACTGTTCGTCACTCTCAACCCCTTCAATGTCTATGTTTCTCAGCCGAGTATGCGTCCTGGATGTGTGATCCGACAAAATGACTGGGCAATTCTAGAGCAACGTAAACTGGTGACATCTGATCAGGTAAATGAGTGCAAGAATCGCTTGAATACCTTTGGCTTTACGGGTAACTTGGACAGTGACAAACCTGATATTAGGTGTATATATCAGAATGAAGCTGCTCAAAACTTCTTCACCGCTCAACCAGGAGCAGTTGGAACACCTCAGCAAACGGACAGATTTTAGATTTGGGAATGGGCCAAACAGGGCATTGGGGAAAACTCTTCTCCCCTGCTCTCCAGTCCCTATCGGGTTTTAGGAAGAGGTTGACCAAACTCTATCACTTGGGGATTGGGAACATTGGGGGTTGTTGGAACTGGAAATTCCGACATACCAGAAGGAGGAATGTTATTCAAATCATTGGGTTGATTTGGGAAAGACGGAGGGGGAAGAATCAAAGCAGGTTGTTGAGAGGATGTATTAGGGCTTAGAGGAGGTACGGTTACAAGAGGCTGTCCTGAGTTAATAGTAATTGTTGGGGGCAGTTGATTGGATGGAGGTGGAGCTGTAAGTAAGGGTAGTTGTTGGTTAGTAGTAGTTACGGGTAAGTTACTAGGCGGCTTTTGGGGGGTTTGAGGTAGTTTCTTGGGTGAAGGTGGGGAGTTTCCTAATTTCACGGCAGTAGTTTTACCAGAAATAACCGGACGTAACACCCAGCGAGTGGAGTTTTTTCGGGAAACGGGTTGCAGTTGTACCTGTTTGGGATTTAAAACAGTCCCTGGTGCTAAATCTAAGACAATACGTGTGTCTTTAGCGTTCAGTTGAGAAACGCGAATACTTTTGACTGCTCCAGAATAATTTTGTTGTGTGGTAACTTTGCCCAACTTAGTATTCGGTAAATCTACAACAAGGCGAGAGGGTTGGGCTAAGTAGAAATAACGGGGGGTTGTGCCTGCTGAAAGAGTAATTTCGAGTTGCTGTGTCTTGGGGGAAAAACGCCAATTATCTAGCTTTACCACTGGTGTAGCAGCAGTAGTGCAAGTTTCGAGGGCGATCGCTGCACAAAAGCCGAATAGACTGATGCTAAATAGCTGCTTGCGCCATTGGCAAAATTGCCTAGTCTTTAGTCCCTGATCCATTCTTTTTATCTGCTCCATAAAACCCATAGAATGCGCTCAGATTGCTGTTTACTCGCGCCTAAAATCCTTATCCCCAGAGGGGGCCCGAGTTCCCCACTTCCTGATTTAATGAGCTTTTTGGGGCACAGCAGTCAATTTCAGAGTTTGTATGCCATTTACGGTTAATTGACCTGTCATATTACCTTTATCCACAAGTTGCATTTGAATTGCGATTGAATTCAGAGGATCATTTTGGGGGGGAGGAATATTACAAAGGATTGATCTGCCAACTTTTCCAGATAAATTTAACTGTTGATTTCTGAATATGCCTGCCAGAGAGTGCTTTTCGTCAGTATCGGCCTTAGTGTTTACCGGTAATACAGAGGCATTTAAGTAAATACCCGACTGCTGAATGTTTAACGTCAAGGTATCCGATTTTTCACAGTTCGGCAAATTCTCAGCCAGGGTTAGACGATACTGGCCGTTAACTGGAGGAGGAGCCTTGAGATTGTTTTCCCCATAAACGGTTACAGTTTTAAACAACAGTAAAACTGAAATTATTGCTACTCCGTAAAAAGCCAAAGATTTGAACTTGAAATGATTCATGAATTTCAACTCCTCAATGTTGGCTCTTGACTACTAACCTCAGGAAGCATAGAGGCAAGGTGAGCGGTGACTTGACTGTAGCGGCGGGTAATTAGCAGGGAGGAACGACATTGGATGGCTAGTTGATCTGTATATCTTCCCAGAGTTTGGCGCTCGATACCCCAAGCGCGGCTGGTGCCAGCAATAGTTAGATCAACAGCTTCTGAGGCTTGAATTACGGCTTGGATTGGTTCTGGGGCTTCGATAATTTTGATTTCAATGCGATCGCGTACACTGGTGGGCAATTGCTCCATCATCGTGTGCAGTTCGTAACTCAATTCTTCTTTTGTATTATTTGCTACTATCTGTAATATCTGCAACATACAAGTCTCACGATTGATTAGCAATCTCAGAGCTAGTATTAGTGCTAAATCATCATGGATATTGGCAGAATAAGGTACCAATAAACTTTCTAATCGTTCTTTGCCTTTATCTATAAACACTGCTACATCCACTGGTGCAGTGGTAAGCATTTGTCCGACTCGTCCACCTAAACGATTACTACTAAAAGCTGGTCGATGCCAGCCTACAACAATTAAATCAACTTGTTCTAATGTGGCAATCTGTGCTGTTTCGCGGGCAACATTGCTGGATATGCGAACGATAGGATGCACACAAGAACGAGTTTCTGGCGGTTCGAGAGTATTAATCAATTCTTCTAGTTGGTGGCGGCGCTGGGCGATTAATCGGTCTGCTTCAACTGGGGTACTTTCAAAGGCATAGTCTTCTTGAAATTCAATCAGGCTGAGGGGGTTAACAACGGCAGGATATCGGTAATTGAGAGCGATCCCTACAGCAGGCTGCGCCAACGCTACTGCCAACTGTACTAAACCTTTTTGCGTACTTGGATTAGCCACTGGCACCAAAATTCGGTAAGGACGAGGGGAAATTTCACTGGCAGTAGAGGTATCTGCTTCCGACTCGCGTTCCACAACATCTAACCTGATCAGCTTCTTCGGATATATCCATTCCAGTAGTGGCGAGGTCATGAAGGTAGTTACCAATGCCATAATTACCAGCATGGTAAATATTAAAGGGGAAATTACCTTTAACTCTAGACCAATGTTTAGCACTATCAGTTCAGTCAAGCCGCGAGTATTCATTAACCAACCGAGTGCCGAGGCTTCCCGTTTACTAATGCCACTCATACGGGCCGCTACATAAGTGCCAACATATTTGCCTGCGATCGCCACTCCTAAAACCAACGCACACAAAAGCCACAATTCTGGACGGTTGAGCAAGCCAATCTGCGTTTTTAAGCCACTGTAGGCAAAAAATATTGGCAACAAAAATATCAATACAAAATCTTCGGTTTTTACTGCCAATTCCCTCACTAAATCTTCATTTTTGGGCATTGCTGCTCCCAGTAAAAATGCCCCAAAAATTAAGTGAATGCCAATTAGTTCGGTGATCAGTGCAGACGCAACTACGCCCATATAAATCCCAGCTAGCAGCAATTGGCTGAGGCGTCCCGCACGGAGGTAGTGTTTGGCAAGGCCTTTGAGGAACCAACGTCCCACCGTCAACATCAAACCGATGTAGATTATGCTGGCGATAATTGTCGGTATAGCACCAGCAAAGTCACCAGTTCTAGCTACAGCGATCGCTACTGCCAAGAGACACCAAGCTGTCACATCATCCACCGCAGCACAAGTTAACGCCAACGTTCCTAAACGCGTTCCTTGTAAATTCTTTTCAGTAATGATTCGCGCCAACACTGGAAAGGCAGTAATCGACATTGCTGCCCCCAAAAATAAGGTGAAGGCGGTGAAAGATACACTTGCGTTGGAAACTAGGGGATAAAGGATTACCGCTAGCAATGTTCCTAAGGAAAACGGTACTAAAATGCTGACATGAGAAGTTAAAACAGCTACTTCTAATTGTCCGCTGAGGTATTTTGGATTTAGTTCAAGCCCAATCAGAAACATGAAAAATATTAGTCCCACCTGAGACAAAACATTTAGAAAAGGAATAGTTTCTGGTGGAAACAAGGTAACTGCTAGATGGGGAGCAATTAAACCAAATAAAGATGGGCCGAGCATAATCCCAGCGACAATCTCACCAATTACCAGCGGTTGCTTAATGGAACGGAATCCTAGCCCTACTAGCCGTGAAAGTCCAATAACAATCAGCACTTCAACCAGAACAAGAATAACTATGTGCATGATTTCCTCAAAAGTAACTATCTGGTTTCTCTAAGATGATTCTTTAAAAGACTGGAAAATGTCAAGCTTGTTAGATATACACCAATACAGTTCAGTTAAGTATTTATTTCTCTTTGTGTCCTACCTTGCGGGAAGCCACTTCATGTCTATGCGTTCTTCTGGTGCGTCTGCTACCTGAATGCAGGTCGTTCAAACAATTGACTTTTACAAAGAGTTTTAGCCATAACCCAAGCGTATTATACACGCAAGCGTAATTTGTGCTTCGTTGTTATGTCAATTATTGTTACAATGCAGTTACAGCAGTGAAACATAAATTCTAATGATTTTAGTAGCTCAATTTAGAAGAACTTCCGAATTACTGAACTCAAAAAAATTAGCAGTTATATCCAGAGTCAAAGCAGAATGTTTTACTCAATTGCTAAGTAATTAATTTTATATTTAAATTTGCTTAAGCGGAAGATTTATTATAGCTTGTACCTTGCAACAAAAAGGCAATAAGTGTTGATGCCATCAGTGTAGTAATGACTGCCATAATAACCATCATAGTGAATAAAGTCGGCGTAATTATACCTTGTTCCAGACCAATATTAAGGATGATTAACTCCATCAAACCACGAGCATTCATCAGAGCGCCGATAGTTGCTGATTCGCGCCAATTTTCTCCCACCAATTTTGCCGCAAACATGCAAGCAATACCTTTACCAAGAATTGCGATCACAATAATTAAGAGCGTAATTAGCCACAAAGTAGGTGTGTTTACCAATCCAATTTGAGTGTTCAATCCAGAGAAAACAAAAAACATCGGTAGCAAAAAAGAAGTAGTTAAAAATTCTGTATGTTGGCGAATTTGTTGGGCGAATTCTCCGCGTGGTGTCACTGTTCTTAACACAAAAGCACCGAATATTGCATCCAAACTAAAACCGCCATATAGTAGTCTTAAATGATTTATGAAATTCTCTGCTTATTTTCTTATCTTCTCTACGAGACGCTACGCAAAGGCGGTTTGATAGTTTTCACAACTCAAACAGGATTGCTATATATGATTTTTTATGATTTGTTAATTTGCGATTTTTAACTTTTTCATCTATTTCAACCACAGTCTGCTGTAGTGACTCACATCTGTGGGTCACTACCATACAGTTTAATTATCTGAAAATTCCTATAATTTTTGATTAAGTTAGTTACGAGGATTTGAGGTATTACAACCATTCTCCACCCCGGAAACGCCAACGGGGAAAAATAATTCGCATTAGGCTTTGGGAAGTAATAAAAACTCCTAACCACACGATGCTATAGTGCAATAAAACGGCTCCTGGCGATAGTTCTTCCTTGGGTAAAGGTATTGGTAAAAAGCCAAATAATTTAACTCCACAGAAAACAAACACCAATTCCCATATACCAGCTAAGAGTTGATAAGCTGCGGGCCAATCCCTATCCCAGCGAGATTTTTGCAGATAGTTATAAAGCACATCCCAGCCTAAGCCAAAGATGGCGACATAACCAAGTATCCAAAAATAAACCGAGTTAGGAGTAGGGCCAATCCAACCTATTGCAAATAGCAAAGATACAAGTCCGCCAACAGTTGCAAATAATAATAATCGAGTTTGCCAGCGACCAAATAAAGTTGGTGTCATAGGAGTGCTGAGTTTGGAGTTTGGAGAGACGCGATTAATCGCGTCTGTACAGGAGTTAGGAGTTAAAAGTAATTAACAACAGAGGAGTTAAAGTTTTTATAGATGGATTTTCAAATGGATGTTATTGAAAATTCAGCAAGATTGTGGTGCTTTTTGCGAGGATAGCAAATATGAAAATATCGGCTTGCTCAAAGCACCAATATATCTATATTATTAGGATGGTTTAAGGTGATAATCAAATTAAGAATGGTAAGCTGCATTGGCAAAGCCCGCTGAATGTATCGCATCCCAATTGATCACATCTTCTAACAAAGCCTGATAACCTAGTGTATTGGGATGAAGACCATCTTCACTCAAGCGTTTGAGCCGCCAACTTTCACTGCGTTCCATCCATTGCTCAAAAATGTCCAAATAGGGAATCTGCCGTTTCATGCAAGCAATTCGAGTTGCTTCTTTGTAGCCATACTGGTCGGCATGATTATAGTAAAAACAATCTAAAAATGGCATCTTGGCTTCATCCACTGGCACCATGCCTACAAATAACACAGGACATAGTTGCTGTGCTAAATCTAGCAGAGAAGCAATTTCCTTTTCAAATACGGTAAAATCTGTGTAACTTCGGCCATCGGGACGCGCCAACCGGGCTGAGTCATTCACGCCTACGGATAAAATAATCAAGTCGGGAACACGATTTCGCAGTTCACCCCGGTGGCGAAATTCAACTTCTAGCCTTTGTGCTACTTGTTGCGTGCGATCGCCTCTTACCCCTAAATTATAAAGAACATGACCCGCACTATCCGGCAACATCCACCATCGCCGTAGTTGCTCAATCCAGCCTCCTTTTTCCGGGTCGCCAAATCCATAAATTAAGCTGTCCCCCAGTGCGACAATCTTCATTGGCTGAAAGTGATTTGGTGGTACAGACACCTGCATTGAGGAAGAAGCTAGAAATGTGTGCATTTAAAAACTATATTTTATATCTTTACAAGATTCTATACATTTCTATACCATAGATGGCTATCTTTAGTGTCCAAGCATATATCGGGTTTCTAGTTATTGATATGGTTGCAAAGTTAATATTGTCGCAGTTGAGCCTCTGAAGGTGAATGTTGAGCCTCTGAAGGTGAATGTTGAACCTCTGAGGGTGAATGTTGAGCTTCTGAGCTTGAAAGTTGCACCTTTGAGCATAAAAGGTGCGGTTTAAAAGTTAAAGTTTGGGGTTTGGTACTTAAAAGTCTATGCGATGTCTACGATAGTCACTGAGCGGCTGGTGAGCAAAGTCGAACCGAACCATCTTTACAAGGGGAGGGGTTGGGGGAGAGGTCAAATCTTAAATCTTGGCTGAGTAATTACCAGATTAGTGAGCAAGAATTCTGCGTAGATGCAAAGCAGTTTGCCGTTAGGCATCGCCTCACCACTTTAAGCGAAAATAATTTCATGTATCTCAGTCAGATAATAAGTGCGATACCTTCTCTGCGAGACGCTATGCGAACGGTAAGCTTCGCTAACGCAGAAAATTTCTACCCGGAACCTTTCTGGTATAATCAACTCCCGCCTGGTTTAGAAGCATATTATCAGCAGCATTTACACCAAATGATTCCACCCGAACTAGGAACTGAGTATAGCATAGATGTGTTAAATGTCTTAATCCAGCAGCAAAAAGCAATATCAGTGAATGCGATCGCACAAATCATTGATACTGATGAGTATAAAGTAGGGGAAGTGCTAAAAAATTGGCTAGAGTTCTTACAGCAACAACGAATCGCCTCAGAAACCCATTACAGTCTCTATCACTCCAACTTTCGAGACTGGCTAGGTAGACAAGTATTTAAAACCCTCTAATAAATTTCCCTAGCCCTCTCCATTAACAGAGAAGATTAGGGTGTTAAGAATGGAGCTAAGCGGATTCGAACCGCTGACCCCCTCAATGCCATTGAGGTGCGCTACCAACTGCGCTATAACCCCTTAAAATCCATTATACATAATCGCTTAATTATTACTACTTTGTCAAGCTTTTTATGAAAACTAAATTTTAAATATCTCCTCAACCACTCAACAATTCACAACGACACTTGCAACAAATAGGTCATACAATGCCCCATTAAAAAGTAAACTACTAACATGGCAGCAGCAGCCAGAGCAACCAATGTACCAGCCAACATCAGAGAAAATTCTTTACTTTCGTAGGCTCTTTCCATTAAGTGCAGTGACCACGCCACCAGGGCGACATCAAAAAGTAAAATAGGAAGCAACATATTTTTTAATATTTGTTAATACTTGTAAAATAATATTAACACCCTTTCAGATAAGTGTGTCTAACCTAAGATAGATGTCATTAAATGCTAAATAGTCATTTAAGAGAATGTTCTTACTGGCACGTTGCGAGCGCGCAGGTAATTTTTGATTTCTGCTACGCTTAAATGTCCGTAATGTAACAAGGATGCCAGTAATGCTGCTTCAGCTTTGCCTTCAGTTAGGGCAGTGTAGATATGTTCACAATTACCTGCACCACCAGAAGCAATCACTGGAATTTCGACAGTATCGGCAATTGCCCGTGTGATCTCGATGTCATACCCAGCTTGGGTTCCATCGGCATCCATACTTGTGACTAGGAGTTCTCCGGCCCCCCGTTTTTCAACTTCTTGTGCCCACAATAGGGCATCTAAGCCTGTATTTTCCCTGCCACCCCGCACATACACATCCCAACCTAGATTCTCCGGGTTATTTCTGCGTCTGGCATCAATAGCAACAACTATGCACTGATTACCAAAGCGATCGCTTGCCCGATTAATCAAGTCTGGATCACGCACCGCCGCAGAATTAATACTAACCTTATCTGCACCTGCTCTTAATAAAGCTTTAACATTTTCTAAGGATTGAATGCCACCACCCACAGTCAATGGAATAAAGACTTGTTCAGCAGTCCGGTAGACCACATCTAAAATAGTAGCTCGGTCTTCATGAGTAGCTGTAATATCCAGAAATACTAATTCATCTGCACCAGCTTCATTGTAAACCTTGGCCAGCTCTACCGGATCGCCTGCATCTTGGAGATTGACAAAGTTAACTCCTTTTACAACCCGTCCCGCCTTCACATCTAAGCACGGTAAGATTCTTTTAGATAACATAATAACTTTTGTACTTCTGGGTAATTGACCCGAATTTAAATTTTAAATTGGCGCGGGTATTTTAAAACGAAAATTTTCACATCCCTTGTTTTAAGCACGTATTGCAAAATGGGGCATCGGGCATGGAGCATTGGGCATTGGTTATTCTTTCTCGCCCTGCCTCACGGCAGTTGCTACAACGCTCTTAACCCGCGCAACGCACTGCCTCCCCTCCCTCCCTCACCACTCCTTAATCCCTCCCTAATCCATTAAAAGTAGATAGCTGAATTATGGCGATAATCTCCTCGAAAAAACAGCCTCCAGAACCTAACGGAGAACCAAAGCAGCGTCGAGAGTCGGCGAGGACACCTTGTACAGACAATATTTTGCAACCTGAAGCTGCTATTGATGAACAAGAACAGCAAGAAGAAGGTATTCGGCCGCATCGATTTGCCGATTATATTGGGCAAAAAGATTTAAAGGATGTGCTAGATATTGCCATCAAAGCAGCCAAGTCTCGTGGTGAAGTGCTGGATCACTTGCTGCTGTACGGACCGCCAGGATTGGGCAAAACCACAATGGCAATGATTTTAGCATCGGAAATGGGGGTAAATTACAAAATTACCAGTGCGCCAGCCTTAGAACGTCCACGGGATATTGTCGGGCTACTGGTGAACATGAAACCAGGAGATATTTTATTTGTGGATGAAATTCATCGCCTCTCGCGGATGACGGAGGAAATTCTTTATCCAGCGATGGAAGATTATCGCTTAGATATTACTATTGGTAAGGGTTCGAGCGCTCGGATCAGAAGTTTACCTCTGTCAAAGTTTACCTTAGTGGGAGCTACAACCCGTGTGGGTGCTTTAACTTCACCACTGCGCGATCGCTTCGGTTTGATTCAAAAACTCCGATTTTACGAAGTTGACGAACTGACTAAAATTGTACTGCGAACCGCTCAATTACTCAAAACCCCCGTTACAGAAGATGGTGCCACAGAAATTGCCCGTCGGTCACGCGGAACGCCACGTATTGCAAATAGGTTACTTAAAAGAGTCCGTGATTATGCGGAGGTAAAGTTATCTGGGGAGATTAATGAAAGCGTTGCATCAGAGGCATTGCAGCTATTTCAAGTAGATCCTTGCGGTTTAGATTGGACAGACCGCCAGATGCTAAGTGTCATAATTGAACAATTTAACGGCGGGCCAGTGGGGTTGGAAACAATGGCAGCAGCGACGGGTGAAGATACCCAAACAATTGAAGAGGTGTATGAACCTTACCTGATGCAGATTGGGTATTTAACTCGGACTCATCGGGGGAGGATAGCGACAAAGGCAGCATATAAGCATTTAGGATTCACGCCGCCTAATGAACAGTTGTCATTATTGTAATTATGGGAAATTGGGCATTGGGCATTAATTATGCTCCTCTGCTCCCCTGCCCCGCCATGTTTAAGATAGACACAGGTAAATCCAGATGATTAAGTTGATTGCTATTTTTTTCAGTCTATTACTTGTGTTTGGCTGGGGTACTCCAGTCATGGCACAATCTCAACCGCCCATTACTCAAGAACAGTTAAAACAAGGCGATGAGTGGGCAAATCAAGCGTTTACAGCAACGAATCAAGGTGATTTTGCCACGGCTGAAACTTACTGGACAAAGATTATTGAGCAATTTCCCACTAATGCAGGGGCGTGGAGTAACCGAGGAAATTCGCGGGTGAGTCAGAACAAATTACAAGAGGCGCTGGCAGATTATAACAAAGCGATAGAACTAGCGCCAAATGTCACCGATCCTTATTTGAATCGGGGTGCGGCGTTGGAAGGATTGGGAAAATGGGACGATGCGATCGCAGATTATAATCATGTCTTAGAACTCGATCCTCAGGATGCGATGGCGTACAATAATCGCGGTAATGCTACAGCCGGTTTAGGAAAATGGTTAGATGCGATCGCTGACTACAAAAAATCTAATGAGATAGCGCCAAATTTTGCTTTCGCCCGTGCTAACTATGCCCTCGCTCTTTATGAAACTAGTCAAATAGAGCAAGCAATCCGGGAAATGCGGAATATTGTCCGTAAATATCCCAAGTTTGCCGATATGCGTGCCGCCCTCACAGCTGCCTATTGGGTAAATGGAGAACAAGGGGAAGCCGAAAGTAACTGGGTAGCAGCTTATGGACTGGATAGCCGTTATAAGGACATCAACTGGGTAACAAATATCCGGCGTTGGCCCCCAAGTATGGTATCAGCTTTAAATAAGTTCTTGAAACTCCAGTAACATCTGTGAGGCATCATAACTATGTGGATTGTTTGATAATAAAATTATGCCCATAAATTTTGCACCCAATCGTGGATAATAGTTGTATTTACCTTGCATTTTTTTAAGTTTAGCTATGACTCATTTTGGGATTCTTTGTCCTGCTGCGATCGCTTCCACCCTATCCCATATCATTTCAAACTTTCTACACTAAAGTAGTCTCAAGAACTTGCTGATTTTGCTGACGCTTTCCAATTAGCACCATTGATACACCACCGCTTGGTGCTAATAGGACGCTTTTCCGAACTGGCAGTACTGGCTTTGTATCAGCTAGTTTCATTTGCCAACTAGATAGTATAGTTGCCAATACCAGTTTCATCTCAAACAGGGCAAATGCCATGCCAATACAGCGACGATTACCACCACCAAAGGGCAAAAATTCAGCCGAAGTAAATTGTCGTTCTAGAAACCGCTCTGGCTTAAACTGCTTTGAATTGGGATATAAATCTTCTCGATGATGGCTCAAATAAATACAAGGAACCAATATAGTACCAGGGTCAAATTTGTAGCCTGCAATTTCTAAAGGTGATTTAACCAATCGATTTAATCCCAACATCGCCACCGGATACAGGCGCATTGTTTCCGAACAAACAGCATTTAAATAAGGTAATCGGAAAATGGCGTTCGGGTCTTTATTGTCACCCAGGCTATCCAGTTCTTGCACCAGTTTTTCACGTATTTCAGGCTGATGATGAATCCAGTACAGCGCCCATGCCAAAGAACTAGCCGTAGTTTCATGACCTGCAACCAACAAAGTCATCAACTCATCACGTAATTCCAAGTCTGTCATCGGCTCACCTGCTTCATCACGAGCCGCCATCATTAAAGATAGAATATCACTTCGAGACTGGTCTGCAAGCGATCGCCTCTCTTGAATTTCAGCATAGATGAGATCATCCATTTCTTGCCGCAAACGTAGAAAACTTCCCCAAGGACTGCGAGGCCCTAAATCCTGTCGTAATAATGGGAACAGGAGCAGTATTGCCCGGAAAATAGGTCTTTTTGGATTCAGGATAGCAATCAGGATTTCTTTGAGTTTTTCATAACGAAGTCCGTCCTTTAGACCAAATACAGCCTTCAAAATCACTTGAAAGGAGATTTCTTGCATGGATGGCAAGACTGTAAAGGTTTCTCCGACTAGCCACTGGCTAGTTACTTGCTTGGTGATCTCACAGATTAAATCACCATAAGCCTGCATTCTTTCCCCGTGTAGAGGAGGTGTCAGCAATTTACGCTGGCGCTGGTGAGGTTTTCCTTCTAAGGATAGTAGAGAATTTGGCCCCAATAAAGGCGTTGTTGAACCTGCTGCTACACCAGAGTCTAAGTGTTTTGGATCTGTAGTAA
The DNA here is from genome assembly GCF_036919595.1 of Nostoc sp. Taxonomy (GTDB): domain Bacteria; phylum Cyanobacteriota; class Cyanobacteriia; order Cyanobacteriales; family Nostocaceae; genus Nostoc. Next base: position 53,065 of record NZ_JBALCO010000103.1, on the reverse strand, counting down.
AAATCTGCTGAATCGCCTGAGGATTACTAATGAATACTTGAGGAGTAAAAACTGGGCCAATCCGGAGAGTAAACGTATCACCATAGCGTTTAGCACAGGCTTCCATATATTCTAAGGGATTAGTAAGCCACTGATACGTCTGTACCCAAGGGTGAGTTTGGGGACCGTTAGGCAGTTTAAGTGCAGACATTTTTATTAATCTCCCAATGATTAAAGCAAGATTGTTCTCAGCTAATGATTCATGCACGCATAGCTTGATTGATCTTAGAACACAGATCAGGCAGATGAACTTACCAATTCCTGAATCTGCCTTGGGGTCAATTCTTGCACATTACTTAAAACTACCACTGCTCCTGCTGCTAGCAGTGTCTCAGCATAGGCATCACCACGGGCTGATGTTTCCTGCACATGGGGCGGTAAAACCCCTACACCAATCCAAAGGCGAGAAGAATCCAAAGCATGTGCTTTGTTGATGGTATACATATCTGCTACTGTATCTCCCACATACACTACAGCTAATTTTTGTTCAATTCCATTTTCTAATTCACGAACTGTAGCAAAAAGTCCAGTGGGGTCAGGTTTACCTGGCGCATCTTCCATCGCAATCAATACTGGAGATTTCAAACCCAGACGCTTTTCCAAAATGTAGTTAGCTGAACCACGAGTAGCACCGCTAAAAAACCCCCAAGCAATCCCAGCTTGGGTAAGTTGCTCTAAATAGCTAGGTTGTAATAATAAGGGTTCATTACAAATATACCCAGTAAAATTATTTGGGTCTGGGCCTCGGTAACGCGATTGAAAAAAAGCAACGATCGCATTGTAATCTAGTTGCAGTTGCTCGCGGGTCTGTTTTTGGGTTTCAAAGTAGCGGTAAATTAATTCTTGCGATGCTTCCCAATCATTATTCCACACACCTTCAGACTTGAGTTGGTCAATATCTAATGGTGTTGGACGATATGCTTGGGTAGTAAAATATTCTACGGTATCTGCGATCGCTCGACGATAGGAACCGCTAACATCACGCACAACGCCATCAATATCGAAAACAACAATCGCTTTTATTGAGGATTTTTCAGTCATGGGAGGGGTAAATTTGGGCGGGGAGCATAAAAAAGTTTAACCCCATTATGGATGCTCAATAGTTTCATTTTTCAACCTAAGGTAAAAAATCGGGGTCGAGGGCTTGTGGCGAGTCATAAGCATCTGTAGTTAGCGCCGACTACACCTTATGTTAGCCCATTCTCTAATTACCGAAACAGTGCTGAATAAAAAGTAAAATGATTAGGCTTAGGCATCAAATCAGTTCTGAGTAGTGAGGGCTGAATAAGAAGATTCATAAGTAATACTTTTTACCGAGTACTCCATTGTGTCCTTACTTCAATCCCCCGTTTCGCTCTCTTAGTAACCCAGCACTCCCGAATATTTGGTCATTTGATAGGGTATTGAGTTAAAATAAGCGATCGCTATCCTAGTTAAGTAATGCCTGGAAATTCCCGGAGGTGTGATTGACCAAGTTTATTTTGAAAATTTTGTGGTTAGACGAAAACGTTGCTCTAGCAGTCGATCAAATTGTAGGCAAAGGCACAAGTCCTTTGACTAAGTACTTTTTTTGGCCCAGAAATGATGCCTGGGAAGAGTTAAAAAAGGAACTAGAAGCCAAACATTGGATTACTGACCTGGATCGTGTCGAGTTGCTTAATAAAGCGACAGAAGTGATTAATTACTGGCAAGAGGAAGGCAGAAACCGTCCAATGGCAGAAGCTCAGTTGAAATTTCCAGAAGTTGCCTTCACAGGTAGCGCTTGATATAACAATATTAGCGATTGTGGTGTTCTACAAGCTGCCACAGTTTGATAGTTTTGTCCCTGCTACCACTTGCAATTAATTGTCTAACTTTGCTCACAGCAACAGCAGATACTGAGTCTACATGACCAGAGAGAGTAACAACCTCTTCTGCTGTGCTTACCCTCCAAAGTTTAACTGTTTTGTCGCAACTTGCACTTAGGAGCGTTCCGCCATCGGCAGTAAAAGCCACAGCCACCACAGACCAAGAATGGCCTACAAGTGTGCAAATTAGCTGACCAGTGTTTACCTCCCACAATTTAATAGTGTTATCATCACTACCCGTCGCCAAAATTTTCCCATCAGGACTAAAAGCGACTGTCAAAACCGCCCATGCATGACCCGAAAGGGTGCCTAACAAGCTATAGCATGGGCGGTTTTGAAATTCTTTGTGGGAACTTTCTAATGCAGGTATCTGCCATAGGCGAATTGTTCTGTCATAACTAGCGCTGGCTAAAAGCTTTCCTTGGGGACTAAATGCCACTGAATTTACTTGTAATTGATGTCCAGTTATCGTGCAAATTTCAGTGCCAGTATTTACATCCCAGAGTTTGATTGTCTTATCCCAACTACCACTAGCGAGAATCTCGCCATCTGGACTGAAAGCAACTGATTTCACAGCGTGTGAGTGTCCCAAGAGAGTGCAGATTTCTTCTAATGTCTCAATCTGCCACAATTTAATAGTTTTATCATCGCTAGCAGTTGCCAAAATTTTCCCATCAGGACTGAAGGCAACTGATTTTACAGCTTGAGAATGTCCTGATAAGCTAGCTAGGACTTTTTTGGTATTTAAATCCCACAATTTGACGATTTTATGATCACTAGCACTGGCTAAAGTTTTACTGTCAGGATTGATGGCAAGAGCATTCACACTACTCAATCTCCCAGAATGCTCAATTAGGGTATGCAAGCATCGCCAAGGAGGATTTGGTAATTTAAAATTTTGAGTTTTACATTCCATACCCATTGCTTGCATAACTTCATCAGCTGATTGAAAACGGCGATTAATAGCATTTTGCAGCAGCTTGTTGAGGATTTGCGCTAGGCGATCGCTAACCTTGGTAGTAAGATATTGTTGCCAAACCCAGCAATCATTAGCAATATCAAATAAATCAAAGGGAGGAATCTGGGTAAGTAAGTAAATGCAAGTTACACCTAAGCTATATAAATCACTAGCAAAAACCGCTTTTCCCCTCGCTTGTTCTGGGGCAGCATATTCTGGACTGCCGATACTGGTTTGTGATATTAGCCGATCAATTTCTGTGAAAATTTTCGCAGTGGTAAAATCGACTATGACTAAATCCCCTTTCTTAGTAATTGGGGATCTCCGAATGATATTGTGGGGTTTAATATCGCGGTGAATGATGTTGCGATCGCTAATAAACTGAAAAACTGGCAACACATCTTCTAAAAGTTCCCAAATCTGAGTTTCATTAAAAGCCCCTTCCTCCTCAACCACCTGAGCTAAATTAATGCCTGCAATAAACTCCTGCACTAAATAAAAATACCCGTTCTGCGGAAAATAAGCCAGTAAAGCCGGAATTTGGGGATGCTTGCCTAATTCTTCTAACTGTTGCGCCTTTTGCTGAAAACCTTTAGATGTTTCGGATTTTAGTGATAATTCTTGAACGACGCAAGGAACTGGAGGAAACTGAGCCTCATCTACAACGAGGAAGGTTTTACAGAATCCCCCTTTACCAATCTGCTTCATTAAACGATAACGTTCTTGTAAAAGCAAAACTTTCCTTTCAGTTAAATCGGCGGTTAGAAACCGCGTCTATACAGGCAAAACCCACCTCCGTGGGTTCTCAAACCCTTAATTTCTCCTTAGTCCGCGGAGGCGGACTACCCTTCAAGAACGCCAAGGGCGAACGTTTGTATAGCCGCGAATTCTATTCGCCCTGGCTCTAAGTTGACACGTATGGACAGATGTGCTGTCCTATTGGATGTTACTTATCCGCCGGGAAATTCACAATTATAGGTGGAAAACCATTTTCTGCGGTTGGTTGGGCTTTGGTAACTACTGGTTGGGAATGCAAAGGTGTTGGTGTTAATTCACCCTTACCAGTTTGATTCCATAAAATCATCGATAGTAGCCCATCTACTAAACCATTATTGCTGCCATTACTGCCAACTAAGACATCTGGAATCAAGCGGACATTGCGATCGCCTATAATCTGCATTAGTTGCATTGCTGTATAACCTTGTGGCCCCAAAGCTTCTACACCAGCGCGGTAGGTTTCAGCTTTGGCATTACCCGTAGCCCGAATCCCTTCAGCCTCAGCAATTGCCCGGAGTTTTGTCCCCTCAGCTTCACCGTTCGCCTGTTTAATTTGGGCTTGGGCTTTCAAATCAGCAATCTGCACACTCTGCTCTGATTTCACCATTTCTTGTTGGATATCAGCCATTGCTGTCTCCCGAACAAGTTGTTGCCGTTGGGTTTGCGCCATCTGCTGAACTTCATAAGTTTTGCGGTTTTCCTCAGCAATTTTCCGGTCTGTGAGTGTCTGCATTAATTCTTCTGGTGGGGTAATCAAACCAATCAACGAATCCACCGCTTGCACATCATAAGCACGCAAGGCAGATTTAACGTATTCGGAGGCTTCAGCTTGGCGCTCACTTCGCGCAATTAAGAAATCTAAGATAGTATACTCTTGAGCCGAGTTGCGGAAGTAATTTCCCACAATTGGACGCAAAACTTGATCGATGACGTTTTGCATCGAACCTAAGCGGGAAATCACTTTTGGGGCATCTGAAGCACCAATGTGAATAATTTGGAATATCTCTAAACTAAAGCTAAAACCATCAAATGACAGCAGTTTTAGTGCTTGCAAGTTTGTATCATAACCGTGATTTCCAGTAATTCTTTCAGTGAAGTTTAAGACAATATTTGTTGTCGGTACTAGCTCAATTTTCATCACCTTAGTGTTGAGCGGGTGTTTCCCAGGATACAATGGCTCAACCCAAACGCCCTTATGTCCTTGGTTTACCAAATTTCCGTGAGTGAAAGCTGCTCCGCTCACATCTTGGTGTTCCTTGCCTACGAAAGAAATCACCACACCCACATAACCGATCGGGATTTCAGTCATCGGGACTTGTTCAATATGGACAAACCAAGGGTTTAGGTTCCACGAACCCGATAATAATACGTGTTCTTGTAAACCCCGTTGTCCTCCAGCATCGATAAATTTTTGACCATTCTGGAAATTATCATGCCCGGTAATGATGCGTCCCGCGATTTCACCTGCTGCAATCGGTGAACCATCCAAAGTAGCAACAATACCAACCTTCTCTGCTGCTATTTCATAAATCTGCAACTGTTGTGGACTCATGCCATGAGTGCTAGCATTTGCTGCTGTAATCACTTTAAACAGGGCAGTATTAATCCGGTAGGTACCTGCGGTGAGAAAACCCATCTGTCGCCCTTTTTCTCCACCTTCAGTGAGGAATTTTCGAGCATCTTGGAAGTTGTCACAACTGACAATTTTACCCAAAATCCGCTCTGGTGGGTTGGATGCGCCATCTGCCGCCACAATCAAAGCGATCTCCCCTTGGGGAACGACAACTACCGGCTCTTTCTTTACAGAATATTGCCAAGGCCAATAGCCCCAGTGCCAACCAGGAGCTAAAGTATCTGCCTGCAAGCCAGCTTCCCCGTTGAGGGCAATCAAACTGCCGGCGGGGAGTCCGCGCCCGGAAAGGGTAAATTTCCTCACCACAATGCCGACTTCACGTTCGCCAATAACCACTAATCCGCCAAAGAACAGAGGCACAAATATGACTAAACCGCCGACAAGTAGGATGGGAACCAGTACAACAGGATTAATTCCAGCAGCTTGATATTGAGTTCTGCTAATTGGTAACTGGGCAATATTTGGTTTGGTCTGATTTAGCTGGACAGTCGCCGAAGTGATTTCTTTTACAGTAGTTATTTTTACAGGAGTAGCATTGGCAGAATGAATATTACCAGCGATCGCCAAAGACGTTGGCGCAGCCATCGCCAATGTTGCTACGATAGATGCTGCAAAACGAGCTACCTTATTTTGTTTACGAGTATCAAGCAAAGATGAAAAGCTTTTCATAATTTGTGCCCATTTGGGCAACTAATTAGTTAATTTAACACTTCACCAAGACTTGCCTCGATTTCTTAAACTTGGCGTAATTTTTTTTAAATTTAATAAATATCTTGTAGGTTAGAACATTGCCCAACCTACAAACTTGAAATAGAAATTTAAATTAGACCAAACCGCCAGCCGCTTGAAACCGAGCGCGGGCCCGTTTGAAGCCTTGAGTTGCTTGGATTTGGGCTTGGCGATCGTCTGCTGACACTTGACTTAGACGCGCTTCTGCTTGGTTGTAAGCAGCACGGGCTTCCTCAAGGTTAATTTTGTCGCCACGTTCAGCACCGTTAACCAGAATTGTCACTTCATTTTCTTCGACTTCGGCAAAGCCACCCAAAAGAGCGATCGCTTGCCAATTCTCATTTTTAGCAGCACGGACTCGCATTACACCAGTATCCAGGGCGGTCAAAAGTGGTGCATGTCCAGTGAGGATACCTAGTTGACCAGTAGTGCTAGGCAAAACAACTTCTTCAGCTGGGGCATCCCATACTGTTTTATCTGGGGAAATTACACGAACGGTTAATGTCATTTGTCTTTTGTCCTTTGTCTTCTATCCTCTGTCTTTTGCCACTAGTCATTAGCGATCGCACTAATGACTAATGACCAATGACTAATGACTAACCTTTGACTTTTTCAGCTTTGGCGATCGCTTCGTTAATATCGCCTACCAAGTAGAAAGCCTGTTCTGGCAGAGCATCCAACTCACCAGACAGAATCTTCTGGAAGCCTTTGATGGTATCTTCCAACTTCACGTATTTACCAGGAGAACCTGTGAACACTTCTGCCACAAAGAACGGCTGGGACAAGAAGCGCTCAACCTTCCGCGCCCGCGCCACGATTAGACGGTCTTCTTCAGACAATTCATCTAGACCAAGAATGGCGATAATGTCTTGGAGTTCTTTATAACGTTGCAGAGTTGATTGCACCGCACGGGCAGTATTGTAGTGTTCCTCACCGACAATGTTGGGCTGGAGCATGGTGGAAGTTGAACCAAGGGGGTCAACTGCGGGATAAATTCCTTTAGCTGCCAAACCACGAGACAGCACTGTTGTACCGTCCAAGTGGGCGAAGGTGGTAGCAGGTGCGGGGTCAGTGAGGTCATCTGCTGGTACGTACACTGCCTGAATGGAGGTAATCGAACCCTCTGTAGTTGAGGTAATCCGCTCTTGCAGTTCACCCACGTCAGTTCCCAATGTGGGCTGATATCCTACTGCTGAGGGCATCCGACCCAGTAGTGCCGACACTTCCGAACCTGCTTGTACAAACCGGAAGATATTATCAATAAATAGCAGCACATCCTGCTTGTTCACATCCCGGAAGTACTCTGCTACTGTCAATCCTGAAAGACCAACCCGCATTCTCGCTCCGGGTGGTTCGTTCATTTGACCGTACACTAGAGCAATTTTTGATTCGTTGAGGTTCTCGTTATTGATTACCCCAGACTCAATCATTTCGTTGTAGAGGTCATTGCCTTCACGGGTGCGCTCACCCACACCAGCAAATACGGATACTCCACCGTGCTGGGTAGCAATGTTGTTGATCAACTCCATCATGATCACGGTTTTACCAACACCAGCACCGCCGAATAGACCAATCTTACCGCCGCGTCGATAGGGAGTCAGAAGGTCAACAACTTTAATCCCAGTCTCGAACACCGAAGGTTTGGTTTCCAGGTCAGTGAATTTGGGAGCAGAGCGGTGGATGGGTAAACTTGCCTCAGCATTTACAGGGCCCCTGTTGTCCACAGGTTCGCCAAGGACGTTGAAAATCCGACCCAAAGTGGCTTTCCCAACTGGTACGTTGATGGGAGCGCCTGTATCGGTGACTTCAAAACCACGCACTAAGCCTTCGGTGGAACTCATCGCAACAGTTCGCACCTGGTTGTCGCCTAACAGTTGCTGTACTTCAACGGTGATGTTGATTTCCTGTCCAGCTTCGTTGGTGCCAACGATTTTCAAAGCGTTGAAGATTTGTGGCAATTTCCCACCGGGAAATTTAACGTCTACAACTGGACCAATGATTTGGGTGATGTAACCAATGTTTGTTTTTTCTGCGGTTGTGACCATGCTGCGCCTAATGATTGAAGCTAGATTTCAGATAAGGTCGGAGAAGACATAAAATTAAGCAATGTCACCTTTCACTGTAGCACCGCAAGGGGACACAACTCCCTTAGTAATTCCTTAAAAAGCAGCTTGGCGGCTGAGGTTGTAGTCCTCATCCTGACTAGATTCACAGAATAGACTCCAGTTCTTTATCCCTAATCTCATTTATCGGATGCGATCGCCCTTGTGCTATTGGGCTTTGTAACGAAAGATACCACTATGTAAAATTACTGAAGTATTTGCATTTAGAGCAAAAAAGCGAGATTTTGACACCTAACTTTTGCTTAATAGATTAAAGGTTTTATTAGCAGTTAACTTGCGGCTTTCTGTTGCGCTTGAGTTTAGAAATTACACCAAAACTACCCAAACCAAGCAAGCCAATCAAAGAAGCTGGTTCAGGAACAGCAGCAGTGTGATATGTTACATTATCTAGGGCTGTTTCGCTATTGTACCAATTTACACGAACTTCATCAACCAGTCCTGTATAACCCGATGACAGAAAAGTTGGTGTAGAAGAAGGTGTAAGCGATGCAGATGTTGCCTGTAGTGTTCCTTCATTGTAGAGTGAAAAGCTTGCGGGGTAAGAGGAATCCATTCCAGAAAAATAGCCGCCATCGAAGATTACGGGTGATGCAAAGTAGAATGGAATACTGGTTAAACCATTACTTCCCCACTTGATATAGTTCCCATAGATTCGGTTCGGAATTGACTCAGCAGTGTATGGGTTTTGCTCAAAACCGTAATAAGTCCAATTATTATCCCATTGGATTCCACCATAGCCATCCGGTACTAGAAGATTATCACCTTTTAGATCGTCAAACGTTACGACAGTAGACGCATTGGCACTTGTGGAGATGGCTAAAGCTGACAAAGTACAAGTTGCTAATGTCAGTGTTCCCTGTAAAACGTGATAAGTTTTCATTAATTAACCCTGTTGGATCTAAATGTACACAAACTTGCCAGTGAAATTAAACAAAAATCTCTCATAGCAGATGAAATTTAGCCTTTCGCTGCGATCGCAGATACAAGCAGTAATTATTAGGCTAATGGCATTGTATTAACTTGATTTCAGTAAACTAGTATAACTACAAGCATTATTGGTAAATAAAGTTGGAAAAACAAGTATTATGATTGGGATTCACTAAAAATTTACAATGTAACTTGTATTTTTATAAAAAATAAAACCTGTTAAAAGTATAATAGATAAAGCTTTTATGGCAATTTTACAGTTATTACTAAATTAATATATACAAATTTATCAAATTTTCGGATAAGTTTGTATAAGATAATACATATCTATCGGATATCATGTGTTTTATGTAGGCGCAGCCCATTGTAGACATCATCAACATAGCATTCACTAAAAATCAGTTGGGAAGATGCATATATCATGAAAGCTATCTACAAACTACATTTCCAAATCTTCTGAATATCCATAATATAAAGATAGATACTAAAAAACTGTTTTTAGCCAAGCCGCGATGTCTGAGTTGAGCGTAGCTGTGGCTTCATCCTCACACTTCCACCGAGCAACAGCTTATGAATTTCTCGTCAGCACGACAATATTTTTATCAGGAGATTCAGCAGTCTGACGAGCAGATTGACCTAGCAAAGGCAGCTTTGTATATTGCACAAGAAGAATATCCCAAGCTAGACCCAGAGGAATATCTCAACGCCCTTGATACAATGGCATGGGAGCTTCAAGAACGCCTGCCTGATTCACGATATCCTTTGCGGATAGTTCAAAGTATTAATCAGTATCTCTACGAGGATTTAAAGTTTTCTGGTAATAAAATTGACTATTACGACCCGCGCAACAGCTTTTTCAATGATGTAATCGACCGACGATTGGGGATTCCCATTACCTTAGCATTGGTTTACTTGGAGGTTGCGCGACGGATTGATTTTCCGATGGTGGGTGTGGGGATGCCAGGACATTTCCTAATCCGCCCAGATGTTCCAGATATAGAGATTTTTGTGGATGCTTTCAGTAGCGGTGAAATAATATTTGCTCAAGATTGCGAAGAACGACTGTCTCAACTTTATCAGCAACCCGTGACGCTACAACCAGAATTTTTAGCTGTAGTCAGTCATCGGCAATTTTTGGCGCGGATGCTGACAAATTTAAAATTTATTTACCTGAAACAGCAAGAATTAGAAAAAACGCTAGCAGCAGTTGAACGAATTTTATTGCTGTTTCCTAATCTAACTTTAGAATTGCGCGATCGCGGTCTGATCTATTATCAACTAGGTTACTATCCCCAAGCCATAAACGACCTACAAAATTATTTAGCAAAAGTTCCTAATGCCGAGGATGCATCTATGATTCGGCGGCTACTTACCGAATTGGGTAAGGATGGGTAGGGGAGTGGGGATTGACTGCTAACTCTAGACTATCGACTAATTTGCGCTTCCTCTGCGACTCGTTTGAGGTGGCGTAGCTGGGATTGCATATCTTCTTTTGTCCAAGACGCAGCAAAGGTGTTGAAACCCCAACTAATTAAAGGGTTAGGGATATCGTACTCAAAGCGGTTGAGTAGAAGCGTTCCTTTTTCTGTGGGTTGACATTCCCAGCGATCGCGCCCGTGAAAAAATCCCTTAAATTCCCAAACTACCAAACCCGGTTGTCGTTCCACAACTACGCTATTCAACGTAGGTTTTAGTAGAGGAATTTGAATGATAAAACGACTTTGACTGCCGACATCGGTACTCCAAGCTTCGCTTACAGGTTCGCAACGGAGAACGGGGTTAAGCCAGCGGTGCATGAGAGCTAAATCACTAATACAGCGCTCCACCACCGTAGCTGTTGCATTAATTTGAATCGATTGTTCCAAAACTTGGGACATTCTACATCTTTGGTGCTGTTGCTGCAATTAGAGTAACGCAAAATTCGCCATTGCCAGTAGATTAAATCAAATATTTGGTAACAAAGTCAAAAATTACTCTTGATATCAATGCCATAGATGTACGTTTTTACTGGTAAATTGATAGGCAAAACACTGACTCAGTGTTTGCGGCGAATACTTAAGCTTAATTCCCGAAAACCATGAATACAACTTGGCAAGGAATAACCCAGGTGATAGGAGTTGCTTTGTCCACGGGGGTGCAGCAATTTTTGGCACAATCGCCCAACCTGCAACTGGCGCAACCAGCAGTGAATCAAGGAATCGCTGATGTGCAAGGTATTGTTCAACAGTTGATTCTGTTTATACCCCGTCTGCTGGGGGCAGTGGCAATTTTGTTAGTAGGTTGGTTAATTGCAGCGATCGCAGCAGCAGTGACGCGAGGAATCCTCAATCGCACAAACATAGATAACCGCATTGCCGCAGGCATAACGGGTCGTCAAGATGTTCCCCAAGTGGAGAAATTAATCTCCAGCTTAGTCTTTTGGAGCATTATCCTGTTGACGGCGGTAGCTGTTTTACAGACATTGGATCTGGAGATAGCGTCTCGACCCCTGAATAATTTTCTCAATCAACTTATTGGCTTTTTGCCAAAGTTGGTTGGTGCGGGAATCCTTTTGGTAACCGCCTGGTTTTTGGCGACCATTGTGAAGATTATCACTGTGCGCTCATTACAGGCATTTAACCTGGATGAGCGTTTGAATCCAGAACCAGCAGACAGGGCACCCAGCCTGAATCAGGTGTCTCTGAGTCAGACGATTGGCAATGCTCTGTATTGGTTTATATTTTTACTGTTTCTTGCCCCAGTTTTGGATACTCTCGGACTACAGCAGGCTCTACAACCAGTACAAGCTCTAATTACAGAAATTCTGCTAATTCTGCCAAACATTTTAGCGGCAATATTAATTGCTGTAGTTGGCTGGTTCATCGCTAATGTGGTACGCCGGATTGTGACGAACTTGCTGGCGACAACTGGCATTGACTATTTAGGTAGTCGGTTGGGATTATCTTCCACTGCCGGAGTGCAACCTCTATCGAGTATTATCGGCACAATTGTCTATGTTCTAATTTTGATTCCTGTAGCGATCGCAGCGTTGAATGCCTTGCGAATTGATGCGATATCTGTGCCTGCGATCGCAATGCTGCAACAGGTTCTCAACGCTCTACCTGCCATCTTTACAGCCGTAGCAATTTTGATTGTTGCCTATTTCGTGGGGCGGTTTGTAGCGGATCTGGTTACAAGTATCCTCACCAATTTCGGCTTTAATAACATTTTCACCATTTTGGGTTTGACAACACCCAGCAGACGAATCGTAATTTCAACAGAATTAACAACTCCCCCGATTCCAAGCCGCACGCCATCGGAAATTGCAGGCATTGTTGCCTTAGTGGGAATCATGCTGTTTGCCACGGTGGCAGCGGTGAATATCCTGAATATTCCAGCCCTGACAGCATTAGTGTCTGGGATTGTGATCGTATTCGGGCGGATTTTGGCGGGATTGATAATATTTGCTATTGGCTTATTCCTGGCAAATCTGGCTTTTAACATCATTACCAGTTCCGGCGAACGCCAAGCCCAGATTTTGGGACAAGTGGCGCGGATTGCCATCATTGGCTTAGTTTCTGCAATGGCACTGCAACAGATTGGAGTTGCCAGTGATATTGTGAATTTAGCCTTTGGACTTTTACTAGGTGCGATCGCTGTTGCTATTGCCCTAGCTTTTGGTCTTGGAGGGCGCGATATTGCCCGCGAACAAGTTCAAGAATGGCTAAACTCTTTCAAAGGTAGAAACTAAAAGTTGATGAAGGCGCAATTTCATCTGTAAATCTCGGAAAGTGCGGTCATAAGCATCAATAGTGGAGAAAATCTATCGGCAATTGTGCTTAAAATGTTGAAAGTTAGAGTTTAGAAGCTCGGAGTTTGAGTGTAAAACTTGACGTTTCGAGTTCTAAAGCTCAAGTTCCGAGTTCAGAGGTCAAAGTTCCAAGTTCAGAGGTCAAAGTTCCGAGTTCAGAGGTTGAAGTTCCGAGTTCTAAAGCTCAAGTTCCGAGTTCCAAGGTCGAAGTTCCAAGTTCAGAGGTCGAAGTTCCGAGTTCAGAGGTCGAAGTTCCGAGTTCAGACTCGCGCAATCGAGTAACTACAATATTTTTATAACTTGAAAAAATCAAATTTTCAAAGGGTATTTTTAGTGGCGTTAACTGCGTAGGCGTAGCCCGTCGTAGACATCGCATCGAGGAAAGTTCTATCTCGCAGCAAAGTAAGCTCATACAAGGGAGCAACCTGCACAAATTTTTAATGCTAAGAAGCAGTAATCGCTTTAAAGAACAATAAATATCACTTAAATAGCTTTCTTTTAACTTACATATCAACTCAATTTGTTTAGCATCAAAGACTTTAATTATTGGTATAACTTTTTGATTGCATATTGGTTATTAATGTTGGGTTTTGTTCCTAAATCTAAACAAGGTTTATAATGCGGTCGATTCTATCGTCAGCAATTCTGGAACAATCGCTAGACTTGGCATTACTGCAACGGGAACAGCTATTCTCACCCAAGTTGTAGTAACGGCGATTTCCTACTCTTTGGATCTTTATCGGGGCGACATTACTGTTGAAGAGTATAAAAATCTAATTTTTGAAGCAGCAAAGGCAGCAGGTATTGCTACACCAATTGTTTTTTTAATATTAGTGGCTGTGTTAGCTTTATTTCCAGAATTTACAGTCATTTTGTCCGCACCAGTGGTTGTTGCAGGCTTCAATGCTTTATTTAGTATTAGTATTGCTACACCTATCATTCAATCGCTAGTTCGTCATGTCGAAGCTGGAGGTTTTGGGATAGAAACTGCTGATGCTTACAAGAGTGCGTTTGATAGTTCTGCGCTCTAAAATAAGCTCTTCCACATTATAAATTGCATAATTAGGGTGGGTGTCTCGCCCACCCGTAGCCAAAAGCGGGCTTTTCAATCCATCTGACAAGATTGGATAATTTATTTGTTGTAATTCCTAAATAATCCATAAAATCAGGTGCAACCTTTATAGATGGCAGAATATGACAACCTTTGTAAAATACTCGCAGAAAAATATCCCCGTGATTTTACCCGTTGGTTATTAAATCAAGAACCGCGAACAATTGAAATCTTAAAAACAGAATTGAGCATCGAACCGATACGTGCTGATTCTGTGACATTTCTGCAAACAGAAAATCTGATTTTACACCTGGAATTTCAAACTACAATCAAATCCCAAAAATCAATTGCTCTGCGGATACTAGATTATTACGTCCGATTGACACGGACATATCAAGTTCCTGTTACACAGATAGTGATTTTCTTGCAAGAGACAAGTAACGAAATCGCTTTTACTGAAGAATATGTCAGCGAAGTTACAACCCACCGTTATCGAGTTATCCGAATGTGTGAACAAGATTCAGCACTACTTCTTAGCAATCTGGCGTTATTACCTTTAGCACCGTTAACGCGAACAGATTCAGCCCAAGTGTTATTATCGCAGGTTGCCGAAGAAATTGCTAAAATTCCAGATATCGAGACAAGACAAAATACTGCTGCTTACACGGAGATTTTAGCAGGGTTGAAGTTTGAGAAAGATTTTATTCGTCAATTATTGCGGGAAGATATTATGCAAGAATCAGTGATTTATCAGGATATTTTGCAGAAGGGAGAACAAAAAGAAGCTTTTCGCTTCTTAAATCGTCAGTTAAATCGGCGATTTGGAGAAATCGATTCTTCAATATTCGAGATAATTCGAGTCTTATCTACTGAACAATTGGAACAATTAGGAGAAGAATTTTTAGACTTTTCAAATATATCTGATTTAGTTACTTGGCTTGAGCAGAATACAAGTAGCTAAAATAATTTATAATTTGTAATTACGAATTAGTTAAAGCCAGCTTACACGCAGCCTAGTCTCAACCTGAGAAGTAAGTGGGTGGATTGGGAGTCTTGTAAGGATGAACATGGCTAACCAAACCTTTATTAACTTCACGTCTATGCATCACTTTTTGAGTTTTACCTTGTGGAGTAATTCATCTTTAATGCGGTTGAGAATTGAAGTCTCATCCAGGTTTGCCAAAATCCGATTAATCACTGCTTTCGGCCCATCAGGCCCCCAAGTCGCGCCATTGGCTAAATAAACTTTGGTAACTTGTCCAATACCGTAAGAAGAAACACCAGCTACTCCCGCTTGGGTGATTGCCACCGATATATAAGGGCCCAGCGCCGCACCTGCGGTAGCTGTTGCAGAGATACCAAGTAAAGTTTTTAATCCACTCAAGCCCAAATTTGCTAACAACTCACTCGCACCAATTCCGCCCATACTCAGGGCGATTTTTTGTAGCAATTGTACAGCCCCAGCTTCGGTCATCGAGAAGCCATAGAGTTTAGATAAACCCAAAATCAGAGCAATATCAATGACCACACTACTGAGAATATCTACCACAGTTACAGGATTGAGTGCGATCGCTAATGCCTTAGTCATTACAGCCTTCCAAATCAACTGATTGGCATTCTGTTCCCGAATCATCAGTTTTCGCTCTACCAATTGCTCGTTTACAATGTCAGCATAAAGCATAGTATTGAGGGCAACCAAAGCTTTACCCTCACGGTGCAAAATCTCCAAAATTTTCAGCTTGAGTTCCTCAACTTTCGCACTACCTGTACGCAACTGTATGCCCCTGGTACCATCAGTGCGACGAATCGCCGTCTTCACCAATGGTGATGCCGCAGCCATGACAATTTCTAGAGGTGTGAGTAATTCCCGCACCCTTTCATCCCGAATTTTGTGATAAATTGCCATCCGGTCTGCTTCTGGATACTGGTCTACTTTGTTGAACACCAGAATGATCGGTTTGCCTGCTTCCCGCAACTGAGAAAGGGCCATGTATTCTAGCTTTGTCATGTCGCCAGATATCACAAACAGAATCAGATCCGCCTGTTTGGCAATCTGTTCAGCTAATGCGGCCCGGGTTGCACCATCTACTTCGTCTAACCCAGGAGTGTCAATTAATTCCACCTGGGATTGACCTACACCAGGGAGAGTGACTCGCAAAGCCCGTTCAGTTTCCCCAATCGCTTCCTCACTAATACTCCAATGAACTGTTTGTGCAGCACGTGTGACACCGTGCAGCGGTCCAGTTTCAAATACTGTTTGCCCAACTAAAGCATTGAGTAGCGAAGACTTACCACGTCCCACCATACCGAAAGCCGCAATCTGTACAACCATGCGGTCTAACTTCCCCAGCATGGTTTCCAAATCAGCAATTTCCGTCTCTAATCCGGTTTTCTCTTGGGGGGTGAGGTCGAGATTGGCTACCAAGTTTCGCAGCGCCGTTTGTGCTTGTTTATAATTCAGTTCCGTCTGAATATCTTCAAAACTGAAAATGGCACTATTCAGTTCTTCCTCCCAGCTGGGAGAATTTGCGTCAGTGTTGGCAGAATCGCCTTGATCAGGTTCTGGCAAGGGCAATGTCGAAGTCATATCAATTTGAGATTTGAATTTTGGGATTTTTAAATTAGCCCTGTCTCTTATCCTAATTATTTTTAACAGGGGTTTGTGGAGATAAAAGAGCAGGGAGAGCAGTAAGACACAAGAGTGGAAGTCATTCGATTTTGGATTTTGGATAATGGAATTGACCCCATGCATTAATGCACTTGCTCTGGATGATGAAATTTTTTGATTTCTCCACGACTCTTGTCGCTTGCTCTGGAACCTTTTAATAGAAGCTAGATTTTAATTTAATCCAAATTCTATTATCTAAAATCTAAAATTGTCTCGGTCAAAGACTCATCGGCGAGTATTAAAGACTCATTAACGGAGTTCAAAGACTCATCGGCGAGTATTAAAGACTCATTCACGAGTATCAAAGACTCATTAACGGAGTTTAAAGACTCATTCACGAGTATCAAAGACTCGTTGGCGAGTATCAAAGACTCGTTGGCGAGTATTAAAGACTCATTCACAAGTATTAAAGACTCGTTGGCGAGCATTAAAGACTCATCCCCTATTCCCGATGCCCAACTAGTGAACTAATGGCTAACAAAAAGTCATAAACTGAAAAATGCATCTAAATAACTCGTTAGGATCTTGACTAAATTACCTGTGCGGAAAATCGTTATTGCCGGCAACTGGAAAATGTTCAAAACCCAGGCAGAGACCCAGGAGTTTTTACAAGGATTTCTGCCCCACTTAGACGAAAGCCCCGAAGGACGAGAAGTGATATTGTGCCCTCCGTTCACTGATTTAAGCCTTTTGTCCCAGAGTTTGCACGGTAGCCTTATCCACCTGGGGGCACAAAATGTCCATTGGGAAGAATATGCAGCCTATACAGGCGAGATTTCTGGCCCAATGCTCACAGAAATTGGTGTGCGCTTTGTGATTGTCGGTCATAGTGAACGAAGGCAATACTTTGGTGAAACGGATGCAACCGTTAATCTGCGCGTCCGAGCTGCTCAAAGGTTTGGTTTGACCCCAATTTTATGTGTTGGCGAAACTAAACAACAACGAGATGCGGGAGAAGCGGAATCAGTGATTACTCTCCAACTCGACAAAGGCTTGCTAGATATTGATCAGGAAAATTTGGTGATTGCCTACGAACCTATTTGGGCGATCGGTACTGGTGATACCTGTGAAGTAACGGAGGCGAATCGGATAATTGGCTTAATTCGGAGCAAGTTGAGTAATCAGAATGTATCAATTCAATATGGCGGCTCAGTCAAGCCAAATAATATTGATGAAATCATGGCTCAACCAGAAATTGATGGTGTTTTAGTAGGAGGAGCAAGTCTAGAACCTGAGAGTTTCGCTCGAATTGTGAATTTTCAGTCAGTGTAATGTGCCTTTTTCTCGTTCCCATGCAGAGCATGGGAATGCCTAATGTAGATTTATGCCAAGCAACTTGATAATTCGAGAACGCTGTTTTGAGTGGGGACAGCGGACTTATTTGATGGGCATTTTGAATGTGACGCCTGATAGCTTTAGTGATGGGGGTGAGTTTAACACTACCTCTGCTGCTTTAGTACAGGCGCAAGCACTGGTAGCTGCTGGTGTTGACATTATCGATGTGGGCGGTCAATCAACTCGACCAGGGGCAAAGCAAATAACTCTAGCGGAGGAACTTGACCGAGTACTATCAGTGTTACAGGTGCTGAGACCAGAAATTTCAGTCCCGATTTCTGTAGATACAACTCGTGCTGCTGTAGCCAGGTCATCTGTACAAGCTGGAGCGGATATTATTAATGATATTTCTGGCGGCACTTTTGACTCAGAAATGTTGCCAACAGTGGCAGAATTAAATGTGCCGATTATTTTAATGCACATCCGGGGAACACCACAGACAATGCAACAACATACTGATTATCAAGATTTGCTCAAAGAGATTTATAGTTTTTTGGCAAGGCAAATTGGGATAGCAACTGCTGCGGGCATTGAGCAGGATAAAATTATTATTGATCCTGGTATTGGCTTTGCTAAGAACTATGAGCAAAATTTAGAAATTTTTCGCGGCTTGCGATCGCTCGCACCACTCAACTGTCCTATCTTGGTAGGAGCATCTCGCAAAAGTTTCATTGGTCGCATTTTAAATCAACCAGATCCAAAAGGCCGAGTTTGGGGAACGGCAGCAGCTTGTTGTGCTGCTATTTTTAATGGCGCTGATATTCTGCGAGTTCACGATGTTCAAGAAATGCGCGATGTGTCATTGGTAGCTGATGCACTACTGAGAAAATTCGCACAGCCTGAGTGTTAGGTATTACCATTTTCGGATTTTTTGCCGTGACCTTCTGTCATTATCGACTCATTGATCAACTCATGAAACATTTCAGTTGAGTTGGCTGGGTCTACAAAGACAATTTTGGCATTATTACTCTCACCAAGTTTTTGGCTAGCATCTACGTAATCTTGAGCCACAAGATACCGCAAAATGTCCCTAGTATCTGGATTGGAACGTAGAGCTTGAGAAATGATTTGCACTGAAGCCATAGTTCCTTCTGCTTTTTTAATGGCAGCTTCCTTTTCCCCTTCTGCTTCGGTAATCAGCGCCCGTTTTTTGATTACAGCGGCTTGCTCCTCTTCCCTCGACTTTCGTACACTTTCAGGTAGTGTAATACTCTGAAGGTCTAACCGGAGAATATCAATTCCCCAATCTACCGTTATATTATTCAACTGGTCTAAGAGGGCTGAGTCCATCTCTGCCCTGGAGACATTGGTCTGCTCTAGGGTGTTTTGGGCAATAATTTCCCTGAGCGTGGTTGTAGTTACCTGTGTCAATGCCCCTTGCAGATCCTCAATAGCATAAAAGCTTTTCTCAATATCTCTAATGCGCCAGTAGACAATAGCATCCACTTCCACGTAAATATTATCTTGGGTGATCACATTCTGAGGTTTGATGTCTAAAAACTGCTCTCGTGTAGTATCTTCCATCACAACCTGATCGACCAAGGGAACAATAAAGTTTAGCCCAGGTTTAAGTTTCCGATGATACCGCCCCAGGCGTTCGACTAGGGCTTCATTACCTTGATTAATCAGTTTTGCAGAACCTAAGGCATAACCTATAAGCACTAAAACTATAAAAATGATTGGCTCCATATATACTCCTATTCAGCTTTTGGGAGAATTTAGTGTCAAGGATATGCTACTAGCTTGTCATATCTTTGAGTTTAATGTTTTGAGTCTGTAATTTTATCAATACTAGCAGCGATGTTTGATGTCGAGTCGCTGCACGGCTTATACATATTCTGTAAGTACGATAGTTTCGCAGAATGCGATCGCTATTAAAGCACCTTGATCACACGCTGGCAAGGATTACTTTATCTAATCAACATTATTTGTACTGATATCTTCAGACAGTTGGGAATTTTATTCAGTATATTCACTTAATAACATATAGCATGTGTAAAATTTATAACAACTTAAAAAACTCCACTATAATTGGATTTAAATTGGCTTCAGCCATTAAAAATCTAAAAATATTATGGGCAGGTTGTTAATCAAACTTATAGGTTTAATCCTACTTTTCATCGGCTTATACTTTTTTGGTCAAAATATCATATTTGTTAGCAGTTATTATTCATATTTTTTCGGTAGTTTACCTGCTACTGCTTCAGTTTTAGCAACTATGACAGGTGTATTTGCATTAGTTTTTTTTCGTAGAGAAACTGGTAACTTGGGATGGATTTTTCTAGGCATTGGTATAGTACTAGTTTTCTTAAGTGGTGGAGTTATTTTAAAGCCAACTAGCTTATGGAATTTCATAATTGCTTTCACCGCATTAGCATCTGGATATAAATTATTGAATGAGGGTAGAATCAACTTTTAAAATCTGTAAATATAATCTATCTTCTCATGTTTATTAGTAGTTAATACCAATTCTGAAATATGCGCCATATATGAGGAACGAACCGCAAAGGAGAGGCAGCGCGTTGCGAACTTTCCCAAAGTTGGAGCGACGGTAGTCGCAAAGAACACAAATAAAGAAATAAGAAGTCAATAAAATTTGGTGCTGGCTCACAAAGAAATGGTATATAGCGGTTCCTGCATGGGTAAGGTAGAGAAAAAATGATTAACCACATATAAATAGGACTTACGCAATAACTCTCTGAAACCTTATTCCTTTATGTCCTACCCTGCGGGAAGCCACTTCATGTCTATGCGTCCTTTGCAGTTCGTTTTTTCATGATTTTGCGTAAGTCCTGATAAAGACAGATACAAGGTAGAACATAGCAATGGCGTGTCTCTACCCGTGTACCTTATTCTAATGAGAATCGCTATATAACCAGCTTTTAGAGATTGTCTCCTTAAAAGTCTCTAACTGGGAATGAGTAATGGGGGGCTACCGCCTCAAGACTAGCTCCAGAGCCGCTATAAGGTATATTTTCAGTCAGAGGCTCTTAATGAGGTTTTAAAGGAGTTTTAGCTTAAGTTGACACCAATGAGCTTTTTCTGTGCCCCTACCAAAGACAGTATTCATTCACCCTTAAGACTCAGAATTATTAATGGTGCGGCTATTACAAAGATTCATCGCCTTTTCTACTCCCTGCTTGAGGCTTAGTTCAATACACTCAACCACGAACTGAAGTACAAGAGACATTTGCTGATTTTCGGCTGCGGAAAATCGCCCCAACACATGGGAGATAGCATCAGAATCATCGTTATTAGCTGCACCTTTCGGTTTACCAATACCGATTCGCAAACGGGGAAAGTTTTGGGTACTAAGATGTGCGATCGCACTTTTCATGCCGTTATGTCCCCCAGCTGAACCAGACAACCGCAGGCGAGTTTTCCCCAAAGGTAAATCCATATCGTCATAAATCACTAGCACTAACTCAGGAGCTAATTTATACCAACTTGTTACCGCTTGTATTGCTTGTCCTGAGCGATTCATATAAGTTAACGGCTTTAGCAAGCGAATCTTACCTCCATTTGGGGCCATACCTTCGCCATATTCACCCTGAAATTTACGATTTTCTGCTAAGGGAATGCACCAAGAACGGGAGAGAGTTTCTAGAGCAGCAAAGCCGATATTATGTCGTGTTTGGTCGTATTTAGCTTCTGGATTCCCCAACCCGACAATTAGCTGGGGAATCACCAAAGCTGGTTGTGTAACAGCTTCTGTCATTTTGGCTACAGTCGATCAATTTTAGATTTTAGATTTGCGCTAGCGTAGCGTAAAGCCTTCTCTTCTCCCTACAGCCCTTCTCAAGACAGGAGACGCTACGCGTAGCTTACTTCCACGTTCGCGGAGCGTCCCGTAGGGAAGTGGTATGGGCATCCTACGGCAGGCGCTAGCCTCTCCCTTTGGGAGAAGGGGAAATGCACTCGCGTTTGAGAGGCTTCGCTTAGAGCGAGTCTCTGAGCGTCTTTTGGATTGAAAGAAACCACAAGGGTATAAGGCTTGTGATTTTATATTGACGATTTTGATTTGTTCCGTCCACTAGAGACGTTGCTGTAAACCGCAAAACAATCTAAAATCCAAAATCCGAAATCCAAAATTGGTATAGTGCAATCTCCTAGCTAAGTTGGGAAGAACTAGTGGTATCCTGCTCAGATTTAGCAGGATGGATTTGTTTAGGTTCCAATTCAGCAGTAGTCTTTACAGTTTCTTCTAACTGTTCTGCTTCTTTTTGAAACTCGTTTTGAAACTCCTTGGAAGCTTCTTGGAAACTACGAATTGTTTTGCCCACACTCCGACCAATTTCTGGCAGCTTCTTTGGGCCAAAGATTAACAATGCCACTACCATAATTACAGCCATTTCCGGCAGACCGATACCAAATATATTCATTTTTGTCTCCTGTAAACTATAGAATCACTATAGAAACTCACATATTATGTAGTCTACTCAATAGTTAGTGTGAACTGAGCGTTAACAAAAAAACCCGGCGGAACCGGGTGTAACTTAACTTGTTATCCAAACTTGATAGCTATGTATTCGTTAGCGTCCTAAAGTCCGCCAATCGACAAGTACATCCTGAACCAACAGTGATTTATTGTAAAGTTGCAGAATAATTAGCAGAAACACTAAAAATAGCGCCATAAAAACAGCCATCACAGGGGTAGTACCCCAACCTGGAGCCACTTTCCCATACTCAGAGTTCAGTGGTTTCAGGATATCTCCCAACCTAGTCCTTTGTGCCATAGTTCACCTAAGATTACTTGCCAAAGCTTTTTTTAATCTTCTGTAATATTCTATAAGAATAGCACTCATAATCTATCCCTCAATTATGGAACCCGCAATAGTTCTTAGTATTTCTGTGGCTGCCGTGGTGATTGTCATCACCGGACTGTCGATTTATACCTCCTTTGGCCCTCCTAGCAAGCAATTGAACGATCCGTTTGATGATCACGAAGATTAAAAGAGTTAGGAGTTAGAAGCTAGGAATCAATGCTAGTAGAGTTTGGCAAAAATCCAGCTTAACAAGACTTGGGGCAAAATCCCCTTATTAAAGGTAGGCAAACTTCCGCCCCAGTGTTAGTAATGACTCATTCAAGCCTGGGATTAATCGCTGGTACCACCTTGAAACTGGCGATTTTCCAAGGCTGTATTGTCAAGATTTGTTGCTGAGATGAGAATTCAGTAGTAGAGGGACGCTCTAACAAATCTACTGTATCTCCTAAATTCAAACCTAAATCACTTTGCAAAGATAACTCCGCTGTTTCTCCGTGACATTCATAACACCGCAAAATTAGCTGCTGTGGGTCATCCTCAGATGGTTTCAAGGCCATTAAGATTAGATTTTCAGCTGATAAATCTAGAAATTTTACCTCTAACCCCTGTTTGCTAGCAAACAGGGGAGAATTTTTATGTAGGTTTTGATTAACGGGATTCAATAGCACTTGCAACGGGATGTTCAATTCATAGCCGCGCCGTACCGTATGGGCTGATTCCCAGCTATCAACATGAGGATACAAGACATAGGTAAATTCATGCCAACCTCTATCAGCCTCTGAGTCCGGCCAATTCGGACTGCGTAGAAGTGTCAAGCGGAGTTGATTTGGTTTGCTGTCATAACCGTATTTACAATCATTTAGCAAACTAACTCCGTGAATACCCTCCTGTGTTTCTCCTGTTAAATCAGCCCAACGCAAAGCGGGAACTTCCCATTTTGCTTGTTCTGCGGGGGTTTTTGGTTTAGTTGGGCGGCGAATCGCGCCACAGGGAATTTCATAGGTAGCAAAGTCTGCTTCAACATTCAGAGGAAAAGCAGCTTTCACCAATACATGATTTTCTTGCCAATTGACGGTAGTAGCTATGTTCAGCAGAGGTGAACCAGCTTGTAAAATATAGTCTTGGCAAAATTCTGATTCACCCAACTGACGCACCACGCGCACACGACTTTGCACTGGCCCTTGTTCTAGCCACTGAATAGATTGAAGATTTGTTGAAGGTAAGGGATGCTGGGCATAATTGGGGTCTATATTCCAAGCATCCCAATATTGACCACTGTCTTTAAAAGCTTGTAGTTGATTCCCCGCCCCACTCAAAACTTCTCGTTGATAAGTTTTGTCAAAAACACTTGATAAATCTCCGGTGTCAGGATCAATGACAACTCGCAGGAATTCATTTTCTAAAATCCAGTCTGGGAGGAGTAGGGGGGATGGGGGAGATGAGGGGGATGAGGGGGAAAGCCAAAATATGCGGTAGCCAACGGGTGGAATTTCGGTGGCGAGAAATAGTAAGGTTGATGGTTCAGATAATTGTGAGACAAGTTGCTTTCCAAAAGCATCGTAAATTTGCCATTCTTGGGTAAATGTTGCTGGCGTAGGTAAGGCTACAAAGACTACTTCAGAACGCTGCCAATTGAGAGAATTGAAAACGAAAACAGGCAAACTATCAGATTTTGGTGGTTCTGGTCGGGTAATGTGAGATGCGATCGCTAAGAGTGATTTATCCAATATCTTCGTTCCCACTTGTTCCACTTGTTGCCACTGGGGCAACGCATCCAGATAAACTTGGGTAATTGAAGAACCAGGTAAAATATCGTGAAACTGCTGAAATAACATTAGTTTCCAAGCTGCTTCGATTTCTGCTTTGGGATATGTCACACCACAGCTTACAGTTGCCAAGGTAGCAAATAGTTCAGCTTGATACAATAAATTTTCACAACGACGATTCCAACGTTTTTGATCTGCGTGGGTAGTGTAGCAACCGCGATGGAATTCGAGGTATAGTTCGTCATTCCAAGTGGGGCTTTTGATTTTGGATTTTGGGTCGCACCTTTGGTGCGCTGATAGCGCAACTTGGATTTTGGATTGTGAAGTTAACTGACTACTAATCTCCTGTAAATACTTTTCAGCCGTCGTAAATTCTAAGTCTGGGAACAAAGGTGACTTTTGCCAGCGTTGGGCAGTTTCTAACATATCACGGGTGGGACCGCCGCCGTGGTCGCCGACACCGGCAAGCCAGAGGGATTCTGGTAAACCAGTTTGGGCTTGCCATTCAAGAGCATAAGATGCCATTTTAACTGGGTTAATGCTTTCACCGATAAGTGCAGACATCAAACTAAAAACTTCGCTCCCGTCAGGCGATCGCCACCAAAAAGCCCCATAATCAAACTTAGTAGTATCATTCCACCGCAACTTCTGCGTGACAAAATACTCAATTCCGGCATTAGCGAAAAACTGCGGTAAAGTTGCACAGAAACCAAAACTATCTGGAACCCAAACTATAGTTGAAAGCTTACCGAATTTTTCTTGGATGTAA
Source organism: Nostoc sp. (assembly GCF_036919595.1). Taxonomy (GTDB): domain Bacteria; phylum Cyanobacteriota; class Cyanobacteriia; order Cyanobacteriales; family Nostocaceae; genus Nostoc. Next base: position 27,887 of record NZ_JBALCO010000103.1, on the reverse strand, counting down.
CGCTGACCATACAATAGCTGACGGACTATTGATTCACCAGCAATCAGGTTGAGTTCCGGTTCCACCCACATTCCGCCAACAACTTCCCAACGTCCAGCGGCTACCTGTGCTTGAATTGCCTCAAATAAATCCGGGCGATGTTCCTCAATCCAAGCATAAAGTGCAGGAGTCGAATGACAGAAAATTAACTCAGGAAAATCTTCTTGCAACTTCAGAACCGACTCAAAGGTGTTTTGCGCCACATTCCAAGTTTCACTCACAGTCCATAACCATGCTAAATCTAAATGAGCATGACCCAACAATAAAATTTTAGATTTTGGACTTCCGCTCCTTTCGGCAACTCTACCAGACGCTACGCGATCGCTCAGTCGAACGATTTTGGATTGAATTAAATTTTGACGTAGAGATAAAAACGATTTTACTAATCCCTTCTCTTCCTCGGTGTCCTCTGCGCCTCTGCGGTTCGTAATCTCCCCCACCATCGCCGCCAAAACATCCAACTTCTGTGGCGCAAACCTTTCCAAATAAAGTTGCACCACAGCTAACTCATCAGCCACAAAACCCGGATCGGGATTATTATCATCAATAGACTCATAAACTAGGAGCGATCGCACTAAAGCACCATCACTATGTCCCGGACTCACTAACCGCAAAGCGACAATAAACTCTTCCCCTGGCGTCACCCCTTGACTGATAAGCACTCTAGGCGAACAATCAAATAAATCACCCTCCAGCACTAACTCCCCATTCACATAAATCTCAGCAGAATCTGCCCACCAAACCAGCGCCAGCCGCAAAGATAAGCCAGCTAAGGGATAGCCCTGTAAATCTTGAGGCACTACCAATCTTTGCACTAGCCATAGTACTTTTTTCCCGCCTGTCCAAGTGATATGTTCTTGAGCATTCAATTGAACAGGTTGCCAATGAGACAAATCAGCAGCTACAACATTAGTAATAATCAGGTTAGATTCCTGATATAGCCAAGTAGACTGAAGATTAACTTGACAAAAAGAGCGTAGTTGCTCAATTACTTGTGAGATTAATTTGGTATCAGATTGAGAGACATTCGAGGTCATATTTTCGCTAAGATGAGGTGTTGGTCGTTTTTATTGTTTGGCGCGAGTCTCACAACTTAACAAGACTTGAACTAAAAAATTACTACTATGTCTTCTGGTTCCTCTGGGCGTTATCAAAGCAAACTATTTAACTTTGTCCACCAGCAATCTCGGCGGGTGACAGAACAGTGGGAACACACCTTCCGGCATTTGCAAGTTGCCACTAAGTGGGGTGTGGAACTACTACTTTACCCAGTGTATCTACTGTTTCATTCATCTGAATCATCTGGGAAAACACTACATACCAAAGAACCCCAAACTAGACTAAAGTTACAACCAAATGATACTGATTTCCAGCCCGAAATGCCAAATGTTGATACCCCTATTCAACATGCATTAGAAACTCTCCATTATCTATCAGATGATCAACCTGTCTCTACTGCTGCAAAAATATTTGAACCTTTCAATCCCTTAGCTTTATTGGGAGTTTTTCGGCTGAAATTCGGTGATAATAACTTGACAAATAACGTTAGTCTCACTCAATCATTAAATATTACAGAGAATAACACCGGAGTTCTCAACCCTTCACAGCGAGAGAATGCTCTCAAACAGCATCTTCCAGTAGTGCAGGGAATTGCCACAGATTTGATGAACCGGAATTTAGTACTTGTTACTGTCGGTAATGAAATTCTAGATATTTTAACACCTCAACAGCAGGCAAAATTAGAAGACAGAATTATTAACGAAGTTGCTAATTACTGGCAGTCTTTTCTACGAGACGCTGTGCGTACTCCTACGGGGAAGCAAGCTACGCGTAGCGTTCCGTTGGCGCAGCCTCTTGTAGAGGAGGAAAGGCGGTTGCTCGAAGCTAAAAAAGAAACGGAGTTACTACCACAAATTGACCGGTTATTAGCAAAACTCACTGACGGAAATACAGCCACTATTCCAGTTTTAACTGAGGAGATGCCAAAAGAAGTTAATACAAATAGATTATTAGCGTTTCTAGATATAGCCGTTGCTAAATTGGAGTCAAATGCTTTAGTACCTGTGCAAGAACGTAGCCAGGAAATTGTCCAAGTTGCCCAAACTCAGTTAAACATATTTCTTTATGGCAAAGAGCAATTAGCTGGTAAGGGAGAAGTTGCACCTAATACTGATGCTTTGGAGACTCATACACTGAATATTCATGCTTTGATTGAGGGAGCACTTAATTACTTTTTTGGTGTTGGTACTAGAAAAACACTTGAGTCAACAACTAATGATGATAGATTGCCAGGTAAAATATTACCATCACGCTTTAAAAAGGCCTTGTCTAAAAGCCGTCAGTTGGAAAAACAGGATTTAACAGATGATCCTTGGCTAACCTGGAATGATTTATTTGGTGATAGCGAAACAGTTGCTGACAAGCCAGTTACACTTTCTCAAAAGACAAATCCTGCTTTAGCTCCAAATTTATCAGTAGGGCATTTTCCACAAAATAATTTGAGTGTAAAACAACCTAAAGTCGGATCTGGCTTGGTGCGAAGGAAACAACCAATTAGTATTCTTGCTGCAAGTCGAAAAACATCTGGAAAAGTCGCCTCTGCAACACAAACTGAAACCCACATTTCCCAAACTAAAAGCGATCGTAAAGGGGAAATTTTGCAACAGCAATTTCACCAAAGTAGTCAAGTTGAGGCACAGCCAGATTGGATAGAAACCAAAGCAACTTCAACAGGCTATGAGAAGCACCCCTTAGAACAACTTCTAGAATGGGTTGATTATGTTATGCTATGGCTAGAAGAAAGATTTGTAAATATTTTTGAGTCGTTACGGCAGCTATGGCTGAGGAAATAAGCAGATATTAATAATCTCTTTCCTTGGGCGCTTTCTCCCAGAAACTTAACTCGACGTTGCACATTGAAAAATAACAATTACAGTGTTATTGGATCAACCGCTACAATAACTCACGATTTTTATCTTAAAATTACGACTTTTTTCTTAAACTCACGATTTTTTGCAAGACTTGGAAGATACAAAATATAAAGTTGAAGTTTACACTAGTGACAGCGGTGTGCCCCTACAATCGATTCATTTGTTGCAAAGATTTTTGGAAATAGGAGCAATTTTTGCGATCAGCCAAAAAAAAGCATCATCCAGGTTTGCCCTATGTCAGTCCTTGTAAATTGACGAAGGTATTGTTATCTGAAAAATATATTGCTGAGGATTGAGAATTATTTTCAACCAAAATAGGCTCTCCCTTTACTCCTTTACGGGTAAGAGTACAAATCTTATAAAAGTTTTCACACTCAAAGATTACCAAAACTAGCTCTTTCCCAGTTTGGTAAGAGGATGGTAAAGGTTTCCCTACCTCGCATTCCATATCAATTTCGTTGTCACGCCACTGTAACTTCCAAATACGTTTTTCGGTTATTGGTGCTTTGACAGACTGAGCGATGTCTACGACGGGCTACGCCTACGCATTATATACCTGCTCTGCTTTAATATTATCCTTAGCTGCTGGCACAAAAAACTTCATAGGCTTTGATTACAAGTAACGTGAGTTTTACTAGCACCAGCGTAACGCAGTTACCAAGGCAATCTGCTCCCATTCCATGAGAAAAACTGTCCACTATCGCCTTCCTGAAGCTGTTCGATCACAGCCAATAATTGGGTAACAGTACGTTCTACTGAAAATAATTGTTCCGCAGGTACATTTCTCTGGAAAGGATGGGAAAGACGCGTATCAGTTGTACCAGGATGCAATGTTACTATTAATGCTTTAGGACAACTTCTTTTATACTCAATTGCCGCAGTTCGCATCAACATATTGAGTGCTGCTTTAGAAGCGCGATAGCCATACCATCCACCAAGTTGGTTATCGCCAATACTGCCCAATTTAGCAGATATAGTAGCTAACACACTGCGTTCTCCATGACGAAACAGAGGCAATAGATGTTTAGCCAGCAAGACAGCACCAATACTATTTATCTGAAAGTAGCGCAGCAAATTTTCTGAATTGATCTGTCTTAAACTTTTTTCAGGTTGTAAATTATCTTCATGCAGCAATCCTACACAGTTGACTACCAAATGCAGTTTGTCAACTTTAGTATGTATTTTTTGAATAGCTTCAACAATCTGTAACTCGTCAGTAATATCCATCTCCAGACAAATTAATCGCTGAAAATGTTCGCCTGCAAGAGCTATTAAATCGGAGGCAGATTCCGGTTGACGATAAGTTGCATAAACTTTGGCTATTCTGTCATTTTCTAGCAATATCTTCACAAAACCCAAACCAATGCCTCGGTTGGCTCCCACAATTAATGCATTGACCGGATTAATTTCATTGATAAAAGACATATTTGATTTATGATTCAACAATAGAAAAATTTAATAAAAATTATGAGCAATGTTGGGTTATGCTTCCCTTAAACCAACCTACGCAGATTAGCCAAATTAGAGTATTTATGGTTTACTTACCAATACAAAACTTGCTAAAGATTCTATCTAAAACTGATTCTGTAACTTCTTCTCCGGTAATTTCTCCTAGTGCTTGAATCGCACCTCGTAAGTCAATTGTCCAGAAATCAAGAGGTAACTGCTGGGTAATTGTTGCTTGTACTTGTTTCAAGGAGATTTTAGCTTTAGTTAAGGCTGCTGCTTGTCTTTGATTAATGGCTAAATCCATATCAGCAGCTTGGACTTTTCCGGCTTTAACTATCTCTAAAATTGCTGTTTCTAAAATATCAATTCCTTGATTTCTTGCTGCTGCTGTAACAATTTTAGATTTTGGATTTTGGATTTGGGATTGAATAATTTTTCTTTCGCTTTCTTCTAATAAGTCAATTTTGTTAATAACTATAATCAACGGACGGTGTTGTACCTGTTCATAAATTTCTTGATCGCCTTCTGTCCACCCATCTGAAGCATCGATGGTAAGCAAGACTAAATCAGCTGCATTGGCAGCACGACGCGATCGCTCGACACCAATTTTTTCTACTTGGTCTGTTGTTTCCCGAATCCCCGCTGTATCTAGCACTTGTATGGGAATTCCTCCGACAACTAACTGAGATTCCACCACATCACGGGTTGTACCAGGTAAATCAGTTACAATGGCGCGATCGCTCTGGCTCCAAGCATTCAATAAGCTGGACTTACCCACATTTGGACGCCCAACAATTGCCACTTTTAAACCTGTGCGTAGCAACTCACCTTTGTCTTTGGTTTCCAATAATCTAGTTATTTCTGCGGCAATTTTCTCTATTTCTGATATTATTACTTTATCATCCAGCGGAGTCAAATCTTCCTCAAAATCGATTCGAGCTTCGATTTCTGCCAAGATATCTAAACAGTTGGCGCGTAACTGACGGATCGGATGAGCTAATTTTCCCTGTAAACCAGCTAAGGCAGTTTGGGCAGCTTGAGGCGATCGCGCCCCTACTAAGTCAGCAATACCTTCGGCTTGCGTCAGATCCAATCGTCCATTCAAAAAGGCGCGGAGAGTAAATTCTCCCGGTTGGGCTAGTCTAGCGCCATTTTCCAAACATAGTTGCAACACCTGCTGCACTGCCATTATTCCCCCGTGGCAATGGAATTCCACCACATCTTCACGGGTGTAAGAACGGGGTGCTTTCATAATCAGCAATAAGCCTTCATCCACCAGTTGTTGCGTCTGGGGATGGCGAATGTAACCGTAGAGAATCCGGTGAGTTTCCCAAACTTGCCGTCCTGGTGAATGAAAGAGAGTTTGGGCTAGAGCCATTGCTTGGGAACCTGATACCCGCACAATACCAACGCTACCCTGTTGGGGGACAACAGCTGTAGCGATCGCAGCGATGGTTCCAGTAGTGGCAAAAACTTCTGACATGAGCGCCCTTTATGAGAGTGAGGAGTGAGGAGAGACGCGATTAATCGCGTCTCTACAGAAGTTAGGAGTAAAAATCATAACTCATAACTTATAACTCATAACTTTCTAAATGGTAGGTATTTAGACTAATTAGATGGCAGCTGTCAAGGTAAAATTTACCTGGAGGGTGATGCCTGATAGTAAAGAGTGAGAAGTTAAGGGTAATAATCATAACTCACAACTTATAACTCATAACTTTTAGAGAGAGGAATTTACTGTGGAGCAAAAAATTAACTGCGCCCAAGCCTGTGTTAACGGCTGTGTTTTAGGGAATAAATGCCCCAATATCGAGTTTAGAGAGGCCGCTGCAAAATTTCTTCAAGATACTCCCTTAGACAAAATGTTGGAGTTGGCACAAGAACGTCTGCGGAAAAAAATTACAGAACCACCAAAATGGGTTTTTCCTGAAGATCCATAGCATTCGCGCCAACAGGCACAAGCAAGACAGCGTGGAGGTTAAATAGTATCTGGATCTATATTTAATTCTTGCAGTTTTGCCGCCAAGCGATCGCTGCGTTGCTTTTCTTGTTCAGCCTGTTGTGCAACTTCTTCCGGCGTCGAGTTTAATGCCCTACTTAATGTACATACTAGATACGTTAAAAAAGCTGTATGAAAATCCAACTGAGGAGATTTGGGAAACTAAAAACTTTCACTGCCTTGAAATTGCGCCCCAAAACTATCTTCTGACATACACATTGATTCACAAAGAGCGAATGACTCGTCGCTCGAGTTGGCGAAGAAGCGAACTAAGTTGGAAAATTGCCTACCACCAAGGTGCTGTTGTTTAAAAGTTCACCTTTGTCTCTATTCAAGTTTGCCTAATTTTCATCGCACTCGAAGAGAAAATTTTGGAAAGGCGATCATTTACAATTATAAGATAGTTCGTCATTGCATTGGCGCAACCTTCCCGTAAGGTACGAAGTGTTGGCGGTAGCGTCTGGTAGAGTTGCAATCGCAAAGACTGAGATTCCTACGCCTCACTTCCTGCCGCTGGCAATGACATCTTACATTTAATTGTATCTACTTACTTATTTGATGATTAGAGAGTATAAGTTACCACAATAGGAGAATTTAATGTCTAACCCAGATGAGCTGATGAAAGTGCGCTCAACCGAACTTACCGATGAGAAGCTAGCTCAAGGTATACCTCTTACTGTACAGGGGCTAGAGGAAATAGATAACAAAGTACTCGCTGAGTTTGAACCTGATTATGTAGAGGAAAACCCAGACGAAATTCTCCCTTTACCGTCAGACACAGTGGAATAAGAAATCATCTGACCAAAGTCTATGCTAGTCATGGGGGAAGTCTGAGTTGAAAAGCTGGTAACTTTCATCTTCTCACTTCTCCCGCCTTTTTTCCCAATTCACATTAGGCGTGATTTTACGTAAATCCTGGTTAAATTAGAATCATTGCTAGTGATGTTGTTTAAATATCTAACCCAACCACAGTTAATTCAGGGGGATGTTCAACATTAAACTGGTAATATATCTCTCGTCGCTCCTGTGGTGGAAAAGTTAACTGCCATTCTAAAATCCCCATTTCACCAAGTTGAATTTGTGGGTTGCTGCGGCTGAGGCGCACTTTAATTTGCTCGTCGCGACTAATTGGTAACTGTTCAGTTACTTTTAGATTTACTTCTTTGTCTAGTAAGTTAGTAATTATCAACCGATAACTATAAGTAATCCGGCGCTGGTTGCTAATTAATCTTTTGTCTACCAGACGTTCAACTAAGTCGCGCTCAATTTTTAAACCTTCATCAATCCCTAAGTTCAGTTTAAACTCTTGCCCTGGTGCAATATTGTCTAACTGAGTTGTCCCAATAAAAACATTGTCGCGGAAAATATTTGCTTTACCTGGTAACAAAGTCGCACCACTGGGACTATTTTCCACATTAGCTTGCAGATAAGCAAAACTTACCAAGCGCGGCATTGCTACATAATCAAAGCTACAAGGATAATCATCATTGAAAATTGTAGTTTTATGGGGTGCGCCATCACTGGGAATGTTACCACCATTCAGTTTAAAGTTAACTACACTCCCTTCTTTGGATACTTGTGCTGCAACAGTTTCTGCTGGGATAAAACTATCCTCTGCAACGTCTTCTTCTTGCCAATCCGCTCTGGCAGCAGAAGCAGGCGGCTCTGCTATGCTAGGCAGCAGTGGTGGCTGGGCAGCTAATCGAGATCGTCGTTCTCGCACTTTATGAAGACGTAGGGTATCAATATACCAAGGTTCAAGTTTGGGTGGGAGTGTACCTAATCCCGGTTTAGCGGTAGAAAGGGTGAGATTTGCACCAATCCAATCTTCGCCACTACTCTGAGTGATTTCTGCAAGGTAGCTCAGATGTACAATATCGCTGCTAGTGCTAAAGCGCAAGTCATAAAGGGGAGTCCAACTAGCGCGATTCACTAAGTATGATACCTCTAATTCAAATTCGCCTTCACCCGTAACTTCAGTTGCCACAACTAAGCTAAAATTTTCTTTGGGATGGGGTGTTTGGATTTTCTGCAATGAGGTGAGGAGTGCTTGCAATTGTTTGTCTAATTCTTGCTGTTGGGTTTTGCACTCCCCAGATGCGATCGCATACTCACTATACTGGCTTCCGAGAAAGTTCAAAAAATCCAAAGTTTCGCTAAGGCTGAGATTTTTTCGGGATAAACTCTGTGCAAAAGGTTCCTCTGTTTTTTCACGTAAGCCGGCGATAAAACTAGACTGCAATGCTAAAGCATCGACTTGGGCTTGTAGGTGGCGTTTTTCTGCTTCTAACTGCTGAATTTGCCTTGTCAAATGTGCTACTCGTTCTGCTATAGGTTCAGTGGTGTAAATGCGATCGCAACTCACTCCAAGCATTCGCACCCCTACTGTACCTGTACCACTTACCCTGACAGACTCAGTTTCCAGAGTCTCTGGCACTGGGGTAATTACTAATTGCTGTTCAATTCCTGTTAAAGATACTACACCCCGCCGTGTAACCAATGCTCTGTCAGCATACACTGTAACAGCTACAATCTCGCTTTGTACTGTTTTGCACCAAGACGGTATTTCCGGGTTAACCACTGCCAGTTTTCCCCCATTTTTAATTGATTCTGCTGGTTAATTGTCAATGTTTCCCGGTCTAACCGTCAACCCCTTTAGGGAATCCAAATAAAAAAATATTCAACTACTTTTTGTGGGGTGGGCGTCTCGCCATTGGTGTCAAGTTAACGTGAAAGCCCAGCCTGATAAAAGAGTGAAAATTTTTCGACAAGATTGGATAATTTATTTGTTGAAATCCCTTAGTTTACCGAGGAATTGGTTCAAGTGTACTAGAAGTCACAGCGCTTTGCTCTACAAAATTCTTTGCCGCAGCCAGTAGATACTCATAATAGGCACGAGCGACGATAGATAGCTGCTTCCCACCTGGGTAAACCATGTACCAATTCCGCTGAATGGGAAAGTGTTGTACATCTAAAATGCTAAACTCTGAGGCGTCTAATAGTAAGGTATGACGGGATAAAACCGAAATTCCTAAACCACCTGCGATGGCTTGTTTAATTGCTTCGTTACTTCCCAATTCCAGCTTAACTTTTACTGTAACGCTTTCTTCTTCAAATAGACTTTGGACGGCGCGACGAGTTCCTGAACCAGGTTCGCGCATAATAAAAGGTTCGTTAGACAGGCGTTGTATCGGAATATTTTTTTCCTTGGATAACGGATGATTGACTGGTGCAAAGACTATCAAAGGGTTTTCTAAAAATGCTTCGCAATTCACATCCATATTGTCTGGAACTTGGCTCATAATATATAAGTCATCCAGATTATTACTCATCCGTTCCAAGATTTGCTCGTGATTCGTTACTTGCAGCGAGATATCAATCCCTGGATAAAGTTGGCAAAACGGCCCTAACAAACGTGGGATAAAATATTTTGCTGTTGTAATCACTGCCAAGCGTAATTGTCCCTGTTTTAGCCCTTTTAAATCTGCTACCTTCATTTCAAACTGGGCTATATTTTCAAAAATCTGCCGACAAGTGGCAAATAATTCCCGTCCTGCCTCGGTGAGATACAACCGCTTGCCTACCTGCTCAAATAATGGCAACCCTACCGATTTTGTGAGTTGCTTGATCTGCATAGAAACGGTAGGTTGGGTGAGAAACAATTCCTCCGCAGCGCGAGTAAAGCTACTGTGCCGTGCCGCCGCCTCGAATACCTTTAACTGGTGCAGCGTCGCTTGCTTCAAGGGTGATTCTCCTATATATAGCGATTAATAGATATAAAACTAGTATTGCTGAACGCTGGCAAATTATATAGTGATGCTCACAGAAAGTTACGAGTTTTATTCATAGATAAAACTCTATCCCTTCTATTAAATAAAGGTATTTTATTTATGGATTTAAGAAGTTATTATCAGAACAGCAAAAGCGTAAGATGCCTTCCCCGTAAATGATGAATGTTGAATGATGAATGAGGATTTTCCAAAATTTATCTATCATCATTCATCATTCCATAATTCTTTTGTAACTTTTGTAGGTAGCTTGGTTAAGTCTGGTAATCTTAGTACCTCAATTTCAGCAACTTGTTCTTTAATATTCACTGGTAAGTTTAACGGTTGGCGTTCTTCTATCCAGCAACTTGCTAATGGCAAGGTTTGCTCCATTTCGTCTAGGGGTCGGGGAATTACCATCACTGCATTCAATTCCCCAATGCGTTCTGCCTCAAACATGCCGGCTTCCACAGCTACCGCCACATTTGCTACGGAACCACGAATAATGGCTGTACACAAACCCGCACCAATTTTTTCATAGGCTGCTAAATGAACATCAGCAGCTTTGAGCATCGCATCACATGCTCCTACCATCGCTGGAAATCCTCGTGTTTCTACCAAACCAATTGCTTGGTTACTCAGACGGCTGTAATTGCCCTCCTCCATCAATTTAGTGAAACGGGTTGTAATGGGAAGCACTATATCTAAGTTGGGATAAGGTCGGGGAATCACCAAGCTAGAAATCAACTGACCAAACTGTTCAGCCGTTTGGACACCGGATTCTACGGCAAGACGCACGTCAGCAATTCCACCCCGCACGATCGCAGTACAATGACCACTACCAGTTTTTTCATACCCAATTAGATGAACTCCTGCCGATTTCAGCATCATATCCGCTGTACCAACTATCGCCGGAAAGCTGCGGGTAGAAACTAAACCCAAAGCAGTATCCTGATAGGTTTCTTGACTACTCGCTCCCTGGATGGTACGAATAGACCGTTGATTATATGTTTCCATGTGAATTCTCCAAAATAGGGAAAAAGCCGACAACTTACAATTAACACTTACTCGGACTAATCGTCAGAGTTTGGGTCACTCAAGGATTGTCTATGAGGAAACAATGTGGTCAACAGTCTGTTTATGCTCCCTTGCCCATAAATTTGAGTCCCGAAACCGTTAAGGGATTCTGTGGTTAGCTGATTGGGGTCTGAGTCATGTTTTATAGACTCTTGAGCGGCTTCTTGCAAGGTGGAGTCAGGATCATTGGCTGGCTCCTCTACAGGAGGAGACTGGCTTTCTGGAGTAGCGGGAGATTTAAAGTAAGAAATCGACTTGTGTTGTTTGAAATCCAAAAAAGCCGAAGCTGAGAAGTTCGTTGAAGAAATTACCTTTTCCTTATCTCCACCTGAGCCATTTTCCTCTTCCTTCTGCGGTGGCCCAGTTGTAGCCGTGGGGTTATTTGTAGATGGTTCCGGTTGCTTTGTTTGGGCAATCTGCCGACTGGTGTCTCCCAAAATTGAACCAGGTGGAACTACTTGTCCAGCTTCAATCGAATAGTTAAAAACTGTTGTTGCTGTACCAATGCAAGCATTTGCTCCAATTTTGCCCTTGCCAACCATCAAAAAACCGGCTCCCAGGTTTGCGCCTGCTTCTACCTCTAGGGTTCCTTCATAAACTTGGAGAATTGATCCCATACCAATACAGACCCCTGGCCCAATGATGATCTTGCTGTTTACAGCCGCTTGGAGGATCACCCCAGGTGCAAGTACTGCGCTTGGATGAATAGTCACCTCACCACTAATGTAAGAATCAAAGTTATTGCTGAGGCGCAGTGACAGCACAGACATGGAAATTTTAACCTCAGAAGCCGGAAGAAAATAGAGAGTTAGGAATTCATAAAAAGTTGGGAGTTAGAAGTTATGAGTTAGAAGTGTGGGAATTTTTAAGATTAAAGTTTTGATTCAAAGCTTATTCCTAACTCCTAATTCCTAACTCCTAATTCCTTAAGGTCGTTGGATAATCGTTTCTAATACCCGACGTTTGGCTTTAGGGTCAATACCAATTAAGCGCACATATTCTCCTTGGTATTCGCCGAGGTGTCTTTCTACGGCTGCGATCGCTTCTCTTTCTGAGGAGGCTTGAATTTGACCGATACTAGTCCAAGAACCAGTCCGGAACCGCCGTTGGTCTACGTGTTCTATGCTAATTTTAGAGCCGCTAGCCAAGAATTGCCGGAGTTGGTCTACTACTTCAGTACTCAAGCGCGTACTGGTAGCTGTTGCCGTAGGAGTAGCAGAGACCCCACTGCTAGTAAATGATTTCTGAGTGCCTGAGGAGGCTACTTGACCATTTGGACGTTGGATAATGGTCTCTAATACCCGCCGTTTGGCTTTGGGGTCAATACCAATTAAGCGCACATATTCTCCTTGGTATTGGCCAAGGTGCCCTTCTACGGCTGCGATCGCTTCTCTTTCTGAAGAGGCTTGAATTTGACCAGTACTAGTCCAGGAACCAGTCCGGAAGCGGCGCTCATCTACGTGTTCGATGCTAATTTTATTGCCGCCAGCCAATAATTGCCGGAGTTGGTCTACTACTTCAGTACTTAAGCGACTACTGGTAGCTGTTCCCATTGCGGAGGATGCACTGCTAGTAAATGATTTTTGACTGCCAGAGGAGGCTACTTGACCATTTGGACGTTGGATAATGGTCTCTAATACCCGCCGTTTGGCTTTGGTATCAATGCCGATTAAACGCACATACTCGCCTTGATGGCTTTCTATACATTCTTCCAAGCCGGAAATTACTTGATTTATGGAAGTTGCTTCAATTGGCTTGCAACTAGTCCAGGAACCAGTTCGGAAGCGGCGCTCATCTACGTGTTCCATGCCAATTTTGTAACCACCTGCCAAAAGTTGGCGGATTTGCTCTACAGTTTCCCCATTGACTTTGCCACTGCTAAAGCCGTTACTGTTACCATTACTGCTGCTGTAACTGCTATTGCCACGATTAGCAGGAGCTTTAAAGTTGGTAGGTGGTTTTACATCACCATCCGGGCGTTGGATAATGTTTTCTAACACACGTCGTCTACCTTTGTCAATGCCAAATAGTCGGACATACTCGCCGCTATGGTTTCTTACACAGCTTTCTAATGCTGCGATCGCTTCACCGATGGATCTTGTTTCAATTGGTTGGCAACTAGTCCAAGAACCAGTGCGGAACCGTCTTTGGTCTACATGTTCCGTACCAATCTTATACCCTTGCTCTAATAGATAGCGCAACTGCTCTATTGTTTCTGCACCCAAGCTATTGCTCGACACTTCACTACTCCTTTCCAACTCTAAGACGGTAATACCATTACCTGTATAAGATTTAGCGTTCTCATCCCGAATGGGTGCTATACATTTGCTATCTGCAGCACAAAGATAACCAGACCGTAATGCCTGATTAATCCCAACCACATGATGAGCAAATTCCTTATCCTGATCTTCCACATCTGGCAAGCGGTCAGCTTGCTGTTGGCTAGTAATTACCGCTCCTGAAGGTACATATTTACCTGGGGGAATTTCTACGTCTTGAATTAAAGCGTGCAGCATCACGATGCAACCTGCACCCACCCTGGCATTAAACACCGTAGAGCGAAAGCCAATGAAGGAATTATCCCCGACATAAGCTGGTCCGTGAATTAGAGCCATGTGAGTAATGCAAGCATTTTTACCTACCCACACCGAGTATTTATTTTGGTCATCGCCAATTACTCGACCTTGCTCCAACCCATGAATCACAACCCCATCTTGAATATTAGTGTTTTCACCAATATAAAAAGGTGTGCCTTCATCTGCTCTAATCGTAGTCCCCGGGGCAACGATTACATTTGCACCGATCCGCACATCTCCAATCACATTGGAGAATGAATGTACAAAGGCAGTTTCATGGATTTTGGGTTCAGCTAAATTCCTTGACCACGGGGTTGGGGGTGCCGCCGTGTTACGGACTGCCATTTCAAGACTCCTCCTGTATTAAGTTAGGAGTTATGAGTTAGGAGTTATGAGTTTTTGCTTTTCACTCCTGACTCCTTACTTCTCTAACTGTTGACTATCGATATTGATCTTTTTTGCTGTAGATCATGCGATCTTCAACATAAATGGTATCTATGATCGCTACTACCACTGCATCTAATGGTCGCTGTTCATTGCCAACAACTTTACGAGCAGCACTGCCATTACTGACAAGTACCCACTCATCTACTCCTGCTCCCACAGTATCTGCTGCTACCTCATATTGTGGCAGGATGTTTCCGTCTTCATCTACTAATTGTAACAACAGTAGTTTGACACCTCTAAGACTTGGATCTTTTTGGGTGCTAACTACTGTGCCGCGAACTTTGGCGACTTGCATTACAAATTACGGTCTTCTACCGAAAGGACGAATTGCATTCACATTTTCCCGGAACTGCTCTACGTCTTCTGTATACCGAATTGGTAGGACGTATTCCAAGTTCTCGTGAGGACGAGCAATGATGTGAGTAGATAACACTTGTCCGCCATTGACTCGCTTCACTGATTCAACACCTGCGGCCACAGAAGCTTGCACTTCCGACACGTCACCCCGGACAATTACCGTAACTCGACCACTGCCAATTTTTTCATAGCCCACTAGAGTAACACGGGCAGCCTTCACCATCGCATCAGCAGCTTCCACTACCGCTGGAAAGCCTAGCGTTTCAACCATTCCCACTGCAATTGACATTAGTTTTAATCCCTATTTAAAGTTTTTAGCCTTGGACAAAAGCGATGCTCAAAAAAGGTAAAGAGCGTTAATTAACTTTGTTTAAACAGCTCTTAGGTACGGAACTGTTCCACAGCTTCTGTGTAACGAATCGGCAAGACGTATTCCAGGTTTTCATGAGGACGAGCAATGATGTGAGTGGATAAGACTTCACCACCATTTACTCTTTTCGCCGCTTCAACCCCGGCAGCTACGGAAGCTTGCACTTCCGATACATCTCCCCTAACTATTACGGTGACGCGAGCGCTACCAATTTTTTCATACCCTACTAAAGTGACACGGGCGGCTTTCACCATCGCATCAGCAGCTTCTACGACTGCTGGAAAGCCCTTCGTTTCAATCATTCCAACTGCAATTGGCATCGCAGAACTCCTACAAAATGAATCTAATCAGTACTGTCGCTTAAAATTTTTGACGGGGAGAGCTTTATCTTAGAGCTAAGAAAACACTTCCAAATTAAGCATAGGAAAGCTTGGCGTTCCTGGCAATATAAATTACTATAATAGTTTATGATAAGAAAGTTTTAAAAAACTTAACATAAATTTATCTGCGCTTCTGACTAATTAAAGTTTACTGATTCCTAGAGCAGCCACTTATGCTTTATAATTTCTTTATCACATTTACAAAACGACATTCATAACCAAGGGTAATTTTATCTGGCGGGTGACGAGAAGCGGCTGTATCTTTTGCTGTTTCTATCTTCTGCCAATTTTAGCTAGATGTGCAAGGACTAGGTGAAAAATATATAATTTTTTCAAATATATCGTATAAACTACTTTGCTCAAAGTAGAAAGACAAATGTAAAAAGGTCAGTGAGGTTAATGCAAGTAAATGCTTTAGAGTATGTAAAGTTATATTTTACAAAATTTTAATAGAGTAAAGTGAAGTAAAAATACTTCTGATAATTTAGTTTAAACAATAGTAAAAAACATTGATATTTTCTTAAATTAATTTTTTAGAATAAATAATTGTGTGAAAGCTTTTTTCAAATCAAGGCTAAGTCGTCAAGGGAAATTTAAATGAATCAATTTCTATTTTCAACAAGTTGGTTTGTGCCTTTATATAGCTTATTGGGTGCAATTTTGACGTTGCCGTGGGGAATAGGGATAATTCGGCGAACAGGGCCAAGACCTGCGGCATATATAAACTTGTTAACGACAGTTTTGGCTTTTGCCCATAGCCTGTTTGTATTTAAAAATATCTGGGATAGAGAACCAGAAAACCTACTGGTAAACTGGTTCAAAGCTGCGGATTTAGACTTCTCTATTAGCTTGGAACTATCGCCAATCAGTATTGGGGCAACAGTTTTAATTACAGGGTTAAGCTTACTGGCACAAGTTTACGCTCTGGGTTACATGGAAAAAGACTGGTCGTTGGCGCGTTTTTTTGGGCTACTGGGATTTTTTGAAGCAGCGCTGAGTGGTCTAGCAATCAGTGATTCTTTGTTTCTTAGCTATGCCCTTTTGGAAGTCCTGACGCTTTCGACTTACTTGCTGGTAGGGTTCTGGTATGCTCAACCACTAGTAGTGACAGCAGCGCGAGATGCGTTTTGGACTAAACGGGTAGGAGACTTGTTGCTGCTGATGGCTGTAGTGACGCTTTCCACCTTAGCCGGCAGTTTGAACTTTTCGGATTTATATGAGTGGGCGCAAACAGCTAATTTAAGCCCAATGACATCAACATTGCTGGGGTTGGCATTAATTGCAGGGCCTGCTGGTAAATGTGCCCAATTTCCACTGCACCTGTGGTTAGATGAGGCCATGGAAGGGCCCAATCCCGCCTCGGTAATGCGAAACTCACTAGTAGTAGCTGGTGGTGCTTATCTTTTGTATAAACTGCAACCATTGTTAGCCCTGTCACCAGTTGCCTTAAATACCTTGGTAGTCATGGGCACTGTGACAGCTATTGGGGCAACATTAGTATCTCTAGCTCAAATAGACATTAAGCGATCGCTGTCTCATTCCACCAGTGCATACATGGGCTTAGTGTTTTTGGCGGTGGGGTTGCAGCAAGGGGGTGTGGCCTTGATGTTGCTGTTAACTCATGCGATCGCTAAAGCATTATTATTCATGAGTTCGGGTTCGGTAATCTTGACTACCCAAAGCCAAGACTTAACAGAAATGGGCGGTCTGTGGTCACGGATGCCAGCCACCACCACTGCCTATGTTGTCGGTTCAGCGGGAATGGTATCACTGCTACCATTGGGAAGTTTCTGGGCAATGCTAGCATGGGCTGACGGTTTCGTGAATATTAGCCCTTGGGTGATTGGGGTTTTAATATTGGTCAATGGCTTGACAGCATTTAATTTGACGAGAGTATTTAGATTAGTCTTCTGGGGGAAACCGCAACAAAAGACCCGTCGCACTCCAGAAGTTGGTTGGCAGATGGCCTTGCCAATGGTGATTCTTACAGTGCTGACTCTGCTTGTACCTCTGATGCTACAGCAATGGTACTTACTACCCGATTGGGAAAGTATTAATTGGTATGTAGCCTTAGCGTTGTTTGGGTCTACCGTGGTAGGCGTAGGTGTAGGGTGTACAGTTTATCTGCACAAAGCTTGGTCAAGATCCAGAATCTTGGCATGGAGATTTCTGCAAGACTTGTTAGGTTATGATTTTTATATTGACCGCGTTTATCTTGTAACTGTGGTAAGTGCAGTAGCACTGCTATCTAAAATTTCTGCTTGGAGCGATCGCTATTTAGTCGATGGTTTAGTAAACTTGGTTGGGTTTGCGACAATTCTCGGCGGACAAACTTTAAAATACAGCATTTCTGGGCAATCTCAGGGCTATATGTTGACCATCCTAGCAGTTGTCAGCGTCCTGGGTTTTTTCATCAGCTGGTCATCGGGTTTACTAAATAAATTGCCTTTTTAACTGAGACGCGATTAATCGCGTCTGTTAAGAGTTAAAAGTTACTATTCTCCTCTGCTCCCCTTACCTGAATTCTATGCTTAGTGTTTTAATTTTAGTGCCGTTAATCGGTGCAGCTTTTATTGGTTTCTCACCCTCTGGTATCAGTGGGAAATTTGCCCGTGGGGTGGCTTTGGTCTTTGCGAGTATTGTTTTCTTATGGACAATCGTACTAGCAATTCAGTTCCATCCAGGGGAAATCACTCAACAGTTTGCCGAGTCTCTCCCTTGGGTAGATGTTTTAGGCTTGAACTATAATCTTGGGATAGATGGTTTATCTTTGCCGTTGCTGGTTTTAAATGGATTGTTAACTTGCATTGCCATCTACAGCAGCGATGAATCTTTACAGCGTCCTAAATTTTATTACTCTTTGCTCCTATTATTAAGCGCTGGGGTGACTGGAGCCTTTCTGGCACAGGATTTACTGCTATTTTTCCTGTTTTACGAATTAGAACTAATTCCGCTGTATCTCTTGATAGCTATTTGGGGTGGAGCTAAGCGGGGTTATGCGGCAACAAAATTTCTCATTTATACCGCCGTTTCTGGAATCTTGATTTTGGCAAGTTTCCTCGGCATGGTTTGGTTGAGTGGTTCCTCTAACTTTGCACTAGCAACCTTGAACACTACGACTCTACCTTTAGCGACACAGCTTTTACTGCTAGCGGGGATTTTGGTAGGTTTCGGGATTAAAATTCCCTTAGTTCCCTTCCATACTTGGTTGCCAGATGCTCACGTTGAAGCTTCCACACCAATTTCTGTGCTGTTGGCTGGGGTGTTGTTAAAGTTGGGAACTTACGGCTTACTGCGGTTTGGCATGAATTTGTTACCAGAAGCTTGGGCTTATATGGCTCCTTGGTTAGCGACTTGGGCAGTAGTAAGTGTACTCTATGGTTCATCCTGCGCGATCGCTCAAACTGATATGAAAAAAATGGTGGCGTACAGTTCCATTGGACACATGGGCTACGTACTTTTAGCGGCGGCGGCAGCTACACCATTAAGCGTATTAGGTGCTGTCATGCAAATGATTAGCCACGGCTTGATTTCGGCAATGCTGTTTTTGCTAGTAGGGGTTGTGTATAAAAAAGCCGGAAGCCGTGATTTAGAAGTCCTCCAAGGACTGCTGAACCCAGAACGGGGTATGCCCGTAATTGGTAGCTTGATTGTTGTGGGAGTCATGGCCAGCGCTGGTATACCAGGAATGTTAGGGTTTATTTCCGAATTCGTAGTATATCGGGGGAGTTTTCCAGTTTTTCCAGTGCAAACCTTGCTATGCATGATTGGTACAGGCTTAACTGCGGTTTACTTTCTAATACTCCTCAACCGCGCTTTTTTTGGACGCCTGTCTGCACAAGTTACCAACTTGCCGCGTGTGTATTGGAGCGATCGCGGCCCAGCTGCAATTTTAGCTGTGCTAATTGTGATTTTCGGCATTCAACCTGGTTGGTTAGCACGCTGGAGTGAACCAACAATTACAGCAATGGTGAATACTCAAAACGTTGTAGCAACAGTGTCCTTGGATAAAAAAGTGGGGAATGGGGAGTAGGGATTGGGGAGTGGGGAGATGAGGGAGATGAGGGAGATGAGGGAGACAAGGGAGAGGTGGAAGACAAGGGACACAAGGGAGAAAGATTGCTACCTTGTCCCCCTTGTCCTCTTCCCCATGCCCGATGCCCAATACTTAATGGAGAAATCGCAATGGTAACTATTAGAAAGAAATTCACAAACGAACCTTTACCTGAGTTTATTGAACGCCTGCAAACAGGACAGGCATTACTTTCCGATAGTCCAGAAAATGTGGTGGAAGTAGTTGGTATTCTCAAAAGCTATGGCGTAGTTATAGATGCCTATTCAATAAATCTGAATTATATTGCCGAACATCAGTTTTTAGTATTTTTCCCATTTTTTAAATACTTTAATGGAGAAGTATCTTTTCAGAAATTACTTCGTCACTGGTGGCACGATCGCATTAACTTTGAATATGCCGAGTATTGCATGAAAGGCATGATGTGGCACGGTGGCGGCGGTTTAGATACATATTTAGATACAAAAGAATTTCAAGAAAGAGCGAAAGCTGTCATCACAGCTAAATTCAAAAATAATCCTTTAATTTTAGGTCTTAACCAACTGTTTCCAGACTTTTTGACCGAACAGTTACGCGTTTCTGCTTACTACACTGGTTTAGGTCAATTTTGGCGAGTCATGGCTGATATTTTCCTCAGCTTATCAGACCGCTACGACAAAGGCGAAATCAAATCAATTCCCCAAATTGTAGACCATATTAAAGCAGGGTTAGTGGAAAATGCATCCAAGCCAATTACCTACACTGTCAAAGTTCGGGAAAAACTCTATGAAATCATTCCTGAAGACGTTGGTTTGACTTTCTTAGCAGACACAGCAATACCTTATGTAGAAGCAGTTTTTTTTAGAGGAACACCTTTCCACGGCACAGTTTCATACAACGCCCAAGCTTATCAAATATCCCCAGATCAAAGTCGATTCCAGTATGGCGCATTATACGCCGATCCTTTACCCATCGGCGGTGCAGGTATTCCTCCTACCTTGTTGATGCAAGATATGCGTCATTATCTTCCGGAGTACTTGCATGAAATTTATCGTCGCAGCCTGCGGGGTGAAGACGATTTGCGAGTGCAAATTTGTATGACTTTCCAAAAATCGATGTTTTGCGTGACCACAGCAGCGATTTTAGGACTGGCGCCTTATCCTTTAGATACTAAAGATCCATCTGAGGAAAAAGCTAATCGAGTTTATTTCGCAAAGTGGATGAGTCGCTTAGAAACTTCCCGATTGCTGGATGTGAATAAATAGTTGACTTTTACTCAAAATTATGCATCTGGCTCAAGGCCTAGAGATCGCAATTGAGCAGTTAAGCGATCGGCTTTTTGTCTTTCCTGTTCAGCCCGTTGAGATTCCTGTTCAGCCCGTTGGCTTTCTTGTTCGGCTCTTTCCTCACCAGTCAACAACAAATTACCCTGCAAATCCCACCAACGCAACCAGGGCAATTGGGCGTTTTGATATTCTCCTTGCCATAAGCCTAACTCAACTCCCAAGGGCGTGATCGGATAAAAGGTCATAGGGCTGTCCTCGCGCAGGAGTTTGTTGTTGATTTTAGCAAGCACAGACGCAAACAGAAATCTGAAAAACTAAGTATTCTAAGCTTACGGAAACGCCTAACGCCGAGCGATCGCTAAAACATTAGTCTCAAAGTACACGCAGTAAACTGGGAATGCTTTCGATCGCTGACAAATTCCGAATTTCTGCCAAAGCTTGCCGAAAGTTACCTTCTGGCACATCATGGGTAACAACCACAATCTCTGCTAGTTCTCCTTGAAAGCCAGTTTGGACAATTGACTCTAAGCTAACGCCATAGTTACCAAAGCAAGTCCCCAATTTCCCGATAACTCCAGGTTGGTCATTCGTGAGGAAACGGGCGTAAAACCGAGTTATCAGTTCTGCCATCGGCGCAATTTGGCAGTATTCTTGATGTCCACAAGCCATTAAAGGATTTGCAACTGCTGTATTGGTTTTGATGACAGCAACTAAATTTAAGATATCTGATGTGACAGCACTGGCGGTTGCACCAGCACCAGCACCGGGGCCGAAAAACATTACTTGCCCAATGGGTTCTCCTTCGATAAGAATGGCATTGTAAACGCCGTTGATGCTAGCCAAAGGATGAGCTTGGGGCACTAAAGTGGGATGGACTCTGACAGAGAGAAGGGATGAGAGAGTATTTCGTTTAGCGATCGCTAATAATTTAATCACAAATCCCAATTTTTCGGCGTAGGCAATATCTGTTTTGCTGACTTGCCGAATCCCCTCAGTATAAACATCTTGTAAGTTGATGCGTCCACCAAAGCCTAATGATGCCAAAATGGCAATTTTATCTGCTGCGTCTAAGCCATCGACATCGGCTGTGGGGTCAGCTTCAGCATAACCCAAGCGCTGGGCATCAGCCAAAACATCGCTGAAGTTGCTGCCTTCTGTTTGCATCCGCGTCAGGATGTAGTTAGTTGTACCGTTAACGATGCCTGTTACAGTGTGAATGCGGTTAACACTTAAAGACTGCTTTAGGGGTTGAATCACAGGAATACCACCACCCACAGCAGCTTCTAGCATGACATATACGCCAGCTTGATTGGCAGTTGTGAAAATTTCCGTTCCAAAGCGGGCGATCGCTGCTTTGTTGGCAGTGACTACATGCTTACCATTACTTAAAGCTTTGAGGATTAGCGATCGCGCCGGCTCCAATCCACCCATCACTTCGACAACTATATCTACCGCTGGGTCGTTGACAATAGCTTCTATATCTGTAGTTAAGACTTCCGTAGACAATTCTACTGCTCGGGGTTTATCAAGCGATCGCACTCCCACCCGATAGATTTCTATCTCTTGCAACAACGGGTGACGCCCAGCCCCATCTTGCAACAACTGCACTGTCCCCGTTCCTACGGTGCCGAATCCCAGTATTCCTAATTTCACACCCACAAATTTTGCACCCAATTTATTTTTTAAGTACTGAGTGCTGAGTGCTGAGTACTAAATGCCAAGTAGTTAGAAGTATACTTTACTACTCAAAACCAAGAACTCTTTCCTCAACTATTTATAATATTCATAACAAAACAATTGTAGGGTGAGCATTGCCCACCCTACTCATTCATAACTTAGAACAGGCTAAACTATAGCTATCCGCTAACGGAACTCAGCACTTAGTAGGTTTCTACGTGCCAGCGATGAGCTTTTTTGAGTTGCTTCTGGTAATCACTCCAGGTTACACCTTCCTTAGCAGCAGCAGTTGTTAAGGCTGCATCAATACCTTCTTCCATACCTCGCAAACCGCAGATGTAGGTATGGGTTTTTTCATTTTTAATCAACTGCCACAATTCATCAGCATGTTCCGCTACGCGGTCTTGGATGTACATTCTACCGCCTTGAGGATTTTTTTGTTCCCGGCTGATGGCACCAGTGAGGCGGAAGTTTTCAGGATATTTTTGTTGAATTTCTTCCAGTTCTTCCTTATATAAAAGGTTTGGAGTTGTCGGCACACCAAATATTAGCCAAGAGAATCCTTTAAATTCGTATTCTGGGTTAGCTGCTTTTTCTGCATCTTTAAACTGACGCCACAGATAAGCTCGCATAGGAGCAATACCTGTTCCGGTTGCCATCATGATTACATTAGCATCAGGGTCTTGGGGTAATAACATTTCCTTACCCACAGGCCCTGTAATTTTTACATCTGCTCCTGGTTCAAGGAAACACAGGTGTGTAGAGCAAACACCGTAGACTGTTTCGCTAGTTTCTGGGTGCTTATACTCTAACTGACGAACGCACAATGAGACTGTCTTATCATCGACATCATCGCCATGACGAGTTGAGGCGATGGAATATAATCTAAGTTTTTCCGGCTTGCCGTTCTTGTCTAATCCTGGTGGAATAATCCCAATACTTTGACCTTCTATATACTTCAAATCCCCGGCAGAAATGTCAAATTTGAGGTGTTGAACAATACCAATCCCACCTTCTTTGACTAGCGGTTCATTAGATATTACCTTACCAATAAATGGAGCATTGGGACGGTAAGTGTTAACAGGAATATCACCTTGGTCTTTTTTGGCTTTCGCTTGAGTCATGGTGTTGCCTTTCTTGTCCTTGTTCTTGAGCTGTTCTTGTGCTGGTGGTTCAGCTAAGTCTTTAGCTTCACTATCAGCATTTACAGGTGTGGCTTTACCATTCCCTTCACTATTAGCAGTTTCCCCAGATGTAGCTAACTCGCTGACTTCGCTGTTAGCATTCCTAAGTGAGGCTTTACCATTAACTTGCTCTAGAGCAGTTATGGGCTGGATGCTAACAATTGTGCCGCCTAGACGAGTGATACGTCGCATTTCTTGATTCATGCGGTTGTAAGGCACTCTGATGAACACACTGCCACTTTTACGAATTGGGTAGTTAGTTTGATCAGTTTCTTCCCTCTGACGCAAACCCACTACTTCATATACGAAGAGGCGGCTACCTAATTCTGTGTTGGCAGCACCCTCAACAGCACCTTGATTGTACATTCGTTCTACCACTCCGATAATTTACTTAACCGTTTTTCAAAAAAAACTATTCCCCTACCTTGCCAGCTTTAGTTTAACGGATTTTCGTTTCACAAAACTGGATAAAGAAGGAAAAACGGCATCATTAAATTAATGCCTTGCTAAGTATACTCACCAAAGACATGCAGGCATAGCAAAAAACACACCTGTTCACCTTCTAAGGTAAAGGATAAGTCTTGTAGAGAATGTTAATAAGGAGTCAATTTAATCTTTTTTTCGTTAACTACGACTCATATTAGGGAGATAGCTTTTTACCTTACTACCTAAGGAGCAACTTCCAATGGTAGATATTGTTGGAGGGCTGCTTTGATTGGTGGAAGTTACTACTCAGTTTCCCTCCAAAAATTGCCGTTGTGCTTGCCTACTCCAAGAATTTAAATCGGAGAATGGCAAGGACAGGAAGGTTTTCTTTTGATTGGTTTTACTTCTTTAAATCTACTACTCTCCCAGAATGTTGTTAGCTATATTCATCACCTGTCTATAGATAATTAGATGATTAGTAGATTGTGGCGTCGGTTTGTCTACCTTTAACAAGGCATTTTGCCCCAAGTCTGGTCAGTGTAGGTACTTTACAGCCAATAATTTGACTAATGCAATTTTTTTGCTCATTCGTTGGATAGATTTTTGCTTTGAATATCTTAGGCATTGTCAAGCCGGAATTACAATTTAAGAAGATTAACAAATTCGTGGCAATAATAAATTATACCTTATAGACTTGATTATATATCATAAGTAGCAGCTAGACAGAGGTACAACACTGATGGGCGGTGCTGATCCCCATTTTTAAATTAACAGCTAAATCAACAAAATGATTGATGAACTACGCTAATTCTTTCAGACAGCAATCTTGTATGGAATACCCCCTTCTGTTAAAATCAAATACACCACTAGGATTAAATACTTACCGGCACCAACATTCAGGCTAGTCCGACGAGTAGCAACTTAATTACTTTGTTGCCTACCCGCTTGGTGTCTTATAGATGTGCTAGGTAGCAAGAACGCAGGATAAACCAAAGGGGTAAACTCCTGGCTTCAGAATCTGCTGTGTGAAAAAATATTGACACAATTTTAGTATTTTAGAGGAGATTTATGACAAGTAAGCCGGAACGCGTGGTACTGATTGGAGTAGCCGGAGACTCTGGGTGCGGTAAATCTACGTTTTTGCGTCGTTTGATAGATTTGTTTGGTGAAGATTTAATGACAGTCATCTGCTTGGATGATTATCACTCCCTGGATCGCAAACAGCGTAAAGAAACTGGAATAACTGCATTAGACCCCAGGGCGAACAATTTTGACCTGATGTATGAGCAAATTAAAGCGCTTAAAAATGGTCAAGGGATTGATAAGCCGATTTACAACCATGAAACCGGCTTGCTTGATCCGCCAGAGCGGATCGAGCCAAATCGCATTATAGTTGTTGAAGGACTGCATCCTTTATATGATGAACGGGTGCGATCGCTAATCGACTTCAGTGTTTATTTTGACATTAGCGATGAAGTCAAAATTGCCTGGAAAATTCAGCGAGATATGGCTGAACGTGGTCATCGCTACGAAGATGTGTTAGCGCAAATCAATTCTCGCAAACCTGACTTTGATAAGTTTATCGAACCACAAAGAGAATTTGCCGATGTAGTTCTTCAGGTATTACCTACGAACTTGATCAAAAATGACACCGAGCGCAGAGTCTTAAGGGTACGTATGCTTCAGCGGGAAGGTAAGGAAGGCTTTGATCCAACCTACCTGTTTGATGAAGGGTCAACAATTAATTGGACTCCCTGTGGACGCAAGCTGACCTGTTCCTACCCTGGTATGCAACTGTACTACGGTTCAGATGTTTACTACGGACGCTATGTCTCAGTATTAGAAGTGGATGGTCAATTTGATAACTTGGAAGAAGTAATTTATATCGAAACCCATCTCAGCAATACATCCACAAAATATCAGGGTGAATTGACTCATTTGTTACTCCAGCATCGCGAGTATCCAGGTTCCAATAATGGTACTGGTTTCTTTCAAGTACTTACAGGTTTGAAAATGCGTGCTGCCTATGAGCGGTTAACAGCTACGGAAGCAAAGTTAGCGGTTCAGGTTTAAAAGCAGCAGTGTTTGTGTCAAAGTCTGTGGGGGCGCTTCTGGGTGTCCTCCTTTTTTTTGTTTTATTAAATACATTTTGTCCACAAAATAATTAGCATAAATTTATCTTATTTAGAGATACTTACCTTATAAATAGTGGTTTTGATCAATATTAAGAAGATACTAACTACTGAAGTATAAATATTGTTATGATTTCATAAATTAGATAGTTGAACTAAATACCCACATTTAGTCAGCGAAAAAAACTCAATAAAGGAGGAATTTCCTTTGTCTCGTCGATATCTATTTACCTCCGAGTCAGTCACCGAAGGTCATCCTGATAAAATCTGCGATCAGATTTCTGATACCATTCTGGATGCCTTACTGACACAAGACCCCAGCAGCCGTGTCGCCGCTGAAGTAGTAGTTAATACTGGTTTGGTGCTAATCACTGGTGAAATAACCACCAAAGCCAATGTGAATTTCGTCAATCTTGCCCGCAAAAAAATTGCCGAAATTGGCTACACCAATGCTGATAACGGCTTTTCTGCTAACAGCACCAGCGTTTTGGTAGCTTTAGACGAACAATCACCTGATATAGCCCAAGGCGTTAACACCGCCCAAGAAACCCGCCAAGAAGATAGTGATCAACTATTCGACAAAATTGGCGCGGGCGATCAAGGTATAATGTTCGGTTTTGCCAGCAGCGAAACACCAGAACTGATGCCCTTACCCATCAGTCTCGCCCACCGCATTGCTCGCCGATTAGCAGCAGTTCGGAAAACGGGTGAACTACCATACCTGCGTCCTGACGGCAAAACCCAAGTAACTGTAGCTTACGAAGACGGGCGCCCTGTAGGTATTGATACTATCCTGATTTCCACCCAGCATACAGCCACTATTGGGGAAATTACAAATGAGGCGGCGGTACAAGCCAAGATTAAACAAGACCTCTGGTCAGCAGTAGTCGAACCTGTTTTTGGCGACATTGACATTAAGCCTAATCAGGAAACACGTTTTTTAGTTAACCCCACTGGCAAATTTGTCGTTGGTGGCCCTCAGGGAGACTCTGGTTTGACAGGACGGAAAATAATCGTTGACACCTACGGTGGTTATTCACGGCATGGTGGCGGCGCTTTTTCCGGTAAAGACCCCACCAAGGTAGACCGCTCTGCTGCCTATGCGGCTCGCTATGTGGCGAAAAATATTGTTGCCGCTGGGTTAGCAGACAAAGTTGAAATCCAGCTATCCTATGCTATTGGCGTAGCGCGACCAACAAGCATTCTGGTGGATACCTTTGGCACTGGCAAAGTAGATGAAGAAACCTTACTGGAATTAATCAACCAGCACTTTGAACTGCGTCCAGCAGGAATTATCCATACCTTCAATTTACGCAACTTACCAAGTGAACGAGGCGGACGTTTTTATCAGGACGTCGCGGCTTACGGTCACTTTGGGCGGGCTGATTTAGACTTGCCTTGGGAACAGACCGATAAAGCCGAATTGTTGAAGCAAGCAGCAAACGAGTCACTTTCGGCAGTAGTTGCTCCGGTATTAACTTAGAATAATACGTTACTACAAAACATTTAACATGTTTAAATAAGGGTATAAGCAACTTGACAACTTGCTTATACCCTTATTTATCTTTCAACTGTCGTCAGTTAAGAATATATCAGTGAAAATTTTAGACGCGAAATTTTGCGTCTCTACGTAGGTTATATGCCCTTAATAGACCTCTTGCAAAATAAGTTTTATGTTATGGTGGGGGTTTGGAATTTTGAGACAGCTAAACTTAACTCGTAGTTGTAAATTGCTGCGAG
>NZ_JBALCO010000102.1:0-11809 GCF_036919595.1 Nostoc sp. | reverse complement strand
GAGAGTTCAGCCTTTAGTGACAGTAATCTGCTGTCAGGCTGGATTAGTTATTTACGGACTAATTACCGTGATTTTACTAATCAGCGAATCGCACGACTATTAAATATTGACTCTAGGCTCTTGACTCTTGACTCTCGACCATTGACTATTAACTGTTGACTATTCCACTATCTTCTGCGATGCAATATTTCTATCGTCTTTTAATATGCCTATCTGGGTGCTTAATATTTTTACTGCTGCATAGTGGCTTTGGTTTGTTGCCGAGTTTGGCCGCCGAAAAGATTGTTGCCAGGTACGGATTGTTTGAGCAATCGCTCCCAGTGGCAGATATACGCAAGTATGCCGAGACACAAAAGGTTTCTGGCGATTTGCAATCTTTCTTAGGTTACCTTAGCGCTAAGGATAAACAGAAGTTCCAAGATGCTCTTCAGGTGAAAATGTCTCTTGATATTGCGGCTTTAGATAAGCTGATAAATACAGGAATAGGGAAGCAAATTTTATCTTTTGCTTCCCAAGCGACTGTCTTTCCGACACGCTCCCCGATCGCCCGTCGTGATCAAGGCAGTATACAAGCCCTACGAGCTGCCATTATCTTAGGAGCAAAATCACCAGAAGGTTTAGGGATAACCAGCTTTCTAGAAGCCTATCCCAGTAATCAACTAGTCTTTGACGTGTCAAAAATTTCCAAGCTAGTCAGCATGGCTAATTTATCTTCTGGTTCTGCTGATACACCACCAAAGGACAATGTAAGTTCTTCACCCTTAGGGCAAATTGCGCTGCAATATCAGATACTCGCCGCCCAAGGTAAACAGTTCTCAGGTTGCTTATTCGGTGATTCTATTTCGGCTGAACTTGGTAATACTCTTGGGAATGGCACTTTTAATTTTGGGTTAAATGGTCTGAGTACAATTTCATTGCTGGAACAACTGAAAAGTTTAATTCCTACTAAGCTTAAATGCGAAAAGGCGATTATTGCCATAGGTGGAAATGATGCTTGGTATGGAATTAGTGATCAGTTATTTAGCAAAAATCTGCAAGAGGCGATCGCACTTATCCGCACAATGGAAACTAAAGAGATTTTTCTGATTCCGGCTTTTTATTCAACAGTTGCAGCAAGCTTAGATCCAACTGTAGCAGCCCCACTTTCTAGAGTTGAACAAATTAATGTTCTGATTAATCGAGTTGCTGAAATTGAAAAAGTGCCAGTTGCAGCAGCAGGACTAACACCTTTGTATGAAAATAATGTTCTTAAAGAGAATTTGACGAGTGATGGTGACCATTTAAATGCAGAGGGTCTAAAAATTTATCGACAAGCATTATTGCAAATTCTTGGTAAGTAATATAATGTCCGTTAAATTGCCCATAGTAAAAGCACCCCAAAGAGCCAAAGCTACACTTTTGCTCCTCTAAGAGGATGTTTTAAAAGTGGTTGGCTGTGATTTTATGCACTTATTCATTTCCCTAACCCCCCTTTTTAAGGCTATAGTGTACACACAAGTCGGAAAAACTTCATCTACCAAAGATTTGCAGTGCGTTACGCTGGCGTGAGAAAGCTAAATTATTGCAATCATGGCGATGCCTGCGGTTCTTGCTAGCCAACGCATTTGTTATTTCGGCGATCGCATTTGTTATTTCGGCGGACTCATTCGTTATTTCGGCGAACTCATTTGTTATTTCGGCGTGTCCATAACGCACCCTACGAAACTATTAGAAGAGTTGAAACCTATGCTGGTCATACTTGTGTGTACACCCTAGCTTTTTAAGGGGGGAACCGAATCAAAGTCCCCCAATTTATCGTGGATTTATCGCTCTTCCATCACTCTGGTAAAAGAAAAATCTCAGCCAACTTTTATAAGTAGTTAGGAACCAACATAATTCGTAGTTTGTAACTCAAAGTTATGAATTACGTAGCTTGCTTCTCGCCATTCGCCTCTGGTTTCGTAGAGAAGGCAAGTATTACGAATTACTAATTATCACTTTTAGGCTTTCCAATTCAAAAACCGCACAT
Source organism: Nostoc sp. (assembly GCF_036919595.1). Taxonomy (GTDB): domain Bacteria; phylum Cyanobacteriota; class Cyanobacteriia; order Cyanobacteriales; family Nostocaceae; genus Nostoc. The sequence goes on along the minus strand of NZ_JBALCO010000102.1, from coordinate 9,801 downwards.
AAATATAAGCGATCGCTTCATCAATAATTGTCCGTACGCCTTGGCTATAACCCCACCATTCATTTGGATCGTAATCTTGCGTTTTGGCAGCAATCGCACCAACTTTAATATTAGGGGTAAGTAATTTTTTGAACAACAACCAACTCCTACGGGTGTGAACGTCTAAGGAAAAAATATTAATTGATTGTAGCTGTAAATTTGAATTAGATAGCCAGCGCTTAAATTCGACAGCAGATGCATAACTACGATCCTTAATTACCACAGGTGTCGGAACAGCTACCACCTTGTCTGATTCTAAACCGAGTTTCTTGAAGGTGGCGGCTGACACTTCTGCAAAGTTCTTGTATTCACTAAGATAATTTCCTTTTTCTATTGTGCCTCCTGTGGTAATTACTAGACGATAAGAACCGGTTTTAAATTCAGTCAAAGCTTCTTCTATTGCGTAATCAGGCAGCCATCCTTCAACTACTAATACTTCTGCTGATTTCATAGGGGAAGTCACGGCGAGAAATGAGTGTACATGAGTAATAGTGAAAAATATTAAATAAGCAATCAAAGCGATTGCAATCGCCCACCCCTGAGCCGTAAGTATCCACATTTCTTGGCGTTTTATTAGTTTGATTTTTGGAAATTTTTGACGCCGACGATTTTTTGCCTGCATTAAACCTTAGCTAAACGTTGTTCTTTCAAGTAAGTAAAGACAGACTTATCTCCAATATCAGCAGGAATTGCTTGCACTGTCTTTCGCAGCGCAAACACTAAAAACAACGTCGCCCAAATTCCTAATAAAACATTTTCCCCCTGAGTTGGTAGAATTCCCACCAAATGTCCTAACAACAGTAGCGGTACTGTTAGGGTTAATACTTTGGTTTCCAGGCGATTAAAGCAAAAAGCCTCTTTAAAATAAATACCTGTCAAAGCAACGAAGATAAAACCAACTCCAAATAAGGTAACAGGCTGATTGTAAATAGTGAGAGCCAAAGGTTCACTACTAGAGATTGCCAGAATCACTGATGCTATACTACCGATCGCCCAAAAAATTTGCAACATTCGGTGCAGTGATGCCATGTAAATATGAATGGTAAATAAACTTACACCAAGAGCGAGACTAAAACAAGCATATAGAGGTGTAAGTGCGGTAAAAACAGTCGGGTTATTGTTGAGCAAAACTAAAGCACTGCCTATGGCAAAGCTCAGTGCTGCTACTAATAACCCAGCCCGATAGATAATTACACCAGTGCGATCGCTCTGAGTAATTGTAAATTCCCCAAACTGACCTTGATAAACTTTTGGTACAGATAGTGTTTGCGTAGTCATATTCAAGAATATAGTTATGATTCTTTAGTAGAGTACACCAAGAAATTGCTTAAGAGTTACTCTTTTTATTATGGTTAATAAAACTAACTTAGTGTCACAATCCCTAAATTTTTAAGCAATTTTGTCGGGTGGGCACTGCCTACAGTGCGCTCAAACCCTTATTTTTAGGTTATGTGCAGTGCCCAACGCCAGTTGCTCTAATTAGGGAAACCCCAGATGCACTCTCTACGCTTTAGATTTACTACCAAAAACACATTTTTTAAGAGATGAAACTTTGGCGATCGTTATCATCTAACCCGCACCGAATAAAACTCAGTTTCTGCCGAGAGCAGTGCTCCAAAGTCAGGTACTAAATAATTAGGGGTATAAATCACCTATTTAATAGTGCAACCCCGATAGCGTTCGCTAACGCGTCTCGTAGAGAAGCGTTAGTGAGTCTTCTCCCTTGGCGTTAGCCTCTCCCTTTGGGAAAAGGGGAGACGCCAAAGGCGAACGAGCGTCATAGCCCGCACAACTCTTGGAGACGCTTTTGCTAGCAAGATCCCCGTAGGGGTACGGCATGGTTCGACTACTTCGCGCTCAGTACAAGTGCGCTCACTAGCCGCTTAGTAACCACCACAGGCATTGCAGCTAAATAGCTATATTATTGATAATATAGCTATATAACTGAGAATTAAAACCTGATTTAACTTTGGAGCATTGCTCCCGTTTCTACCCGTTTAAAAGACTTTTTCTCAAGTTGTCAGGTCTTAAGGAATAGAAACCGATCGCAATAACCGCTCAACAACAGTTCTCGCGTTGCGTCCTCCTCTAGGGATGAGGCGATGGCAAAGAACGTGAGGGATGAGAAATTTCACATCGTCGGGAATGGCATAATCACGCCCTAATAGAAAAGCTAGCGCTTGGGCAGCACGTTGTAATGCTAATGTGCCACGCGGACTGACACCAAGGGCTATTTCCTCATCTTGGCGTGTTGCCCGTACCAATTCGAGGATGTACTGTTGCAAGGAGGTTGCCACTTTTACTTGAGAGCAGAAGTAACGCAATTCCTGTACTTCTGCCAAGGTAATACAAGGCTGCAAATCAGTAACTTTTACATCATTTTGCAGATTTTGCAGCATCTGGAGTTCTTCTGCCTCGGAAGGATAGCCTAAACTCAGCGACAACATAAACCGATCCATTTGCGCTTCCGGCAGGGGAAAAGTACCTTGATACTCGATAGGGTTTTGAGTGGCAATAACAAAGAAGGGCTGAGGAACTGCACGAGAGACACCATCAACTGTTACCTGATGCTCTTCCATGACTTCCAGTAAAGCTGACTGAGTGCGGGGTGTAGCACGGTTGATTTCGTCAGTTAGGAGGATATTCGCAAAGACTGGTCCAGGAAGAAAAGTAAATTCACCGCTTTTTGGGTTCCAGATGTTGGTGCCAGTAATATCAGTTGGCAGTAAATCAGGGGTACATTGTAGCCGTTGAAACTTGCCATCCACAGAACGAGCTAGGGATTTAGCGAGCAGGGTTTTACCAACGCCAGGGACATCTTCTAGGAGGGCATGACCACCAGCTAGCAAGGCGACTAGCACCAAGCGTATTGCCTCAGTTTTACCAACGATGGTAAGAGCCAGATTTTGTGTTAAAACGTCAATTTTTTCTCTCATGCAGTGCGCGGAGTGGGGAATAGGGAATGGGTAATGGAGACTGGGGACTGGGAACTGGATTATTTTCAATGCCCAATGCCCAATTTCTCTAAATACATTGTTCCCACTCCTAACTTCTAACTCCTGTACAGACGCAATTAATCGCGTCTACTCCTAACTCTTAACTTTTAACTTTGCAATCCAGCACTCAAAACTTCTTTAGCAACAATACAGTCAAGTTGAATTTGTGTTTTCAGAGCTTCTAAAGAAGAAAATTTTTGTTCAGGGCGCAAAAATTTAACTAGCTGCACAGCCAGTTTTTTACCATACAAATCACTAGACCAATCGAATAAATGTACTTCTGCAGATGAATAAGTACCGTTTACAGTTGGGCGGTTACCGAGATTCATTATGCCCAAGCTCTCACTAGGAGTAGCATCTGATGTTTCACTGAGAGTGAAAACGCGGACAGCGTAAACTCCTTGGTGGGGCAAGAACTTTTCTTTTGGTAGTTGGAGGTTGGCCGTGGGAAAGCCAATGGTTCTGCCTAATTGTTGACCTTGAACGACAACACCAATGAGAGTGTAGGGGCGTCCTAGTAGAAGATTTGCGTTTTCGATGTCGCCGTGCTCAAGGGTTTGGCGGATCAATGAAGTGCTAATGCGGGCATCCTGAGTCGGAGTAGTAGTGACGCAATTGCTTTGGGTGGGCGAGTCACCTGTATAAGTTTGTAAGGGAACAATGGTAACGGGGATATTGTGCTTGGCGGCGATTAATTGCAAATCTTTAGCAGTACCACTACGCTTTTCACCAAAACAAAAATCTTCCCCTATACTAATTTGCTGGCATCGCAGTTGTTGCACGAGAATTCTTTGTACGAATTCTTCGGGTGTCAAGGCAGATAATTCTTTGTCAAAGGGTAGTAGTACCAGTTGTTCTACCCCAAGCGATCGCAATTGTTGGACTTTTTCATCCAGTGGTGTTAACAAAGTTCGGGGTTGCCCCGTAAAAAACTCCTGTGGATGGGGGTCAAAGGTGACAACTGTTGAGTAGGTATATTCTTTATTTGTCAATTGTCCGTTGTCAGTTGCTAGTTGTTGATTTTCCTTTGACTGCGGACTAGTGGCTACTGACAAGTGACCACCAGCGTGCAAGACTGGTTGAATTACCCTTTGATGACCAAGATGAACACCATCAAACTTGCCAAGGGCAACAGCAGTAGGCATTAGCAGCCCTTCGCTCGAAGAAGCAACCCACATAGAACACCCATTTTTAGACAAATTTAGCACGTGGATTCTGAGATTTTAGGTTTATTTTAGCTATCAGCAGGAAGCTACCTTATGGTAAACCGCCTTGAGGAGGACAGCTTTTGTAGACGGTCTGAACTTCCACCAACTGCCCATGAGGTCTTATGCTATCAGCCAGGATGTTAATGTAACTCCTTTTAACTATCAGCCAAAAGCCTAAGCCACGGCAAGTCATCCAAGATGGTTTCTTATGCGATTAGCTTAATTACAAATTTTAGATTTTAGATTTTAGATTTTTTGGTTCATGCCCCACCATGTTAGGGCGAAACAAATCCAAAATCCTCAATTTAAAATCTGACGCTCTTACATCGCTAACGCTGCGCTATCAGAGCCAACCAGACTTCGTTTTGCTACGTTCGCAAAGCGTCTCGCAGAGAAGACATTGGTTTGTTTCAATCCCTTCGGCTTAGTGCAGTCGCTCATGGGGAGCCACTGCGGTGGAAGGGTTAAGAGGCATAAAGGAGGCAGTGCGCCCTTGCGGTTTCCCGACTTGTTCGCGCCTGGCTCACCGTGCTGCTTCACCAAAATCCAAAATCCAAAATTGGTTGACAGTTAATTGCTAAGTCCAGACAACCTCAAATACGAGAGCTAAAAAGGCTCTAGTTTCGTGTTGAGACTGCAACAAGGTTTTACCCTCCCATCAGCCGCAAGAGAGGGCGTCTGTGGGTATCTGGGCTGTGTTGGTGAATCTATAAAGTGTGTCCTCCTGTTGTCGCCCTTATCCTGTGGTCGGCGTGACAACTCTGGGCAGCGCTGTCTCACTGTACAGCCAACAAATACGCTCTCACGCTGAAAGCTTCTGATCACCAATCTAATCTAAAATCTCCAATTCCTCTGATCGCAATCTTTAGGTAGAAAACTTACTAACAGGAAAAGATTCTGATAAAGAAACTGAGGTGGGAACCTGGAGTACGATTCCTTCCCGTGCCATGATAGCCCCAGGAAATTCCGCAGATGCTTGTTTCCCTACATGATCTAAAAAGTCGTCATTGTGCGCGGGGTCGTGGTGGTAAATCGCCAGAGTTTTGACGTTAGCAGCTTGTGCCACTTTCACTGCTTCTTGCCAGGTAGAATGTCCCCAGCCAATTTTTGGAGTTTTTGGGCTATGGTATTCTTCGTCTGTATAGGTGGAATCGTAAATCAGAATGTCAGCATTACGAGCTAGCCACAGCACATTGTCATCGAGTCGGTCGGGAAAATGTTCGGTATCGGTAATATAAGCAGCAGCACCACCATGCCAGTTGACGCGGTATCCTACGGCTTCACCTGGGTGGTTTAGAGGTGCTGTTTCTACAGTAACGTCATCGATGTATATTGGTTGCCCCGGTCGAATGTCGTAAAAATTTAAATTGGCTTGCATAATCTGCAAGGGTACAGGAAAGTTCGGGTGCAACATCTGGTCATTGAGGCGCTGTTCTATGGTAGAGCCATCAGGAGCGATCGCGCCGTAGATATGAAAATCATTCCCCTTTACAAATCCTGGGGTAAAGAAGGGAAAACCCTGCATGTGATCCCAGTGAGAGTGGGTAAAAAATATATGAGCTTCTAACGGCATTTGGCACAACAAAGATTGCCCCAAAACATGTAGTCCTGTGCCGGCATCGAAAATTAAGCGTTTATCGCCCGCTTGCATTGATATGCAAGGGGTATTACCGCCGTAACGAACGGTGTGTGGCCCTGGACTGGGGATGCTGCCGCGAACGCCCCAAAATTGTACGGTAAACTGGTTCTCTATCCTAGACATGGGTGTTGCTTGCTGGACTGAGCGGGCGATAAATGAAAAATTGCTACTTATTTTGTCTAAGTTTATGCTGTCTTACTGATTTTGATAAAGGAAGGATTTCTTGGTAAAACAGCATACCCTGTTTCTGGCTAATTGTGTAAATGTGGATAAAATACTCTCAAGTAAAATTCTCAATTTATTGGGATGGATGTGTATCAGTTATTTCAAGAGCGCCCCTACGTTATAGCCTACATTTTTCTGTGATGCATTTGAATAACCCCAGTTTTATCCTGATTAATCAAATGATTCACGAAAACTTGAATTCCAACTCAGACAATTTATCTAGTCCAGTTACGTAAGTAAGATTATATTGTAACGGGGTAATACTGATATAGTTTTTACGTACAACGTACACGTCTGTAGGTACATTTTGAGGCAGATTTAATCCGGTTGGAGGTTCTATTTCCTCAATTACCTCTCCGGTTAACCAGTAGTACGTTTTTCCACGAGGATCAACTCGTTTATCAAACACATCAATGTAACGCCGCACTCCTTGACGGGTAAGAGTAACTCCGGCAATTTCTGACCACTTAACAGCAGGAATATTGACGTTGAGCAGCATCAAATCTGGCAGCGGTTTTTGGGCTAACTGGTCTACGAGAATTTTGGCAAACTTAGCAGCAGGTTGAAAGTCTTTAGATGTGTGACTAATAAGACTTAGCGCTACACTGGGAATGCCTTCAATTAGACCTTCCATTGCCGCCGAAACAGTGCCGGAATACAGGATTTCAGTTCCCAAATTCGCACCTTGATTAATGCCAGAGAGAACCAAATCAGGGGGAGTATCTAGCAAAGCCCACAGCGCCAATTTGACACAATCTGAAGGTGTACCATCGCAAGCCCAAGCTTTGACAGCAGGATGAAAAATCTCTTCAACAATTTCGGCGCGAATTGGTTGGTGTAGAGTTAATCCATGTCCAGTTGCTGATCGCTCTCGATCTGGGCAAACTACACTAACATCATGACCTGCCTCTGCCAAGTAGTTGGCTAAGGTACGGATACCCAAGGCAGAAATGCCGTCATCGTTACTAATTAGTAATTTCATAGTTATTGGTCATTGGTCATTAGTTATTTGTTATTTGTTATTAGCCATTTGTCAATGTCGGAGGTCACAGGCAGCAAAAAAACATCCATACTAGTACACTGTGGCGTCAGTTTGGCTACCTTTAACAAGGGGATTTTGCCCCTTGTCTTAAATGCCAAGTCTTGTTGATTAAGATGTTAGCTGGATTTATGCCAAGTTGTACTAGCCCAATCGTCTCTAACTGATAAACAAAAGTTTGGTTTCAACCCTCACCTTTAGCTGATGTTAATGGCATAGGTGTAAGTTTATTTATCGAGCAGTTCACAGCTTTTGACTATAGACTAATGACTAATGACCAATGACTAATAACTAATGACTAGCAATTTAGAAGCTCAACTTTTAGCACTGCGGCAAGAAGGAGAAAAAGCGATCGCAGCCGCCGATACCCTAGAACGTCTGGAGGAACTCAGAGTTAACTATCTGGGTAAGAAAGGGGAACTGGGGGCACTGTTGCGAAGTATGGGGCAAATGAGTGCAGAGGAACGACCGAAAATTGGAGCGATCGCCAATACAGTCAAAGAATCTTTGCAAACTAGTCTAGACCAGCAACGCGTCGCCCTGGAAGCCGCGCAAATTCAGGTACAGCTAGAGGCTGAAACTCTGGATGTTACTATGCCGGGAATTTACAGCCCCCAAGGTCGCATTCATCCCCTCAACGGCATTATCGACCGGGCGCTGGATATCTTTGTCGGTATGGGCTACACCGTGGCTCAAGGGCCAGAGATGGAAACAGATTACTACAATTTCGAGGCTCTCAATACCCCGCCTGACCACCCCGCCCGTGATATGCAGGATACCTTCTACCTCCCAGATGGTAATCTTTTACGTACTCATACCTCATCGGTTCAAATTCGTTATATGGAAAGAGAGGAACCACCGATTCGGGTTGTGGCTCCAGGGCGAGTTTATCGGCGAGATAATGTAGACGCGACTCACTCAGCTGTTTTCCATCAAATAGAACTTTTAGCCATTGATGAGGGACTAACTTTTACAGACCTTAAGGGGACAATTAAGGTATTTTTACAAGCAATATTTGGCGAGTTACCAATTCGCTTCCGCGCCAGTTATTTCCCGTTTACCGAACCTTCCGCTGAAGTGGATTTGCAGTGGAATGGGCGCTGGCTAGAGGTAATGGGCTGCGGTATGGTCGATCCAAATGTACTTAAGTCTGTGGGTTATGACCCAGAAATTTATACTGGGTTTGCTGCCGGTTTTGGTGTAGAACGCTTTGCAATGGTGTTACATCAAATCGATGATATTCGTCGCTTGTATGCTAGCGATTTGCGGTTTTTACAGCAATTTTAAGTAAGTGATCGCTTTAAATAATCAGGCGTTTACTAAATCTCTTGCAAAAGTCAATTAGATGAAAATATAACCACAGATAAATACCCATGAATTATCTGTGGTTTTAAATAATAGATCGGGATTGATGAATTTGTTAAACTATCAGTATCTAATACCAATTCTTTATGAAGCTGCGCTAAATAAAGCTTCAAGAATGAAGTCGTAAGAGGTGAGAGAAGTAATTACCGCTGGTGTAATAGTTTCTAGCACAGAGGTTAATTTCTGACGTAGTTGGCAAAGGGTTTTACAATTCTCCCATTCCAGTTTGCTCTTAAGAAACTCCCAAAACCTCTCAATTGGGTTTAATTCAGGAGAGTGCGGTGGTTGGAAAATTGGTATAATATTTTCTGGACAGTCAAGAGTTTTAATTGTATGAAATGAGCCTTGGTCAAACTGAATAACTGCAACGTCGTTACCAATTTCTGCTGATAACAACTCTAAAAACCTCTGAAACGTTCTAAGTGTTCTCCAGTAACTATCGGCTCTTTACCCGGTGCTTGTTTCACCTCTAACAAACCTCTGTATCCCCCATCTTTATATTTTTTCAACCAACGAGTTATTGTTGCTTCATCACGTCCTAAACGTTCTGCCAGCGTTCGCCTACTTGTAAATTGACCCGTTTTTAGCCAGTAGAGCATTTGTAATCGCTCTAGGCTACTAGCTTCTACTGCATATTTGACAGCTTTTTCCAATTCTTCTGTGCTCTGTTTAATTTCAACTTGCAATTTGAGACCCATCACACTTACACCAAATAGATCCTTGGGAATAATTTAGCGCAGCTTCATACAAAAATGGTATAACTTCTCTTAACGTGATATGACTGCAATCACTGGCAAACGTCTAACGCTAGAGGAATATTTGAAGTATGACGATCGCACGGATAGCCAGTATGAACTGGTAGCAGGTGAGTTAGTTTCAATGCCACCTGAAAGTCCAAAAAATGTCCAGATATCTCTATTTATACTGGTAAATTTCCTCAAGTTTGTTCCAGTTAATCGCTTAAGTAACAAAGTTGAAATTGTTGTTGCTGGTTTTCGTGCGACAGTGATGAGCAGCAGTACATATTACACAGGCAAACCAGCCTGCTGCTGATCATAACTATTGGTAAACTAAAGGCAACGCCAGTTCTGCTGAGTGATTTATTCTATGTTTGCTGAAACCTCCTCGCGCTACGTTACCCGTAACCCGGAAATTTTGAGTGGAGAGCCAATTATTATAGGTACTCGTACATCTGTCTGACTTTTCCCGTTAAGTCTCTTTTGCAAGCTGCCAACCCTCACAGAGATCGTGTAATTTTAACCAACCTCGCCACAGTACCTGGATACCAAT
>NZ_JBALCO010000101.1:0-77157 GCF_036919595.1 Nostoc sp. | reverse complement strand
AGCATGGTCTTAATCTCCTCGAAGTTATTACTGATGCTTTAGAAGGTAATGTCTCTGTTTTCCTTTCCTCTATTACTACTAGCTAGGCAGTTACTGTTTTCTTCAGAATGAAATATAGCTTGTTGGCAAAACTCAAAGGATTTTTCAAGATTACCTAAATTTTTATAAGTTAAGCAGAGAGTTACTAAACTATGCCCTATTCCCCATAAAGTCACTCTAGTTGATGATGACATGGTATAAAAGGCATTTTCAGCAAGATGAAAAGCATCTTCTCTGCTACCAGAGCGTGATTTTATCAAAGCTAAACAGCATTGAGCATATGCCATGTAATCATCAAGGTTGCTATTTTGTTCAGCAAGGCTATAAACAGAATTAAAACAATCTTCGGCTGCTTCTATTTCCCATAATTCAAGTTTGCAAAGCCCTGTATTGAACAAAATAGATATTTTTGTTTTGACATCTAATTCGCCCAATACTTTTCCTGATTTTTCATAACATTCTATAGCTTCTCTAATACACCCGATAATTCGATATGTATACCCAAGTATATTATAAAGTTTAATTAATCTTTCTGGCGATTTTATATCGTCTATTATCCGTTTAATGACAGAAAAATTTTTCTGGAGCAGTCCTAGTTGGTAAAACGAGCAGCCCAAAGGCAACCCTATACTCCACTGTTTACCTCGCCCTTGTAAAATTACATCACCAGCTTGCTCAAAATCACTAATTTCTACATAGTGATAGTAAGCTTCTAAAGCGGTTAAAGCATCTGTAATATTTTTGATGGCTGTAACTCGTTGCGTCCAAAATTCTGCGGCTTTTCGGTTTACTAATTCCCATTCTTGACTGACTAACCTTAACCTACTAATCGCTTCATCACGAATTACAGAATGCAGCCAGTATTGTCCTTTTTTCGCTTCTATTAAAGACAAATCTTGCAGAGCTTTAATTACACCTCTACGTTTTTCTTCTGGAACATCCCAAAGCAAACATAAAACTCCCTCAATAGGTAATGAAGTAATATCTTGATAACGATAGCATCCTAAACGATACAAGAGACGATAGGCTTCTAAGTCATTTTCTTGGAGACGGGTAAATTGACTGGCGACTAAATCTTTTAGCTCTCTTTCTATTAATAAACTTGTACAATTTTCCTGCCAATAGGCATGTATATCACCATAAAAATCTGTCAATATTGCTCCTCGGAGAATTTGCATTGCTTTGGCGTTACCTCCATAAGCTCTGCACATTTCACTGAGAATAGTAGAATCACAATTTATGTGGCGACGACTAAAAAACTGTCGCCACGCTTGATCATCTAAACCTTCCAGTGGATAGAGATGAACCTCTACAATTGACTCCCGCAAACGCTCACGACTTGTTACTAAAGTAACTGAATGCACATCCTGATCTGCTAATAGTCTCAATAGCTCAACATAAGGGCGACGAGATTCGAGAATCTTGCCATTTTTATCCAGAGCAGTTTCTAGATTATCGATAAATACACCAATTTTAGAAGTTTGTTCTCGGAGTTTGCGCCGTAATCGTTCTAAGCTGATACCAAAGTCGCATCCCGGTTCTTCCTTAAAGTATCGCCGCAGCCATTCCTCAACCACACTCTCCACAGGAGTGAGGTTTTGGATTTCTGTGGCCATCCACAGTTCCAGTACAAAATTAAACTTTTGAGTTTTAAAATACTTACGTGCAAAGGTGGTTTTACCAACGCCGCCTTCACCCTGGATGAGAAGAACTTTTGCTCCCCGACTCACAAGGGCGTGGAGATCAGCTATTTGGCGATCGCGCCCCACAAAGTTAAAATCTAAATCTTGAGGTTTAGCGTCATTGCCTGCTAAATTGGGAATCTGGGAGATTTGTTGCGACTGTTGAGTTGTTTTAAACCCCTGAACCACGCCTTGGAAGGTAGATTTTGAGACTTTCTCCCCTATAACTTTTGACAGTAAATGCCAAAGTTCTGCGCCAACTGCTTTTAAATGCGCTTCAGTGTAACCACGGCTACTGGCAATATCCTGGTAAGTCCGCTTTTCATCCTCCCACAAATGACGCAAGATAATCCTTTGAGTTTTATCTAAATGTTCTCCCGTCTTGAGAAAAACCAAGTTATCTAGAAACTCTAAGCCCTCTTCTGCACCCATTTGCTAGCTTGATGTATCATTTGTAATTCATTATAACCATATTTTTACTACTTCTTCCTACCCTTTATAGTACAAAATACTTTTTCCTACTCGGTAGGTAACTCACTTTATCCGACTGCCAAGCATTCTGGGCTGTATTACTATTGTAATTAATACAGGCGAAGTTAAGTTAAGCGCCAAGAAAAGGTGGTTGAGGAGAGATTTAGAGAGCGCGACTACTGCAAGCTTAGTAAATCACAGATATTATTTGTTTCTCTCCCATATTAATGACTGACGAAAGTGGTGTCTACTAAACAGGCAGTAGCTATTAACTAATTAGATTCTGTAGAGCATATTTACAAGTAAGTATGTAAGGCTTTACGCTACAGGAGGTTCAATGATGTTAGACAAAGATTGTCATCATGATTGCAATCAAAATCACTGCCCCTTTGCCCAAGATACACGTAATCCCAATAGATATGTTTGCCTCAAATGTGGTGTTGAGCGAGAAATAAATAAATATCCCTCTGGTTTAGGCTCATTTTTGCTGCTGTTGTTGGGGTTTTTTATTTCGTTCCAACTATTAATTAATTATGAAAAGCAAAACGAGCCACAAAGGCAACAACAGTCTTTGAATAATTCACCAAGTCAGGTAATTATTCAATATTAAAATTAATCTTCAGACTATGCATAATTTCCCAAATCCTCCTTTTTAAAATGGGACATGGGAAATTAAAAAGAATATTCACTGTTAAAAATTCAGCAATTTTCGTAACTAAAATTATGGGCACAAATCAGGATACGCTTCTATTTCGCTTTGCTTCTAAATCTTTGAAATATTTCTTGTTGGTGCTATTTGGCATTGCGATCGCCTACGTTTTATCCAGTGGTTTAGGTATCTTACAAATCATCCCCATACTGCTGTACCTTTTACAACAGTTTTTGCTTCCACTAGGAATTATCCTGTTGTGTTTAATTACAACAGCAGTAATTTTTGAATCACTGCGTTAAAAATCGAGAGAATGACTCAATTTTGGATTTTAGATTTTAAATTTTAGATTTTAGATTAACTACATACCTTCATGTAGTTGCTCTGGGAGAGGAATTTGGGATTTTAGATTTTTCATTCAATCCAAAATCCCAAATTAAAAATCGAAAATTGAATGACTACGAACTTATTCACTTTCCGTAGTAAACCCTGGCATTACCATATCCTACATTTCGCAGGTATTTATTCCATTCCTGAGCTTGGAATCGCTTAGGGAAAGGCCCTACTGCTACGTGTGGCCCTCGTGGTTGCGTCCTTTCGAGGACTGCGCCAGATCGTCCTAAATCTTGACTATATGCGCCTAGATTCTGCCTAATTTTTGCTGCGATCACAGGTAACTCTTGTTGAGTGGTGGGAATGACGACATAATATCTAGAGGCTTGCTTTGGAGGATTTATATTACTGCGATCGCCTCTATTGCCTCCATATATTTCCTGTCCATTAGGGGAGCTGATCCGTACATTAGAAATGCCTCGTGACTGTAGCTCTCTAACCCGTTGTTGGGCGTTAGATACTCTGTTAAAAACTCCTGACTGAATTACATTCCGTCCTTGATAGTAGCGAATGTAAGCACTGGGTTCAATCCGACGGATTGCTTGTAGCGTCTGGAAATCACTACTATCAACGTAAACTGAGTAGCGCTCAAAGTTCTGGTTATATTGACTAAACTGTGCAGGTTGAGAAGGCTGAAAGTCCTGCTCAAATTGATTATTTTGTACTGGTTGGGAGGGCTGAAAATTCTGCTCAAATTGATTATTTTGTACTGTTTGGGAGAGCTGAAAGTTCTGCTCAAATTGATTATTTTGTACTGTTTGTAACTGCGGTGATGGCTGTTGACCAAAGGGAATTGGCGGTGGCGGTATTTCACCTGCTTCTTGAGCCAGTAGCACGTTGTTGTGGATTTGTGCTTGTGCTGAGGTAGAGTTGGGAATCAGCACTAACCATCCTCCCATTAACAAGGGGAGAAGTCTAATAGTGGGCTTCCAACCCTCAGAACTTCGGTGTAGCATCTGAAATGGGATAAATTGACTTAGCATTTCTCTCGACATAAATAGTTAGAAAGTAGTCAAAATATTTATAGGCAATTTTTATCAGGAACTAATTAATTCACTGTTGTAGCAACTATAGCGCTTCTCGTTTCTATACAATACAATACACTCTGACCTGACCTCCATTTCTTTCTCCTAAAAATAGAAAGGCTTTGAAAAACTGAAGTGCTTTGGTAGCAAGGCTTTGAAGAGTGTGTGCTACAATGGTACAACCACGCATATCGTGTCGTGTTTGTATGAAAAAAGTCGTCGTTGGTCTTTCTGGTGGCGTTGACAGTTCCACCGCCGCAGCTATCTTGCACCATCAGGGCTATGAAGTGATTGGTTTGACTCTTTGGCTAATGAAAGGCAAAGGTCAATGTTGCTCTGAAGGTATGATCGACGCGGCTGATATCTGTGAACAGTTGGGCGTTCCCCATCAGATTGTGGATATTCGGGATCTCTTTCAGACGCATATTGTCGATTACCTGGTGACTGGTTACAGTGCTGGGATCACGCCTTTGCCTTGCTCCCAGTGCAATAAAACGGTGAAGTTTGGGCCAATGGTGCAGTATGCCCATGAACAATTGGGATGCGCTCGCATTGCCACTGGTCATTATGCCCGAATTAACTATGACGAAGCAACTGGACGTTACCAATTATTAAGGGCTATTGACCGCAACAAAGACCAGTCATACTTTCTCTATGATTTGTCTCAAGATTTACTAAAAGCAACGATATTTCCTCTGGGCGAACTAGAAAAAACTGACACGCGCCGGATTGCGACTGAATACGGACTGAAAACTGCTGATAAACCAGAAAGTCAAGACTTATGCTTAGTGGAAAGTAACGGTTCCATGCGGGCATTTTTAGATAAATATTTAGCTCCCAAAACAGGCGATATTGTAGATGTCACAGGCAAAGTTTTGGGACAGCATGATGGTGTCCATCACTACACCATTGGCCAGCGCAAAGGCTTGGGGATTGCTGCTGCCGAACCGCTATATGTGATTGAATTAGATGCGGAAAATAATAAAGTAGTAGTAGGCGATCGCACTAAGGTAACTCAGCCAGAATGCACTGTCGGACGGGTAAACTGGGTTTCTATTGCTGAACCATCAACCCCAATTCATGCCGAAGTACAAATTCGCTATCGTTCAACGGCTACACCCGTGACGGTGATTCCGTTGGAAAACTCCCGCGTGCGTTTGGTGTTTGATGAACCCCAAATCAGCATCACCCCCGGACAAGCTGCGGTGTGGTACGACGGGGAGAAAGTGTTAGGTGGCGGAATTATTGAACAGTTTAGTTGAACCCTACCCTGGTTTTAGTTACTACCAAAACCTTCCCTCTTTGCGTAAGTGAGGAGGGAAATTTTGTTTCTAATATAAATGCTAATTTTTGGATTTCTTGAAAATTAATAAACTTAAAACCCTTCCTTTAAAAGATTTGTTATCTGTAAGAAAGCTTTGTGAAGATCAAAATTTTACAAAAGTAGTAATGAATGATCTTTTTAAAGGAGCAGTTCCACAAGCAAATTTAAATGAACTTATTTTAATAAGGTTAGAAACAGATGAAGCACTAAATGACCTAATCGAGCCTTATCTACGAGTGCAGATAAAAGAAGCTTCTCTTAAAAAATTAGTTTTAATAATGTCAAGATATGA
The DNA here is from genome assembly GCF_036919595.1 of Nostoc sp. Taxonomy (GTDB): domain Bacteria; phylum Cyanobacteriota; class Cyanobacteriia; order Cyanobacteriales; family Nostocaceae; genus Nostoc. The sequence goes on along the minus strand of NZ_JBALCO010000101.1, from coordinate 71,282 downwards.
AGCTTCCAAGTTATCTTCTGCAATATAAGTTGCTAATTCTATCAAATCGCGGATGACTTGCGGTCGTTTGCTTACGTCGCTCATTAACCTTAGTTTGACCCTTTATGCTTGGCGATTCTTTCTCGCACAGCTTGGCGTATATCTTCCCAATCGTCAGGAGTCATCTCAGTTACATTGCCAGAATTTAGACCTTCTAAAAGCATCGTTTCCAAACGTTCAGCCGCTTGACGCTTTTGGTCTTGGCGCACTAACTCACGGAAATATTCACTGACACTGCTGTAGCCACCAGTCGCCACTTTCTCTTCTATATAAGTCCGCATCGCGTCAGGAAGAGATATATTTATACTTTTCACTGGCACTACTTCCCTAATTTTTCCTTCATAATATTATTGTATGGCAATTTATGCCATTTATTGCCATATTAGGCTCAATGAACAAAAGCGATACCTGCGGCGAACTAAATATACGTACTCTCGATCAAAAACTACTTCTATCTAATGCCCCTTCAAACTCTTTCAAAGCTTGTACGGTTCCTACTTGCCAAGCTCGTTCAATTGTAGCGGCAATAATTTGAGTTAGAGGGATATTTGGAAAGTTAGGACTGTGATCAGATTCGATGTAATGTCCATCTCTGAGTAAATAAATTCTCAGCTTTTTACTATTGTAAATCCATAGTTCTGGAACTGTGATCGCTTCGTAAGCATCAAGAGTTGTTTTTGATGTCACATCTGTTTCAATTGCCAAATCAGGAGGCGGATCATCTGGTTCTAGTTTGCGACGACCAATCATTCTTTGGTAATTTTGGATGTAGAAGCAAGCATCTGGTTCTACCCCTGCTGTATTTTCCCGCTTGAAGGTAGTTGAACCGAAGGGTTCATAACTTTTTCCGGCAATTTTCAGCAAGATTTTTACAATATCCGAAATTAAGTCCTTTGATTTTTCGTGTTCGGGTAGAGGAACCATAATTTCTAACGTAGACTTGCTGTAAGCAACTCGTAGCGATCGCTTTTCCCCCAGTTCTTGCAAAATAGACTCAAATTCCTCCCAACTGATATCCTGGATATTCACTGTACTACCAGGTGCTAGCCGCATTTGGCTAACAGGTTTAACAACGGGGGATACAGCAGTCATAAGCATTTTCCTTATAAAGGAACTATTCTCAAACTTGAGGTGGGGTTAGCTTTAGGGTAACCTAATCAGATCGTTTACAGGCTAGTTGCAAAATTTTCCTCCATTCCCCAAACTCTTTTTCTCTCAGTACCAGCATTTGATAAGTTAGTACATAATCTGAAACAATAACAGTTAATACAAAGAGGGGATTACGTTGAGTCACAATCCAGATGCCATAGCCCCCCACGGTGGACAGTTGGTTAACCGGATCGCCACACCAGAACAAAGAGCAGAGTTTCTCTCAAAAGCTGACTTTTTGCCGCGAGTGCAACTTGACGATCGCGCCGTTTCTGATCTAGAAATGATTGCGATCGGTGCTTTTAGTCCACTGACGGGTTTTATGAACCAAGAAGACTACGATCGCACTGTTACAGAAATGCGACTAGCTAACGGTCTTGTTTGGTCAATCCCGATTACACTATCAGTAAGCGAAGAAATCGCTTCTCGCCTGAAAGAAGGCGACTTGCTCCGTCTGGATAACCCCGCCGGTCGGTTTATCGGGGTTTTGCAACTCACGCAAAAATACCACTACGACAAAACCCGCGAAGCAATAAAGGTCTACCGCACTGATGATGCCAATCATCCAGGTGTACAGGTACTCTATAACCAAGGTTTAATACATCTGGCTGGCGATATTTGGCTACTGCAACGCGAACCTCATCTCCAGTTTCCCACCTATCAAATTGATCCGGCTGCCTCGCGGCAAATGTTTCGAGAAAATGGCTGGAAAACCATTGTTGGTTTCCAAACTCGCAACCCCATTCATCGCGCTCATGAATATATCCAAAAGTGCGCGTTGGAAACAGTAGATGCACTCTTTTTGCACCCATTGGTAGGGGCTACAAAAGATGATGACATTGCTGCCGACGTGCGAATGCGCTGCTATGAAATTTTGCTAGAACACTACTACCCTGATGACCGGGTGGTTTTGGCAATTAATCCAGCCGCAATGCGCTATGCTGGACCTCGTGAGGCAATTTTTCATGCTTTAGTCCGCAAAAACTACGGCTGTACTCATTTTATCGTCGGACGAGATCATGCTGGCGTCGGTGACTATTACGGCACTTACGATGCTCAATACATCTTTGACGAGTTTGAGCCAAGTGAATTGGGCATTGTGCCGATGAAATTTGAACACGCTTTCTACTGCCTGCGTACTAAGCAGATGGCAACATCTAAAACCAGTCCCAGCAAGCCAGAGGAACGCATTCATTTATCGGGGACAAAAGTCCGGGAAATGCTGCGGCGCGGTGAGTTACCTCCACCAGAATTTTCCCGTCCAGAGGTGGCGGCAGAGTTGGCACGGGCAATGCGGATAGAAGTACCTGTCTAGGGGATTGGGCATTGGGCATTGGGTATTGGGCATTAGTTATTCTTTCTCACTCTGTTCCCTGATCTTCCTCATCTCCCCCACTACCCACACTTTGCTCAACAAGCAAACAGCATAAACTGTAACTCCTGTAAGCTGCTAGCTGATGGGCTGAGGGCTGATAGCTAATTATGAAACGGCGCACGTTTTTACACAGAATTGGCTCAATACTCGCGGTATTGGGGGTAACTGAAGCTGAGTGGTTGACATTGGGAAATCGCTATTATCAGGCTTTGGCACAACCCAGTCCGCGCAAGTTGGCTTTATTAATAGGTATTAACCAATACCCAAAAATTCCAGACCTCAGTGGTTGTCTGACGGATGTAGAACTACAAAAAGAACTTTTGATTCACCGCTTTGGCTTCCAAGGGTCAGATATTTTAACCTTAACTGAGGAAGAAGCTAGCAGGGAATTCATTGAGACGGCTTTTTTGGAGCACTTGGGCAAGCAAGCTCAACCCGGTGATCTGGTCGTATTTCACTTTAGCGGCTATGGTAGCCGTGTCAAATTGGAAACATCGCCAGATCCAATGCAAAATGCTCTGGTGGCAGCCAATGTAAATAAAAAGTCACAAGATGAGAAAATAGTCAACTATATATTAGAAGAAACTCTACTGCTATTATTGCGATCGCTCCCCACAGACCGAGTAACAGCAGTATTAGATACTAGCTTTTATGCTCCTAGCACATTATTAGGATTAAAAATTCGCACCCTTGAGGAGTCACTAGGAAAGTTAGCAGCAGAGGAACTCGACTTTCTCAAAAAACTTAAAACTCAAAACTTACCCAGTACTCCGATTGTTTTAGCAGCTACCTCAGAACCAAAGCAGTCAGCGAGAGAAGGACTTTTTTCTGGTTTTAGTGCCGGGTTATTTACCTACGCCTTGACACAGTATTTGTGGGAATTCACCCCAGCCACCACAATTCAAGTCGCCCTCTCTCATGTGGAAAATTCTCTATCCAAATTGGGTAGTAAACAGCAACCAGCGTTATTAAGTAATCAGAAAAATCCAGATGTAACGTCTCTACTACCAGACGGTATCATCGGTGCCCAAGGCGCGGTGAGTGCCATTGAAGAAGACGGCAAAACCGTGCACCTGTGGTTAGCAGGATTACCTCCACAAGTGCTGCTATACTACGGAGTGAATTCTCGATTCACCCTAGAAACAACAGAGCAATTAATATTGCGAGCGCGGACTGGGTTAACTGCAAAAGCCCAAATTTATAAAATTGAAGGTGCAAATTCCCTCCAAGTCGGGCAACTCGTCCAAGAAGCAGTCCGGGTTTTACCCCGAAATATTAATTTAACAATAGCTTTGGATACCGGATTAGAAAGAATTGAGCGGGTAGACGCTACAAGTGCCTTTGCTGGATTTTCGCATGTATCCACCGTAGTAGCAGGAGAAAAACCATCTGATTATCTATTTGCCAAGCAACAGGAAATTTCCAGTCATTATGGTCTATTTTCTCTTGATGGCGAGCTAATTCCCAATACCAATGGGGAAGTAGGAGAAGCAGTAAAGTTAACAGTACAAAAGTTAGCGCCAAAATTATCAACCCTGCTTGCAGCCAAGTTATGGCGACTTACAGAAAATCAAGGTTCTTCCCGCTTGGCTCTGAAGGCAACCTTAGAAATAATTAGTCAGATATCGCCTCGCGTCGTCATGCAGCGCCAAACAGCACGAACTTTCAAAACTGATTCGATTAAAAAATCACTCCCCACTCCCGTTGTACCTGTTGGTAGTCGAATGCAATATCGAGTGGAAAACCAGAGTGATCGCTCGGTATATTTAATCTTGCTGGGATTAAACAATAATCATACAGCAATTACCTTCTACTCTTGGAACCCCCAAGAACCAAACACTGCCGACACCAAACCCCTCATCCAACAAGTCGTCATCGCCCCAGGTGAAACCGTTACCCTACCCCAAACTAATGCTGCTTCCGAATGGGTGATTTCAGGGCCAGCTTCTGAGTGTGAACAGCAATTGATTTTTAGTACTGCCCCCTTTAGTGCAACTCTCGCCGCCCTGAACACTACTAAATATTCCACAGCCGAAGAACAACCGATTAGCCCATTGTTGAATCCATTAGACGTTGCACAAGCTTTGCTACAAGACTTACATAATGCCAGCGCCCTCAAAACGGAGATGAATGGCACAGCAGCCGACTCATATATCTTGGATGTAAATAATTGGGCAAGTTTTAGCTTTAGTTTTCAGGTTGTGTAAACATGAAATTTATTAACTTAGTTGTATATATAAAAATTCACTTAGAAAATTGCAACAATATGATCATGCGATCACTTCTGAATGATAGAGTCTAACCTTACATAGAATTGGTATAAGTAATAAATTAGACTTTTCAAACAACCTCTAAGAAATTGGGTATCTTAGTACTTTGAAAAATTTACCTTTTGATAAACCATGTACAGATCAATACACTTGAATTAGAGCCACATAAAATATATTGCGTAGGTTGGGGAGCCACTGCGCCCTTGCAAGTTGCGTTTGAGGAATAAAACCTAACCTAAACGGACATTTGTTGGGTTTCATTTCGTTCAATCCAACTTACAATTATTTTTAACTGAACTGTATTGATGTATAGATGCAAAATTGCACTTCATACCGCCATGCTTTTGTGTATTTACATGGTTTATCTGCCATCATAAAATATCTATAACTTTTGATTATTAAACTTTTTAAATAATTCATTCGCTAGACGGAGGTAAATAAGTAGTTAAATGTCTAATTTATTCATTAGGATGTGGCAAGTAAATTTTTGAGGTTAAAATATAATGGTTCTTTACAAATTAGCAGATTTTGAGCCTAACTATCGGGATAGCTTTGAAGGTCAGGATATTAATGGGCTTGGGGTTTACACACAAGGAAGTGATGAAAAAATTGGTAGTGTTACCGATGTTTTAGTGGATGAGGAAGGTCATTTCCGCTATCTAGTGGTTGACTTAGGCTTCTGGATTTTTGGTAAAAAAGTGTTACTACCAATTGGTCGTGCCCGGATCGACTATAACGTTGATCGCGTCTACACAATTGGCTTGAATAGACAGCAAGCAGAAAGTTTACCTGAGTTCAATGAACGCCAAACCCTTGATTATGACTATGAAGAACAGGTGCGTGGGGTATATCGCCAACCCACAGACTACACCCCTCCTGTAGAGGCTTCAACACCTGTAGACGCTTTAGCACCATTGGATACACCGACACTGACACCGACACCGACGCCTACGCCCACTTACACCCGTGATGACTATACTTACGAACGTGAGCCTTCTTTGTTTGGGTTAAATGAGCAAGAGAATCAAACTCTGAAATTGTATGAAGAACGGCTGATTGCCAGTAAACGACGCGAAAAAACTGGAGAAGTATCGATTGGTAAGCGTGTTGAGACTGATACTGCACGGATTGCAATCCCGATAGAAAGAGAGCGAGTTGTGATTGAGCGTGTAACTCCAGCAGATGCAGGTACTGCCGTTTCTGGGCGCGAAGCAGATTTCCGTGAAGGCGAAGTTGCTCGGATTGAAATCCACGAAGAAACTCCTGATGTTCGCAAAGAAGCATTTTTGCGTGAAGAAGTTAGAGTTAAAAAAGTGGTAGATCAAGAGACAGTTGAAACTCAAGAAACTGTGCGTCGTGAAGAGTTAGATGTGAATTCTGGTAATCTTCCGATTGAAGAACGCTAACTAAATATAGTCATTAGTTACTAGCTGATGACTAATAATTAATTCGCCGCAGTGCAGGTGGGGCTGTAAAATTAGCTTTACCTGTGCTTATGATAGGTTAGAATCAGCACTACATTTAATTTAGCTAAGTAAAAAGTAGTTCATAAACTTTGCATATGAATAGCCAACCGATGACCAAAAACATTGGACAGGCAAACTCGAACTCTCGCACTAGCAGCTCACTAGCAGATTTGAAAAAGAAGGTAAATAATTTTGCTGTCATCGATAAGCAAGGTCAGCTAGTAGGAGTAGTTCATGATTTAATTGTGGATGCTAATCGTCGGTTAAACTTAGTTATATCTAACCAGGCGAATCAACAAACTGGAGAATATAATCAGCAATTAGCCGATAAACGCCCTTCTTTATTTCGATTGCAGAGCCAGAGAATCAAAAAAATCGACAAGCCGACTAAATCTGTTTTCATAGACTTAAACAAATCAGAAATCGAGTATATGCCTGAATATTTAGAAGCAGAAACACCAGGCGATAGCAACTCAACTGAGCAACTAGCCAATAATCGAATTACAAATAGCCCAGTTAAGGCAACAAATTCAGAAGAGGCTAGCGAAGAACAGATTATTCGTTTATTAGAAGAACGACTAGTTGTTGAAAGCAGCAAGCGAAAAATTGGTGAGGTAATTGTTCGCAAAGTAATCGAAACCCAGATGCTGCAAGTTCCTGTCCGGCGTGAAAAGCTGATTGTGGAACAAATTAGCCCAGAACACAAACAACTCGCAGAAATTGATTTAGGGCAAGAGGAAATTGATGGTATTGATTTGACGCAAGTAGAAAGACTTGAAGTTACACATTTTGACAACGCTTTAACGGTAAGCGGCGAATTTACTTCGCCTAAAACTGCTAGTTTATTGTTGAATGCGATCGCACTAGAGCGAAATCATGGATGCAAGGTGGTGCGAGTGACCATTGCTGTTGAAGATGAGTCACAGCAGAAAAAATACCAGGAGTGGTTTGACCGCTGTTCTAAAGATCAATCAATAAAGCCAGAAAAATAAGTTTTTAGAAGATCAATTAGTAGGGTGAGTATTGCTCACCCTATTTTTTTGCTAATTTAAGAAAAGAAAGTTGAAATTTCTGTTCTCTTTCGGGTAAGTGGAATGTCTCCAAAGCAACTTAATTTACAATACTAAGCAGTTGCCGTTCTTTTGACCACTTGCAATGAAATTTCGACTGAAGAGACTTTCACGGAAGAAACGAGAGCGTCTGATTCCACCTATTCAGATTCAAGTTCAAGATGGAAAATTTGAGATTATGGGTATGGGTGCATGGTATTCCTACTGGCGCGATCCCTACCATCTACTGCTAACGATTCCCTGGACTAGTTTTCTGATCCTGATTAGTGCTTTCTATGTAACTATTAATGCTCTATTTGCCCTAGCTTACTTGATAGGAGGAGATTGTATTGCCAACGCCCGACCTGGCTCTTTTTTAGATGTGTTTTTCTTTAGTGTGCAAACCCTAGCATCCATCGGCTATGGAGCAATGTATCCTAAAACAACTTACGCCAACATTATTGTCACGATTGAAGCAATGATCGGTTTGGTGGGAATTGCTGTGATGACAGGACTAGCGTTTGCTCGGTTCTCCCGACCCACAGCCCGTGTGCTTTTTAGCCGTGTTGCTGTAATTACACCTCATGAGGCGATGCCAACTCTGATATTTCGTACCGCTAATAAGCGTCGCAATACAATTTTGGAGGCGCAAATGCGAGTCTACTTAATGCGCGACGAAGTAACCCAAGAAGGGCAGTTCATGCGTCGGTTTTACGATCTCAAACTGCTGAGGAACCAAACACCTAGCTTCACGTTAAGCTGGTCAGTGATGCATGTCATTGATGAGTTTAGTCCTCTATATGGGATGACAGCAGAATCGTTAACCCAGACAAATACTACGCTGATCATTTCTTTGAGTGGGATTGATGAAACCGTTGCACAAGTGGTTAATGCCCGTCATAGTTATGGTGCTAATGAGATTTTGTGGAACAATCAATTTGTCGATATCTTCCACCATACACCTGATGGACATCGCTACATTGATTACAACCGCTTCCACGATGTTTTACCTTTAGAGTGAAGGGATTAAATTGATGAAAGTTACTCAGAAGTCTGATTGAGTGGTGGTTGTAAGGGTTTAACGACAACCCGACCATTTTCAATTACAGTGCAACTTTTAACCATGCTCTTGCTGTGGTTAACTGGTACATCCTGGTACTGGCTTTGGTGGGAGATATTTTGCTTCTGTTGTTGATTGAGGACGACAACACAACAGGCGCAGGAGGGGAAGGACATATAAAATATTTTAATCTCTATATCTATTATCGCCCTACTGGTGCTGTTTAGCTGAAAAATTTGCCACCCATGTGTTTTGATAACTCAGGATAATAAGTAAACTAACTGTGCGCCCCTAGCACCCCGAAATTTAATTCAGTGTCGGTTTAAAGCATATGTGTGAAACTATAGTTAGTAAGTACTTGCTTTCTTGTGCTTGTAGCCTGTTTGATATATCTAAACTAAGTAAACAGGAAAGCGGTTATAGCTCCCGCCCCGCTTTCCTCCCTGGCCAAACAAGTTTGGCAGAGTTAGACAGTGGGTTTTTCTAATGAAAAAATTTTTCAGATACCTGGGTTTCGGTTTGCTATCTACGTTTTTGACTGCTACTCCCGGATTGGGAGCTGAACGCATTAGCTTTTATTACCCTCCCTTCGGTGAATTCTATTTATCCGTGGACTCACTGGAAACTTTTGCGAAAGTTGGCAAAATAGATCAAGATTTTTCATTTTATGCTAACCGTGCTACTCCCCAACAACTCGCTCAACTGCGGGATCTACTCCAGCAAAGGTTCAATGTCACTCCGACATTAGTATCTCAAGTTACTTACTCACCTATAGGTGAGGAGCTGGTGCAACAACTGGGAAAATTACTCCTTACTGAGTCTCGACAGAATGGCTTTTATGCAATCCGTGCCTCTTTGATTTTGTCTGCTGCTGATCAAGAGGGCTTAACAGTTGTGAATTTGCTGCGGAAATTTCCTAGCAATACTATCCGGGTGAATTTTTCAGAGGGGTTAAGGATAGTCGATGACTTGTCGCAATTGATCAAAAAAAAGGATGAAGTTTTTGCCTCTCTTCAAAAAGAAGCGATCACTGAAGCAGCCAATTCAACAATTGACTTCTCAAAACAGCCAGATTTGCGATCGCCTGGAAAATACAGTTGGCAGAAAAAAAGCCTAGAGCTAAATGACATTTCTCGCAATCGCCGTCTACCCGTGGATATCTATCTGCCAAAAGCAGGTTCACCAAGCACTAAAGAACTGCCCTCGCCTCCCTTTCCCCTGATTGTAATTTCTCATGGCCTTGCCTCAGACCGCTCTACTTTTGTTTATCTGGCTGAACATCTAGCATCCTATGGTTTTGCCGTTGCTGTACTGGAACACCCTGGTAGTAATGCCAAACGCTTTCAGTTATACTTTGCAGGTTTGGCAGGGCCGCCAGACGCAGCAGAATTTATCAACCGACCTTTGGATATCAAATATCTACTCAATGAACTCCAGCGTCTAGACAAATCTGATCCCACTCTCCAGGGAAAACTCAATTTTCAGCAAATTGGGGCGATCGGTCAGTCCTTTGGTGGTTATACTGTTTTGACTCTAGCAGGAGCAAATATCAACTTTAGGCAACTAAGGCTAGACTGTAATCCCAATAATTCATCCTTTAATTTGTCGCTCTTTTTGCAGTGTCAAGCAACTAAGTTACCACCAATAAATTACGAACTCAAAGACGATCGCATCAAGGTTGTCATGGCGATTAATCCGTTTGACAGCTCAATTTTGGGTGAGGGTGGAGTAAGTAAAATTAAAATTCCGGTAATGCTGGTAGCAGGTAGTCAAGATATTTTCGCCCCACCTGTATTTGAGCAAATTCGCCCCTTCACCTGGCTTTCTGATCCCAATAAGTACCTGGCTTTGATTGAAAATGCCACCCACTTTTCGGCGATCGGAGAATCTAAAGATGATGTATTACCTGTACCGTCTACCTTACTGGGTCCCGATCGCGTTGCCGTTTATTCCTATCTCGATGCCCTGAGTGTAGCTTTTATGGAAACCCATCTCCTGAATCGCCCTGAATACCGATCCTATTTACAGCCATCCTACGCCACATTTATCAGTAAAGAGCCTCTGAATCTCAGTATTTTACAGTCCTTGTCGGCAGATCAGTTAAATCAAATTTGGAAGGGGCCAACTGCCCAGTCAGCCAAACCATCAAATCTTCAACCTACCCCTACCCACCCTTAGTTAAGTAGTCGGACAGAATTAATTACACAATGTCCGAAGCGAATGTAGACAATCAAAATGAAGCAATTCGCTTGCGGATGCGATCGCCTGTCGCATTGCATTGGACTCAGCAGTGACTTGAGTTTCTAAAGCTTTTAGTTGTGCATCGAGATGCGATCGTTGTAACTGATTCTGCCCCATATTCCCGTCTTCTCTTTAAATGAGCTTTTTTGCAAAACTCCCATAAATTGCTGTTTTCGCCCTGGAGGGCGAAAGCGATGGCTTTTGCTTTTATTACGCCTATAGGAATCCAAGTTGAATTTTGAAAAAATATAAGTATTTGTAGGGTAGTTACGACGGAACGTCGTAACGCACCATTCCAAGCTTCTGGTGCGTTAGCATAACGCACCCTACGTATATTTCAAAAATCAAATATGAATTCTATAATATATGTCTTGAATATGTAAATATCAAGATTATATACAGCTAAGTTTAATATAGAAGTTATTTAATTTTAGACAGAGCAAATATTTATAACTTTCTGAAGCAACAACTTGCTTGATTTTTGTTAGCAAGAACCATAGTAATACTCTCATAATCCTATAATAGAGGTCTTAAACATGTAAATATCAAGGTTATATACAGCTAAGTTTAATATAGAAGTTATCCCATTTTAGACGAGAGCAAATATTTATAATTTTCTTAAATAACAACTTGCTTGATTTTTTTAACAAGAACCCTAATAATACTTTTATTGACACAAAAAAACTAACAAATAGACTTTTTGTCTATCTGTTAGTTTTTTTGTGACGTGACTTTAATCCCAACAATCAAGCGAGAACTAAAATTATGCAAAGCACATTATTTACTGCATTAAGCACCAACGAAGAAGCTGACTTGTCTGGTGGTAAAGCCAATAGCGGCAGAGGCGGCAAAGGCGGCAAAGGCGGCAAAGGCGGTAGAGGCGGCGACGCTTTTGGTGGCATTGTTATCGTAATCGCCGGCAGTATTAATAATAGCTCTATTAATGGAGGAACTACAAATGGTGGAAATGGTGGAGGTGGTGGAAATGGTGGAGGTGGTGGAAATGTTGGAATTGTTAAGAGATAGAAAATTCATCACCATAGGTAAACTTATAAAGTTTAGTAAAAGGGAAATAATAAAAGTCAAGATACGATTAACCGTACCTTTAAAGAAGCCCCGCTTTAGCCCTTTCTAGTCTAGCAACAGCAGCTTTGAAAGCTTGTTCTTTTTCCTTAATTTGGAGAATAGCGATCGCCCCCGTATTTCCTAGCTGCTGATATCGGTTGATTTCCTCCCTAGCTAATTCAGCAGCAGTTTCTGGTTCTTGCACTTCTGTCTGAATTGTAATTCCCCTATCTCGCTAATCTCTTTGGTTGCGACTCAAGTCTGCTTTTGCGAATGCGATTGCCTGTCGGATTACATTGGACTCAGCAGTCATTTGAATTTTTAGCACTTTGAGTTGTGTATCGATTTGCGCTCGTTGTAACTAATTCTGCCGGATATTTTTTTACTTTGCAATTGGGAGTTGTCGATCAGTGCGATCGCATTTCCCTTTTTTACAACCTGATTTTCTTTCACGTTGATGCTTGTGACTGATAAGTGCCTTGCTTGTAAATAGATGGGTGGGAAAATTTATAAATATGTCATTGCGAGTGAAACAAAGCAATCACAAGGACTTTGATAGATTTACATTTTGTTATATAGTTAGGTTAATTCGTGCCTACTATTTATGTATTTATTATATAAATATCAGGCTTATATACAGCTAAGTTTAAATAACAATTAGCGCATTTTAGTACGAACACCAAATCTTTATAATTTATATCTAAAATTTTATCCTTTCTTTATTTATTTACAAAAAATTTGTGTAGTCAATAAAGCTTTTTCCAAATTATCAATAATTCAGCAAAATTAAACGTTTTCATATTAAAAGAAATTATATATATTCAAATTGTTGTTGTATAAAATAATTGTATAAAAATCTGTTTACGGGAAAATACTTATTTTAAAAATGCCGAATCCCAGTTTTGAGTTTTAGAAAGTTATTCAATTAGTACCAGTATAAAAAGTGTTATTTTTTTTGGTTGATATATTTTAGAAAATATGGGCGTTTTAGGAATTTTACCAGTATTAATACGTAATAAAATTATACATTTTCAGACAAAATTCAGCTTTTATATTGTCATATTTATATCAATATATATATTGATTGACGCCTGATATTTTTTGATAGATAAAAATAAATTTTTATTTATGTCTGTATAAATGTTAACTATGTAGCCTTGGTCTTAAGCAGTGTAATACACATTTCTTAAATATTTAATTGCTTGACCTATTTTGCAAGAGGGGTAATAATACTTTTAACGCCAGGAAAAAGTTACTAAATATACTTTTTTAAGTTTATATCTATGACTTTGGAGTGACGTGACTTCAATCATAATAATCAAGCGAGAACTAAAATCATGGAAAGCACACTGTTTACTACATTAAGCACTAACGAAGAAGCTAATTTGTCTGGTGGTAAAAAAGTAGTACCTGTAGTCGTAGTAAATGCACCGGGTGGTGGCGGTCCCGGTGGTTCCGGTGGCAATGGCGGCAGTTCCAAGGGTGGTGTCGTTATTATCGCCCCTAAAAAATCTATTCTACCTATAATTGGTAGCAGTATTAGTGCAGATGGTGGAACTGGTGGAGCTGGTGGAGCTGGTGGAGATGGTGGAGATGGTGGAAATCACAATACTGGCGCAATAGTAGCATAATTCATCGGTATAAGCAAAACGATGAGGTTTAGTTCAAAGGAAACAAAAAACGTTAAAAGTCGATTAACCGCGCTTTTAAAGAAATAAAACGTCAGATTTAAAATAATTTATCCTGTTGCCACAGGTTAACTTACTTTCGGATGTGACTCAATAAACTAATTGACCTCCCAGCCATTAGTTATTGATTAGTTAATCATACTTTTTTGTTACCTATCTACTTTTCTTAAAGAAACTTCACATTGACGTTGCCCACCTGCAACCGTTGATAGTTTTCAGCAGCGCTTTTCCCTAAACATACTGTTCACCTGTGAGTAGTCCAGTAGGGAAACAAGCGCTGCTATTTCGTAAATCGTATTCATCACAATCTAATAACTTTGTGGATAACGAAACTCTTTTTACCTTACTTGCTCCAAACGAATAAGCAAGTGTGTCTATTAGTTTAGAGTAAGTAAAGTAAACATACCAAAATTCCCGATATTTTCTCTGTTGAGATACGGAATATAACCATTTTGGTACGCCTTTGCTCTGGTTATCTTAAGTGAAAACAGTCTTGTCAAAAGTTCAAAACTTATAATTGGCAACTTAGGTTAAGTATGGAAAGCACTCAAACATCCCCAATGTTTATCTCACTAACTGAAACCGAAGAAGCAAACTTGTCTGGTGGTGAGAGTACGGTTAATACTACAATTATAACGAACGGAGCACCTGGACAAGATGGAGCACCTGGACAAAATGGAGCGCCTGGACAAGACGGAGCGCCTGGACAAAACGGAGTATCTACGCAAAACGCAGTATCTGGACGAAATGTAAAGAGACCCAAACGAATTAAAACTAGAAAAAAACTTTTAGAAAAGCTATTGTCCCGACTAGAAAGTATATGGGAATGATAGTACAACAAAACTGTTGGTCAAAATTTTAACCAGGCCCTGTATTAGGTGAATTTGGGTCAAATATTTATGGTGGACAAGGCTAAAGACTGGCTATAGCAAGAGCTATAGTTAACTATCCACCAGTGCTGATTTTAGATGAATCAACTGCTGGACTCTATCCAGTAAAAATAAAATTGGTCTTTTACTCACAGTTTTAATTAGAGCAATCTTATTTTATTTGTGAAGATTGAAAGCCTTTGATCCCCGAATTTTTAGAGAAGTCGGGGATCTTGTTGTTTACGAATGATTTAAGTTTGCTATATACCAAGCAAGTCTCAAGCATTTCTATGATGAACTCAAAGCTAAAGCTATACAAATTACCATTTGTTCTAAAGTTTTGGCAGATAAACATGCCGTTGTAATTTGCATTAAAGACAATAATTTAACTCTATTCTATTCTTTTAAAAAATAAAAATCAGAAACCTTGATTTTGTATAAGTAAATAAATATACTGATGCGAATATGCAAACTAGCCCAAAAACATAAGTGTTGCAACTATAAACAAAAAGGCTATATGTCTTTTTTGTTTCTAAATTATGAGTTAGGTATAACAATTTCACCAAATAGGAGCTAATTGTCAGGAAAGTGAGATATTTGTACTGAGATATTCATAAAAACTTATTTAATAAAATCTTTTGCATATATATGCTTTTGTTAACAAGTATTAAGAAATCCTGATTAAAGAATATTGCAATACCTTGATTTAATTGCTAACGTGTGTATGACAACGATGCTGATGAGCGCTCGGATCTAGGAGAAGTAAAATCTATGAGCTACATGCATTCAGCCAAGTATGTTAGGCTTTGACGGGTTAAAAACGAGAAATTTCTGCCTCGTATAGACAATTATGAGGGATTGCAGATTAACCAAGAAATATATCGTTGCTAAAGGCTTCGTTTGAATTTGATTTCAATTGCGATTAATTATTTGTCTTACTTTGTGCCGACAAGCGAGTAGCTGTTGATTGTGTGTATCGACAATAACAAAGAGTTTGGTAAGACTTAAATTTTGGAGGATAAAACCAATGGATATTCAAGGCAAAGTAGCCCTAATTACAGGGGCTTCGCGTGGTATTGGACGAGCGATCGCTCTGGAACTAGCGCAACAAGGCATTAAGCGGCTGATATTGGTAGCACGCGATCGCCAAAAGTTAGTCGAGATAGCCAACGAAATCGAGGCGATGGGAACAGAAACTGCGATCGTGGCATTAGATTTGACGCAGACAATTGAAGTGAATATCGCTGTTGCTCAACTGTGGCGCAATTACGGACAGATTCACCTGTTGGTTAATTGTGCAGGAGTCGCATACCAAAGCTCGTTTTTGCAATCTAAACTGCCCCAAGTTCAAGAAGAACTCTCTGTGAACTTGTTAGGAATGTACAACCTTACAAGTCTGATCGCTCGACGCATGGCCAGCCAAAGGCAAGGGACAATCGTCAATGTATCGAGTCTGATGGGGAAAGTAGCAGCACCAACTATGGCGACTTACTCAGCTACCAAGTTTGCCATCTTGGGATTTACCCAAGCTTTGCGCCAGGAACTAGCTGAATACAATATCCGAGTGATTGCATTACTGCCTTCCCTGACAGACACAGACATGGTGCGCGACTTAAAATTATTTCGCTGGGTGATCCCCATGACTACCCAGCAAGTGGCTAAAGCACTGATCACCGGAATGCAAAGGGATGCACCAGAAATTTTAGTCGGATGGCAAAGTCATTTAGCTGTATTGTGTCAACGCCTTACTCCTTGGTTGCTAGAGCTAATTTTACGAATAGCAACTCCGCCAGCCCCAAGAAGACAACAGCCTCGTGAAAAACTGAGTTTTTTGGCTAAGATGCAGCGTTTTGGCGATTTGTTACTGTCCAGAAAAACTCAATGTCAGGTCAAGTCGCTATAACTATTTATCCCAGCGTTAACACCTTGGATGGTATATCTACCACCAACCGCTGATTTTTGAGCGACTGACGATTAAGTAACACTTTTGAGAGTTCCTGTCCATGTGGGACAGGAACTCTCAAAATATTTTCCACCAACTCGTATTTTTCCTAAATAAACCGCGTCCACCTTGAAAACTGTAGTTCTTTCCGTATGAAAAGAAAAAACCCTCATCCCCCAGCCCCTTCTCCCAATATTGGGAGAAGGGGAGCCGGAAAAAAGTCCCTCTCCCAGTAGGGAGAGAGATTTAAGATCAGGGCAAAAATTACGGTTTTCAACATAGATGAGGTTTAGACATCAAATTCAGTTCATTTTTATTTAGAGAATAATTTATTTTCTGGAAGTCCCTTAAGTCGTTTGGTTTTACCCTTGTGCAACAAAGTAACACTCACAGTGCCAAGAAGCGCTAATAAGCTGAAAGTAGAACTAGATTCAGGAACAGACTTGGGATTGTCAATTTTGAGAACTTGTCCAAGTCCAGGGCTATCGCCTCGGTTTGTCACGTAAATAGCACCATCAGCACCAATAGTCAAAGCAGTAGGAGACTCTAATCCATTGCCACTAAGAATAGTTGTGCGAGTTCCATCGGTCGCTATTTTAATCACAGAACCATCTACATTACCTTTCCAGAGTGACTGATTAGCGTACTGCAAAGCATACAAATTACCCTCAGGATCAAAAGCTAAGTCAGTAAGTTGGGTAAAGCCATCGGTATAGACTGTTGGTTGACCATCAGAACCAACTCGGTAGATTTTTGCTTTACCTTCGGGAAAAGGAAAACCAGTTAATTGGCTAATATAATAAGCGCCATCTCGGCCTTTGGCGACATTTGTCGGTACTGCTTGGATTTCAAATGGCGATGACGATGCACCAGAGGGAAAAACTGGATTAGTTAATGTCTGCCGAGGAATTGTGGCGATCGCCTTTAAATTACTCCCATCAGTCCCTACACTGAGTAACTCATTAGCACCAGTATCAACTGTAATAATATTATTTCCATCCAAAAGAAGAGAGAAGGGATTACTAATTAGATCGCCTTGGTCAGGATTATTTGCAAGTTCATAATTAGCTAAATCAGCAACACTAGTCCAGGAATTTGTCTTGAAATTAGCAGTGATGATTTTTCCTAAGTCAGTGTTACCTAATGTGGCGCGAAATGTGGGATTAGAAGCATACCCAACTGCAATATAAGGCTTGCCACTGGCATCAAATTTTATATCATGAGGCCCAGCAGTATCAGTACCATCTGGTAATGCTAAAGAAGGAAGTCCTGTAAGTACACGTTCTTGCGTACCATTTCCAATTTTTGTCACTGCACCAGTTGTGCCATAACATAAAGATTGACCTGCCGCACTCGGTGAAGGAACACAAGCTCCACTTCCGCCCGTTCCTGCCTCTGTGACGTAGAGACTCCCGTCAGGGCCAAAAGTTAGACCCCGTGGATTATTAAGACCATCGGCAATTACCGAAAACGATGCCGCCTCTGCTGCTTTCATTCCCGAAAAAGCAGCAATACAAACACTCAAAAATGTAACCCCAAATTGCTTTAGTTTCATTAGACCTGTCCTAAAATTAAATTTGCGAAAAGATAGAATATAAAATTTTATCTTTATAAATACTAAATATTTACCCTATATAGTTTATGCGGATTGTACAGCATAAGAAATCATGTTGCCGCTCAAAATTTAAAAATCCTATTTTTTCTCTCTAAACTATCATCAACTATGCCAAACCCTTATTGCTACGTTGAATGAAGACATATGGTCAACCTTTAAAACCCTTGTACAGACTGAGTTATAAAATTCTGAACAAGTCTATTTTTTGTAAAATTGGCTAATTAGAGAAGTTTGAGAATTTTTTAATTGGTTAAAACTTATACCAATTCTCTAAACGAGGGCAACAGATTCAAACCCAGAAACCCAGATTAAATCTGAATTTTTGAATTTTGAGTTGTATCATACCATTTCCAAAAATCTTTGCAACACATGAATCGGCTGTAGGGACGTACAAATAAGTATCTACTTAATGAACTCCAGCGTCTGGAAAAATCTGATCCCACCCTCCAGGGAAAACTCAATTTTCAGGAAGTTGAGGCGATTGACTTACTCAGCTACCAAATTTGCCATCTTAGGATTTACCCAAGCTTTGCGCCAGGAGCTATAGCAGTCCTATCTGATTTCGTTCAAATTCGCGGTGTCCAGATCCCCGACTTTGTAAAAGTTGTCGGGGATCTAACTTTTCACGAATGATTTAGGATTACTATAGCTGAACACAATATCTGAAGATTGCATTACTGTTTTCCCTGACAGACACAGACATAGTGCGCGACTTAAAATTATTTCGCTGGGTGATCCCCATGACTCCCCAGCAAGTGGCTAAAGCACTCGTCACTGCAATACAAAATAATTCAGTATAAATTTTAGTCGGATGGTATCATTTAGCCGTATGGTGTCAACGCCTTGCTCCTTGGTTGCTATAGCTAATTTTACGAATAGCAACTCCGCCAGCACCAAGAAAACAATAGTCGAGTCAAAAACTAGTTTTTTGACAATAATCCATCGTTTCGGTGATTTGATCTTGTCAAGAACATGATTTTTTGTGTGTCTGCGCGTAATTTATAAATTTTTTGAGGCTTCTGCGGTCAATTGCCTTTATCTTAACGCACCTTGAATCGTTGATGATGCGTTGCACTGTGCGACAACGCACCAAGGATTTAAATTTCTTAACAAAGCTTTAAATATTAGCACAGACTTACTTACACTAAACCGTATTATGTTAGAAACTTGTGCCAATAGGGAACTCTATTATTAGAGATCAATTGTTTTATTTATGTTTTTGTTTATAATACTCACAAGAGGTAGTTGTTAATGATTAGTATAATTACACCAGTTTATAATGGGGAGAGATTTATAGAATCTTGTCTTCAAGTTGTTATTGACCAAAACTGTTTAGAAGTGGAGCATATTATTGTTGATGGAGGTTCAAGTGACAAAACAGTAGACATTATTAAGGATAAAGCCAATCAATATCCTCACATCCGCTGGATTAGTGAAAAGGATCGAGGACAATCTGATGCTATGAATAAAGGAATTGCTATGGCACAAGGACTGATTATTGGTATTTTAAATGTTGATGATTTTTATGAAATAAATGCTCTTAACCGCATCTGTAAAATTTTTTTAACTTTACAAGAGCCTAGCTTTATTGTTAGTAACTGTAATATTTTGGATCAAAAAGATAAAATAATTTTTATTAATAAACCTAACCGATTACGGACGATTGATTTACTGTTAGAAAGACGAGTTAATGATGATGGAATTATCGATGCTTCTTTTCCAGTAAATCCCTCGGCTTACTTCTACCATAAATCATTGCATGAGCAAATCGGACTATACAAAGTAGAAGATCATTATGTAATGGATGTAGATTTCCTCTTGAAAGCGGTTCGTTCATCTCATGTTAAGTATTTCAATGAAACTTGGGGTAACTATAGATATTATCCAGGAACGAAAACATTTGATGATTCTACAAGAGGAACCAGCATAGTGCGAATTAAACACTTATTTAATGATTATATTAAAACACTATCCTTGATGGAGCAAGGGCAAATTTGGTTAGCTCGGAACATGAATTTTATTTTATTAAAAATATTTTATTTTTATAAGTATCCAGAACGATTACCTGAATCAATTAGGCAGAGATTAACTAAATATAGTCGAACCTGATAAAAAGGATTGCAATAAAATTCAAGACTAGAATTTGTGACTACTTTGGCGAACAGAAGATCGGGAGCATCCCACTTTTTTGCCTGTCATTGTGTAGGCGGAGCCTTCCCGTAGGGTACGCAACGAAGTGGAGCGTGGCAATCCGATCAACTGGTGCTTAGTGAGAGATTGTGGGATTGCTTGTCTGCGACACGCTCTTGCGTTCGTCGTCCCTCCTCTCTACGAGACGCTACGCGAAGGCAATGACAAGTTATTCTCTGATTACAAAATAAAAACTGGGATGCACCCCAGAGAATCTAGTCCGAATAGCATTAATAAAAGCAGAAACGATAATTTCGGTGACATTGTTAGGACTTACGCAAAATTACACGCGCTCTAGGGTAATTCATGAATTGCCCTAAGAAGAAAATCTTTATTTTCGGCTATTGTTTGCGTAAGTCCTGATTGTGTTAAATTTACTATTAAAAAGTCAGGAATCAATTCTACACATTGCTGCCGATAACTGGCCACAGCCGCCCAGACGCTCTTGGCAACTTGTCTCTCCAGACATGGGCAATCAGCATCCTAATCAACGCCAGCAGCATGGACTAAGTATACTTTGCCAAAAGGGCCGAATCATGCAATTCATAAATTTCTGACTAAAATCTGACATATTAACAGATGGTAAACAAACTTCATCAATCAGTAGAACATAAAGATGCGAATATCTGGGTAGACTGCACCGATAATTACTATAGCAATCCTATTTGATCAAATCGGATTGCTATAGACTTGCCTGAGTTCGCAGTTACTGAAAATCATCAAATTCAAAATGTTATGACTCAAGGTATTTATTGTATCTATACTGAGTCAGGTGCTATTAGATACTCATGCAAGTTTTATAGATATAACTTATTTCGGAGCAATCAGAAATGCTTTCCTTCCCCACGACTCTTACTCCTTTGCCCGAAATCATTGATGGCTTGCCGAATATTTCTGGTTGGGAAACAGAGGTTATCTCTGTAGTTAACCATAATAAACCAGTATTTTTACCAACAACGAATATCCGCTTAGAGGATGTGAATGCTGTGTTTGCGATCGCCTTGCACATGCACCAGCCAACTATACCCGCAGGAAATGATGGTACACTCATCAGCAATCTGCAATATATGTTTGAACATCCTCATGAGGGGGATAACCACAATGCAGATCCTTTTGCTTATTGTTACAGCCGCATGGGAGACTTGATCCCCGAACTTGTAAATCAAGGTTGCAATCCGCGTGTGATGTTGGATTACTCTGGTAATCTTTTGTGGGGACTGCGGCAAATGGGACGCGGTGATGTTCTGGATAATCTCAAACGCATCACTTGCGATCGCACCTATCAACCTTATGTAGAGTGGCTGGGTACAATGTGGAGCCATGCAGTTATTCCTTCCACACCTATACCAGATATTAAATTGCATATCATCGCATGGCAACATCACTTTGCGGCAATTTTTGGCTGGGAAGCATTAGCGCGAGTCAAAGGATTTTCGCCCCCAGAAATGCACCTACCAAATCACCCTGATGCTTTGTTTGAATTTGTGAAAGCGCTGAAAGAATGTGGATATCGCTGGCTACTTGTTCAAGAACATTCTGTAGAAACAATTAACGGTCAATCTCTTACTCACAAACATTTACCACATCGTCTGATTGCCCGCAATTCCCAAGGCGAAACAATTAGGATCACAGCTTTAATTAAAACCCAAGGTTCGGATACTAAATTAGTTGCACAAATGCAGCCTTATTATGAAGCAAAAACCTTATCCAAACAACAAATTGGTAGTGTATTTGTGCCACCAATAGTTAGCCAAATTGGAGATGGTGAAAATGGTGGGGTGATGATGAATGAATTTCCTAGCGCTTTTAAACAAGCTTGGTGGGATATGGTCAATAACGGCAAAGGAAAATCAGGTGTTGTTGGGATGTGTGGTACAGAATATTTAGAATTAATAGAAGCTGCTGGATGCAAACCTGAAGACTATCCAAGTTGTCAACCAGTTGGACAACATCAGATTTGGGAGCGAGTTTCACCAGAGAATTGCCAACCTGAAACTGTAGAGAATGCGATTCAAGAATTAAAGCAAATAAACTCTAATTTTCACATGGATGGAGCCTCGTGGACAAATCATATCAGTTGGGTGAAAGGATATGAAAATGTGTTGTCTCCCATGTATCAACTAAGCAGTTTATTCCATCAAAAATTTGAGCCATTACAGCAAATTGATTCAGCAGAACCTGTTAGCAGACAATTTAACTACCGTAACGTTCTCCTACATAACCTTTTGCTCCAAACCAGTTGTTTTCGTTATTGGGGACAAGGTGCTTGGACTGACTACGCGCGGGAAATTTACCAACGTGGCGAAAGCTTGCTGTAAAAGAGATTTTAAGAATTGGAATTTTAGCCGTAACGCATCACATTTCTTGGTGCGTTACGCCTTGCTTTAACGCACCCGACAATTTAAGGCTTGTTGAATCTACCAAAATAAATACACAATATATTGAAATGAGAAAATGCTCCAAAAATTTTTCATGCAGTTTTTGTATCCTCAGATGAGGATAAAATAAAAAGTCAGGTGAATTGAGATTTAGTTAAAGTAAGTGGGAAATCTAAGTGTAAGTTGCTAAGTGCTGCCTTCGGAATTGGATTAGCACGCTGCTATTCAAACTTACAATGGGGTAATTGTGTTTCGAGTTGTTGTTGGTCATAGTGACGATCCTGATTCTCAAAACGCGATCGCTGAAGTTCTTCAAGAATGTAGCCGTTCCTTAGCAGGGTCAATTCCTCAGGCTGGACTTTTATTCACTGCTATAGACTTTGACCATGCGTTAATTTTGCAACGCATCCAAGATGCTTTCCCCGGAATTGAGTTGATTGGTGGAACTACAAATGGAGAAATCTCCTCAATTCTGGAGTTTCAGCAAGATTCTCTAACTTTAATGCTGTTTGCTACAGATGAAGTGGAAATTCGGGCAGGTATTGCACGAGGAGCATCTAAAAATCCAGCCCTTGCAGCCCAACAAGCGATCGCACAAGCAAAGGCAAAGAGTGCATCCTTACCGCAATTATGCCTCACCTTTCCCGATAGTCTAACCAGCAACGGGGTTTTGATTTTAGAGGGTTTAAAACAAAGTCTGGGAAAGCATGTTCCCATCATTGGAGGAATGGCTGCCGATGACTATACCTTTAATAAGACCTACCAATTTTTCCAGGATGAAGTGTTAAGTGATTCAGTCCCAGTGCTGCTGTTCTCTGGACAACTACTATTTTCCCACGGAGTTGCTAGTGGTTGGACTCCCATCAGTCAACGTAGCCGTGTAACTAAAGTTAATGGCAACGTAGTCTATGAAATTGATGGACAGCGTGCCTTAGATTTCTACCAGCACTATCTCGGTGAAGAACGATTTGCGGCCAACTTTGCGATTCATGCCTTGACGGTTTTTGAGGATCAAGACCATTTTTATATGCGGGCACCTAATGGTTACGATCAACAATCTGGTAGCGTTACCTTCTTCTCTGATATTCCTGAACAGGCAGTTGTGCAAATCACCGATGCAACTCGTGACAATATTCTGTCAGCTTCTGAGGCATCCCTAAAGAATGCTCTTGCCGATTATCCCGGTGTCGAGCCAACAGCAGCGTTACTTATTTCCTGTGCAGCCCGGCGGCGAATTCTGGGAACTCTGACTAGACTTGAGTATCAGCTAGTCAAAACTCATTTACCAAAGGCGTTGCCTTGCTGTGGTTTCTACGCTTATGGTGAAATTGCTCCTTTGGTAAGCAAAGGTCAAACGCAATATCATAACAAAACATTTGTCACACTGCTAATGGGAACAAAATAAGTAGTGTATGGATAACCAAGACGATTTCATCCAGATCCAAGAGTTGGAAAAGAAAAACCGGATCTTGCAAAAAAAGCTGGAACGCTGTCAAGCTGAACGTTGCCAGTTAGAAACTGACATTGGCACAAAGGAATTTTTACTGAAGAAAGTCATTTGTGAGTTAGAAGACTCTCGGACAGACTTGCAGCATAGAAGACAGGAGTTAGAAAATACGTTAGATACTTTGCATAAAATGCAAGCTCAAATGATTCAAAGCGAAAAGATGTCTGCCCTTGGTCAAATGGTGGCAGGCATTGCTCACGAAATCAACAATCCTGTTAGCTTTATTCATGGAAATCTCAACCATATAAAGCAATATACTCATGACTTACTGCGACTAGTCGAGCTTTATCATCGCTACTTCCCCAACCCACCTGCCAAAATTCAAACTGAACGCGAAACCATTGATTTAGACTTTCTAGAAAAAGACGCAATTATGGTATTGGACTCAATGAATATTGGGACGGAGCGTATTCGGGATATTGTGCTGTCACTACGTAACTTCTCGCGCCTAGATGAAAGTGAGTTCAAAGCGGTGGATATTCATGAAGGCATCGACAATACTTTGATGATTTTGCAGCACCGCCTCCAAGCCACTGACAAAAGCCCAGAAATTCAGGTTATCAGAGACTACGGCAATTTATGTAATGTAGAATGTTACGCCGGACAGATTAACCAAGTGTTTATGAACATTCTCGCAAATGCGCTCGATGCGCTCGAAGAATTCAATGCCAAACGGACTTATCAGGAAATCCGGGATGATCCCAGTCGTATCACGATTCGTACTTCTGTCGTTGATTCGCAATGGGTAAAAATTGCGATCGCTGACAATGGCTCTGGGATTCCCGAATCGATTCAAAAAGAGATTTTCAATCCCTTCTTTACAACAAAACCTGTCGGGAAGGGAACAGGAATGGGAATGGCTATCAGTTATCAAATCATCACCGAAAAACATGGCGGCAAGTTAGAATTTTTTTCGACACCTGGAAAAGGAACGGAGTTTATAGTTCAAATTCCTATCAAGCGGCAAGTTTAGAAAGTAATCTAACGCAATGTTATGATGGATATTCAAACTCCACCTAACCTAAAAGAAATTTTTTGTTTCAAGTCAAAGACTAAGAGCAAAATTTTATGAATCTCAAATAAGCCTTTGAGGATGCAGTTTTCTTAAACTAAAGGCAATAAAATTTCAAATTTTGTACCTATACCAATCTGTGAATGGAAATTTAATTTTCCACCATGTCTTACAGTGATAATTCGATAACTTACTGCTAAACTAGTATTCTTACTATTCTTTGTTTCAAGAGAAAAAGACTCCATAATTTGCTGTTGCAATTCTTGAGATATTCCAGAACTATTGTCAGCAATGCGAATTAAGATCCAACGAGAATCTGCTAAATTTGGGTTGCTTGCTTCCTGGGAAATCACTTCTGTGGTAATATCAATTCGGGGTTTTTGAACAGTCTTTGTATCATCTAGATGCAACTGCTGTCGCACTGCTTCATTGATTAAAGTATCTACAACTTCGCTGAAAATATTCATTAAAACCTGATTTAATTGCCCCATAAAGCAATAGATTGGAGGTAATTGACCGTAGTACTTTACGATTTCAATTTCTCCTTGAAGACGGCTATTAATTAATAAAATAATACTATCTATGCAGGCATGTAAATCTGCTGGTTTTGGATAAAGTTCATCGATATGACAGAAGTTTTGTAAGCTGGTGACGAGTTTTTTTAATCTTTCCGCTCCGGTGCGGATACTAGCAAGCGATCGCGACAAATCTTGTTCTAAAAAATCAAATTCAATCTCTTCTTTAATAAGATTAATTGCCTGGGAAGCTAATGGGAATTCTTTTTCATAAGCTGCTATCAACTTGAGTAAATCTTGGCTGTAGTTTGAAACATAAGTTATATTACCCCAAATAAAACCTACTGGGTCTAAAATTTCGTGCGCTATGCCGTCTACCAAACGTCCCAGATTTGCCATTTTATCATTTTGAATCATTTGGGCTTGGCTGCGTTCATACCGCACCAGATTGTCAATTCCCCGAATTTGCCAAGAAATAATATTCAATTCTTGTACATCTAACAATCTATAAGCACCAGATTCTGTGTGTACTACAATTGGCTCTGCTAAGAATTCTGGCGATCGCTTTAAGCTAAGTTGCATCGCAGTTAAAATCGATGTTGTATCAGCAAGGAGCAACATCGGTATCCGTGCATAGCTGTAGAGAACGGCTAATGGTTGCTGAACAAATAACTCTTGTCCATAGGGACGAATCAAAAATTCCAGCAGTCGTCGCCGCGAAATCATCCCAATAAAGTTTCCCTGTTCTACCAAAATAACTCCTGGTAACAGGGGATATTTTTCCAAAAAATTAGCCACTTCCATACCAGTGCGGTTGATTTCTACTGGGAAGTTGTACATTGGTAGTTCTTGGAGGGTTGACTCTAAATCGAGATCGCGATCGCTACCAATAGACAAAAATGGCGGTAAGATTGAGCAACTGAATTCTTCTGGCACTAGACACCCTGATTTTTACAAAGACAGGTAAACAATAAGTTAATATTTTACATTCTGCCACCTTTAAATCCGGTTTAGGTTTAGGTATCTAGTCGAACTAAGCTAATCCTCATTCATTTTTCCAGAATGATTCGCTTGTAGTAAGCGGCTCCAGCCCTGCTTTTATGCAACTTAAATGCTCATTAGCCTAGTACAGCTTCTTAATTAACAAAGCAAGGGCAAAATCTCTTGTCTTAAATGCTAGCTTTCACAATTACTGGCAAGAGCGATCGCAAGCTAAACTAAAAACAACCTTTACAAAAAGTGCAAAATCCCAAAGAGCCGATCACTTAACTGCCCAATTGCGATCGCTCGGCATTGAACCAGAAGCCTAATATTTTGCTACAAATTACGAATTACTTTAGCAAGTCTTCTCCCTACAGCCCTTCCCTAACGGGACGCCTTACGGCGAACGGGCATCCTACGGCAGGCGTTAGCCTCTCACGAATGGGAAAAGGGGAGACGATGCCGCGCAACGAGCGTGATTACGAATTACAAATTGGAATTATGAATTAAAAAGGGCTGGTGTAAAAGAGTCATCTGTGGCTTAATTTGTTTAGACACAAATTTTACTGCTACCAGGGTACTCACGATGACAAATAGACCTCCTTCCGAACCGGAGTCATCCCAAAGAACTGCCCTTGGCTTTGATGAATTTATAGCCATTCTGATTGCCTTCACCACTATCGGAGCGATTCTTTTTTGGTCATTGTCTGGCAGGGATTCTAGCTGGAACTTAAACGGGCTGCTGTCGCCTTCTTCCACTCCATCTCCTAGCGTTCAACCAAATCAAGTATTGCCCTCCCCTACTCCCAAGGTAGAACCAAATGCAGTTTCTAGATTCAAAGTTTTGCCGTCATCTCCACCTGAAGGTGTTATTGAACCCAAGATACCTTCATTTCCGACTAACAGCGCAACTTCTTCCCGTGCAGTGTTACCATCTGCTGAGGTAATCCCAATTCAATCCCCACAACCACAGACGCCTGTATCCTCTTCAACAGGACTTGAGTCATCAATTACATCATTAGCATTGCCTTTAGTAACTCCGGCAAAACAAAAATCCATTATTCCGCCGCCAATTGCATTTAACGATGTGCCCAATAACTTCTGGGGTCGGCGTTTTATAGATGTTCTTTCTTCCCGTGGTATTCTCAAGGGGTTTCCTGATTATTCTTTCAGACCAAATCAGCCTGTAAATCGTGCCGAATTTGCTGCTATACTCCAAAAAGCCTTTGACCAAGAACCGTCTAAGACCGCGATCGCATTTCAAGATGTACCAGCAAAATTCTGGGCAACTCCAGCAATTGACCAAGTTATCAGTGCCGGATTTCTTACAGGCTACCCTAAAAAAACCTTCAAACCACAACAAAATATTTCGCGAGTGCAAGTTTTAGTTGCCCTTGTCAGTGGATTGAATTTAAAAGCACCCACTTCCCCAAATCAGATTTTAAGTGTCTATAAAGATGCTAAAGATATTCCAACCTATGCTATCAGCAAAATAGCCACTGCTACAACTAATGGTCTGGTAGTTAACTATCCAAATCAACAAATTCTCGCTCCTAACAAAGTAGCTAGTCGGACTGAAGTGGCAGCAATGATTCATCAAGCTTTAGTAAAACGTGGCAAGTTGGAAGCAATTCCATCTCAAAACATTGTGCCGCAGCTACGCCTGCCGCAGGCATCGCGCAGCGTGTCTCCAGGACTTTCGCGCACTCCAAAGCACAACCTAAAAAGTAACTTGTCCGCAGGAGGCTCGTCTCAGTGAGCTTGCTAGGAAAAGTGTTCAACAAACAGGCAGAGGAACTGGGGATAAAGATTCTTTATTGCTCCCCTGCTCCCTTGCTTGTTGGCCAACCCATTGCAGAGAATTCAAAATTCAAAATTCAAAAAAATTCTTAATTTTGAGAAAAGTCTGATCTAAGGCTTCCTCAGATCAGAACAGAGCATGATTTTGAATTAAAGCATTAGCGTAGCGTCTTTGCAGAAGAAGCCATAGTTAGATATTAAGCTTCTGGAATTTCTTTACCAACTACTTGTGATTTCAGAGTGGTGATTTCACTAGTTAACTCTTTCCTGGTTGAGGCTTTGAGTAAATAGCGGTAAACAAACCAGGCAGAATAACCAATACCAATCAACTCAAAAGTAGGTGCTACCAAGGGGATATCATTCAAAGCATCTAATATTGCCAAGAGTACTTTAACCCCAACAATTGATCCCACAATTAAACCAACAGTTACCAGGGGTTGCTTATATTGATTAAAGAAGCTTCCCAGATATTCTGGTAATGTTGCTAAAAAGCTAGAAATTTGCTCCCCGTATTTTAGCCATTCGTCTTGAGATTGTGCGGGGGGCTGGAGTTTGGTGATGGTTCCCGTTTGGCTGTTGATATCTGTCACTGTACCCTCTTTGGATGTGCTTTCTGTGAATTCTTGTTCTGGCATTTTCGCTCCTATAAATTTGACAGTTGAGTTTTTCTGATCTGGATAATTACAACCAAAAGGCTGTTGATTAGCTAATGCACAAGTGCATCAATAGAATTAGGTCAAGGGCAGAAAAGGGTTTTAGTATCCTATAACCATAATTGTCCCGTAATATCTACTGCATCAACTACAAGGTAGAAAGTCAGTAGGAGGATAGAACTCAGAAGGATGTTGTATTATAATCGGCTTTCTGAGTTCTTTTTTTTGAATCAACTGGAATCCTCCGGTTGTAATTATCCCATTCCGTGTCATTTGCTCATAATCGTACTAAATCTAAGTACAAATTATGCAAAAATCAGTCCACCTCTCATTTATATAAGCCTAAAAGCCGATTTTATCTGATATTAAAGCTATCTTAAGCCGTCTTCGTCAATTAACGCATTCGTATTGATATTAATACGTAATAACAGTTTTTGTGTGTTCATATAGACTAGATTTTAGAACTATTTTATGATATGTGTGCCTGGGGACTTGGGAATACGTGGCGCTCTCTGGGGATAAGGGGCAATGGGGACTGGGGAGATAAGGAAAAAGAAGTCTCTAACTTGTCTCCTCCCAATGCCCAATACAACTCTTGGAGAGGCTGCGCCAACGGCTTACCTCGACTTCGCTACTTCGGCTTCTCTACGAGACGCTCTTGCGTTCGCTTAGTACAAGTGCCCAACGAATGTCAAAGCTTTTGTTTTTTTCCTGATTGTATTAATTTTCTCAAGAAGCAGTAAGGTAGAGTAATGGCGTACCTGATGCCAAGAACTCATTGCTATAGCAATCAAAATTGAAAGGTGAGAAAACACGGAGATTAAAAGTACCTATTTATAGGCATTTCAGCAATTTTATCTCTCACAATGATTTAAAATTGCTATATCCAAACCACTTATACTGTATAAGGTTATGCTAATTATCTAATAAGTAATGATTTGCTATTGCTATAAAAGAAGATAATCTAGATATTAATCATCAATGAAAGTGTTTGCACAAGCTAGACTGATTTAGTGATTTTTGCGGGAAGGCAAGAAGATTTGAGAAATGCTTTCCTCAAAAGCCAACCCCTATCGACAGCAGTTCAGAAAGCAAAAAAGTGTTAGCCGAAGAGCCATCGACAGACGAACTCCCGACTATAGAATTTCCCTCACGAGGGAAACTCAAAGCCAGTTCTTGGCGTATCCATCAAAAAATTGGCTATGGGTACTTTGTAGCTATTGGAATTGGCTTTTTTGGCTCACTGACTGGGTTAGTGATTGCCAACTACTACCGGGGAAGAGAAGTCAGGCAATTCAATCAAGCCTATGAACAAGGACAACTACTGAGTAATTATAAAGATGCAGTAGTAGGGGCGCAATTGCATAGCTCTAACCTAGTTGCTGTATTGGAAAATTCACAACAGCTGCAAAGCAAAAAAGCCGATTTTCTGAAAAATGTTGAAAAAGCCAAGCAATTAGAGTCAAAAATTGCCGGATTCATCGATAGTAAACCTAAAAGACTAGCAGCAACAAGTTCGACTTTACAGACGTTATTGCTGGATTATAAGACTAATTTAAAAGCTTACGTTGACCAAATAGAGGTCGTCTTAAAGGAAGTTGACTCCCAGCAAATGCAGCCTCAGCAGATTTCCTCTGCCCGATTGCAGTTATTAACAATTATGCGTGGTGAAACAGCCATTCGGCTAGACCAGCTTTCTGAAAGCTTGACTAACATCCTGCAAACTGCTGAAGTTCAAGAGCAAGAAAGGCAAAAAGCTGTTGAAGAGGCAAAAGTAGTTGAGCGATTCATCGTGATTATGAGTATGCTGGTTTCGGTGGTGATCGCAGCCATTGTAGCATGGCGTACCAGTCGGGCGATCGCTGAACCAGTTATCACTGTCACCCAAGTAGCGGAGCAAGTTGCAAGAAAATCTAATTTCGATTTGCGAGCTCCAGTCACCACTGAAGATGAAATTGGCCTACTCGCCAAATCTCTAAATCGTCTGATTGAACGAGTATCTGAGCGAACAAAAGAACTACAACAAGCTAAAGAATTAGCCGAAGCTGCTAGCAAAGCAAAAAGCGTGTTTTTGGCCAATGTCAGCCACGAATTACGCACGCCATTAAATGCTGTCATTGGCTTAAGCCAACTTTTAGAAGACGACGCCACCGATCTTGGTTTATCAGGAGACTTTATCACAGACTTAGAAACAATTAACTCTGCTGGTAAGCATCTACTGCACTTAATTAACGAAATCCTCGACTTGTCAAAAATTGAAGCGGGGAAAATGACCCTCTATCCAGAGACATTCGAGATTGCAACCCTAATTCATAACGTTGTCCTCACAGTCAAACCGACTATAGAAAAAAATGCCAATGTCTTAGAAGTACATATTGATCAGCAACTTGGCATCATGTACGCCGATCAAACCAGGATGCGGCAGGTGTTATTAAACTTACTAAGTAACGCTGGCAAGTTCACTACAAACGGCAAGGTGATACTGACAGTCAACAGAGAAAAGGATGAATTCCGACGACTGGAGGCTCCTTTGGGCATGATTACTTTCACCGTTACCGACACAGGCATAGGTATGTCTCACCGTCAACAGCAGCAGTTATTTCAACCTTTTACACAAGGAGATACTTCGACTACGAAAAAGTATGGAGGTACGGGGCTGGGGTTGGCAATTAGCCGCCACTTTTGCCAGATGATGGGTGGTGAGATTATTGTCAAAAGTGAACCAGGAGTTGGCTCTACTTTCACTATTCGTCTACCAATGACTGTGCAGGATTGAAGAAGTTACTGAAAACCTGAAACCTAGATCCCCCCTTAAAAAGAGGGGAACCCTAAACAGCCAACTTTTATAAGGGGGTTGGGGGATCTCTTGTGCGTAAGTCCTAAATTGTTTAATTGTTGGGAATCCTCTGCCAAATTAAGTAATGATACTTACCCTCCCTGTATCCAAATCGTAACGACCTCCGACGATTTTCAATTTGCCTGACTGTACCTGCTCAGTTAAAAGCTGCGATCGCTTCAACCGTTCAAGTTGATATTGTACATTTGCAACCACAGCATTTTCAACCGCGTCACCCGACTGATCCTTGACCTTTTCCACTGCTGGTTTAATTGCCTTCACAAAAGTACCAATATCACCGAGTAACGATTGGTTTTGTACAGCGGCCGTTACTGCCCCACAACGCTCATGACCCATCACCATCAGCAATGGAGAACCTAACAAGACAACCGCATATTCAATACTGCCGATCGCTTCAGAGGTGGCAATATTTCCGGCAATCCGAACATCAAAGATATCCCCAATGCCCTGATCGAAAACAATTTCTGCGGGGACTCGTGAATCCGCACAACTGAGAATAGTTGCAAATGGATGTTGAGCTTGAGCAACTTCCTGCAACCGCAGCGCAGATTGATCGGGGTATTGAGGATGATGCTGAACAAACCGCTGATTTCCCTCCATCAGCTTTTGCAATGCTGCATCGGGATTGAGGGATTCAGGGGAGGTTGAGGGTATTTCGGCAGCTTTAGCCTGTTCCACCCGCCAGAGGAAATCGCTGGCAGATAACATCATCCCAAACGCTCCGGTCATTCCTAACTTCAAAAAGTCACGACGTTCCATGAAATGCTTCATTAAATTTATAACTCTCTTACATCGAGGCAACACATCTGACAGAGCGAATTTCCATCACATCGGAAACGTAGCAAGTACCTCCGAACTTATTAAGGAGTGGTTTGATGTTTTCGACAACCGGCTTTAGTTGTTCTGGCATACAAAACGCGAGGATGTAAACATTATCAAGCATGGTCATGTCTAAATCTTCTGTCGTTCCTCGTAATCCTTTACCAGCAACATTTCGGATTACGGCATGGTTATGTACACCCGACTTGTTTAAATTATCTAAAATTTTGGCCAGCTCAAAGGAGTTGGCGATAATTTCTATCTTTTTAACTACGTGCATATTATTACCTCCAAAATAGGTTAATTCCGTAGAGATATAACGGAATTCCCACAATAATATTGAACGGGAATGTCACTGCAAGAGCAGTAGAAACATACAGGCTGGGATTTGCTTCTGGAACAGTCATCCGCATCGCCGCTGGGACAGCAATGTAAGAAGCACTGGCACACAATACAGCGAATAACAGCGAATCTCCACGAGGCATACCGATGAATTTGGCAATCACCAACCCAATGCCTGCATTGAGTATTGGAATTAGTATGGCAAATAAAATTAGGAAAACTCCGGTTTTTTGCAAGTCTTTAATTCTTCTGGCAGCAACCAGTCCCATGTCCAGTAAAAAGAAGGTGAGAACGCCATAAAACAACCCTTGAGTAAAGGGTTCTAATACGTGCCAACCGCGTTCTCCTGTCAAGACACCTATTAAGAGACTACCGACTAATAGAAAAACTGAACTATTAAGAAATGCTTCTTGCAAAACTTCTGGCCACGAAAACTCTCGCTTGCCATCAGCGGTGAATATATTCACCAAAATTAGACCAACTATAATTGCTGGGGATTCCATGAGCGCAAGGGCTGCCACCATGTAACCATCAAAAGTAATGCCAAGCTCAGTCAAAAAAGCGCTAGCCGTGATGAAGGTGACGGCACTGATAGAGCCATAGGTGGCTGCGATCGCAGCAGCATCGTAAGTATCCAATTTCCACTTCAGGATAAAAAAGGTGTAAATTGGAACAACGCAAGCCATCATCATTGCTGCCGCGAGTGTTAGAATTACTTCCTGAGTAACACCGCTTTTGATTAGTTCTACCCCTCCTTTAAAACCAATGGCAAACAACAGATACAACGAAAAGAGTTTGGGCGCTGGTGCGGGAATTTCTAAATCAGATTTGACAAAAACAGCAGTCATGCCTAAAAAGAAAAACAGGATTGGCGGATTCAAAATATTGGATACAATTAAGCTCAGATCCATATCCACCCCTCGTTGTATTGGTTAAACCTGAAATTAAAGAAATTTTTCATCTTTAAAAATTTAACGGTTGAATCATGATTTATCGTGTATCGCTACCCAATGTCAATTGGATACTCAAGGAGTGAATAGTCCTATTGGTGACAATACTCTGGTTATGTATTACAACGTTTTTCAAGCAAATAAACCAGGCGCTACGGAATATTGCGGTGTCCCTACGAGAATCTGTAGGGGCAATTCATAAATTGCCCTACTGTTGACAACAGAATAAGTTAGAGCTTGTCTAGTATTTTTATGATTTTTGATTCCCCGTCGCTGATTTTACGACAGAACGCGCAGGAATAATTGGTCGCTAACTTATCTATGTAGAAAAATTAACGTAATAGCTAAAAGTGGCAGAGAACTTGTACAACCTGGTGGGTGAAAGGGTATAGGGAGAACGTCTAATGAAGAGTCTCGGTGACAGGTGAGCAAAGTACTGTGTTACGCAATCTTTGTTGACCAAGTTTCGTTAAGATATTGTAACCTGGGCAATAGCTACTCTCTATTGATGTGACGCCAGGCGACGCCGATAGCGAAGCGGTAGCGAGTCTTGCCTACGGCACGCTGCGCGAACGAGCGTCATAGCCCGTCGGAGACATCGCTTTTTCACATCCATGACAACAACCATCGACTTTCTCAGTCACCTTAACCCTAGCCAACGTCAAGCTGTTGAACATTACTGTGGCCCGTTGCTAGTTGTTGCTGGCGCAGGTTCCGGTAAAACACGAGCGCTGACTTATCGGATTGCGAATCTGATTCTGAAACACCGTGTCGATCCAGAGAATATCCTGGCGGTTACTTTTACCAACAAAGCCGCACGAGAGATGAAAGACCGGATTCAACGGCTGTTTGCGGAACAACTGGCAATGAAACAACACGGTAAGCGTTTTGATTTGTTGACAGAATACCAACAGACGCAATTGCGATCGCAAGTTTACAAAAATACGATCAAAGACTTGTGGTGTGGCACTTTCCACAGTCTATTTTCTCGTATTCTCCGCTTTGATATCGAAAAATATGTAGACGAAAAAGGACGGCGTTGGAATCGCAATTTCTCTATCTTTGATGAATCAGATGTTATGACTCTGATTAAAGAAATCGTTAATAAGCAGTTAAATTTAGACGATAAGAAGTTTGACGCCCGCTCTGTCCGCTACGCTATTAGTAATGCTAAAAACCAAGGTTTATCACCCCAAGAATTTGAGCAAGAACAACCCAATTATCGCGGACGGGTTATTGCCCAAGTATACAATTTATATCAAGATAAGTTAGCAGAAAACAACGCTCTCGACTTTGATGATTTAATTCTTGTACCTACTAGATTGTTTCAGCAAAATGAGCAAGTATTGGGTTACTGGCATCGGAAGTTTCGCCATATTCTCGTAGATGAATATCAAGATACTAACCGCACTCAGTATCAACTAATCCACTTATTAGTTACTAATGGCGAAACCAGAAAGAGCGAATGGGAATGGCAAAATCGCTCAGTTTTCGTTGTCGGCGATGCAGATCAATCAATTTACAGCTTTCGGATGGCAGATTTCACCATCTTGTTGGGATTTCAAGAAGATTTTGGCGATGGTTTAGTAGATGATGACACGCGGACGATGGTTAAGCTGGAAGAAAACTATCGTTCTTGTGAGAACATTCTGCAAGCGGCTAATGAACTGATTGAAAATAACACCCAACGGATTGATAAAATCCTCAAACCGACACGGGGGCCGGGTGAGCAGATTACTTATCATAAAGCCGATGAAGAACTTGCAGAAGCCGCATTTGTGATTAATCAAATTAGTACTTTAAAAAACCAAAATCCCGAGTTGAACTGGGGTAGTTTTGCCATACTTTATCGGACAAACGCCCAATCTCGCCCCTTTGAAGAATTGTTGGTAAAATATCAAATTCCTTATACAGTTGTGGGGGGAATGAGATTTTACGATCGCAAAGAAATTAAAGATGTCATTGCTTATTTAAGAGCGATCGCTAACCCATCTGATACAGTCAGTTTATTAAGAGTTATCAATACTCCGCGGCGGGGAGTTGGCAAAACCACTATTGACGCTTTGGTTAACGCCTCCCAACAATTAGGGACAACTTTGTGGGAAATACTCAGCGATGAAACATCAGTTAATACATTAGCTGGACGGGCGACAAAAGCTGTAAATAACTTTGCCGCAATGATTAGCCGTTGGCAAGGACAAATCGGCACGCTTCCCGTAACTGAAGTTTTGCAAGGAATACTAGAAGACTCTGGTTATGTCCAAGACTTGATGAGTCAAGGCACAGATGAAGCCACAGATCGGGTACAAAACGTTCAAGAACTTTACAACGCCGCACTGCAATTTCAAGAAGAGAACGAAGAGGTTTCCCTTGAAGACTTTCTGAGTAGTGCCGCCCTCAGTTCTGATTTGGATAACTTAAAAGAAGGACAGACAGCCGTTTCTTTGATGACTTTGCACGCTTCTAAGGGTTTGGAATTTCCCGTAGTATTTTTGGTGGGATTAGAACAAGGACTGTTTCCCGGCTACCGATCGCTGGGCGATCCCGCATCTTTGGAAGAGGAACGCCGCTTGTGTTATGTGGGGATTACTCGCGCCCAAGAGCGGTTATTTTTGTCACACGCGCGTGAACGTCGTTTGTATGGTTCTCGTGAACCTGCTGTGCGATCGCAATTTCTTGACGAATTACCAGAAGAATTATTATCTACCAAACACCTGAGTCGTCAAAGTTATACTAAAAGTGCCTCTACTCCTAGTGGTAAACAAGACGCAACCCAGAATTGGCAAGTAGGCGATCAAGTATTACATAAAACTTTTGGTGTAGGTGAAATAACTCATGTTTTTGGAACGGGTAATAAGATGTCTGTGGCAATTAAATTTTCCAGCTTGGGACAAAAAATTGTTGATCCAAGAGTAGCGCAGTTGCAACGAGTAGAGTGATGCAACCGCAGATCCCCGACTTCTTTGAGAAATTGGGGATCTTGTTTTTCATATTTCAATTTCTTCAAAGTGTTCAAGAGTGGGAAATGGTTCATAAAAATGATGCAGAAGTTTTTTCCACTCTTGATACTCAGCAGAACTTCTAAATCCCACAGTATGAGATTCTAAACTTTCCCATCTGACAAGTAATAAGTATTTACCTTGGACTTCTATACATCTATGCAATTCATGGGATAAATATCCGTCCATTGAGGAAATAAATTTAGAAGCTTTTTTGAAAGTAGCTTCAAAATCGGATTCTAGACCAGGTTTAACATGAAGCATAACTGCCTCAAGAATCATAAAATTTTGCGGTGAGAATTAAGCTAATGTTATTTAGTATAAAGTGAATCATGTTTACGACGGGTTACATTTACGTAGATATTTTATTTAATCAAAAATAATTCTTCAGTAAATAGCTAATTGCGGCACAAAACGGAGTATATTGCCCATCAACATCCAGTTTTTCATAACCTTCAGTAAGCAGTTTTATTTCTATTTCAGTCAAACCTTCAGTAGCTAGCAATGCAGCATCAATTGCTACTCCACGCATATTTTGCAGTTTGTCAATGTCAAGTGCAAGCTTATTAATTGTTGTTTCAGCAACAGCTTTTTTAGCTGGATTATCTGTCGGTTGAATTTCACCAGAAGCAGGATATTTAAAAAAATCAGCACAGTTTATTTCCAAAGGTGAAACCATCAAATTTTCATCGTACCAATACTTTTTCTTATGTCCGCAATGCACCGGAACAGTAGGAGGTTCTTCACTTTCTCCTTGACATGAAGCGATGAGATTTGTGTACTCCAGCGCCAGATTTAGATAAGTACTACGAGGTTTGAGGTGTTCTATATGGCTAGTTTCTCTAGTGATACGCATTCCACAATAGCAACAGATACATCCCTGTTCTTTCAGTAGAGCATCATGTACAACAGGTTTTTCTGGTGTTTGAAAATTATCATCCCAGCTAGGTTTCCAATCATCATTTTCCAGAGCCTTCCACTTGGTAAATTTTTCTGGTTCCTGACTCTTTTTGATGTGCTTCATCGGTTGAGAATTTCCTTGCGCCGAATGAGTACATCCGCTTTTACAAATTCTGGCTCGTCTGCTCCGATTTCATTAGCCAATTGTTGACGTAATTGCCTAGCACCTTCAATATTTCCAGCATCAATTAGTCGAAAAAGCTCTAAAAGACTTTCTTTAATTTCCTGGGGACGTTCTGGAACACCCATGAGGTCTTCTAAAATGCGATTGCTGTCTCTCCCAAAAGAACTTTCTGGTCTTTTAGCAACAACACCTTCGTCTGTTTTTTCTAAAATGTAAATTCCTTCTGGCTTGACTTGGCTAATTACTTGGGGCGAATGAGTAGTGACAATAAATTGGCAATTCGGGAATGTTCTTGTCAAAGCTGGAATAATTTCTCGTTGCCATTTGGGGTGTAAGTGAAGTTCAATTTCATCAATTAAAACAACACCATTACCTTGGAGTGGATCTGGTAAACTAGGGTTAGCGATCGCCAATCGTCTTGCTAAATCTCCTACCATTGCCAATAAGCATTTCTCCCCATCAGATAGCTGATTAATTATCAGTTCCTGACCACGTTTTATTACAGTCATCCGTAAGGGCAATCTCTCAACTCGTAAGTCTGAAAATTCTGGTTGTAAAGAAGTGATTGCTCCCCTTACTGATTCCAATTGTCTGTCTCGATAATTAAGATTATCCCGTCGCAATTCATTCTCCAAGTCTTCTCGATTTCTAAACCATTCAAAAAAGCTTTTAAAATCGATTTTTCCTCCAGTAAGTGACTGTTCATAAGAATCTATCTGCTTAAACTCATATTTTTCTGCAATTTCCAGTGGAATATCAAGAACTGCGCGATTGACGGGGTAGTATACTGCTAAGGGTAAGTTCACTTTAGGATTAGCTTCTATCTGACTGCGTAGCTCATCAACCACTACTCTTAATTCTTCTGGTAGGTGACTTTGAATGGTTAAGTCGTTAAAACTCTGTCCTAACTTCTCCTCTAAAGTAATTTTGATAGATTCATCCTGCTGACCTAATAGCTCAAGTGTTACTATTAACTTTGCTAACACACTAGTTAAATTTTTCCGAACTTCATTTTGAATTTGAGTTAGCGACCAAGTGAATTCGCGCAATTCCAATAAAACTGTAATTTCATTATGCGTATCTTTACCTCCATTGCTAATATCTTGTTTGTTAAATGATCGTATTGCATCAACAGAATTTTGAATACTCCCTGTGATCTGGGAAAGAAGAATAGCAAGACAATCAAGAATACTTGATTTACCCACGCCGTTGATACCAATAAGCACAATTGGCTCAGTTTCATCGAAATCAAGCGTCAAATCACCGATTCCACGGAAGGATTGCATTTTCAGACGCTTGACTTTCATCATAATTACGCTGATTTTAATTGAATAATGCCTTTATCAAAAACGCGATTATCAGTAGCGATCGCACCAACTTCTATTCTATCTTTATACACCTCATAAGAGGCAAAACTTAAATCACTGGTGGAATACTCTGTCCACTCGGAACGTCCTACAGGACGATTACCTGCACCTGCGCCACAAATTAAATAAGTTGTACCATCAATAGCACGAGTACGTTCATAACTATGTTCGTGACCATTGATGTAAAGTTGAACGCCGTATTTTTGAAAGAGAGGAGTAAAAGTTTTAATAAAATCTGGATTACTCCCATACTGACCCGATGAATAAATCGGATGATGGCCAAATACGACTTTCCAAGGAGCATTACTAAGACTTAATTCTTTTTCTAACCAAGGTAGCTGGTTTTTCCAATCAGCATTACTGTTAGTATCTAAAGCGAAAAATTGTACTTGATTACGTTTAAATGTATAGTAACGTCCCTTCATATTAAAGTCGGCATACTTGATTTGTGGATCTCCATTAGCAGTACGAATATCGTGATTACCTAAACAAGCCTGAAATTTTACATTTTGCTTGAGCAAAACTTTGTAGGGACGCTCAAAAACTTCGCTGATTTTTTCAATTTCGCCGTTATTGTAAATGTTGTCTCCAGCTAAAACGACTAAATCATAAGGATTTTTCTGATGATATACATTCATCGCTCCAGCCACAGCATACTGTCCTTTAGCCCCAGTTCCGGTATCTGCTACAGACACAAAACGTAATAACAAGTCTTTTTTGGCTGGGTTGGCGGCTATAGCTGTTGTTGAATCAGTAATACCAGCACTTTGATTATTTTGATGAGCTAACATCCAGCTTAAAAATCCTGTACTAATGGCGCTGAAGCTACTTAAAAATAAAAATTGACGGCGTTTCAGGTTCATAATTCACCAAATTTAGTAAATAGTCAGTTCAGCGAAAACAATGAGCAATGAAGTGATACATTAAGGCAAAAGAAGGCAGCACCAGTAATAATGTACGTTGTTTGTCTTTGATTCGCTGCTTTTGGTGAAAGTTCCATGTCACAAGACAATCAGTCAAAACCGACGAATGAGCAGGTAACTCAACCTCCCCAAAAACCTTACCAGAGAGTTCAGCCATTTTGGAAGGCTAAAATTATCCAACTTCTCCAAGGGACGATTGGGGTTTTAGAAGTAACGGTTGAGAAACTGGAGACTGCACCCCCACCTGGTACTGAAGAAAAACCGAGTTTTTTCCAGCAACTTCAGTTGCGATGGGGTGGACTGTTAAGGACAATCCGCTTGTTTTTACCATCAAATTTGTCAACAAAGTTATCAGATACAGCTTTGACGGGAATTGTTACTGCAATTGCTGTAATTTTCGTGTGGACAACTACGACTGTCTTTACTGGCAAACCTACTGAAGTAGCAACACTTCCACCAATTAAGGAGATTCCTGTACCTACACCAATAATAACTACTCCACCACCGGAGTCAGTCGCACCAGAACCACAGTTGCCACAGCCACCAGAGGAAATTACGCCGCCGCCAGAAGTACAAACTCCGCCACTACCAACGCCGGAAGCGGAACCAGAACCAATTCCCACACCAACTCCGACACCAACCATAGAATTGACACCAGAACAAGCCTTGATTGCGGCTATTGAAAATCAGGTAGCTGAAACTAGCGATCGCATTGCCTCTGGTCTGATAAAGTCAATTCAAGCCAACTTCCGCACCAGCAATCTTACAGTTAAAATTAGCAACGATTGGTATACTCTCAAAGAATCTCAGCAGGACAAACTAGCTGCAAAAATATTACAACGCTCTCAAGAACTTGATTTTACCCATTTAGAAATTATCGACTCTCAAGATAATCTGATAGCGCGTAACCCAGTTGTCGGTACTGAGATAGTGATTTTTAAACGGCAAACAACAATTTGAAATAATTTGTAATGACGCTCCTACAGACGCTCGTTCTTCTCTGCGAGACGCTCTTGTTAGCTTGCTTCCCTGTAAGGGTACACTAACGCTAACGTAATTCGTAATTCGGAAGGAATATTCTAAAAAGCTTTGAATTAATAGGTATCAATTTATTTATGTCAACACTTAAATTAAAGTATTTATGTTAGATAATCTTTCGCTATTACTCAAAGCTTGTAAAAACTTAAACATCAGCTATGAAATTATTCATCCGGCTGAAAACTTAGTAAAAATAAAAATGAATAATAAACAACATTATTTTTGCAATTATAGTACTCCGCTAATAAATCAAGCAGTATCACAAATTATCAAGGACAAGGAATATACTTACCATCTTTTAAATAAAAAAGTTAAACTTCCTCGGACAATAGGTTTTCTTTCCCCTTTTTGTGATCTACAATATAAAATTTACTTAAAATTTACGAGCTTTCAAGATATTATTTTAGAAATAAAAGAAAACTTTGAAACACCCGTAATTGTTAAACGGAATTCTGGCTCAAGTGGACACAACGTTTTTTTATGTCAGAATATAGATGAAGTCGAAACGGCTTTAAAAGAGATTTTTAATATCAATCATAAAAAGTATGATTATGTTGCGATCGCTCAAGAGTTTATTAACATTAAATCTGAATATAGAGCGGTTTTCTTAAATAAAGAGTTAGTTTTGCTCTATGATAAAGATATAAATAATGCAAAGTTTATAGGTAATCTCAGTCCTCTCCACTGGGATGGTGCGAAAGCCAAATATATCAATGAGCCACAAATATTGTCAGAGATTGCTAATTTCGCTAGACCAATTTTTGAAGAATTAGACCTTGATTATGCTGGTTTAGATATCGTCTTAGATGGAGATAACCAATATTGGTTGATTGAAATCAATTCTCACCCAAATTATAGTATTTTCTCTAGAGACAATGGAGAGGAGCCTGTATTGAAAATTTTTGAAAAAATGCTAATTAGCCTAGCCTCAAAATAAAAAGTTTAATCCTTCGGTTATCTAATTCATAACTCTGCATAAATTAGTTGCATCTATGGTAATAATATTTGCTCCTGCTTTTGCGATCGCAGCAGCATGGTTAAACTGTGGTGTAATGTACATATTGTATCCAGCTATTAATTGCTTCTATAGCCCAATAATTGGTACTTGCACTCTTTCTTGCAGGGTGCTGACGTGATTTGGCGGCTCAATACGCACACCAACAGCACCATTATTTACAGCAGCTTGTGCTAGCGGCTTCGGCGGCGAGGAAAGCATCGCGCAGTCCTATTATGCCCCTACACCTGGCAATATAATGTTTTACCTCATCTGAATGGGAACCGCTATAAGCATTTTCAATCATTAATAGTAAGAGGGGGCTGAATGCAGGGGAAAAAGTTTGTTTTGATTATGTAATAACCAACAGTTTAAAAC
Organism: Nostoc sp.; assembly: GCF_036919595.1. Classification (GTDB taxonomy): domain Bacteria; phylum Cyanobacteriota; class Cyanobacteriia; order Cyanobacteriales; family Nostocaceae; genus Nostoc. The sequence goes on along the minus strand of NZ_JBALCO010000101.1, from coordinate 28,667 downwards.
GGTAATACAGCATTATGCATCGGATAAGTAGCACATCGGGTGGATGGAATCAGTCAGAGGGTTTAATTTTTCTAGAACAAACTCCAGCGCCTTTGGTGTTGATTACGGCCGCTGATACCGACATTCAAACTTTGGCAGCTGCGCTTGGGAAATTACCTGCAAGCTTTCCGGCATTAAGAGTAGCCAACCTGTTACAGTTGCAGCAACAATTAAGTGTAGATACTTATGGAGAACAAGTTTTAGAACTTGCCCAAGTAATTATTTTGCGCCTGTTAGGAGGACGTTCCTACTGGGGTTATGGCTTAGAAGTAGTGCAGGAAATTGTACAACGTAATGGTAGAACCCTGATTGTAATGCCAGGGGATGACGCTTTTGATCCCGATTTAATCTCCCTGTCTACCGTGCCTTTAGGTGTTGTTAACCAGGTATGGCAGTATTTTAGCGAAGGCGGCGTAGAAAATTTCGTTAATGCTCTCCAATTTATCTCTGACACTTGCCTGTTAACTGCATACAATCCCCCGCTACCCCGGTCAATTCCGCGTGTGGGATTGTATGAATGGGGAGTGGGTAATGGGCAGTGGGGAGCAGGGACCAGGGAGCAGGGAGCAGAGGAGCAGGGGAGCAGAGGAGCAGAGGAGCAGGGGAGCAGGGGAGTGTTAGAACTTGATTCATCCACCTCTGATACTCGTTCATCCATCTCAGAACTGGATGAATCCACCTTTGATACTCGTTCATCCACCTCGGAACTGGATGAATCCACCTTTAATACTCGTTCATCCACCTCGGAACTGGATGAATCCACCTTTGATACTCGTTCATCCACCTCAGAACTGGATGAATTCACCTTTGATACTCGTTCATCCACCTCAGAACTGGATGAATCCCCCTCAGAACCTCAAAGCTTCCAATGCCCTATCCCGAAAGTCGGCATTCTTTTCTACCGTGCCCATTATTTAGCGGGAAATACTAAGGTAATCGATGCTTTATGCGAAGCCTTGGTACAGAAAAATTTACAACCAGTGCCAGTGTTTGTTTCCTCGTTGCGTGAACCAGATGTTCAGGCTGAGTTGAGTGAATTTTTCCAACCCAAAGAAGCCGAATCAATAGCTGTGCTGCTAAATACCACCAGTTTTTCTCTAGCACGCTTGGAAACCGAAACACCCCAAATCGACCTGTGGCAAAAATTAGATGTGCCTGTGTTGCAGGTAATCCTTAGTGGTGGGTCAATTGAGCAATGGAAGTCACAGTTTCAAGGGCTTTCTCCCCGTGATATTGGGATGAATGTGGCGTTACCAGAAGTAGATGGGCGGATTATTACTCGTGCTGTGTCTTTTAAAGAAGTGCAAACTCGTAATCCCCATCTAGAGACAGATGTGGTAATTTATGAACCAGTGAGCGATCGCATCGAGTTCGTTGCTAAACTAGCAGCAAATTGGGCGCGTCTGCGTGACAAACCCCCACAAGAACGGCGAATTGCCCTAATTCTGGCAAACTACCCCAACCGGAATGGACGCCTCGCTAATGGTGTGGGACTGGACACCCCAGCTAGTTGTGTAGAAATCCTGCAAGCTTTACATCTGGCTGGGTATGAAGTAGAAAATCCACCTGCTCAAGGAGATGAGTTGATTCAACGGCTGACAGATGGCGTAACAAATGACCCGGAAGGTCAAGAATGGCTTCCGGTACACCAAAGTGTCTCTTGGGAAGAGTATCAAGAGTATTTCGCTTCTTTGCCGCCAGCAGTGCAGCAGGGTATTAGTGAGCGTTGGGGTGTGAGAGAGCAGAGGATCAATCAAGAATTCTTCCCCTCTGCCCATCTGCCCCCCTGCCCCTCTGCCTCTATCCCCGTTCCTGGAATTCAACTCGGCAACGTTTTCGTGGGAATTCAGCCAGCAAGGGGTTATGATAATGACCCCAGTTTGAATTATCATGCACCGGATTTAGAACCAACTCATGCTTATTTAGCTTTCTATTATTGGGTTAGAGAATGTTTTGGTGCTGATGCTGTGGTTCATGTGGGAAAACATGGAAATCTAGAATGGCTACCCGGTAAAAGTGTGGCTTTATCGAGTAATTGTTATCCAGAAGTGGCTTTTGGCGCACTTCCCCACCTTTACCCGTTTATTGTGAATGACCCTGGTGAAGGTTCTCAAGCCAAACGTCGCGCTCAAGCGGTGATTATAGATCACTTAACGCCGCCCATGACTCGTGCGGAACTCTACGGTTCTTTGCAACAATTAGAAAATTTAATTGATGAGTATTATGAAGCGGAAAGTTTAGATCCTTCTCGTTTGCCAGTGATTCGCGATCGCATCCGCGAACTGGTGATCAAAGAAAATCTCCATCTAGATTTAGGAATCCAAAATGAAACAGAAATTTTTAATTCTGTTAGCGCAGCGTTAGCGAGTCCACGAGCGTCATCCTTAATTTTGAATTCTATCGGTGGCTATCTTTGTGAATTGAAAGAAGCCCAAATCCGCGATGGCTTGCACATTTTTGGGCAATGTCCCGAAGGACGCCAACTACGAGATTTAATAGTAGCGATCGCTCGCATACCCAATCGCTATTCTTCAGGTATTACCCGTGCCATAGCTCAAAATTGGGGTCTAGACTTCGATCCCCTCACAGCAGATTTGTCAATGACTAGTGGTGAATACTCAATAGTCAATGGCACAGAATGCCGTACCCTTGGTGATATCGTCGAAGTCCTAGAAGAACACGCCGCCCTTCTAGTAGAAAAACTAATAAATCAGGACTCTTGTACAGACGCGATGAATCGCGTCTCTCCCCCCAGCACAGACGCGATTCATCGCGTCTCTACCTGGATACGCGATCGCCTACTTCCGGCTTTACAAAGAACCCCCGAAGAAATCACCCATTTATTACACGGACTCGATGGCGGTTATATTCCCAGCGCCCCAGCTGGCGCACCCACCCGCGGCCGCCCGGAAGTTCTACCAACTGGGAGAAACTTTTACTCTGTAGATATTCGCGCCATTCCCACAGAAACAGCTTGGGATATCGGTAGGAAAGCCGCTGAAACCCTCATTGAATATTACACTCAAGAACATGGTGAGTATCCCAAAACACTAGGTTTATCAATGTGGGGAACTGCCACCATGAGGACTGGGGGTGATGATATTGCCGAAGCCTTGGCTTTACTTGGAGTCCAACCTGTATGGGATGGTGCAGCGCGGCGAGTAGTGGATTTTGAAATTTTGCCCCTGGCGATTTTGGGGCGTCCCCGTGTAGATGTCACCTTGCGAATTTCCGGATTCTTCCGGGATGCTTTTCCCAACTTAATTGATTTATTCGCTCAAGCAGTGTCAGCAGTTGCAGACTTAGATGAACCGCCAGAACAAAATCCCCTCGCGGATGCAGTTCGCCAAGAAACTGATTTGTGGACAAAACAAGGATTAACTTTAGAAGCAGCAGTGGTGCGATCGCGCTATCGCATCTTTGGTTCTCGTCCAGGTGCTTACGGCGCCGGACTCCAAGGTTTAATCGAATCGCAAAACTGGACAGATGACCAAGATTTAGCTCGCGCCTACATCAACTGGAGTTCTTACGCCTACTCCTCAGGAAGCGGGGCAGAGGAGCAGGGGAGCAGGGGAGTAGGGGAAGCAGGGGGAGCAGGAGAGGATAAAATCTCCAATCCCGAATCCCCAATACCCAATGCCGAAGCCTTTAAGCAACGCTTGGCGCAAATGCAAGTTGTGCTGCACAATCAAGACAACCGTGAACACGATTTACTCGATTCTGATGATTATTACCAATTTCAGGGTGGCTTAACAGCGGCGGTGCGTTCTCTACAGGGAAAAAATCCCCAAACTTATTTTGGTGATAATTCCATACCTACCCAACCACGAGTCCGCCAACTGAAAGAAGAAATCGCACGAGTGTATCGTTCTCGCGTTGTTAATCCAAAGTGGATTGCAGGAGTCATGCGCCACGGTTACAAAGGTGCTTTTGAAATGGCGGCGACGGTGGATTATCTATTCGCCTACGATGCAACAGCTAAATGTGTGGAAGATTATATGTATCAAGGCATAGTAGAAGCTTACTTGCTCGATCCAGTTGTCTCAGAATTTATTCAGCAAAAGAACCCTTATGCACTGCGTGATATTGCTGAAAGATTATTAGAAGCACACAAGCGCAATTTGTGGGAGGATGTAAATATAGGAACATTAGAAGCTTTGAGGAACCTAGTACATCAAGCTGAAGCACTGATCGAAGAAAAATCAATGGTGTAGGAAATAAATATGGAGAATCTTGCGTATTTGCACCTAGCTTTCGCCTACGAAGACAGCACACCCAGTGAATTGGTCTTCCTCAGCTCTTTGTTTAACAAAGCAGCTGCACCAGACTGGAAACGGCTTTCTGGTAGGGCTTGGAAGTATATGTTGCCCCTTGCTCTGTCTTTGTCCATTCTTGGCGCTCTCAGCAGCGTCATGGCACTGGAAAGAGGCGATCAAGGTCCTTCTGTCAGAAATATACAACAACAGTTGAAACGGGCAGGCTTTTATCAAGCTCCAGTTACCAAAGTATATGACGTATCCACACAAGAAGCTGTGCGGCGCTTCCAAAAGGCTGCTGGTTTACCAGTGGACGGCATTGTTGGAGGAAGCACCCTGCAAAAATTAGAAAACTGGCAAGCCAAAAAATCTAGTTCTACGACTATACTAGCCAAAAACCCTAGTACTACTAGTTCAGCTAGTTCAGCAACTAGCCAGCGTCGTAATCCCAACTACCTTGCCAAGGGGGATGAAGGTGAAGATGTCAGGGTTTTGCAAGAACGCTTAAGAATCGCAGGCTTTTATTACGGAAACGCCACAGGGATATTTGGTCCAATTACTGAAGAAGCTGTCCAGCGCTTCCAAGATTCTTACAAATTAAGCGTTGATGGGATTGTTGGTCCAGCAACATTACGTAAATTGCCGGGAATTGGCATCGGTGATGGAGAAGAGGCTCCCAAAAATGTAGTCAATCGAGATAAACTCCGTGTAGGCGATCGCGGTGAGCCAGTTAGAATTGTTCAAGAACAATTGATTCAGGCAGGATATTTAGAGGGAGAGCCAAATGGCTACTATGGTCCCTACACTGCAAATGCTGTAAAGAGATTTCAGACAGCTAATCACTTAGCAGCAAGTGGCGTTGCTGGCCCAACTACCCGAGCTAAATTATATAGCTCAGTTAATACTGCCAGCAAAAGCGAGTTTAATACCCTGGAAATCCAAACGCGACTACGGGAGCGGGGTTTTTATAAAGGCAAGCTGAACGGTGTGATGGCAGATGACACTAAAAAAGCGATTAAACAAGCCCAAGAGTTCTATGGCATCAGTCTCAAGGATGTTAAGAGCGGACGCTTTTAGCATCCGCTTTGGCGTTGTTAGTATCAGTCCTCAACTGGTTGTTTGCCTCCAGTAATAGCAAATTACAAACTGCTCAAAATTCCACTTATTTGGTTAATTTGAGTAGTTTCGTCTTGTTATCTATCTAGGTAGCTAAAGTGGCATTAGTGCCCGTTGGCACTTAGGACACACTGCATGGATGGTCATTTGACAGTCAAGCAGGTGAAAACCTTCTTTTTGAGCGGTTTTCGCCCCAATTTTTAAAATTGAGTCGTTTTTAAACTCAATGGTTGAGTTGCACCGGACACAGATTAGGTGATGATGGTGATGGGGATAGGGCTGGTTGATCTCATAATGCTTATGTCCCTCGCCCAGTTCTAGTTCCCGTAAAATTCCCATCCTTGCCATCAACTTTAAAGTCCGATAAATAGTTGACAGACTGATCCCTTCACCATCAGTTTCTAGCCGATGATAAAGATCCTCCGCACTCAGATGTTCACCTTGCGGAAGTTCTTGAAAAATGTGTAAAATTGTTTCGCGCTGGGGAGTTAAACGCCAACCTCGGTCGTTCAATTCTGCCTTGAGTGAAGTAGTCGTGTAGACAGTCATACTAGTATTTCTCAACAAAGCCTGTTAGTTGAGAATATAACAAATATTTGGAGTGATTTGCAACAATCATTCTCTATTGATAATTATTACTAAATATTTCAGAAATATTCATTAAATATTGATCAAAATTCAAGTAATAAACTGTAGTGCATTTAATTTGTATACAGTTAATAGTTAGGATACTTGTAACGATTACATCCCTTGACTTTGAATTTTGAATGATTGAGTTTTGAATTGCTTAGTTGATCCCCGCCTTTAAGATATCTGAGCAAAGGCCTGGGGAAACTCTTGTACTATTAAATGCAAATTATTTGCTACAAGTCTCTAAGCTCGACTTTATCCATTTTTTGAAACCGCTCAAGCTGAGGCTGAAACCTTTGTGGGACAGTAGTTTTACTTTTTCGATTTCACCGATAATCAGTGACATGGAAAAAGTTTTTGCCGGATCAAGAGAACCAAGTTCTTAATTTTGGATAAAGTCAAGCTTAGAGGATGTTTTAAAAGTATAGTTATTAACATTAAAATCCTCGAAACCTAACCCCTCTACCTCCCTTCCCTATATTAGCGCTGGCGAACGCAGGAGCGTTTCTAAGAGTTGCCTCTGGTACAGAAGCGGCCGAAGTGCGGGAATGGGGGTTTCAAAGCCTCTCAAGAGCAGGAAAAAAATGGAAGTGAGCTTGACTTTCTAAACATCCTCTAAGCGGCTTTTGATCTGGGATAAAATCAGTCCTTTATCCCTAGTACAGTGGGCGCATAAATCTACCTACCATCTCAATTAACAAGACTTGAGGCTTAACAAGGGGCAAAATTCCTTGTTAAAGGTAGGTAAACTGACCCCACAGTGTAAGTCATTTGTCAAGTGAAGTTTTTTAATGACAAATGACTAATCACAAATGACTAAGTTAGAGACTCCAAATAGTCGCGGATGAGGTTGCGTCGCTTGGGTTGACGTAGCTTTTGCAAAGCCTTGGATTCTATTTGTCGGACTCGTTCCCGCGATAAATCAAGAGCGCGGCCAATTTCTGCTAAAGAATAAGGATGACCATCTGCCAAACCGAACCGCATCAAAATTACATCACGCTCCCGGCTAGTCAAATCTGACAGAAGATGATGCAAGTCTCTTTGTAAAGATTCTCGCATTAACATCTCTTCTGGGGTTACACTGTCGGTTTCGAGTAATTCGCCTAACTCAGTGTCTTTATCCTTGCCTACTTTGGTTTCTAAAGAAACGGAGCGAGGCACCCGCAACAAAACTTCTCGGACTTGGGTCGGTGTCATCTCTAACTCAGTAGCTAAATCTTCTAGAGTTGGGGTGCGACCTTTTTCTTGAGCAATTTTGCGTTGGGCCTTTTTGATTTTGTTTAACTTTTCGGTAATATGGACAGGGAGGCGGATGGTGCGACTAGAAGTTGCAATCGCTCGGGTAATTCCCTGACGAATCCACCAGTAGGCATAGGTACTGAAGCGGTAACCCTTAGTTGGGTCAAATTTTTCTACAGCCCGCTCTAAACCCAGTGTGCCTTCTTGGACTAAATCCAATAATTCCAAACCGCGATTTTGATATTTCTTAGCAACAGACACAACAAGGCGAAGATTAGCCTTAATCATGTGTTCTTTTGCTTGGAGTCCTTGGGACTGAATTTGCTCCAATTCTTCTACTGTCAACTTGGCGATTTCCGCCCAGCGACGTTTGCCATCTGCCAAAGTCGGTCTGAGATCTGATAGAATTATGCCAGCAGTGGCAGCCCACCTTTCTAAAGACGGGCGATGTCCTAGTTCCGAGGTCAGACGCTCCTGAACTTCAACTAACCTCTGATAGGGCGTAATAACTTCATCCCCTTGCTTGGCGGCGTTAGCAAGCACTATCCGCATCCGCAAGTAGCGCTGGACTTTTTGAGCTTCTGAAACCTCTTCATCGCGCCCTAACAACCGAACCCGACCAATTTCCTGAAGATATAGACGTACTAAGTCTGTACTCCGACGGTTAGTGTTAGTAGCAAAGTTAGCATTGTCAACAGAAGCTATCTCCAGTTCCTGTAAATCATCTACCGATAACTCACTCTCATCAACCGTGAGATCCGAGTCCAAAGTCTGGGGGGACTTTTTGGTATTGTAGGGGGCATCTGCATAAAAAGATGTTGCTGGCATAAAGATTGTCTCAATGGCTCCAGGTAACAATAGAGTACGGTCAGCTTAGATTACGGTCAGCTATTCAACTGTTGCTATTGTTCCCGTGATTTACGATGAACTAACACGGTTGAAGGTTCCATTACAATTTTTTTGGAAATTAACTGGAATGGTTTTATTGGATACAGTATTACTGAACCTAATCGGCTGCTAAACTTTTGATTTAACCAATAGCTATTCAAATCCGCAGCTAGGTTTTCAATATTTAAACTACTTAGTTAACATTTCAACCTTGAAATTTACTGATAGCAATTTTTACAAAATAGTATAAAATAGTTCAGTAAATATCATGTTTATAATTGGCATAGTCACATTTACATGGCTATAAAAGTAATATCCTGACGATTTAGCAATTTTTTCTCAGGATAATTAAGGTATAAGTATAACTAATAGATATCAGCGAAGTGATTAGTATTAACGGCAAAAATTATGTTGACACAGAGAGAGTGAGACACAGAGAAAATTCCGGGGCTGGGAACTTTGAAAGACTCAGAGAATGGAAATTTCACCATGTCAGTTTTAACCCATGAATTTCAACTTGACAGACTACTAGTACAGTGGGCGCATAAATCCAGCTACCATCTCAATTAACTAGACAACGAAGGGTAAAATCCCTTGTTAAAGGTAGACAGACTTTTGCGCCCGCTGCACTAGTAGTTGTACTCTGGCTTTATATCTCGCAACATCAGTTCATCAAGCGCTTGTCGGGGTGTGACTTCACCCTGAAGTAACCGATAAACTTGCTCGGTAATCGGGACAGGAATGTTTTGTTGCTTGGCTCGTTGCATTAAAACCCGACAAGTGTTTACTCCTTCAGCAGTTCCTTGTAAATTTGCGAGAGTTTCTGTAAGTGTCTTACCACCAGCTAGCTGATAGCCAACTTGGTAATTACGACTTAAAGGACTATTGCAGGTTGCTAACAAGTCTCCTAGACCCGATAAACCATAAAATGTTTCCGTCTTTGCACCCCAGTCGTTACCAATGCGAACCATTTCTGTAAGTCCACGGGTGACTAAAGCAGCTTTGGCATTGGTTCCTAGTTGTAAACCATCGCACACACCAGCTGCGATCGCAATGACATTTTTCAGTGTTCCCCCCAGTTCCACGCCCAAGGGGTCAGGATTGGTATATACCCGGAAACGTTGAGAAGAAAATACTAACTGCACTACTTGAGCAGCCGTGGGAATATTACTGGCTACCACCGTTGCAGCTGGTAATTCTAGTTGAATTTCTTTAGATAAATTAGGCCCAGACAGGACAACCACTGCATGGTTAGGGAATACTGTTTGCCAAATTTGCGACGGCGTACAGGTGGTTTGAGGGTCTAAACCTTTCGTCGCTGTGATAAAAATTGTCTCTGGAGAAAGGGGAAAAGACTGAACTTGGGAAGCAACATCCCTCACACCAATCATCGAGATAGCGGACAGGACTATTTGGACATCTTTTAAAACTGCTTGGATTTGGGAACCTTGACGCGACCAGACGCGCACCCTATGACCATTCGCTGCGGCGAGATTTGCCAGAGATGCACCCCAAGCACCCGCACCAAGAATTGCTACAGATTTTGGATTAGTCATTAATCAAGAGTCTCCCCATCACCCCATCCTCTTAGCTCACCAATCTAAAATCTAAAATCTAAAATTGGCTGCGGGGATAACGTTCCATTAATTCCCTAACTTGTTCTGCATGATATGAGCTTCTTGTCAATGGAGAAGAAACAACTTGTAAAAATCCAATTTCTTTGCCGAATGCCTTCCAAGCAACAAATTGTTCTGGGTTGATAAATTCATTTACCTGCAAGTGTTTTTGACTCGGTTGGAGGTATTGCCCGATTGTCAAAATGTCGCAATCTACAGTTCGCAAGTCTTGCATGACCTGGCGGATTTCGGCATCAGTTTCACCGAGTCCAACCATGATCCCAGATTTAGTGTATGTGCTAGGAGAAACTTGACCCGAGCGCTGTAATAATTCTAATGTGCGATCGTAGTTTCCTTGGGGACGCACCCGGCGATACAGGCGTGGAACAGTTTCCGTATTGTGGTTTAATACCTCTGGCGCAGCTTGTAGAATCAACTCTACAGCATTCCAATTACCGCACAAGTCAGGAATTAGCACCTCAATTGTGGTGTTGGGTGAAACAGAGCGAACCGCATTAATACACGCCACAAACTGAGATGCACCACCATCAAGCAAGTCATCTCGGTTTACAGAAGTGATTACCACATGATTAAGTTTCATGCGGTGAACAGCTGACGCTAGTCGTGCAGGTTCCGTGGGGTCTAGTGGTTTGGGTTTTTTCTCAAAATCAATATCGCAGTAGGGACAAGCGCGTGTACAAGCCGGACCCATAATCAAAAAGGTGGCAGTCCCGGCGTTGAAGCATTCACCAATATTCGGACAGGACGCTTCCTCACAAACTGTATTGAGGGCTAAATCCCGCAAAATGTCTTTAACGTTACCGATGCGCTCACGCCCAGGTGCTTTCACCCGTAACCAGTCTGGTTTTACAGTCACAATCCGCTTTTACCCTAAAGTTATACAAATTTAATCGTAGCAAGCAAAGCCTTTGATAAAGTGATCATACATATATAGATGTAATTCTGTCATTTGGCACGGGTTGTGATATTCTTAATTGATAATGCTATTTTTATGGCGGGATGTGGCGCAGCTTGGTAGCGCACTTCGTTCGGGACGAAGGGGCCGCTGGTTCGAATCCAGTCATCCCGATTGTACATGTCGAATAACTAATTATTTGTCGTCGTTAACAGATTAGTGTCGTTATTAACGATTTAAATGTCGTCTTAACAAATTAATTTAGCCGATTACCTTCAAACATCCGTTAACAAATTAATGTCGCCGATCTTTTAGGTAGAGTTAAGTCCAGTACATCTCTAATATACTTACAAATGTTGGAATATTCCCGAACGAAGTGCGCCTTTCAACCCTCTCAAAAAAATTTTAATGCTTCAAATATTGTTCTTAATCCACTCTTAGCCGGAATGTTTATTCAAACCATAAGACTCACGAGAATTACTTGTGAGTCTTTTCTGTTTAAATCCACCCCTAGCCGGAATGGTTGTTGAAACGACTTTGTTAAAACCTTACTTAATGCCCTTTTAACCTTGACCTTTCAACCCACCCCTAGCCGGAATGGTTGTTGAAACCCCGCCGCCTAGACCCCTTGCAAATAAAGCTTTCCAGTCACAAATTTGGCATATCTCTGAAAAAGCTTCCTTTGTCTCACATCAAAAAACTAAATCAACTGACATAGTGGTTTTTGAAGTTTAGACATGACAAGGGTTTTAATATTTTGGCAGGACTCCAGGGATTTTGCCCCCGCTTCGATATGCCAAAAAAATATTTGAGAGGGTTCTCCCAACGAAGGGGGTGATTCAGTAGCCACCACTGTGGTAATCCACACCGTTATAAATAATGGCTATAGCTAAAAGCCTTACTTCTTATTGCTGGGAGCGCACCTATTCCATCTATAGAATTCTAGGTAGTGGTAAATATGTAGTGATAATAAATTTAGGCACTCCGGCAAGAATTATAATAATGAATAAAATACCAGATAGCGCCAACATGGTTTTCTAGCTTTTTAGAGAAGGATAAAGTTTTTCTAACCAAACGAGAAATTCTTTGGCGCATTGTATTGTTAAAGCGTTCAATATGGTTAGTTTTGCCACTTTCTTTCCCTACTGCCTGATGACGTTTGTTAGGAATAACTTGTGCATAAACGGCCCAAAAATCTGTATAACAAACAGCGCATTGACGATAAACTGGTGGTAGAGAATTCCATAATCCCCTAGCTCCATCAACGCTTTGATCGCCAATGTAAACTCCAACTATTTCTCTAGTCTTTTTATCCAAAGCTAACCAAATCCATTGCTTATTACCTTGATGACCTACAAATGACCAAGCCTCATCACATTCAATAGTCAATTTACCTCTTAGTTTTGCTGAAACATTTACATGAGTTGGAATCTGGGTATATTTATTATTGACATATTTTTGTAACCAAGTCTCTGAAACATGAGCAGCACGAGGAATACCTGCTAGAGGTATCTTTTCAAGTAAAAGTCTATCAATCAGTTCTATAGTATCTTTACTAATAACTTTATTAGTGGGGTTTTCTATGAACTGTCAATGACCGTTTTGACACTGATATTTTGGTTTCTGATTATGAATCCTGCCATTTTTGACAGTGTGTCGAGAACCGCAATTAGGGCAAGTAGGTCTGGAGATTGACATCAGTTCTGAGATAACCAAATTTTCAAATACTGGGACTTGATAACAATTAAAACATCATAGCTAAAGTATCTATTTGAAATATTTATTAGTTGCAGGCTTTGAAATTATTTAAATAAATATATTTTCCAAGTAAACAGATAAAAAGAAATAATTTCAGTTGCTCAATTTCCATTATCACTACATATTTACCACTACCCTAGGTAGTACCACTTTTTGATAATTTTCTGGCTTTTTTGGTCTTTGATGCTTACAGGTAGCTCAGATAGCAGCACCATAAACAAAGCTGTCAGGCGTTGCTGACCGTCAAGGATTAATAGGTTTGGAGTATAACTTTCTGGTTTTAATACCCCATTGACTAAGCGGGGTTTGAATTGTCGGCTTTGATATTTTGCTGAAGCATCATTACTGCGCCAATTGGGTAAGCCAGAGATATGCTGGCAAGCAGACGACGCACATGGATATCGTCCCAAACCCAATCTCGTTAAAAATCTGGAAGTTGGATACGTCCAGTTTTAATGTCTTTCATAACATCAAGGAGAAAATATTTAGTGATGTCAAAGGTAGAGATTGAGTCCATTGGATGTTCTGCTATTTTTGTCATCAAGAAAGATGCGGCTACTCGCTACAGCTAGTACTTCTGTACCTCAGCCTAAGATTCTCTTTGGGGTAACAGCAAGAGGTTTTCGGGGCAGTTGGTCGTGAGTAGCGATCGCTTTTGCTTAATCTTGAGGAAAGTCTGGAGGTAAGATAACAATTCCTTTGACAACTAGTTGTTTAAATTGATTGATTAAATCAGCTTGCCGTAATATTCGGGTAATGTATTTAGGCCGTCGGCCAAAGTCTATCCCCCAATCTTTCACGGTTTTTGGACTATTACCTGTAACTTGTGCGATCGCATTAATACAAGCTTTACGATGATTGCGACCTGGTTCTTGGCTAACCCAGCGATGGCAATACTCCATCGGTTCGAGGGGCAACTGACGGATAATATCAATTCGGTGTTGATTTTGATGGGAGTGTCTCCCAGTTTGCATCTTACATCTTTGTGAGTTAGCGAAAGCTAGCAGTGGTAGGGAGCATTTGGATTTTTTTGGCTATTATGCCTCTATCGCTCTGTTCCTTGGCGATCGCATTCTTCAATTCATGAGAAGACAGCAATTAAAATTTGTTTGTCATACAGTCATCTTGGTAATAAATAGTACGTATTTACTATTAGTTGTGACTATATTGCTGTTGAACTTGCCGCTATTTATCCGCACTATACTTAGATTCCAATTATAAAAATCTAGTGTTTACGCGGTTAGCTTCCCCGAAATTTCCGAACTAAAACAGTATTCATTAGCACTTAATCAAAAGTAGATAGTAGGAAATCAACTTTCCTGTGTATTTTCTGCTGTCTACTCTTCAATACAGGGAAACGATGACGGAAATTTTGAACCCTACTCCAGGCTCTATAGTGAGTTGTCGCAATCGGCAGTGGGTCGTATTACCTGTGGAAAATGAGGATGTTATTCGCTTGCGTCCCATTTCAGGAAACGAAGAGGAAATAGCTGGAATTTATCAGAAGCTTCAGGAGTTAGGCATAGAAACTCTAGAATCAGCGACCTTTCCCTTGCCTAGTTCTATCAGCATAAAAGATCATACAGCAGCAATGCTTCTGATGGATGCCGCACGTCATTTGCTGCGAAGTGGAGCAGGGCCATTTCGGTGTTTGGGACGTTTATCATTGCGTCCTCGTCCCTATCAGTTAGTGCCTTTACTGATGGCGTTGCGATTAGAGGCAGTGCGTCTGCTCATTGCTGACGACGTGGGAGTTGGGAAAACCATTGAAGCTGGATTAATTGCTCGTGAACTTTTAGATAGAGGTGAAATAAAACGGATAGCTGTCCTTTGTCCTCCTCATTTATGCGATCAGTGGCAGCAAGAATTACGCGAAAAGTTTCATATTGATGCGGTGGTGGTACGTTCTGGAACAGCTTCTAAATTGGAGAGAGCAATCCCGGATGGTACTCATATATTTAGTTACTATCGACACATAATTGTTAGCCTAGACTATGCTAAAGCAGAACGCCGTCGTGCAAGTTTTATTACACACTGCCCTGATTTTGTAATTGTGGATGAGGCGCATACTTGTACCCGTCCCAGCAGCAAAAGTACATCTCAGCAGCAACGCCACCAATTAATTCAGCAGATTGCAACAGAAAGCGATGCCTACGGCGAGCTGCGCCAACGCCATTTATTATTACTTTCTGCTACTCCTCACAGTGGCATTGAAGAGTCCTTTTTATCTCTGCTAGGATTGCTTCAACCGGAGTTTGAACAATTAACCCTAGACCGACTAACAGATAAACAGCGAGACAAGCTGGCAAGTCATTTTATTCAGCGTCGGCGGGCAGATGTTAAACAGTGGTTGGGCAATGAAACACCCTTTCCTGAAAGGGATTCAGAAGAAAAGCCTTACAAGTTATCGAAGGAATATAAACAATTATTTGATGATGTCTACAGCTTTGCCCGTGGGCTAGTAAAAACTACGACACAGGACATGAGCTATGCCCAACGTCGGGGACGTTATTGGTCAGCCTTGGCGTTGATTCGTTGTGTCATGTCTTCCCCAGCTGCCGCAGTAGCAACGTTAAACCGTCAAGTGAGTAAATCCGGTAACGATAGTTTACTTACTGATTTAGACGAAGATTTAATGAGTTCTTACGTTTACGACCCTACAGACCAGGAGCAAGCTGTTGATGCAACTCCGACTGTGGTCATAGAACAGGGAAAGCATTGCTATGGCGATACAGATAAGCGTAAACTCCAAGCTTTTGTGCAAGCAGCCCAAAAGTTACAGGGTGATAAAGACCAAAAATTACAATCATGTATTTCTTCCATACAAACACTGCTTTCAGAAGGTTTTAACCCGATTATCTGGTGTCGCTATATTGCTACAGCAAATTATGTTGCTGATGCTCTCAAGCAAAAACTAGAGAAGAAAGGCAGTGAGCAGCGCCTTGGGCGGGTTTCCCGACTTGTTCGCGCAGCGTCTTTGACAGGAGAAGCGACTGCGTTAGTGCAAGCGGTAGCGAGGGACGAGCGTCACCCGCAGGGTCAAATTCGAGTCATTGCTATTACTGGGGAACTTTCAGAAGATGAACGAGAAATTCGCCTGCAAGAGTTAAAGTCATATCCTCAAAGAGTCTTAGTAGCTACTGATTGTTTAAGTGAGGGGGTAAACCTGCAATCTCACTTCAGTGCGGTGATTCACTACGATTTACCCTGGAATCCCAATCGTTTGGAACAACG
Source organism: Nostoc sp. (assembly GCF_036919595.1). Taxonomy (GTDB): domain Bacteria; phylum Cyanobacteriota; class Cyanobacteriia; order Cyanobacteriales; family Nostocaceae; genus Nostoc. The sequence goes on along the minus strand of NZ_JBALCO010000101.1, from coordinate 12,975 downwards.
GGAAGGACGTATTGACCGCTATGGTCAAACTGCAAGTCAAGTTAAGACCTTGTTGGTTTACGGTTCAGATAATCCGGTGGATGGTGCAGTTTTGGATGTGCTAATTCGCAAGGCTGTACAAATTCACAAGACTTTGGGAATTACTGTCCCCGTACCAATGGACAGCACTACGGTGTCGGAAGCTGTTTTTAAATCTTTATTTGACCGCGCTAACGATGCGGTGCAATTGTCTTTATTGGATTTGTTAGATGAACAGGAATCTGCTGTTGAGCAAGTCCATAAAAATTGGGACAAAGCTGTAGAACGGGAAAAGATTAGCCGTACTCGCTTTGCTCAAAGGTCAATCAAACCTGCGGAAGTTGAGCAAGAATTAATTGAATCTGAGCAAATTCTAGGTAGTGAACAGGATGTGGAACGGTTCGTGTTGTCGGCCGCTAATCGCCTATCTTGTTCGTTAACCAAGAAAAAACAAGGTTGGTTACTGTCCACAATTCCTGATTTTCTCCAGCCAGCATTAGGAGATAAGCCGCGCTTGTTTAGCTTTACAACCCCTGCACCAGAAGGGGTGGAATATCTAGGACGGAATCACCCACTGGTAGAAGGGTTAGCACGTCACATTATCGAAGATGCACTCTCGAATAATCAAGACCCGATCGCAGCACGGTGTGGTTTTACTACGACGGATACTGTCACCAAGCGCACGACTTTGCTGTTATTGCGGCTACGGCATTTGTTAAACAGCCCAAAACACCAAAGTTTGCTGGCGGAGGAATGTGCAGTAGTTGGATTTACTGGCCCTCCATCAAATCCCATCTGGCTGACACCAGAGGATGCAAAATCTTTGCTGGAACAAGCTAACCCTGTGGGTGATGCGCCTCCACGCATCAAACAGGCGGAAATTGAAGAGTTACTCAGCAAAATTACAGAGATTGAGTCTGATTTAGAACTATTTGCAAAAGAGCGATCGCATTCTCTTTCCCAATCACACCGACGAGTCAGAGCCATCACCCAAGAAGGGCAGATTCAGGTTAAACCCAAGTTACCAATGGACATTCTAGGCGTTTATATTCTTCAGCCAGGAAGAATTCGTAATTCGTAATTCGTAATTTTTTAGACAATTTTTTAATATTAGGTGCGTGAGAGATGAGTGTAGCAGGGATTACATTAACAGGCGTTCAGATTGAAGGTAATTTGTTAGCAGCAGATATGACTGCCGAATTGCTGGCGGGTAATGTCAAAGGGCAAGCACCAGAGGATTTTGGTTTTACGAAAACTGACAAACTAGCAGATGAAATTGCGATCGCTTGGGGTGATGCTAAAGCTTATTGGGCTGCATTTCAACGGCAATTAGACAGGTTAGATGCAGATGACACCGCTACCAGCGTTACCCGCGAACTGTGGGTAGTTCCCTTACTACGAAGTCTCGGATATAACCCTGTTTACACTGCTAAAGCGGAAGTCGTGGAGGGACAAACTTATGCGATTTCTCATCGTGCAGAATTAGGCGAAAACAAGCCACCTATCCACATTATTGGTTGTCGAATCAAGGTAGATCATCGTCCTCCCAGTGGCACACCCAGGTTATCAGCACACGCACTCGTGCAGGAGTATCTTAACAAGACAGAGCATTTATGGGCGATCGCAACTAACGGTTTTCGCTGGCGGTTACTGCGCGACTCTTCCTTGATGACTCGTCTTACCTATGTTGAATTTGACTTAGAACAGATTCTCAACGGTGAGAACTTTGCCGAATTTGGGCTATTTTATCGGTTGTTTCACCGTTCCCGCTTGCCTGAAGGTATGGATGATGCGGATAAGTGCTTGCTAGAATATTACCACCAAGAAGCACTACAACAGGGCGGACGGGTACGCGACAGACTCCGAGATGGGGTAGAAAAAGCATTAATACAGCTAGGCACTGGTTTTCTCCAACATCCCAGTAATGAAAACTTGCGGCAGAAGCTTGCTGGTGGTACAGAATTAACAGATATCGGATATTATCGCCAACTGTTGCGGCTGATTTATCGCCTGCTGTTTTTGATGGTGGCAGAGTCCCGTAATTTATTAATAATTGGTGAAGATGTAGAGAAAGCACGAATCTATCGAGAATATTACAGCATTGAGCGACTGCGAGAGTTAGCCGAGCGTCCCCATTGGCGGCGGGAAGGCTTTCAAGATTTATGGCAGGGTTTGCGGGTTACATTTTTGCTGTTTGATGAAAATTGGCGGGGAAAATATTTAGGATTATCACCATTAAATGGCGATTTATTTGGTTCGTCCACTCTACCAGCTTTAGATGATTGTGCTATTGATAATCACGATTTGCTAGTAGCGATTCGGGAGTTATCGCTATATCAAGATAAGGGGCAATTACGACGGGTAAATTATGCTGCCTTGGATGTAGAAGAATTAGGGAGCGTATATGAAAGTCTCCTTGATTTTCACCCAGAAATATCTCCTAAAAATTACGAATTCAAATTAGTATTTGGTAGTGAGAGGAAAACTACAGGCTCTTACTATACGCCACCGCAGCTAGTAGGACAACTGATAAAAACAGCTTTAGAACCTGTAATTGAAGAGAAATTGAAGAATTCCCTCACCCCTAGCCCCTTCTCCCCAAGGGAGAAGGGGAACAAGAACTCCCCTTCTCCCCAAGGGAGAAGGGGTTGGGGGATGAGGGTAAAGAGGGTAAACAAGATAAATGGGAAGTTCCTGTTGCTGTTCGCAGAAAAATGCAAGAAATTGCTCAACAGTTACGCAAACAGCCAACAAAGAGTGAAGCAATTTTATGGCAGGCATTACGCAATCGCAAGCTAGACAATCGCAAGTTTCGGCGACAGCATCCAATTGGTACATTTATAGTTGATTTCTTCTGTCAAGAAGAACTGTTGATTGTTGAAGTTGATGGAGCAATTCACGAATCTCAAAGATATCTAGACCAACAACGTCAAGAACTCCTGGAATCATTAGGGCTACGTTTTGTCCGCATCAGTAGCCAACAAGTTGAAACAGATTTAAATGCAACTTTAGAAGCAATTCGTGCTGCTTTTCTCCCCTCGCCTAGTCAAAGAAGTCATGAGAGTGAGAACAAGTCTGACTTTTCACGTCATCTCGAAAAACAAACGCAAAACCTAACTTACCAGCCCCCTTTCCTACTAGAGAAGGGGGAGAATTCAAAGCCTCTCTCCTTGCAGGAGAGAGGTTTGGAGAGAGGTTTTCCAGATGACGTGAAGAGTCAGGAGAACAAGTCCCTACAAGAGCAAGCTTTACTTAGCCTCAAAATTGTAGACCCCGCCTGTGGTTCCGGTCATTTTCTCTTAGCCGCAGCCCGTCGGGTAGGAAAGGAATTAGCTAAAATTCGCACTGGGGAAGCTGAACCAGGTAGTGAACCTTTAAAGTTAGCGATTCGAGATGTTATTCAAAATTGCATTTATGGCGTGGATTTAAACCCTTTGGCTGTTGATTTGTGCAAAGTAGCCTTATGGATTGAAGGTTTTTCTCGCGGCTTCCCTCTTAATTTTTTAGACCACAGGATTAAGTGTGGAAATTCCCTTGTGGGAGTGATGGATTTGAGTTGTTTGAATGAAGGAATCCCTGATGAAGCTTATAAAGCAGTTACAGGTGATGATAAAACACTATCGACACAGTTTAAAAAACGGAATAAAAAAGAACGAGAAAACAAAGCACAGCTATCAATTGATGAGAAGTTAGGAAATGATAGTGTTGACTATGCCAAAATGTGGCGACAGTTAGGAGTAATTCCTGAAACCACGCCACAAGAAGTTAAATATAAGCAAAAGCAATATCAAGAGAATCTACAAGAATCTAGTTGGTGGTTAAAATATTCTGCTTGCAACTTATGGACAGCAGCATTTTTTATGCCGCTAACTGAGCATCAGTTACAGTTACTACCTACAACTGAAACGTTAAACCGTTTAAAGCGTGAACAAGTAGAAAAAATCTGTAAATCAGATGAAAATTACGAATTACGAATTACGAATTACGAATTAAATAAGGTTGTAGTTGCAGCGAATAAGTTAGCTGAAGAAAAACACTTTTTTCACTGGTGTTTAGAGTTTCCTGAAGTATTTGAACAAGGTGGATTTAATTGTGTATTGGGTAATCCACCTTGGGAACGGATTAAGTTACAAGAGAAAGAATTTTTTGCTTCTCAAAGTGCGGAAATTGCTAATGCTATAAATAAAGCGGCGCGGGAGAAGTTAATTAAGGAATTACATAAGAAAAATCCTGAGTTAGCACAAGCTTTTGAAGATGCGAAACATGATGCTGAGGCACAAGGGAAATTTATTCGGGAGTCGGGTAGATTTCCTTTAACTGCGGTGGGAGACATCAATACTTATGCTATTTTTGCTGAAACAACGAGAAAGTTGATTTCTCCCTTTGGTAGAATCAGCATCATTGTTCCTACTGGTATAGCTACAGATGAACCTAATAAGTATTTTTTTGCACAAATAGTAGAATCTCGGAATTTAGTAAGCTTATATGATTTTGAAAATCGTGAACACCTATTTTCAGCGCTTCATACTAAAACAAAATTTTGCTTATTGACTATGGCATCTATTGGTAACACTTCAATAAAGTTTTGCTTTTTATCAACCAATCTTACCAATTTAAAAGATAATAAACGTGTTTTTGGTATGGCTCCAGAAATTATATCATTATTAAATCCTAATACGCAAACTTGTCCGCTTTTTAGAAGTTGTATAGACGCTGAATTGACTAATAAAATCTATCAACGTGTACCTGTTATGGATAATGAAAAGACAGGTAATAACCCTTGGAGAATTTCATTGATGTCCATGTTTCACATGGCAAATGATAGCAATTTATTTCACAATAAAGCTGCTACCAGTCTGGGCTCAGTTTACGAAGCTAAAATGTTTTATCACTTTGATCATCGATGGGCAACGTATCGTGATACAGAAATCCATACTTTAGTAGAGACTGATAAAAAAAATTCAAATATTTATGCCACACCTCGTTACTGGATTGATGAAACAGAAGTTGAGAATCGTTTAAGAGGTAAATGGAATAAAAACTGGTTAATAGGTTGCCGTAAAATCACTGATTCGAGAAATGAACGAACTGCTATTTTTAGCATTGTTCCTAAATCAGCTTGTGGTGATAGTATTAATTTAATAATGCCAGTAATCAACGAAAACTTACTATTGCAGTGTTTATTGGCAAATCTAAATAGTCTTATATTTGATTTTATTGCAAAACAAAAAATAGGTGGGATGAATTTTAGCTTTTTTATCCTGAAACAACTTCCCGTTCTTCCCCCAGAATTATACACCGCAGAAGATATCAAATTTATTAGCGATCGCGTACTCGAATTAGTCTACACTGCCTGGGATATGCAACCCTTCGCCAAAGACATGGGATACGACGGCGAACCCTTCATTTGGAATCCCAACAGACGCGCATTATTAAGAGCAGAATTAGACGCATATTACGCCAAACTCTACGGACTCACCCGTGATGAACTGCGATATATTCTAGATCCTGCTGATGTCTACGGCGCAGACTTCCCCAGTGAAACATTAGGAATTGTACGCTTAGTTATAGAGAGTGGGAACAAAGCTGGAGAATTCGCCAAAACCCTAATTAATAAAGCTAAGGAGGAATTGACAGACACTCTTATTCAAAGAAAAGTTCTAGAATTTATAGAGACAATCGTAGTTTACAAGTTTCCTAACTTAAGCCGCGAGGAAATAGAAACCATGCTGAATTTAAATTTACTTAAACAAACTAAAGTTTATCAAGAAGCGAAAGAAGAAGGAAAACTAGAAACAAAATTGAAAATGATACCAATTTTGCTGGAACTAGGATTAAGTGTTCAACAAATTGCTGAACGTTTAGAACTAGATGTAGAGGAAGTAAGGAAAGCTATACAAGAGATATAAAAATATAAACAATTGACTTATAAAAGAAATCTTAAGTAGCCTAACGCACCGCTACATCACACGGTGTGTTAGGCGCTCATGTCACATTTCTTGTGAAAAAGCATATGAAAAGTTTTATTTTTACTTTACAAATAACTTCTAAGTATTTTGTTATTTTCTGTGTCTATAACGGGAAATATAGTATATAGGGTAAATTGACGAAATAATTTATCCTACATATTTAAACTTAGAATCAAAGTTTATGAAAATTACTATAAAACTACACGAATTATTACAGCAGCCTGAAAATGCGATTTTACCCATTAGTAATTTATTAGGACAAAAATTAGCATTGCTAAATTGTACAGGAGTGGTAGCTGTTACACCAGAGCAATTAACTTTGCTATTTACAGGTATTCCTCAAAATTGGGATATACAAGAAATTGAAGAAATATTCGAGTTTTCTACTATTCCTCAAACTTTTAACTATCAACTTCGAGAATGGATTGACCAACGCTTAGGTCGAACAAATCATCAAATACCAGCAAAGAGTAATTCATCCTCTTCCACCCATTCTCAGTTCCTTGATATTTTTAATTTTCGCAACGAAGTAATTGGCGACTACCGTCGCTATATTGAAAGCTTCCTCAAAATCCGCGACGAAAAAGTAAAAACCTTTGTCGATAGCGAGTTAGAAAAAGGTCAACTCTGGACTGACCCTTTAGTGCAACTTAACCCTAAATATCGTCCTGGCGCATCTGTCACCACATTAGTACAGCAACGTGTTCTCCATCCAGATTCTACACGCTACTTCTCACAATATGGTGAAGCTTATTCCTTTCACTCCCACCAAAAACAAGCCTTTGAAACAGCACAACGTCAAGAACCCTATGTTGTCACCACAGGAACAGGTTCCGGTAAAAGTCTAACTTATGTTGTCCCCATTATTAATGATTTGCTACACCATTCTGAAATCAAAGGAGTTAGGGCTATTTTGGTTTATCCCATGAATGCCCTGATTAATTCTCAAGAAGAAGAATTAAGAAAATTTCTCAAACAAGTACCTAACACCCACATTCGCGTTGAAAAATATACTGGGCAAGAAAAACTAGATAAGAAAACTGAAATTCAAAACAATCCGCCCCAAATTTTGCTCACAAATTATGTGATGCTGGAATTAATGCTCTCTCGCACTCACGAAGATAAATTAGTAGCATCCCCGGATTTAAAATTCCTAGTCCTAGATGAACTGCATACTTACAGAGGACGGCAAGGTGCAGATGTCGCCATCTTAATTCGCAAACTTCGGCAACGCTGCGGCCAGAAACTTCTGTGTATTGGCACTAGCGCCACCATGTCTTCCGAAGGTTCCCGCCAGCAACGCCGTCAGGTAGTCGCAGATGTTGCTAGTAAATTATTCGGTGTAGAAATTCAACCCCGCAACGTCATCGATGAAACTTTAGAACGTTCTATCAAAAGTGCTGCACCCACCACAGAAAAATTGCGGGAAAGCATTATCCAAGGTTTACCTCCAAAGTCCGAACAAACCTTAGACGCTTTTAAACAGCATTCCCTTAGCCACTGGGTAGAGATGAACTTTGGTTTAGAAGACAAACAAGGACATCTCGTCCGTCGCACACCCATCACCCTAGAGACAGGTGCAAATCAACTCGCAAATGAAACCTAACTCAACGAGGAAACTTGCTTAAATATCCTCAAACAGATATTTCTTTGGGGAAGCAAAACTAAGGGGTTGGCATTCCGCCTGCATCAGTTTATTTCCCAAGGCGGTAGCGTTTACGCCACGATTGAAAATCGAGACAAACGACTTCTCACCTTGGAAGGCCAGTACACAACCACCGAAAACCGCCTGCTTTATCCCCTCGTATTTTGTCGAGAATGCGGACAGGACTATTATGTGGTACGCTACGATTCGGAAAAAGATATTGTACTGCCCCAATTACCCACAGCCTTAGATAGTCTTGACAATGAAGATATCAAGGAAGGCTACCTAACCCTTGATGAACCCGGACTTTGGGATAAAGAAGACGAAGAGAGACTTCCCGACTCATGGTTTAAAGAAACTAAAAAGCAAGGGCGTATTCCCGAAAAAAAATATGCACCTTTTATTCCCCACAAACTGCAAGTTCTACCCAACAGTAAAGTCATAAACTCTGTATTACAGGGAACTACCTGTTGGTTTATTCCTAAACCCTTTCTTACTTGTCTCCACTGCGGTGTATTGTACGACCAAAAGAAAAACGAATTTACCAAACTCTCTCGTCTAAGTAGTGAAGGGCGTAGTACCGCAACTACTCTACTTTGTCTTTCTACCGTCAGTCGCCTCAAGCAAGTTTTCACTGGCGAGAAAGCTAAAGCCGCAAAAATTCTCAGCTTTACTGATAACCGTCAAGATGCTTCATTACAGGCAGGACATTTCAATGATTTTGTCCAAACCAGTTTCTTGCGGGCAGCTTTGAATAGTGCCATTCAAGACAATCAAAACTTAACTCATAAAGCACTGGCGGCGGAAGTTGTCAAAAAAATGGGTTTATCTCAAGCAGATTATGCAAGTCAAATTGCAGAATTTGGCATTGGTAAACGCAAGAATGAAGAAGCTTTTAGCAATTTAATTGAATATCGACTATACGAAGATTTACGTCGCGGTTGGCGAATTGTTCAACCTAATCTAGAAGGATGCGGTTTATTGACCATAGAATACGCTGAACTATTAGCAACTTGTGAAAATACTCAACTCTGGCAAAAATACCGCCATCCAATTTTACTACAAGCTTCACCTGCACAAAAATATTTTGTAGTCAAAACCTTTCTTGACCATCTGCGGAAAAAACTGGTGATTGATGCGGAAATTTTACAAACAAATGGAATAGAACAACTGAAAAAAGAAGTATCCCAAGCACTAAAAGACCCTTGGACTATTGATACTTTTGAATATCTACACGAAGCTTTTTGGGCAAGCCTCAGCCCCACAGAGAAAAAAGGTAAATCAAGAACAATTAGACTGACATTTCGTGGTGAAATCGGGCGCTTTCTGCGTTCTAATCGGGCATGGAATTGGTTGCAAAAACCGTGATCAGGTTCAGATTATAACCAATTAATTAATGCTCTAGTCAATGCTTTAGCAGATGCAGGTTACTTACACAAAAAGGAAGAAGAAGTCCAACTAAAAATTAATTCAATGGTCTGGGTCGCCTCAAAATTAAGTGAAATTCCCGCCGACCCTTTAATCTCGCGTCGCTTGCAGGGTAAGGAAAGAAATACTTCTGTCAATCAATTTTTTCAAGAGTTCTATCAAACTAACGCCCATCAAATTAAAGCACTAGAGGGGCGAGAACATACCGGACAGGTCAAAAACGAAAAACGCCAGCAACGAGAAGATGAATTCCGTCATGGCAAATTAGCAGCTTTATTTTGTTCCCCGACAATGGAATTGGGGATAGATATTTCCGACCTCAGCGTTGTCCATCTGCGGAATGTTCCCCCCAGCCCTGCCAATTATGCCCAACGCAGTGGTCGCGCTGGGAGAAGTGGACAGGAAGCTTTAGTAATTACTTATGCCTCCATTGGTAGCGGTCACGACCAATATTTCTTTAAACGTCAAAGTCAAATGGTTGCTGGTGTCGTCGCCCCACCAAAATTAGAACTAGCTAATCAGGATTTAATTAAATCTCATGTGTATTCGATTTGGCTAGCACACACTGGCTTATACCTTGAAAATTCCATGAACCAAATTCTGGAGTTAGATTCGCCGGAGTGTCCGCTAAAAGAAGATGTAAGTCAGCGAATCACTATGAGTCAGGAAAAATTAGCCAAATGTTTGGCAGCTACAAAACTGATTTTATCAGATACATTCTGCCAAAATGACTTGAACAAAACCTTTTGGTATTCTGAAAATTGGTTACAATTCACCCTAGAAAATGCACATAATGCCTTTGATCAAGCTTGCGATCGCTGGCGTAGACTATACAAAGATGCTATTGAACAATTAGACAAGGCCCGCGACAGCACAAGTCGTTATACCAGAGGCTATGCGACTCAAGAAGAACGAGATATCGCTAAAGCTCAAGAAAAAGAAGCACTGCGACAAATTGACCTGTTAGTAGGACAAGTCCAAGGTAAAAGCAATAATCAGTTTGAATTTTACCCTTATCGTTATTTTGCTGCCGAGGGATTTTTACCTGGGTTTAACTTCCCCCGCTTACCAGTCCGGGCATTTATTCCCACAGAAGAAAGTGGCGAATTTATTTCTCGTCTTTGCAGCGTTGCTTTAAGAGAATTTGCCCCTGGTAATGTTATTTACTACGAGGGTAGTAAATTTATGGTGGCTAAAACCAAAATGCCTGTTGGTGGTGCTGATTATCAACGGGTAAATGTTTGCTTTAAATGCGGTTATTTCCATAAAGGAGAAGCTAGTAACCGTGATACCTGTGAAAACTGCGGTGTAAAACTTGTCGATAGTAACAACAATAAGGCTTTGCTTACCCGCTTATTATCAATGGAAACTGCGATCGCCTGGAGACGAGAACGCATTACCTGCGACGAAGAAGAACGCCTGAAGTACGGTTACAACATCACCACCCACTTCCGTTACGATAAGCAAAAACGCCAATCAGCCACAGTACAAACCGCCGATGGCACAGAATTATTACGTTTAACTTACGGTGCTACAGCAGATATCTGGCATATTAATCGCGGACTGAACAAGAAAAAAAGCGAGGAACGAGGATTTAAACTTGATATTAAAACTGGTATTTGGGGCGATGCCAAAAATGACTCGGCAAAAGATAGCATTCACACCGACGTTAACTTAATGGTGAAAAATACCTGCAATATCCTAGTCATCGAACCTTTAAGTGTTCCCACAGAACAGAGAGAAGCTTTTATTGCCACCCTACAATACGCCCTGGAAACTGCCATCCAAGCAGTGTACAAATTAGAAGCCGACGAACTCGACTCCGAACGTTTGGGAGACGGGAAATATTTACTGTTTTGGGAATCGACGGAAGGCGGTGCAGGTGTCCTTTCTCAACTATTAGAAAAACCTGATGCTTTCCAAAAAATAGCTGATACCGCTTTAGATATTTGCCATTTTAAAGAAACGAAAGATAGCTGTGTTCAAGCTTGTTATGAATGCTTGCTTTCTTACCGCAACCAGTTCGACCATGCTTTGATCAATCGCCATCTCATCAAAACCCTACTTGACGAACTGCAAAAAAGTACAGTGCAGATAGAAGGAATATATCGTGATGAACAGTATCAACAACTGCTGCAACAAACAGACCAAAATTCCCAATTTGAGCGAATAGTTTTAGAAGAAATTTATAAATGCGGATATAAACTACCAGATTCTACACAGGAATTAATTCCACAGACGAACTGTAAGCCAGATTTTCTCTATAAAGAAGATGGCATTGCTGTTTTTTGTGACGGTTCAGTTCATGACAGCCTTGAGAAACGTAAACAAGATAAAATTGAGCGAGATAATCTTAAGCACAGCACCACTTGCCATGTCCTTGTCCTACGATATGATGAAGATTGGCAAACAGAGTTGACAAAACTAGCAGGTTTGTGAGTGGCTTTAGAGTGCGATAGGGCAGTGTTCGCACCTCTAATCTTAAGCCATTTTTAAAGACGTTTCTGACGCTTCGCCATTGTTGCAAAAGGCAAAAAACAGTGAGGACATTCACCCTGTACCCAATCTGCGGGAATCGGGAAAGGAGTCTCACAGTTAGTACATTTGGTTAACAAGCGTAAATTGTGGCGATGTCTGCGACGGGCTTCGCCTACGCATTTCATCACATCCTTAAACTGCCATTCAATACGATGATAGGGTGATTCTGCATAGCAAGCACCACATAACCGAATTGGTCTGGGTTTTATGGTCATACCCTTTGGGGGCAGCATTTCCAAGAGTTTGTCAACCTGTACCTCAACTATACCAGCCAAAGGCTCCAACTCCTGCTGTGTCGGAAACGGGTTGAAATAACACTTCTCCCACCTACCAATAACAGCACCTAACCCCGTCAATTTACTAAGTTGAGTAGCAGTTAAATAATTCTCCCGACGAAAATGCCCTAAGAAATGGCTTAAGCTTTCACCTTGGAGTAGTTCAATATCAAAAAATCTAGGCTCTTTCGCTATATTTTCCATCACTCAAACCACTCCAAAACCTCATCTAAAGTCGCTTTATCAATATTGCTTAACCCTTTTCTCAAAGATAAAATCGCCTGCATCGTCCGAACCGTCTTACCAAGCTTTTCTGCCGCTTGCTTAAGTTTGATTCCATAGGTTTTGCGATCGCATGGCTCATTTCTCAGCTAGCGTTGTGTGAAATAAGTCTCAAGATAGTATGTACCTCACCACAGAAGAACTTAAGCTTGGTGTATAAGTTTAGGGAAATAGTGATGAATAAGGAAACAGTTCCTAGTCAAGCAGAAAAGTCGAATCCAGAAGGCGATCCATCGCAACTAAGTCCAGAGGTACTCGACAAAATCAAACACCCTGCGAGAATAGATGATGTTATCCGGGAGCAATCACCAGAAGAACGTAGGAGTAACCCAGCTTTAGTGCCGGAAATGATTGATCAACCAAATGATGAATTAAGCGGATTCACGGAAGAGTAATCCAAAGGCTCAGATTCCCGACTTCTTCAAGAAGTCGGGAATCTTGTTATTGACGTTAACTCATACTGTAATCTGTTGCTACCCAAGATTATGCATTTGTTCTTGATATGCTTCCGGCATCTTGATATTTAATAGCACAGCCGGAGTTGCAAATTTCACTTGATGAATTCCTGGATAAAATTCTCTGATAATTTGGCGCAAAGCTAAGGTTTCTTCAGGGATATTTTGTAAGTGCGTAGGCGCAGCCCGCCGTAGGCATCGCATCCCATTACTAAATAACAATGGCTGTCCCATTTTACCTTCATATGTGGGTACAGTAATCATTGCTAAATTAGACCTCTTGCAGAATTATTTTTATGTTATAATAGAAGGCTTTGCTTCCATACTAATGAGGTGGAATAATTGAGAAACGTGATACTTGGGTG
>NZ_JBALCO010000100.1:0-17690 GCF_036919595.1 Nostoc sp. | reverse complement strand
TGTTGAAAGTGTCAATCACATCCTCTCGGTTCGTTGTGCTTATCTCAATGGTTTATTAGCTATTTGAGTATTTCTGCCAAAAGTGGATGCTCCCCCTGAGCCAACAGACAATTTGTTAAAACAAATGTGTCCAACACAATTTTAGCCAGACTCTAAAAATAATCACAAACGCTGACCTGTGACTATTTCTTTATGCTTTTAGAATTAGGTTACGTCATGTCAAAGACCTATAACATACTTTTGCCACTCTGTATGCAGTCCACTCTTAAGATGTTTGCTGACCTCGAAATAGAGGCTGCTATAAGGTTGGCGGGGGGGATGACGCAAAGGCATATGAGCTTCGTGGGGAGTGCGACTGCCTTTTTTGACATTGCAACGCACACAAGCGGTCACAATGTTTTCCCAGGTATCGCCCCCGCCGCGCGATCGCGGTATTACATGGTCTAGGGTCAACTCATCCCCTGTGTAACCACAGTATTGACAGCCATGACCGTCACGATGCAATATATTTCGGCGAGTCAGAGGAATTTCTTTATAAGGAACGCGTACATAATGACGCAACCGGATCACGGTCGGCAACGGGAAATCCGTATAAAGGAATTTACCGTTGTGTTCCACGCGTTCTGCTTTGCCCTTGATTAACAGAACCGCAGCACGACGCCAACTCGTTATATTGAGAGGTTCGTAAGATGCGTTTAAGACTAAAACCTTCCCCATTTATCTGCGCTCAGGGTATTAGCTTTACATAAATATTAACACAAATACACCCTGCTAGGGAGATGAGAATAAATTATACTTTCGGGAGAATTCGGAAATTAAGTTATGAGTTGAGAGTTAGTGCCGCAACACCTTGTATCTATTCCAATATGAAGGGTAAACTTCCTATTTAATCTGATATCGCTTTTAGGAGCGTGTATAGATAGATAACTTGGAAGTTTAGCCGTGGTGGAATAGGAGTCAGTACAAATGTTAAGTCGCAAAGAAATCCCTGGTGTAGTTTCTAATCAGCAGTGCGACACCTACGCGTGGTTTTCGCAACGAGCCTGGGTAGAAATTGATTTAGGGGCGTTGTCATACAATATACAACAATTGGTGCAGTTTTTATCACCGTGTACCCAGTTGATGGCGGTAGTAAAAGCTGATGCTTATGGACATGGAGCGGTAACAGTTGCCCAAACTGCAATCCAATCGGGAGCTAGTTGGCTAGGAGTCGCTACAGTTCCAGAAGCTATTCAATTGCGAGAAGGCGGAATTCAAGCGCCCATTTTGATTTTAGGAGCAACTCATACACCAGAGCAGATTCATGCGATCGCTCACTGGAAACTTCAGCCGACACTCTGTAGCCCTAAACAAGCTTTGGTATTTTCTGATGCCCTAGAATCCATGAATTATGGTTCCCCTATCCCAGTACACATCAAATTAGACACGGGAATGTCCAGGTTGGGAACTAATTGGCAGCAAGCTGGCGAATTTGTGCAATTAGTGCAGCGCTTACCACATCTATCTATTGCCAGTATTTATTCCCATTTGGCAACAGCAGATGATCCTGACACCACGGCAATGGAAGAACAGCATAAACGATTTGAGCAAGCGATCGCCCAAATCAAAGCAATGGGAATTCAACCACCCTGCTTGCACTTGGCAAACTCAGCGGCTGCACTCACAAATCCGGCATTGCACTACGACATTGTGCGAGTAGGTTTAGCCGTTTACGGACTCTACCCAGCAACCCATTTACAAAATGCGATCGACCTCAAGCCCGTTTTGGAACTTAAAGCACGAGTCACCCAAGTTAAAACAATTGCCGCAGGAACCGCTGTTAGCTATGGACATCAATTTATTGCCCCGCGTGAACTTCGCCTCGCTGTCGTGGGAATTGGCTATGCTGACGGTGTTCCTCGCGGTCTTTCCAACAAAATGCAAGCGTTAATTCGCGGTCAGCGGGTGTCGCAAATTGGGACAATTACAATGGATCAGTTGATGCTGGATGTGAGTGCTATACCCAATATCCAAGAAGGAGAAGTAGTCACCTTACTAGGGCAACAGGGAAAAGAACAAATTTTAGCCGACGATTGGGCAGAAGAATTAAACACTATTTCCTGGGAAATTCTCTGCGGGTTCAAGCATCGTCTGCCTCGTGTTGCAGTTATGTAATTGGGCATGGGGCATAGGAAATTAATTTATCCCTTGTCCCACATTTTCCCTTTCCATAAATAATTTATTATGGTATTATAGTAAACTGATGCGGATATGGCGGAATTGGCAGACGCGCTAGATTTAGGTTCTAGTTCCGAAAGGAGTGAAGGTTCAAGTCCTTTTATCCGCATTTGTAAGTTTGCGATCGCTGAGTGATTGGATAAACGCTGGTTTGCTTTCAGAATCTGCTGCGTTACACCACGCAAACACACCCTAAATATTTGAGATAAATTTAAGATTAATAGGATTTACGCAATCGTGAAGAAAAACCAAGCTTTTGCGATTACTTCGCTTCTCTACGAGAGGCTGCGCCAACGCTCGTAATGACGTAAAATCGTAATCCGTGCGTAAGTCCTAATTAATTTTCTCTATAAATTCAGCCTTTGATTTTCAAAAAAAATTAGATCGTTCCGCTTCGCTACACTCAAAAAGGGTAAAGAAAATAAGAGCAAAGGGCTAAAGAGCTAAAGTGTAAAGGGCTAAAGAGTCCTCCCAACCGCGCAGACAACACGAAAACCAATATTGAAGCTGAAGTAGTCGCGCACCAGCCAACGCACCACCCAATTGTAGTTGTCGCGGGACGCGGAACGGCAGAGTCCAGGACCGTAGAGCCAGGAACCGCCCCGCAGAATTTGATTTTTATTATCATTATCTATCCATGCACTTCCATCTTGTGGCGCTCCTTTATAACTGTCATGCCAACTATCTTGACACCACTCGCATACATTCCCGTGCATATCGTACAATCCAAAGGCGTTGGGTGTAAAACTTCCTACCTCTATTGTTTTTCCACGATTTTTTCCTTTTGGTGCAGAAGCGTAAGTAAAATTTCCATCGTAGTTAGCTAACTCAGTCGTTATCGTCTCGCCAAAATGAAAGGGTGTGTTTGTTCCTGCACGACAGGCATATTCCCATTCAGCTTCACTAGGTAGACGATATTGCTTATTTGTATATCTAGAGAGGCGATTGCAAAACTCAACTGCATCGTACCAAGATACTTTCTCTACTGGTCGTTTATCTCCGTTGAAATCAGATGGATTAGCTCTCAGGTCACGGTTAAGTTTGGGTAGTGCTGCTACTCTTCTCCATTGCGCTTGGGTGACTGGATGTTTACCCATAAAGAATGATTGAACCGTCACTTCATGCTGAGGTTTTTCGTGATTATTTTCTTCCCAATATGGTGAACCCATCAGAAATTTGCCACTGGGAATCGCAATCATTTCCAAGCTGACATCATTTCCTAAGTCTTCGGTGAAATATTGGGCTTTACTTCTGTCTCGTTTCACCTCTTGACCACTTGCATTTACCTTCACCACCTGAAACTGAAAAACCTGTAGTTCAGCTTGATGTGCTGTAGGTGCTGGCTCAGAAACTACTGATCTATCTCCCCTTGGTAAAGTAATAACTTCAGGATTTTTTGGAGGTGCAGAAGACTCTCCAAGTCGCTGGGGAATTCTAGAAAATGCCTCAATTGCTTGCAGATCGGAACCCCTAGCAGCCACATTCACGCGAATCCATAACTGTCTGGCTAATTCCCACTCTCCTTTGACTTCCGCTTGATAAGCGTCAAGTTTCATGGTAGCAATATCAGTCAGCGTGGCATAATCGGGTAACAAAATTAAGTGTAATTTGTTAGCTGGTTCAGCGATCGCATAGGGATATTGTGGAGTTTTCCGGTGCGTTTGATTGATTGTGGGTACTGTTGATTGTAAATATTTGTCCAATCTTTCAACTGTGGCGCAGTTTCCTTCACCTGCAATCTTCAACCCGTCTAACAACGCCTGGGTAAATGAGCCGTGTTGCAACTGCTCAATTTCATAAGACCTTTGACTGGGACTGCAAGAGTAAAAGGTGACTACTCCCTGATGTTCTTCACCAATACCCTTTCCTCGCCTGCTTCCCTCATCGCGGCAGGCATCTAAAAACAACACTACATTATCTGCTCCACTACGGCGCAATCTTTGGGTAACAAAATCAACAGGGATTGCCGTATGTTCTACATCACCTGGATCGCTATCCATTAGCATGAGATAATCACGGTCAGCTTCACGACAACCGTGACCAGCAAAGAAAAACCAGAGATTATCCCCTGATGCCAATAGTGGATTTTCAAAGTTTGCCCGTAAAAACCGCCGCAAGTTACCGTAAGTAGGCTGAGTGGGAATGGGTGGAGAAGTGGGAATTGCAATTGAATCCTCTGTAAACAGAAACACTCTGTCAAACCGCACTTCCTTTTCAAACCAATCGCGCATAGCAAGGGCATCAAGTTTGGCGTAGTTTAAGTGCTGAAGATTATTGTACTGGTTAATGCCGATCGCGATCGCCCAATTTTTAGCCATTTCTGCGTTGGTATTGACTAATCTGTTCTTCCCTATTGCAAGTTTACGTGTTACTACTGAATAATAGTAATGCACTGTCATGCAGTTCGATAGTCTAAAACTAAAAAATAATTGCCTGCCATGACCAAACCCCAAATTGCCGTCAGAATTCCCCCGTATCTTCTAGAAAAGCTTAACAACTACGCTCAACAGACTGGCACATCTAAAACTGAGGTAGTAGTTGGCGCTTTGGCGCACTATTTAGGATGTGTTGAAAATTTACCATTAAACCAAAGAGTTGCCGAACTGGAAGCGAGAACGGCGGTGCTAGAAGCTTTGGTAAAAGCCAGTTAAATCAAGAATAATTTCAATAATTAAATTTATGTCAGCAGAAAATTCAACACCAAAAGCCATCTGGATTATTACCGAAGAAACGGCGGAAACATCAAGTACCACCAATGAAACATTCAGAAATATTGGAGCAAGAAGTAGTGGAGATAGAGGAGGACGACTTGGAGTTGAAACCACTGAAGAAATAGTTGTGAGCCGAAAAAAAGACGAAATAGTAATTACTAGACACAAAGTAGAGGTAACTAAACTCAAGCAAGAAATGAAGGGGTTTCTGGAAGCAATGCGGGAAATGCTTGATGAAGCTGATCAACCCGATTCTAAGATGCAGCTGAATGAGGTGGAACTCTCAGTAGAAGTCAATGGTGAAGGACAAATCAGTTTGTTCGGGATTGGTGGTGGTAAAGCCGGAGGAAAAGGAGCGATGACTTTTAAATTCAAGCGGAAATAAATGGTACTTGAATATGGGTAGGAATTGGGCATTTTTATTTATATAAACCTGCTCAAATTAATGCCCGAATTAAGCTAAATCTGAGGTGATGAGTTTTTCAATTAGTTCTATAACACCATCCTCCCGACTATTATTAGTCACAAAATCTACACGCTCTTTGAGCGTTGGTAAAGTATTAGCAACTGCTACTGAATAACCACAAAAATTGAGGAAATCATGGTCATTTTCTGCATCGCCAATCCCGACTGTATTTTGAGGTGATAACTGTATCTCATCCAAAGCAGCGGCTAACCCTGTGGCTTTATTAATTCCTGTGGGTAGCACCATCACCGCACCTTTATCCAATATGACTTGTAATTCTAATCCCATCTGGCGGATAGTTTCTAAAACTATGGATAACCAGAACAATTCACCTGGAAACTTGGTTAATTTCACGCCTTTTTCTGGTATTATTAGCCCTTCTGAATTATGTTTTCTTTTTGTTAAGAAAATCAGTATTATTGCTGTGGTCAAATTGAAGTTACTCGATACAAAGTGACTTCATCTAGCCCTTAGCTAATTAAAAACTATGTTTTACTTAAGTGTAAATACATAAGTTCAAATGTATTACCGCCTATAAAATCGGTATTATTCCTGTGGTCAGATAGGGGTTACTCAATGGAAAGTGGCTTCATATACTCTTGACATTTTTATGTCTTATTCTCAAAAGATGTCTGTAAATCTCGGTAACAGGAAGTAAATTAATAATAATTTACGAATTTACTGAGATTTGATCATTTGAAAATAACGCTGTTGTCGTTGAGTTTCACCATAATCCCTAAACATAAACTAATGTATTTTAAAGTAGAAGTGTTTTATCCTTTTTACTTGATTGCAATTGTGGAATAACTCTGCACAAATTTAGCTTACACCTATCGAATTTAGCTGAAGTAAAAGTAAAATGAGCACAACTCCTATAGGTAGCTACAGGTTATTCCAGAAACTACATCCGCTATCTCTGTTGGCACAATTAACCAGTCGGCGTGCTACAGGCTGCTTAAATATATTTACTGAAATAGTTTCTTGGTCAATCTATCTAGAGGACGGGAAACTTACTTATGCCTCCTATTCAGATAAACTATTTGAGCGCATTGACAGTCACTTGCGACGCTTGAGCCAGCAAATTCCTGCTCTCAACAGCGCCACTCGCGTGCAGATGCGGCTGATGTTTGAAATTAAAAATGAACATCAATCAATACCAAATGCGGATTACCAAGCTATTTGTTGGTTAGTAAATCAGGACTATATCACCTCTGTGCAAGCAGCAAGGCTGATAGACGAATTGGCAAAAGAAGTACTGGAATCATTTCTATGCTTAAAAGAAGGTAGCTATGAATTCAGTCCTGAAAGCTCTTTGGATGAACTACCAAAGTTCTGTTCCCTGGATTTGCGGTTACTTGTTGAACACTGTCAAAAGCAGTTACGAAATCGGCAAAATATCCAGTCATCAATTCCGGCTGGTAGAGGTTCCCAAGTTTTGTCTAAAATACAACCGTCTCAAGTTCAGCCACAACTGCAAATAAAACTTGGGCAAAAATTGCCGATACAAATCAATTTTGATATTCCTGAGAATAAAACTACTCAGCCAACTGTTAGCAAAAAACTATATACAATTGCCTGTATCGATGATAGCCAAACAGTTTTGAATTCTATCAAACACTTTTTGGGTGAAAACACCTTTTCAGTTGTGATGATCAATGATCCGGTGAAAGCTTTAATGCAAATTCTCCGAAGTAAACCCGATCTGATTTTGCTAGATGTTGAGATGCCAAGCTTAGATGGCTACGAACTATGTTCTTTATTACGGAAACATTCGGCTTTTAAAAATACACCGATCATTATGGTGACTGGTAGAACAGGATTTATCGACAGGGCAAAGGCTAAGTTAGTCAGATCATCAGGATATTTGACTAAGCCTTTTACACAATCAGAATTGCTAAAAATGGTTTTTAAGCATCTTGGTTAATTTAGTAGTCATGATTCCGGAGTCAGAAGAAATGAGACAACTAGCAAAAACATTTCAAGACTTGATAGTTTGGCAGAAGGCACATCAATTTATTTTATTCTTATATCGATTTTATAAAATTGGTATCTTCATTATGAATTCTGATTCCTAACTCCTGAATTCTTATACAAAATTTAATCGCCTTAAGTTACTTTTTAGGAGATTTAATAGTGAGCCTGACTTTACTTGGCACAATTCTGATTGTAGAAGATTCTCCCAGCGAATTGGAATTAATGAGCCATTATCTTAAAGAGAGTGGTTACAACGTAATTAAAGCTTCTGGTGCAAAAGAAGCTTTAGAAAAAGCTGTGTTAGAAAAACCAGATGCGATCGTTACTGATGTAGTAATGCCCGAAATGAGTGGATTTGAATTGTGTCGTTCTCTAAGAAGAAATCCGATTACTGCAAAAGTGCCGATTGTCATTTGCAGTTCTAAAAATCAAGAAATTGACCGTTTGTGGGCAATGAAACAAGGTGCAGATGCCTATATAACTAAACCTTACACCCGCGAACATCTTCTGCGTACTATTAAATCAGTGGTAATTTGAATCAATGACTAGTACAAACATTACACTTACTTCAAAACCAATCCAAAATAATTTAGCAGATGGTTATCTAAAGTTTCAGCTAAATCAACAGACTACTGCTGTTTTATCAATGAAACATACGCAAGAAGCAATCATTATGCCTATTGAATCTATCACCTCGATGCCGAATATGCCCCCCTGCATATTAGGATTAATGAATTGGCGGAGTCGGATAATTTGGGTAGTTGATTTGCCAAGAATGCTCAATTTAGAATCTCTAGATTATCGATTGCGACAGTACAATGCGCTCATTATTCAGGTGGAATCATTGGTGTTAGGCTTAGTTGTCCAAGAAATAAAAGGTACAACTAAGTTCGCAGCTGATGCTATTCATTCTCCTATAGGACAAGTGGCATCCAGTTTAGTTCCTTATTTATGTGGGTGCGTTGTGCAACAGGAAGAAATATTACTGGTATTAGATGCACAGGCGATTGTGCAGTCTTCTATTCTCCGCAGTGATTAGAGTGTACTACTAAAAAAAGATTTTTAGTGTTCTTATTCACGTACTTAGGAGAACTACTTTTATGTTTAATAAAACCAACACGAATCAAAGTAGTGGCGCTCAAAATCGAGCATCGCTGATTTCATCCCAAAAAATCACTGGT
Organism: Nostoc sp.; assembly: GCF_036919595.1. Lineage (GTDB taxonomy): Bacteria > Cyanobacteriota > Cyanobacteriia > Cyanobacteriales > Nostocaceae > Nostoc. The sequence continues at coordinate 9,141 of NZ_JBALCO010000100.1, read as the reverse complement.
ACTGTAGTAAAGCTACCAACTAAGCTAACTACTGAAACGGCTAATAATTCTTCCCTAAATCAGGCTATTGCCTCTTTTGCAAAGCTGGGATTGATTAAGAAAGCGACTATTTTGGCGATCGCAATCGGTACAATACCAGTATTGGGCATAGGCGCGATCGCTTTTAGCTTTGCCAACAAGTCGATTACTAAGCAAATTACTCAATCTCAACAATCCGAAGCCACTGGTTTAAGTGATAAACTTAACCGTTTTATGTTGGGACGCTACGGTGATGTTCAGGTAATATCAAGTTTGCCTTTTTTGACTAATTCCCAAGCTAGTGTCAGTATCACCACTCAAGAAAAACAAGCAGTCCTAGATCGCGTTGTCGAAGCCTACAAAGCTTATGACAGTGTTGCTGTCTTTGATAGCCAAGGTAATTTGATTGTGCAATCCACAGGCGAACCCCTGGAAAACCAAAAAGACCGTACCTATTTTCAAGACGCTTTACAAAAAGATATTCCTATAATCAGCAAACCGGAAGCAGCAAAAAATACAGGGAAAGCGAGTATTTATATAGCTGCACCTGTGAAAGAGACAAGCACGGGCCAAACTATTGGCGTGGTACAAGCACGTATGCCCGTAAAATCTTTAGAGGAAGTCATCAAAAACTATGTAGTCAATAGACAACAATACTATTTGCTCGATGCTTCGGGGACAGTTTTCTTGAGTCCACAACAAGAATTATTGGGGAAACAGGCAAAGGGAGAGTATTCTAATTTAGCTAAACTCCTTGCAGCCAAAAAAGTAGATAGTTTTATAGAAGTTCCCAAAACTCACAAAAAACAAGAACTAGTCAGCTACGTACCAGCCAGTAAGTTAGACGGCTTGCCAGATTTAAACTGGCAAGTACTTTTATCCACAGATACAGCAATTTTATTTGAGCCGCAAAGACAATTGTTGTGGATTATAGCCATTGGTACAGCACTGACAGCATTGATTGTAGCTGCTTTCGCATCTCGGTTAGCTAAAGTTACTACACAGCCAATTATCAATGCTACTGCGGCATTAGCAAAGCTTGGTCAAGGTAAATTCAATACCCGTCTGGAAATTGAAAGAGAAGACGAATTAGGGGTATTGAGTGCAAATATCAACCAGATGGCCGAACAATTGCAGGTTTTAGTTAAGGAACAAGAACTGGATGTTGAAGGCGTAAAATTATTAGCAGATATTACCCGACAAATTCGGATAACTCTCAAAACCGAAGATATTTATCATGCAGCAGTAAAAGAAGTTCAGCGATCGCTAAAAACAGACCGGGTAATCATTTATAGTCTGAATCCAGATACTTGGGATGGCATCGTCATTGCTGAATCGGTAACTGGTAATTGGCCAGAAATGATCGGAGTGCAAATCGACGACCCCTATTTTCGGGAACATTATCTAGAAACTTCTCATGATAGCCGGGTGCAAGCAGTTGCTAACATTCATCAAGACCAAAGCTTGAAAAATGCCAATGGTTACATTCAACTGTTGGAAAAATTTGCTGTCAAAGGTCATTTGATTGTACCGATTCTAGCCCAAGAGCAACTTCTCGGCTTATTAATTGCTCATCATTGCGAAACTCCTCGTGTTTGGCAACAGCCGGAAATTGACTTGTTTCAACAGATAGCAACTCAAATTGGCTATGCCTTGGAACAAGCCAAGTTGTTAGAAGAGATAGAACAAGCTAGGAATGTTGCAGTAATCGGTTCTGACGACGAACGGCATCAAAAAGAAATATTGCAACAGCAACTTTTAGAACTGCTCAACGACGTAGAAAGTGCTGCCAGAGGTGACTTGACAGTGCGTGCAGACGTGACCTCTGGGGAAATAGGCACTGTTGCCGACTTTTTCAACTCCATTGTGGAAAGCCTCCGGGATATTGTTACCCAAGTTCAACAGGCTGCTATCTACGTGAATACTGCTATTGGCTCTAACGAAGGAGCCATCCGCCACTTAGCAGAGGAAGCACTCACCCAAGCTGCCGAAATAAACCGCACCCTCGATGCTGTTGACGAAATGACCCAATCCATGCAAACCGTAGCCGAGAGCGCCGAAAAAGCTGCTTTCATTGCCAACCACGCCGCCTACAGCGCCACTCAGAGTGGACACGCAATGGATTTGACAGTACAAAATATCCTGTCTTTGCGGGAAACTGTGGGTGAAACTGCTAAAAAAGTGAAACGTTTAGGAGAATCTTCTCAACAAATTTCTCGCGTGGTGTCCTTGATTAACCAAATCGCCATTCAAACCAACTTGCTTGCCATCAACGCGGGTATTGAAGCAGCGCGTGCGGGTGAAGAAGGTGAAGGTTTTGCTGTAGTTGCTGAAGAAGTTGGCGAATTAGCAGTCAGGAGTGCCGCTGCAACCCAAGAAATTGAACAAATTGTTGAAAATATCCAACGAGAAACCAGTGAAGTGGTGCAGGCGATGGAAATAGGAACCACCCAAGTGGTAGAAGGGACTCGAATTGTGGAGTCAGCTAAACAAAGTCTGAGTCAAATTTTGGATGTATCGCATCAAATTGATTCCTTGGTGCAGTCGATTTCTACTGCAACTGCATCTCAGGTAGAAACATCGCAAAGTGTCACCCAATTGATGAAAGATATTGCTGCTGGATCACAACGCACCAGCGATTCTTCTCGCCAAGTTTCTGAATCTCTGCAACAAACTGTGGATATTTCCCAGCAATTGCAAGAGGCTGTAGAGACTTTCAAAGTTAGTTAGTGGTCATCTGTCAGTTGTTTTTTCACTACTTACTACTGACAAATGGCCGAATTTTAGATTTTAAATTTTGGATTTGGGAATTGTTGGCGGAACTTTTGGTAGAGAAGATTCAAAATATAAAAATGTTTGGAGCAAGCGAATTTCAACAGGAAAATAATTCTATTATCCCAAATCTAAAATTAAATGGCAAGCCTGTGAATTTAGGTATAGATCAATCTAAAATCCAAAATTGTTTGACTATTAACAAAAACTATGCTGACAGACAAAGAACTAGAAATCCAGATGCAGTTTTTGGAAGAAGCAACTGATTACTTAAATATCCTGGAAGGAGTATTACTGGAAATCGATACTACTAACCGGATCGATTTGGATAAAATCAATGCTGCACTCCGGGCTGCTCATTCTATCAAAGGTGGCGCGGGGATGATGGGATTTAGATCGCTAAGTGATTTATCTCACCGTCTGGAAGATTCCTTTAAAGTTTTAAAAACTAAAAAAAATTCTCTAGAAATTGATACTCAGTTACAAAGTTTATTGCTATCTGGAGTTGACTGGCTGCGTCAGATTGTAGAATTGCTTGCAGAAGGAAATGTTGTTGAAGATCAGTGGTTAGTAACCTTTTGTTACCCAATTTTTGATCAGTTGCACGATCGCTTGGGCGACCCCACCCCTGAGGATGCCTCAACCATGCTATCCCCAGAAGATGGGCAAGACATTATCCCCTTGTTATTTGGCACAGAAGTAGAAGAGTGCTTGCAGCGCCTAGAATCTATATTGGCAGATAGTGAACAGCCTGGTTTGCATGAAGAAGTTGTGATCATGGCAACTGAATTGGGCGGTTTAGGGGAAATGCTCCAGTTGGCTGCTTTTACCAAGCTTTGTGAGTCAGTAACGCAGCAATTAGAAATTGTTAGCAGCTCGCGCATTCCAGAAATTGCCCAGTTAGCATTGCAAGCATGGCGGCGATCGCAAGCTTTGATCCTGACAAATCAATTAGATAACTTACCTACAGAAATTGAATTGGGTAGTTATACGCAATCACAGCCACTATTACAAGCAGAAGTAATACCACAGGTTATTGCCACAGATACAGAAGTAGTATCAACATCTGTTTGGCAACCAGAAAACACTAGAGAAAATTGGATTAATCATGAAGCGTTGGCGCAGCCCGCCACAGGTATCGCTGCCAATTTTACATTTTTGGATGCAGAATTTGCCGATGACGTTAATGCTGTCAATGTCACAGAGCAAAATACAATATTTGCTAGAGAACATAATTCTCCAGATACCAGATTTGGCGAAGGCAAAGGAGAACCAAATGGCGTTGGGAAAGAGCGGGAAATTCATGAAAATAGCGTCCGAGTTCCCAGCAAACAACTAGAGCAAATTAATGATTTATTTGGTGAACTGATTGTTCAGCGGAATGGGTTAAACTCGCAACTAGAAAGATTACGCAAACTCGTTCGTAACCTGAAGCAGCGAGTCCAAGTTCTCGACCAAGAAAACCAGGAGTTACGTACAGCCTACGACAAAATTTCTCCTCAAGCCATGTCTCTTGGGGTGCAACCGCAAGCTGAAAATGGCCACCAAATACAAGGCACAGACAGAGAATTTGATCCCTTAGAAATGGATCGCTATAACGATTTCAACCTGCGATCGCAGGAAGTTATGGAAACCATTGTTCAGGTACAGGAAGTCACAACTGATGTGCAACTCAGTGTAGATGATACAGACCAAATTGCTCGGAAACTAAACAAAACATCAAAACAGTTACAAACAAAGCTAAATCACATCCGAATGCGGCCGCTGTCCGATTTAATCGAACGTTTTCCCAGAGCCTTGCGCGATTTAAATGTAGAGTATGGGAAAAATGTGCAGTTAAAAATTGAAGGTGGCAATACTTTAATTGAACGCAGCATTTTAGAAGCATTAAATGAACCTTTAATGCATCTGTTAAGGAACGCCTTCGATCATGGTATCGAAGACTCTACCACCCGCCGCCTTTTGGGTAAACCAGAACAAGGATTGATTGAAATCACAGCTACTCACCGCAGTAATCGTACCCTGATTACTATCCGTGATGATGGTTGGGGCATTTCTCTAGAGAAAATTCGCATCCGCGCCCTAGCTATGGGATTGGATGCTTCTCTACTCGCTAATGCTAGTGATGAAGAACTGTTATCACTAATTTTTGAACCAGGTTTTACCACCTCCGAGCAAGTCACAGCATTATCTGGCCGCGGTGTCGGTATGGATGTGGTTCGTAACAACCTCAAACTAATTCGGGGAGATGTCAAAGTTGATACGGAACCAGGAGTTGGTACTACCTTCACCCTATCAGTACCATTTACACTTTCTGTAGCGCGAGTTCTACTGGTAGAAATCAACAAAATGCTATTGGCATTTCCCACAGATGTTATTTCAGAAATATCTTTACTCCAAGACGAACGAGTTTTTCAAATGGCAGGTAGTGAAGTCCTAAATTGGCAAGGAACTATGCTACCACTGATTCGCTTGACTCCTTATTTAGAGTTTAATTGCCTGCGCTATGATACCTCAGAGTTAGAGACTCCGGCAGCGATTAATGCTAACAGCGTGTTAGTAGTCAAAGGGAATAATCAGCCAGTAGCAATCCAAATAGACCGTTGCTGGGGTGAACAAGAAGTTGCTATTCGCCAAGTCGAGGGAAATATACCTTTACCTGAAGGCTTTAGCAATTGTACAATTCTCGGTGATGGTCGAGTAGTGCCACTAGTTAATGTCAATGAGTTGCTGTATTGGATTGCTACAAATCGGCGGACTCCTAGAGGAACTCAATTACCATCAGCAAGGTTAAAGACACCGTTCCTGATATTTGATGAAGATAAAATATCAGCAGCGTCTGTTAAGCAGAAAGGCACAATTTTAATCGTAGATGACTCAATTAATGTTCGCCGCTTTCTAGCTTTGACCCTTGAAAAAGGAGGGTATCAAGTAGAACAAGCTAAAGATGGTCAAGATGCCTTAGAAAAACTCCATAGTGGATTGAGAGTTGAGGCAGTAATTTGTGATATTGAAATGCCTCGCCTAGATGGTTATGGCTTTTTAGGTAAGGTAAATTCAGACGTTGATACAAAAAATATTCCAGTCGCGATGCTGACTTCTCGTAGCAGCAATAAACATCGGCAATTAGCTATGCAATTGGGGGCGCGGGCTTACTTTTCTAAACCTTACAACGAGCAAGAACTACTCCAAACGCTAGAGGAAATAATTCGTAATGTTGTAGAAAAGGCAGCGTCTAATTAAAAATTGATAATTCACGCCGTGTGCAACTTATTCTTAGAACCCCGCTTTCATTCCTCTCCCCCATAGGGAGAGAGGCTTTGATGCTTGCTCCCCAACGCTAGCAGGGAAGAGGTTAGGGGTTAGATTTGAGAGAAAGTTGCACACGGCGTTAATTCATAATTAGATTTCAGATATTTTCGTAGGGTGTGTTATTGCCTTGGTGACTAGAAGTCGCGGCTATACAAATAAAACCCGCCTGCGCGGGTTAAAAAACTGAATTATATCAGTAACAGGACTTACGCAAGAACTCTCTGAAACTCATATTCCTACCCTGCGGGAAGCCGCTGCTGCGTCTATGTGTCCAACTCTTGGAGACGCTGCGCGAATGCGTCCTTTGCGGTTCGTTTTATCATGATTTGGCGTAAGTCCTGAGTAATAATCGCCCAGCTTTTGCGTAATACTATTTGTGTCAATTGAAATAATTTCTATATCAATTCAATATGTGGTGAATTTATGGTAACTGTAACACTGACGGCTGTTGCTACTGCGATCGCAACTACGCTTTGGACTAAAGCACAAGATAAAATCGGCGAAAATCTCGGCGATGCTACATGGACGGTAGGTGGAAAGTTAATCGGATTACTCCGCCAGAAGAATAAATCGCCATTACTCACCAGTGCTGTTGAGGGAAATGAACCGCAGCGTTTAGATTATGGTCAAGCAGTGCTGGAACTGAAAGCAGCAGCAGAACAAGACCCAGAAATTGCTCAAGCTGTTGTGGAAGTAGAAGCAGCAGCAAAAGCAGAACCAAAACTCACTCAAAAAATTCAAGAAATAGAAAATACCCTCAAGTCTCAACAGCCAACTATTCAAAATCTGACGCAGCTAGCAGAAAAAATTGGGGTTGTAAATCAAGGACAGATAACTAACCAAACTAATAACTTGACGTTTTGACTACAGTCGTCCCAAGGGGAGGATGGGACAAACTTAATCCCCAATGACTGGCGTGAAGTCTGCCGTAAAATGCTCTTAGAACGGCGAAAGCTGACTACAAATCCTCTGACATCAACTGAAGGAGTCGCCCTGCAAGTTGATGATGTTTACGTACCACTGGGATTAGTTGAGCGCAAAAAACCATCCAAGCGTCAAGGTGATATTTCTCCAGAACAGGGGTCAGAACTGTACAAGGAGACAGAAATCACCAAAACATTTGAGCATGATGATTTTCTTGAAGAAGTTCTCAAACAGAAGAACACGCCTAAAAGTCAAGGTAAGCGGATTGCAATTATTGGCGAACCAGGAGCAGGAAAGACAACACTGTTACAGCAGATTGCTGATTGGGTATCTCGTGAGATTGACCAGTCCATTGTCATTTGGGTATCTTTAGCAGATTTGCGAGGTGAGGAACTAAAATCTTATCTGTTTAAGACTTGGTTGACTCAGGTTGCTGAGAAAATAGGTAAAGCTGAAGCCACCGAGCAACTGAAGAATGATTTTGTGGCTCTGTTTAATCAAAATAATGTGTGGTTGCTGCTAGATGGGTTAGATGAAATGTCCGCATCTAATCCTCTAACTGAAATTGCCCGACAATTCCGTGAAGCAGGGTTAATTGCTCAAGTGCGAATTGTGCTGACCTGTCGGGTTAATTTGTGGGATGGCAGCATTAATGCACTTGATGATTTTGATACTTATCGCAGTTTAGATTTTTCTTATCCAGAACAGGTAGAGAGATTTATTCACAGATGGTTCACTGCTATTCCCGAAAGTGGGAAGCAGTTATGTACTGCGTTGAAAGAATCAGGTAAGGAACGGATTCAGGATTTAGTGAAAAATCCTCTGCGGTTGACGCTGCTGTGCTTGAATTGGCAAGCAGAAGATGGCAAATTACCGGATACTCAAGCGGGACTCTATCAGCAATTTGTTGATGACTTCTACAACTGGAAAAAAGAGGAATTTGTTACAGATTCTGACCAGCGTCAGCAACTCAATGTCGAGTTGGGGAAATTAGCGAAAGCAGCAATAGACAAAGAAGCAACCCGTTTTCGCTTGCGGCAGGATTTTGTTAGTCAATTTTTGGGAGATACTGAGGATAAAAATTCGCTACTGAAATTGGCACTAAATCGCGGCTGGCTAAACTGTGTAGGGATAGATACAAATAGAAAACCTGTTTACGCTTTCTTTCATGCTTCATTTCAAGAGTACTTTGCTGCTAAAGCAATTGATGACTGGCATTTCTTTCTTAATCATGTTCACAAAAATCCCAGTCAAGGAACTTATCGCATCTTTGAACCACAATGGAAGCAAACAATATTACTTTGGTTAGGGCGAGAAGAAGAAAACCTCAAGCAGCAAAAGCAACAGTTTATCGATACTTTAGTGAACTTTAAAGACGGATGTGGCAATTGGAATAGAAAAGATTTAGATAAAGGATTTTATGAATACCGCGCCTACTTTTTAGTAGCCGCAGGAATTGCAGAGTTTAGAGGTAATTCTAAAGAAGATAAATCTAGAGCAAATGAAATAGTAGCGCAAATTGTCAAGTGGACAATTGATAGTCACAGTTCAATCAAAGAGGAAGTTAAATCAGCATTGCAACAAACAGACCGCACAAAAGCGCTCGCCGCCTTAGTGCAACTGCTGCAATCAACTACTGTGGATGACTCCACCCGTAGGCAAGCAGCAGATAGCTTAGGGAAAATCGACCCAGGCAATAAAGATGCGATCGCCGCCTTGGTGCAACTGCTGCAATCAACTACTGTGGATGACGACACCCGTAGGCAGGCAGCATATAACTTAGGGAAAATCGACCCAGGCAATAAAGATGCGATCGCCGCCTTGGTGCAACTGCTGCAATCAACTACTGTGGATCACTGCACCCGTTTAATGGCAGCATATAGCTTAAGGAAAATCGGCACAGGCAATAAAGATGCGATCGCCGCCTTGGTGCAACTGCTGCAATCAACTACTGTGGATTACTCCACCCGTTGGCTGGCAGCATATAGCTTAGGGGAAATCGGCACAGGCAATAAAGATGCGATCGCCGCCTTGGTGCAACTGCTGCAATCAACTACTGTGGATCAGTACACCCGTATGAAGGCAGCAGATAGCTTAGGGGAAATCGGCACTGGC
>NZ_JBALCO010000099.1:0-71201 GCF_036919595.1 Nostoc sp. | reverse complement strand
AGTCATACTCTGCGTATTTTTCTGCGCCAGCGTTTTGGTATTGATGTTCTTACTTTTGAACAGCATCCTGTGGCTTAATTCACATAAGGCGTACTCTTCCAAAACTTGATTATAAATTACTCTTTTTTGACGATCATAAAACTTTTTGGTCTACTGAATTTTGTTGTTTTTTAAACACTGACAACAGCAAACACACAAGTCCCATTATTATCAGCGACACTGAAGAAGTAGGTTCTGGGACAGACTGAAGGTTTTGCACAGACTGATAATCAATCACATTCCCTTGAATTGGGCTGAGTGATGCCAAAAGTTGCTCAATATCTTTAGATATATTAGTGTCATTAATACCAACACTTCTAGAAGAGATGAGCCGATTAAATGTCTGGCTACTTGATACATCAAAATCTCCTGTTAACCCAAGAAAATTTTGACCTATCTTACCTACAAGAGAGTCAATCAGATTGTTAGCATCAGTTTTGATCCCTTGTGGAAATAACTTTAAACTGCTGGGGCTGGGATTATTGATGTTTCCAATGGTTGTGTTATGACTATCCACTAACAATTTGCCATTACCAATGATTTCATTTCCACTCGTAAAAACCCAGTTGCCATTACCAATAATTGTGTTGTTACTACCGAAGTCCCAATTACCATTTCCAATGGCTATATTGTTACTCCCAAAGTGCCAATTACCATTACCTAATATTGCATTACTATTTCCGTCGTCCCAATACCAGTTACCGTTACCAAGAGTTGTGTTACCCTTTGCAAATAGCCAGTTACCATTACCGATAGTTGCATTATCATTATTAAAGTTCCAGTTACCATTCCCAATGGTTGCGCTGTTGCTCCCATAGTCAGAGTTAAAATTACCAATGGTTGCGTTCTTACTACCAAAGTTCCTATTGCTATTACCAACGGGTAGGTTGCCCTTATTAAAGGGTGGGCTTCCAGCATTAGTAATAAGGTTACTACTACCAGTATTAAACGTATTGCCACTGTTACTAAAGGGTATATTATTACCAAGGACTTCTTTCAACGGATCGAAAGGCGATTGTTGAAGCAAACTTCCAGCACCTGCTATAGGGCTACTGTTGCCAGCAAAGGGGTTGATACCGCCAATTGCAGTGGTATTGCCACCGTTTAGAAATGGGTTACTTCCATTTGCTAATGTGTTATTAGTGTCCTGGAAAAAATTTTTACCCAAAATTAACTTCAAGCGATCAAAGATTAATTGCTGAAGCTTACTGCCAGCATCCCCAGCAAAGGGGTTGCTACTCCCACCTGGAATGGCACTGTTACCTGCAAAGGGGTTGCTACCGCCACCTGGAATGGAACTGTTACCTGCAAAGGGGTTGCTACCGCCACCTGGAATGGAACTGTTACCTGCAAAGGGGTTGCTACCACCCGTCAATAAACTGCCTTCAGTATACAAACTGCTATTGGTAGCAAAGGAACTACTGCTATACAGGTTGCGATCGCCAGCGGCACTAAAGGTATTAACCTTACCATTAATGAAATTGACAGCAGACGCTTCCATTGCTACTAATTCTCCTATTTTTAGTTAAAAAATTTTAGGGTCTTCAGTACATGCTACGCCAAGTATGAATTTGCTCAACCCAAAATTTCTCTAAATAAAGGCTTTAATCATCTTCACTGTCAACCTGACAGAAAATCTTACCTAAAGTCCTTACTAATAAAGAGTTTCAGTGCATAACATAGTCAATTCGCATAGTATGTACTGAAGAACTCATCATTGTTCCAAAAATTCTAATGACTGCCGCTACCACCAAATGATGGGATGCTGCTGCCACTACCACCAAATGATGGAATGCTGCTGCCACTACCACCAAATGATGGGATGCTGCTACCACTACTACCAAATGATGGGATGCTGCTACCACTACCACCAAATGATGGGATGCTGCTACCACTACCACCAAATGATGGGATGCTGCTACCGCCACCACCAAATGATGGGATGACGCTACTACCCTGTGTCTCTTTAAGCTTTGAGTTAACTAGGTTATCAATAGTACCCCTCAAACCGAATCCGTCCGGTATTTCAGTTGTGCTAATAGTACTTCCCTTGCTGCCAACACCAGTCAAAGGGTCAGTGGTACTACCCTGGTTAGCACCGCCTGCGGATGGATTTTTACCACCTGCAAAGATGTTCCAAAAGTTGTCACCAGCGAAAGGATTACCACCATAGGCTAAATCCGGCTTACTACCAGTACCAGTACCACTACCACCAAATGGTGAACTACCGCTACCTTCTCCTTTACCAGCACCACTGAATATCTGGGAGAGGTCTTTATCACCCAGAACTTCACTCAAGCGACCGAAGGGTGAATCTCTCAACTTGTCTGCGCTAGTAGAAGAGTTCCCAGTACCACTACTATTCAAATCTGCCATCAGGACTAATCCTCCTAATTCTTAAAATAAAAACCTTGCTAGAATGACAACATAAAATGGACAAGATGAAATCTTGCTCATGAATTTCATGTTGTATTTTTATTAGCAAAACTAGTTATTAGTAGCTCTTAGTTTCTTCGATTAACTTGTAAAGTGAAGATAATCAATTTCTAATGCTACTTTCACTTATAATATATAATTTAACTTCTAATTACAATGGAAATTTTTTTGATAAATGCGTCAAAATATTAGATATTTTTAGACTAAAAAATAGAACATTATATGGAAAAAATGTGTAATAGAATTGTATTTTGATTAAATATCATATTGCAATGAATAATTTTTTGATAAATTTGTCAAATCTTTAGAGGGTGTTTGAAAAGTTATAAGAATTCAGATTATTTAACCCAAAATCATCCTCACGGGACTTAAACATTTTCGAGGAAAAAATAAGCCTAAAACCCATACAGGGTAGGGTAAATACACCAAATAACCAAAAATGACCCAAACGCAAATAATATCAACCAGGACTAACGCACAGGTATAGGAAAAGCAACTGGCGCGACACGGAGGAATAAGAGTTTGAGAGGTTTTTTGCGTAAGTCCTATCAACAAACGAAGCAAAACGATGTCACGTCGCTTCTTTAACGAGACGCTGCGCGTAGCAAGATCCCCGTAGGAGTACGCTCTGAATTCACGCATTCACTAAATGATCCCCATAAATATTAGGGGCTTATATCATGAGTCGTTTTCGGTCAAAGTCAATCTGTATATAGATTTGAGACTATTTTTTTGGTGTTTTTTGTCTAAGTCCCACTAAGTAATAAAATTCATTACAGACGCTGCAATCACTACCCTTCTAGCCCGAATTTCTCAGTTGTGAGAAATCCAGGTGAAAACCCCGCCCTCAGTGTTAGCAGGGTGGGGTAGTTTAAGAAAAACTGATCAACGGATTTTTTAAAGAAAAGAATCTGTTGATCAGGTTTAGCCGTTTGCAAAAAATCGGTTAAGATTAGGCTTTATCTACTTTGAGAGTTCTGGTGTGAGGAGAATCTGGTTTTCGCCAATGTTATCAAATGCAGGTGTAGACCAGCGATCAACTACTTTGCCCAGAATTGACATTTCTTGAACTAAGCGGTCAAATTTATCAGGGGTGAGAGATTGGGGCCCATCAGATAAAGCCTTAGCTGGATTGGGGTGAACTTCAATCATCAAGGCATCTGTACCAGCTGCGATCGCAGCCATTGCCATAGATGGAACATATTCAGACCTACCTGTACCATGACTGGGATCAATCATAATCGGTAAATGGGTAAGCGATCGCAACACCGGAAGTACAGATAAATCTAAAGTATTGCGGGCATATTTGCCATCAAAGGTTCTGATTCCCCGCTCACAAAGAATTACATTTGGATTTCCTGATGCCAAAATATATTCTGCCGCCATCAGCCACTCGTCAATTGTGGCAGACATCCCGCGCTTCAGCAGCACTGGTTTATCTTGAGCGCCTACCTTTTTCAGCAACGAAAAGTTGTGCATATTCCTAGCTCCGATTTGGATAATGTCAGCTGTTCTCGCTACTGCTGATAAATCGGCAGCATCCATCAGTTCTGTGACGATACCCAAACCGGTAGCTTCCCGCGCTGCTGCTAATAAATCTAAAGCGCTTTCACCATAACCTTGAAAGGCATAAGGTGAAGTACGGGGTTTGTAGGCTCCACCACGGAGAAACTGTGCCCCTGCTGCTTTCACCCGCTTTGCCGTTTCGACAATCATCGCTTCATTCTCAACAGAACAAGGCCCGGCTACCACTACAATCGGATGGTGTTCGCCAAAATAGACATCACCGTTAGGTGTAGGTACAACGACCTCGCTGGCTTGTCCATCTCGGAATTCTCGACTTACCCGCTTGAAAGGTTGTTGTACCCGTACTACTTGCTCAATCCAAGGGCTAAACTCTTGAACCTGTAATTTATCGATGCTAGTGGTATCACCAATTAGCCCCAAGACAACTTTATGAGTGCCAACACTTTTTTCTACTGTCACTTTCCAAGTTTCACTTAGTTCTTGACTGATGCGAGTAATTTCTTCAAGAGGTGTACCAGTCTTAAGTATGATAATCATCTGTTTTTCCTTGTATATATTTTGGATGGGCTAATCTTTACAGGTCGATGCATTAACATTGCGAGTCGATGCATTAGCATTGCAGGTCGATGCATTGGCGTTGCGAGTCAATGCATTGGCATTGCAAGTCGATGCATTGGCATTGCGAGTCGATGCATTGGCATTGCGAGTCGATGCATTGGCATTGCGAGTCGATGCATTGGCATTGCGAGTCAATGCATTGGCATTGCAGGTCAAGGTGTAAGGCAGCTTTAGAAAACTTGCGTGTACACCCTAGCTCCTTATAAGAAAGGTTCGTCTAGCGCAAAAATTCCGCAAGTTGTTCTAGTTTTGTCCAAGCTGCGCCGCTTTGCAGAATTTTCTTGGCAAGGACAATACCTTTAACACAACCTGCTAAAACATCCGTTTCCCCATGAATGGCTTCACCAACTTGCAGGGCCAAGGCTGTATTCAAAGCGACTACATCTTGCTGTGCTTGAGTGCCTTTACCTTGGAGAACTGCCTTCAAGATTTCCGCATTTTCTGGAACATCTCCACCGTGCAAAGCCGCAGTTGGTGCAAAACTCAAACCAAGTTCTTGAGGATTGAGCGTTAGACAACGCACTTTTTTATCTTGGAGTATAGCCAAGTCAGTGGCATCTGCCAAACCAGCTTCATCTAAACGTTCCCGCCCGTGGAGTGCGATCGCTTGCTGACATCCTAATTGGGATAAAGCTTGAACAATCTCCTCTAGTAAAAGCGGGTCGTTGACACCAATAATTTGCCCTGTCGGTCGCATGGGATTTACTAGCGGGCCAAGTAAGTTAAAAACAGTCCGCACTTTCAAAGTTTTTCGCAAAGTAGCGATCGCCTTGAGTGCAGGATGCCAGCCTGGAGCAAATAAAAAGGTGATCCCGACTTCGCCCACTGCGGCTTGCACTTTTTCCGGAGTGGCGTTGAGATTTATCCCCAAAGCTTCTAACACATCAGCAGAACCAGTTTTGCTAGATGCTGAACGATTGCCATGTTTGGCAACTTTTACCCCTGCGGCTGCGGCAACAAAGGCCACAGCAGTGGAGATATTAAAGGTTGAAGCTCCATCTCCACCAGTTCCACAGGTGTCTATTAGGGGAGTGGGGAGGGAGTAGGGAGTAGGAGAAGATTGGGATTGTAAGACGCTAGCCATGCCTACTAATTCTTCGGCAGATACGCCTTTGGCTTGAATTGCGGCTAAAATCGCTCCTGATAGTACATGAGGAATGGCATTTATCAGCCAACCTTGCATCAGATCCGCAGCTTGGGAAACCGTCAACGATTGCCGATTCAGCAACTGTTGCAATAAAGCTGGCCAGTTGTAGAACTCAGGAAGGATGAAGATGTTATCGGGTGGAGTTTGAATTGCAGCCATCATATTCGTAATGGGCATTAGGCACTTGTACTGAGCGAAGCCGTTGGCGCAGCCTCTCGTAGAGAAGTATTAGGCATTGGGTATTGGGTATTGGGCATTAGTAAAAGACAGACTACTAGTGATTAAGGATTTTTGCGACGGTTTGCACATCCTTGTCACCTCTACCAGAACAATTGATGACAATGCGGGGACTGCCTTCTAACTGAGGACAAAGGGTTTCGAGATATGCGATCGCATGAGCAGTTTCTAAGGCTGGGATAATTCCTTCTAGTTGCGAAAGCCTTTGAAATGCATCTAACGCCTGTTTATCGGTAACACTGTAATATTCGGCGCGACCAAGATCCATTAAATAACTATGCTCAGGGCCAACGCCGGGATAATCCAATCCCGCGCTAATTGAATGAGCTTCGATTACTTGACCATCATCATCTTGCAACAAATAGCTCATTGCACCGTGCAATACACCTATTTTTCCTTTTGTCAAGGTAGCAGCGTGTTTTTCTGTATCTACACCTTCACCTGCCGCCTCTACTCCAATTAGACGCACCGAAGGTTCATGCACAAACTCATTGAATAAGCCGATCGCATTGGAACCTCCACCCACGCAAGCCAGAAGAATATCTGGTAATCCTCCCCATTTTTCTAGAGATTGAGCGCGAGTTTCTACACCGATTATCACGTGGAAATCACGCACGATCATCGGGTAGGGATGGGGTCCTGCAACAGAACCCAGGATGTAATGGGTTGTTTCCACATTCGTCACCCAATCACGGATTGCTTCAGAAGTTGCATCCTTGAGAGTTCCCGTACCTGCCTCTACTGGACGTACTTCTGCCCCCATCAACTTCATCCGAAACACGTTCAGGGCTTGGCGTTCCATATCCTGGACGCCCATGTAAATCACACATTTCAAACCAAACCGCGCACATACAGTTGCAGTCGCAACCCCATGTTGACCTGCACCTGTCTCTGCAATAATCCGCTTCTTGCCCATGCGTTTAGCGAGTAACACTTGAGCCAAAGCATTGTTGATTTTGTGAGCGCCTGTATGATTTAAATCCTCACGCTTTAAATAAATTTGCGCTCCCGTGCCATCTGGTCTAGCGTAGTTTGTTGTCAGGCGTTCAGCAAAATATAATGGGCTGGGTCGTCCTACGTAATCCCGCAGTAGGTTTTGCAGTTCTGCTTGGAAACTTGGCTCATCGCGATATTGATGAAACGCAGTTTCTAACTCACTTAATGCAGGCATCAAGGTTTCGGGGACGTATTTACCGCCGAATTTTCCAAACCTGCCTAAAAGGTCAGGTTGCACGGTTGTAGATGAAATCGTAGCTTTGATATCTTGTGTGCTTACCATAGTTCAAAATCCTTTAAACTTTAAGTATTTTTTACTCTCGTTCTAAATTTTTAGAACTTATCCCAGAGATAAGATTCTTTTTGCGTTTTCTTTTCAGAGGTTTCGTAGGTATAGCCTAGTTCCCTGTAATTCAAAACATCTATTGGGCG
Source organism: Nostoc sp. (assembly GCF_036919595.1). Lineage (GTDB taxonomy): Bacteria > Cyanobacteriota > Cyanobacteriia > Cyanobacteriales > Nostocaceae > Nostoc. The sequence goes on along the minus strand of NZ_JBALCO010000099.1, from coordinate 63,769 downwards.
CACCAAATCGTCAGAGTTAAAATTTGGTAATAGCGATAGTAAATCTCCTAACGCCGTAGCTTTCGGGTTAGACATACCGCCGTCCCAAGGCCACATTAGGTCTTTAGGATTGTGTCCATAAGGCTGACTATGACCATCGGGAGGATAAAAATCGCTGCCTTTATGACCGTTGTCTTGCCATTCAGCCCAGAGGCGGTCTGTGTTGGCATGATGCAACCAAAACACTGGGTCATAGGGCGAACTTGGTATATTGCTCATCGTACCCAGACTCTTAAACGTTATGGGTGTCGTAGTCGCGTTTATCTGTACCCCACCGACTAAGCCATGAATGTAGTTGTGGATGAATCCTCCTGGCGTGACTTTACCCTGCTCATCTATAGAGATAAATCCTTCCAAAGCAGGGCGAAATAAAGAATAATCATTGAGAGCAAGGACACGCTCAATATCTTTTTTAGGCAAAGGGTAATCACTGGCAGGAGGTAGTCGGAGAAAGCGTACAAGTGATGTACCTAAAGATGTTCCGGTATCTGGGTCAATGTTTAATGCTGGATTCATAACCCAGCCATTTGCAGCAGCAAAAGCCCCAGGCACTGGGCCGCCTGTAAAATTCCCCTGATTTGGAATTTTGATGGTTATTCCTTGACCGTTAAAACCAAGAAAGTCATCGTTAAAAATCACATCAAGTGCTTTGGCGTCAGTCCAATCCCAGTATGGCAGGCTAACAGTTGGGTCTACTGCTTGCAAAGCTTGTTCAAATCTGCGGATATATTCTCGATGCCAAGGGAAAAATGCGGCATTTTCATGAGCAAGTTCGTGAACGGAACTATCGGAATGTCCTTTGTGTTTATGAATCAAGCGTGTTGCCCCTAGATGTATGGCAACGAATTGGTCGTAAATACTGAGCTTGCTACCTGGGGGAATTATCGTTTTTAAGGTTTTGATAGCTTTAACGAAAGCTATTTTCTCTGCTGATGTCAGGTCAGTTACGTTCTTTCTTACAGCTTGGTGAGCCTGTTTTTCTGGAAAATTGTAATGCCAATGATATTCGTATTGTCCGTGATCAGTGCGATCGTGGGCAAAGACTGTAATAGCACAGGCGCTAACTATAAGTAGGCTATAAATTAATATTTTGACGGATTTCAGCAGGAGTTTCATTATCTTAATGGAAGCAGGGGGCAGGAGGCAGGGGGCAGGGGGGAGAAAGAGAAATTAATCCCCTATTCCCTATTCCCTATTCCCTATTTACTAAGTCTGCGGGTGAATTTATCCCACCTCCTGAAGAGATGGACTTTCGCGCCGACTTTCTGTAATGGCTGTTTTAAGTTCTTGACAAAGCTTTTCTACTGCTTGCAATCCTTCTGTCGGGCTACCTTCAGCTAACCTTTTAACAAAGGCACTACCAACAATCACCGCATCTGCTCCCCATTCCCTTACTTGATGCGCTTGTTCTGGGCCTGAGATGCCAAAACCAACGCCAATGGGTTTATCGGTGATGCTTTGCAAATCTGTAATTAAATACTTTACACGGTCTTGGATTTGAGCGCGGACACCTGTAACACCTGTAACGCTTACCAGGTAGATAAAACCCTGAGATTGACGAGCGATCGCTTCAATTCTATCTCTAGAACTGGTAGGAGCTACGAGTAAAATTACCTCAATTCCGAAAGATGCAGCAGTCTGGATTAATTCTTCTGCTTCTTCTAAGGGTAAGTCTGGTACTACCAATCCTTGCACCCCAGCAGTAGCAATTTGCGCCAAAAACGACTTAATACCCCGGTACAAAATGGGATTGTAGTAAGTAAATAGAATTATCGGCGCTTTTAGGCTAGGACTGACAGATTGTAACATCTCTAGCACTTGCTCTAATTTCGTGCCTTTTTGCAAAGCGCGGGTTGCTGCTGCTTGAATTACAGGCCCATCTGCCAGAGGATCGGAGTAGGGAACGCCCAACTCAATGAAGTCAGCACCATTGCGATCTAAGATACGTAAAGCCTCGGCAGTAGTTTCTAAGTTAGGATCGCCTGCTGTGATAAAGGGGATTAAAGCACACTGTTGGCGATCGCGTAAAGTTTGAAAGGAATCAGAGATAGAAGTCATTCAAAAAAATGGTTAATGATTAATTAATAGTTCTGGAAGAATCAACATTTAGCAATTAGCGATGTTCATTCTACATTTTTTGTCGTCGAGTCTTTGAACCTCGTGAATGAGTCTTTTTGCTCCATGAACGAGTCTTTGAATCTCGTGAACGAGTCTTTGAATCTCGTGAACGAGTCTTTTTGCTCCGTGAACCAGTCTTTGAACCTCGTGAATGAGTCTTTTTGCTCCGTTAACGAGTCTTTGAATCTCGTGAACGAGTCTTTTTGCTCCGTTAACGAGTCTTTGAACCTCGTTAATGAGTCTTTTCGCTCCGTGAACGAGTATCAAAGCTTCATTTTTTTAGATTGGAGATTCTAGCAATAGGTAATGGTTTACAGAAAGACACAAATTAACCATAAGCGATAAATCATAAACGTTGACTTATACAACCTGTACAACAATCTTACCGCGTACACCCTCACCGCCTTCCTCAAACGTTTTATGCGCTTGTGCCACTTGAGGAAGTAGAAAAAGTCTTATTGACAACAGGTTTGATAGGACCCAGTTCAATTAGGTTTCTCAAAGCATCAAGCTTAAAACGGGTGCAATCTAAGTGTGTAAAGTGGACAGTAATATTTTTACAAATAGTGATGTTTAAATCACCCGTCATGCCTGTTATAGTGACAGCGCGACCATTAGCTTTTGTAACCGCTTGATTAAAACTTCGTTGTTCTTTGGTGTTGGTTTATCCACTTCACTTTCTACAAAGACTTCTGGACTTCCGAAGTTTGTGATCACCATCGCTTTCATACAATTTCCTCAAAGCAGAATCAGGAACAGGGAAAGGGTTGAGGGGGAAAGCAAAAGGGAAAAATTATTTTCTCTTGCCCTAAAATGCCCCTTTTACCCGCCTTCAGCGAGAAGCCTATTTTCGTAAACATCCACCCAACTGCCTTAGAAAGGCTTGCTTTAATTCCCACCTTTTTAAGGAGGGTTAGGGAGGATCAAGTCTTAGCAAAGTATGCACAGCTTGTTCTACATCGCTTTGTTTAACTAAAGACTCTCCGATCAAAACTGCACGCGCACCAGCTTCAGCGACAAAAGATAAATCCGCAGGTGTATACAATCCAGATTCACTGACGACGGTGATATCCAAACTTTGTAATTTTTGTTGGCGCTGTGCTAAAAGTTGCTGTGTTGTTCCTAAATCAAGGGTAAAATCTTCTAAATTGCGATTGTTGATTCCTACTAAACGTAAGTCCTCAAGCTTTAGCACCCGATCCAGTTCAGCCAAAGTGTGGACTTCCACCAGTGCATTCATGCCTAAATCATGAATCACTCGCGAAAAATCTTGGAGTTCTTGGTCTGATAAAATGGCAGCAATCAACAAAACTGCATCTGCACCCACTGTTCGTGCTAAATAGATTTGATAAGGGTCAATGATGAACTCCTTGCACAGTAAGGGTAATGCTACTTGCGATCGCACGTTAGCAAGATTGTCAAAACTACCCTGAAAAAACTTATGATCAGTCAGGACTGATAAACAAGCTGCACCACCTCGTTCATAAGCTTGAGCAACAGCTACTGCATCAAAATCTGCGCGGATAATCCCCCGGCTAGGTGATGCTTTTTTAACCTCGGCAATTAAGCTCGGTTGGTTGGGATTTTCTTGTAAAGCAGTTAAGAAATTTCGCACTGTCGGGGCTGCATTTAACTGTTGTCGCAAGGAAGCTAAGGGCAGTTCTTGCTGCATTTGTGCAACTTCTTGCCTTTTATGCAACACAATTTCTTCAAGAATATGGCGGGGAGGGGCAACTCGGTTAATCATAAAATACTTGACGGAATGGGGAGTGGCAGGAAATGGGGAAATAACTAATTATTCTCGTTATTCTCGTTCCCAGATTCCATCTGGGAATGCATTCTGTGCAGGCTCTGCCTATCCGGTACGACTAAAAACACTCTTAAAATCATAGGCAAAAAATGCGTCTAATTATGAGGCAAAGCCTCAGGGATAGCATTCCCATGCAGAGCATGGGAACGAGGCGAGGCAACTCTTGACTAATGACCAATAACTAATGATTCTTTGGTTTGAGTATATGCACGCACCACATTTTTAATGATTTCCAGACCGACTTCTCCCGCTAAAGTCATGATTGATTCTGGATGAAACTGAACGGCGGCGATGGGAAGTGTCTGATGTTCAATGCCCATAATTACGTCGTCATCAGACATCGCTGTTACTTTGAGTTCTTTCGGGAAATGCTGCGGTAGGGCAAACAATGAGTGATATCTACCGACTGTAAAGGATTTCGGTAAGTTTTTGAAGGTAACAGAATCTGAATCAGTGACAAAAATTCGTGAGCATTTACCGTGTTGAGGATAGTCAAGAACTCCCAATTTTCCATCAAAAGCTTCAACGATGCCTTGCAATCCCAGACAAACTCCGAAAATAGGAATTTGGCGATGAAGAAGGGCACCGACAGTCTCTGAAACCCCAAAATCACTAGGTCTACCAGGGCCAGGAGATAAAACAACTAAGTCAGGGCGTTCTGTGTCGAATAGCGATTCCGAGAAACCATGACGCAGTGTGGTAACACTTGCACCAGTTTGGCGAATGTAATTGGCTAGGGTATGAACAAATGAGTCTTCATAGTCTATTAGTAAGATGCGTTTGCCAGCTTCCGCACTTGGGAGAATTTTAGCTAATTTGATGGAACTGGACTGATCAATTTTCTGGCTCGTTTGCTTAACACGACGAATCGTCTCAAATAAAGCAGCACCTTTAGTAATTGTTTCTTGTTCTTCTGCTTGTGGTATGGAGTCATAAAGGACAGTAGCACCAACTCGCACTTCAGCGATGCAGTCTTTTAATCGGATTGTCCGCAAAATTAATCCAGTATTTAAATTCCCATTGAAATTTAAATAGCCAACTGCTCCACCATACCAACGTCGAGCGCTCTTTTCATGCTGTTCAATAAAATCTATTGCGGCTCTTTTGGGTGCGCCGGTGACTGTAACCGCCCATGTATGCGAAAGAAAGGCATCTAAGGCATCAAATTGCGATCGCAGTGTCCCCTCTACATGATCTACTGTATGAATTAAGTGGCTGTATAATTCAATTTGGCGACGACCAATCACTTGTACTGAGCCAGGTTCACAGATTCGGGATTTGTCATTGCGATCGACATCAGTACACATCGTCAACTCAGCTTCGTCTTTGTGGGAGTTGAGTAAATGACGAATTTGCACCGCATCATCAAGAGCATCTTGTCCTCGGCTAATAGTACCACTAATTGGACAGGTTTCTACGCGCTTCCCTTCAACCCGCACAAACATTTCTGGAGATGCACCAATAAGATATTCTCCACCTAGATTAAAAATAAATCCATAAGGACTAGGATTTATTTCTTTTAAAGTTTCAAATAACTTGCTGGGTTGGTCTTCATAGCTTTCAAAAAAGTTTTGACTAGGAACAACTTCAAATAAATCACCTCGGCGGAAATAATCGAGTGCAACCTCAACTTTTTTGGCATACTCCCCTACTTTATGGTCAGCAGTTTGATTTGGGAGAAGATGTTTTCCGCGATAATCTATAGACTCACCTGTTCGAGGAAGATTATTAGTGCTGCCATGCGCTGTTTCAAATTCATATTGTAAACGAAATGCGCGTTGCTGATAATAGTCAACCACTATTAATTCATCTGGCAGATAAAGCACTAAATCCCGCTGATCTGTAGGACGTTCCAGAGATTGGGTAATTGGTTCAAACTGAAAAACTAAGTCGTAACCAAACGCACCATACAAGCCTAGATGCTCGTCTTCTTCACTAGTAAAAGTATATAGAATATCCCGGATAACAGTAAATGCTGAAGGTTGTTTACTACGTTCTTCTTCAGCGAATAATTTTTTGGCAGGTTTAACAAAGCCTACGATATGGTTATTATCTTGGGTGACTTTCTCAAGTTGTTCTGACTGAGATAAGCGCTCTAAGAGGAATGGTAAAAGGACTTGGCCGCGTTCATTCAACGCTATCAAAGTAAAAGTATTCTCCTGTGTAGCCAATTCCAATGGTGGATTGACAAATCCAATCGCCCATCTTTTGTATCTCCCTGGATATTCGTAGCTGCTCCTTAGCAAGCCTCCACGCTGAGAATTTAAGTGGAACAGAACATCTTCGAGGGCAGTGTCCATCTTTACTTCTGTCATGGAGCGATAAACACTTACACCACCAAAGGTTTTGTAGCAATAGGAATCAAAAATCATGAGTAATTTCTCTGGAGTAGTTATTAATTAGTCATTATTTGAGATAAATTATTATTTATTTATAGATAAATAACAAAGTTAGATGATTTTATTTGCATGTATTTCAATTTTTTTAATCCGCCGATTATTCGTAAAAAATATAAGTAAAGTTTTGTGTCTTATTTAAGATTACTAGATATCAAGCAGATAATACATTGAATAATTTTTCGATTGGGTGTCAATTTATTCGCTTTTTATACTGCTTTTCTAGTACTTTTTCTAAAAACGCTATTTAAAACTCTCCGCCTCTCTCAAAAGTAGTAGATGCTCTCGCAAATTTATAGCGAAAAAATTGCCTTGCATCAAACCTGTGTATTACTCAGCGTTCCTACCCTGCGGAAAGGCGAAGTGCCTATACGTTTAAAATTCACCCCTCAATTCACCACGAAAAAGAACCCTAAAACTTCCGCAACAGCAATATTGCTTGCCTGTACAAAAACAAATCCGCCTCGTGAACTTCAATTCCTTTCCCAATGCGTTGTAATAGCGTTAAAGTCAATTCTCCACCCAAGTGTTCGCGGAACTCGCTTAAACCCCGGAACAGACAATGAGGATGTTCCAGTTGTGATAACTCCTCATCCATTTCTGGCACATACAACGTGAAACCCAACGCCAACAAAGTATTTAATATCCGTTGCCATTCTGAACAATCCAGCAGTCCTAAAAGATGAGAATAGGTGCTATCCAAAGCAATACCGATCGCAACTGCTTCGCCATGACGCAAACTATAATTTGTCAAATGCTCCAGTTTATGAGCCGCCCAATGTCCAAAATCCAGGGGACGAGACGAACCCATTTCAAAAGGATCGCCGCTATTAGCAATATGTTCTAGATGTAACTGAGCGCAACGATAGATGATCTCTTGCATAGTGTCCATATCTCGCTGCACAAGGGCTGCGGTGTGGAAATGGATAAAATGAAAAAAGTTAGCATCCTTAATCAGCGCTACTTTGATTGCTTCTGCAATCCCAGAACGCCAATCGCGATCATCTAGAGTTGTCAAAAAGGCAGAATCATTTATAACTGCATAAGGTGGCGCAAATGTGCCCAGAAAGTTCTTTTTACCAAAGGCATTGATGCCGTTTTTTACTCCAACCCCGGAATCATTTTGCGCTAACACCGTTGTCGGAATGCGAATGACGCGAATTCCCCGGTGAGCAGTTGCAGCAGCATATCCTACTAAATCCAACACAGCCCCACCCCCGATCGCTAATATGTAGGAGTGGCGACACAATCCGGCTGCTTCTATCTGTTGGTGGATTTGCTCTAGCAAAGTGGGATCATTTTTGGCAGCTTCTCCTCCCGTAATTATCATCGGTTGGGCTGCGATCGCTAGCACCTCTGCATAAAACTTGGTATACGCTACTAATTGCTTAACCAATTCAGGTTGATACTGCAATATTCCTGCGTCTACCACTGCAACTACTTTCTTGGGCTTTGTCTCCCCATCCGCTGTAATCACTTGCGCTAGCGTCGGGTTTTTCAACTCAAATAAATTTTGGGTGAAGTAAACCTCATAGTTGAAAGTAACCGAAACACGTTGATGAATTGGTTGCAGATTAAATCTACCTTTTTGCTTGATCTCAACTACCATATTTTTGCTGATCTATCTATAAGTGCGGCACGATTCAAAGCTTGAAGGAACATTTCTACCGAGTGAGAACCATTTATCTTGACTTTGTTATTGATGATGAAGAACGGCACACTGTTGATGCCATTCGGCCGAGCAAATGTTGATTCAGCTACAAAGGCTTTAACCGCAGCATCATCATTTAATTGTAGCCATAATTCCCTATAACCCATTTTGTAAGCTGTACCTATGGTAATTAGAACGTCAATATCTCCGATATTCAAACCCTTTTCAAAGTAAGCTTTATAAATGGCTTCTACGACATCGTTTTTTACATTTACTGGTGCGAGTGCAATCAGTTTGTGAGAAAGCTTAGTATTGACAGCCAAACGGATTTTGTCAAAATGTAGCTTGACTCCAGCTGCTTCACCTGCGCGTCGTGTAGAATCAAACAGAAGTTGCAGTTCTTCCGCTTTGATACCTTTTCTATTTCGCATAAAGCTGTAAAATTCGTACCCGTCAGCAGGAACAGCATTGTCGAGAATAAAGGGATGCCAGCGGATATCTACTTCTTTTTCTTGCCATTGTGCCAGTGCATCAAACAGATTTTTTATTCCAATTCTGCACCAGGGACAAACAGGATCGTGAAAGATGTCTATCAGCATATTTTTTGTTCCTTAAATGCTAATATTTGTGTGCATCTGTGGTTTAAAATCTGGTTGTAGAGACGTTTTAGCCGTTGTTTTTAAAGGCTGTAGCAAAGGATTAATTTTATCTTCAAAAAAGCTTTGAGTATTTTCAAATTCTTTAATTAATGCGTCTCTATCTTTATTCAACACCAGTTTCGCTAATCGGCTGTAAGTATTAGCTAAAGACCTAATTGCATCACACCTCTCTTCTGTAGCTAACATAATATCAACACATAAGTGAGGATTTTGAGAAAACAAACGTTTAACAATGTCAATTTCTTGACGGTAGTTATGAGTTGACATTGTTATACTTTGCTCTATGTCAACTCTTGTTTGTGCTAAGAAAACACCAAGACTAAATCTACAGAAATGCTGCGTTGCTTGAATAATCACCATCATTTGATCATGTTCTTCAGGCGTGCAAACAATCAACTCCCCACCTTGACTTTTAAGAAAATCTAATAACCATTGAAATGAATCATCGTTTCGAGCTGGACACACTACCACTTTTTGTCCTAAAAACGATTTTATATTTGGCCCAAACATTGGATGTAAACCCATAACTGGGCCTGAATGGTGTTCGAGCATTGCCTGAGTTGGCTGAGTTTTTACACTCGTGATGTCACATAAAGCTGTATTTGGGGCAAGGTATTTAGCTGCACGCTTGATAACATCAACTGTAAATTCAATAGGAACGCTTACTAATACTAATTCTGCATGACTTAACAGTTGATCTGCATACTCCCAATCTTCATGTTCGAGAACACTAACATTGTGACCTACTTGTTGAAGCTGCTCTTTAAATAATCTTCCCATCCTGCCACATCCACCGATGATGGTAATTTGTCGGGCGCTGAGATGATTTATTGCAGATTTAGGAATTAGAGTGGCATGACAACTATTTACTACACTTGCCCAAACAGACTCAGGAATACCAGCTTCAGCAAGTAGGAGAGCCACACTAGCCAGTTGTTCATCTAAAGAAGGAAATTCTGATGCTGCTAATAATGATAGGCGATCGCTCAGTAAGGCGATCAAGCTTTGGTCAGTTTTTTTAAGCTGATCTGAATAAGAGGATTTCAAAGGCATTTTTGCTGTCCCCAATTTTCAAATATCAACAAGTGATTCTTTAGAACTCATTTCGGGCAAGATATCCAAAGTTGTTGCTCCTTTGGCAATCACATCAGAAAATAACTCTTCATACCGATCTAATGCTTGCTCAAAGGAATAGTTTTCTACCGCAAACTTTCTTCCTCTACGCCCTAATTGCGCTGCTAATTCCGGCTGATTATATAAATCCAATACCGCCGCAGCCAAATCATCTGCTGACTCTGGCTCAACAATAATGCCACCGTCACTTTCTCGGATAGCTTTGGCAGCAGTCCCAGTGGCGGGAACTGAAGCCACAATTGGGCGACCACTGGCTAACAGCAGTGGTATTTTAGAAGGCATATTGAAGGAAATCACATTGCGCTTTTGCACAATCAACCCGACATCTGTGGCTGCTAACATTTGTGGTAGTTTTTCTCGCGGTTGCAATGGTAAAAGCAAAACGTTATCTGCTCCACAAGCAAGACAATGTTTTTGCAACCTTTCGAGAGCTTGCGATTCGCCAGCTATGACAAAGACAATTTCTTTTAGATGACGCAAGTGAGCTGCTGCTTCTATTACTGTTTCCAAACCTTGCGTCAGAGCAATATTACCTGAGTAAAGTACTACAAATTTACCATTGAGTTGATGGGTAGCTCTCCAAGAATTTTTCTCCTTCGGTAAAGGGCGGATAAAATTTAGATTCACCCAATTGGGAATGCAGGCAATTTTATTAGCAGGTACACCTTTATTTCTTAAATTATCTACAAAGCCATCAGCAATCACGCTAACGGTATGTGCAGTTCGGTAGGCAAATTTTTCTAGCGCTTCCAGAGCTAGAATCATCAACTTATTTTTAATTAACCCAACACGCACGGCAGCTTCTGGGAGAATATCTTGCACATTCAACACTACTGGGCAGTTGTATAACCAACCTATTAAGGTTGCAGGTAAGCAAACTAATAGTGGCGGTACTGTTAAGAGAATTACATCAGGTCGTTCGCCCTTGAGCGCTTGTGGCAAACTCGTAAAGACAAAGCTCAACTCTAAGAGTAGCCGATCTATGAGGTTGGGTTTAGACTTAATCCGCAGGTAACTACGCTGAATATTGACACCATTTTTCTGTTCAGTAACGTATAACTTACCCTGATACCCATCGTAAATCTGGCGCTGAGGATAGTTAGGCATACCTGTGATTACCCGTACTTGGTGTCCTCGCTTCACCAGCCCTTCTGCTAGTTCAGTCATCAAAGGTGCAATACCAATTGGTTCTGGATGATAGTTATATGAATAAATCAGAATGTGCATGAGCTGTTAATGTCCTGGAAGCACCTTGATAATGTTGGCTTTGTTGTGTTACCCGGTTTTTATCTCCCTTGTTTTGAAAATTTATTAGGGGAGCCAATAGGGTGTGTTACCGCGAAGCGTAACGCACCAAAATTCTTGAGATGGTGCGTTATACCCTTGGCTAACCCACCCTACGAAACTGTTACTCAAGCATCAAAACTCAGCACTGTTTTTGCAGTTCCTTCTCTAAACTGAAGACTGGCTTTTGTTGCCCACGTTTCTTCAATGTAACGGTAGCAGCCCCAAATCCAAGCAATGCTAAACCCAATATTGAACTAGGTTCAGGTACTTGAGTTGTGCCTTCTACATTTAACACTTGGACGCGACCTTGGAAGAAATCGCCCACATAAAGCTTGCCATCTTTAAGGGCTGTCCCACCCGTCCAGTTAAATCTGCCTGGAGTAAGGTCGAGGGGATTGCCAAATGGGGGGTCAGTTAATCCTGGAGGCGGGACTGGTTTGCCTGATGCATCTAGGGCTGGTTGACCGTAAGAAGTCAAGAATTTACCGTTTTTATCGAATACCTGAACGCGGCTGTTGATAGCATCAGCTACATAGACATTCTCTTGGTCGTCCACTTCGATACCAATTGGGTTAAGAAGCTGTCCAGGTCCGCTACCTGCTGAACCAAATGTGTACAGAGGTTTACCATTTGGATCGAGTACTTGAACGCGGTTGTTATACTGGTCAGCTAGAAAGATATTTCCACTGACTGGGGAAATTCTTACACCTGCTACACCTTGAGTTTCTCCAAGTGCAGTGCCCACCTTGCCACCAATGACACCAATTTGCTTTCCGTCTGGTGTGAATTTAAGGATTCTTTCGCCGTTAAAATCACCAACGTACACGTTGCCAGCTTTGTCAAATGTCACACCAGATGGTCCAAAGAAAAGCCTACCTGGTATGAGACCGGTAAAATCTCCATTTGCAAAGGATCTAATAAAGTTACCCTGAGAATCGAATTGATTCACGCGGTTGTTGTGAACATCACCTGCATACAAATCCCCTGTTACGGGATTAAAGTCTACAGTTGTTGGCTCATCAAACTGTCCGGGTCCTGTGCCGCCGGAGCCAATTGCTCCAATATACTGACCGCTGGGACTAAATTTTTCAATTTTGTCACCGAGGTTGTAGTTAGGAGTACCATCCGGGTTAACACCGCGTCCATTAGCTACAAGGGTATTCCCTTGGCTATCCACCGTTATGCCTTGGGGAACAAACAGTTGCCCAGGGCCGAAGCCTGGTTCACCGATAGTTCTGTCGAAAGTTAATGATACAGCTTTGGATTGGGCTGCTGTTGCCAACACCAAGAATCCAGTACCGAGAATGCCGATTGACAAATTTTTGACTAATCCCATGAGTTTGAAGTCGTGGTTGTATGAGTTATACTCTTTCCTAGACTAATTTTGTTCCCAGTCCCAGTTTGGGAACCCGGAAATTTGGGCTGCTGCCTCTTGTTTGAAATGCAACTTCCTGTGTGAGGCAGCAGCCTATTTTGTAAGTATTCCCTGATAGAGCCAGGGAAAGAGGAATTAGACAGTCTCTGCTTTGGCTAGCAACTCTTCATCCAACTTGTCTTGGCGTTTGCGCTTGAGAGCAGCAGTTGCGCCTACACCAGCAAGTGCTAATAAGCCAACTATTGAACCAGGTTCGGGAACTACTTGTGTAACGATACCATCCACCCGAACAACCTCCCCTCGTCCTTTGCCGACACCCTGATTGGTAATATAAATCTTACCGTCAGGGCCAATTGCAATTCCATCAGCCGAATCTAGCCCTTGACCGGCTGCAACGAGTGTTGTGCGAGTGCCATCAGGAGCAACTTCGATCAGAGAACCGGGTAGATCTGTGATGTCACCCCCTAACTGGGACTTGTCGCTGAATTGTAAAACCAGCAAATTTCCTTTCTTATCAAAGGTTAGGTCTGTGATGTGCGTAAACCCATCCAGAAAAACTTCTGGCTTATCATCCTTACCGATGCGCCAAATCCGTGATTTACCTGCTGGATAAGGAAAACCCGTATATTCGCCAACGTATAAAGCTCCATCGGGACCAATTGTGCCACCAGTGGGTACTGCTTGTATTGCCGTTTTTCCTCCTGGAAGCTGCTCTAATAGCCCAGGAGGTAATTTTAATCCTGGTGGCAAGTCGGAGTTACTAATGGCGTTTTTAGGAATTGCGATCGCTTCAGACTTACTTCCATCAAGTTTAATTTTGTAAGCAGCGTTCCCACCCCCATCAACGACATAAGCATTATCGCCATTAATAGTCAGATCATAGGGATTGGTAACCACATCCCCTTTGTCTGGATTTTTGGTGATTTCATACTTGGCAAAGTCAAAAATACTGTTGAGCGCTCCCGTCTTCAAGTCAACTTTGTACAGTTGTGCTAAAAGCGGGCTATTCAGTACTTTATCGGCTGTTGATGGCGGAAAACTACCAAGTTGATTTTGTGGGATAGGGGATTGAGTACCTAGTTTAAATGTTTCTAGATCACGGTTTCCTGGATAACCAGCATACCCAGTCAGAAGATAAGCATTCCCTTTAGAGTCGAATTCCACGTCTTCAATACCGGCCCCTTGATTGCCTGTAGGTTGTTCTGCTAGAGACTCAAAGTTATTAAGTAGACGCTGTGTAGTGCCGTCCGGTGAAACTTTAACGAGTGAACTAGTGTTACCAGCACAGATAGGTTGAAACAGCGTACTTGGAGATGGTTGGCAATTTCCGTTTCCTCCGATACCTGGTTCTGCTACGTACATACTACCGTCAAGGCCAAAGCTAACACCCCGTGCATTACTGATTCCATCGACAATTGTCGTTAGGGTTGCAGCTTGTGCAGATAGTGTTCCACAAATAGCAGTAAAACAAAATGTAACAGATGTAAGAGCAAATGATTTGAGTTTCATACCTTTGGAGATTGAGAGCTAAGTAATTTGTTTGTGGAAACTTTTATGGTTTTAAAGACAACGAATTCCAGTTTTTGAAAAACGCAGAGTAGACAATGCCTTTTTTAAGAGGTACTGAATATTGGTTTGAAACTCTTTACTTGAGCGCCACAACTCTATCTATGGGTGGTTGGGTAGCTCTTTTCTTATGCAACAAACCAACGCCTAAAGCCCCGCTCGCTAATATGCCTAAAGCAGAATCAGGTTCAGGAATAGATTTGGTATTTTCAATTCTGAGAACTTGTCCCTGTCCTGGGCTATCGCCTCGGTTAGTGACGTATACTGCACCATCAGAACCAATAGTCAGGGCACTAGGTGACTCTAATCCATTGCCACTCAGAAGAGTTGTGCGTGTCCCATCGGTAGCAATTTTGATTACAGAGCCATCAAGATTACCCTTCCAGGCTGACTGATTGGCGTACTGCAAAGCATATAAATTGCCCGCAGGATCAAATTGCAAGTCTGTGAGTTGGGTAAAACCATCGGCATATACTGTTGGTTTCCCATCAGCACCAACTCGATAGATTTTTGCCCCACCTTCTGGGAAGGGAAAACCAGTAAATTGGCTGACATAATAAGCACCATCAGGGCCTTTGACCACACTTGAGGGTACTGCTTGGGTTGCAAACTGCGATCGCACCGCTTCACCTTGAGATGGCACCTGTGCAGGTTCATTGGATGGGGTACCAGAAGGTGGAAAGATGGGATCAGTCAATATGTCTTTGGGAAATGTGGTAATAGCTTGCAAATTACTGCCATCAGTGTTAACACTTAGTAAGTCGTTTGCACCTGCATCAGCTACAACCAATTTCTTGCCATCTATTGCAAAACTCAAAGGATTGCTATCGACATCACCACCATCGGGATTGTTGGCGAGTTCATAGTTAGCTAAATCAGCAATAGTCGTCCAGGAATTGGTATTAAAATCGGGAGCGATGATTTTACCAAGGTCAGTATTACCTAAATTGCGATCGCGAAAGGCTGGATTAGCTCCATACCCAATCAGAACATAAGGTTTACCTGTAGCATCAAATTTGATATCACGAGGGCCAGCGCTTGCACTACCATCTGGTAATGCTAAGGAAGGGAGTCCTGTAAGTATCCGCTCTGTCTTACCATTCTCAATTTTGGTAATTGCACCACTTCTGCCATAACATAAAGAACCGCCTTGACCACTTGGTGGTGGAACACAAGCTCCACTTCCCCCGATTCCCGCCTCTGTAACATAGAGATTACCATCAGGGCCAAAGCTCAGACCTCCGGCATTATATAGACCATTGGCGATTACCGAAAAGGATGCAGCTGAGGCAGCTTTCATTCCAGAAAAAGTGGCAACACAAAAAGTGAGAAAAGTAATAGTAAGTGGCTTCAGTTTCATGTGTTGCAATACAGCTTTGGATAAAATCGTGGGGAATTTAGGGGTAATTTTTAAACGCAGAGGAATGCTGAGGTTTTAATTAGTAATTAGTAATTAGTGATTCTTGAATTTTTGGCAGATAGCTCATTCCCCGATCAAATGATTGGAGATTGCCAGCTTTGGCTTCGAGCAAACGTTTGATGTTCATGCTCTCAGCACCAAAATCTTCAATTTGAAGTTTGCCGTGGCTAACAGTCCCATCTGTTTTCCAGAATGTGATCCGATGTAGGATAAAACCAGAAGCTTCGGGATCAGCGAAAGCATAAGCGGTTGGGATGAGTAACGCTACAGAACGCTGATAATATTCATAGTCTGGATAAAAGTGTTCTTGTTCAACCAAGTAGTATTTACTCAGACTATGAACTCGCACAGAAACTTTTACTTTCTGGTCATATTCATCCTTGAATTCACCTGATTCAAGACCAATTTCACCATTTGGTCGCAGGAGATGCGCCCACTCATCTATGTTTCGTAAGTCTTTTAAGTATTCAATGCCGATTTCAATTGGAGCATCAACATAGATGGTGTCAGTATTGATAAAGTGGCTTCCTTTGGCTGCTGCGGTTAGACCAGCCTTGCGTTCCAAATTACCTTTGAGAGAACGACACTCAGAAGTATGTACCGTGTGAATTCCCTGCATAATCATCTGAGTCTGTCGTTTTGGATCGACAAAGCTCAACCAATGGAAGTATACACCTTTTTCATCTGTCCCTGGCTCAATGTAGTCGGTTGGAAATAGCAAAACAGGGTAAACCTGATAATATTTCTGATACTCTAATCCGCAGTGCCACTCAATGCCGTAGAAAAGTGGATTCTCTAGTTTTTTAACATGATAATAGAGATTTTTGTGATAACCAGACGCAGTTCCCAGCCAGGTATCTTCGTCAACTTGCTCTTTCATCCGGCTATAAAGCGTCCATTCATCCAAGTTTTTTAAACTACAAAGGTAGTCAAAAGCGTTCTCTGGTGAAGTAGCAATGTAAGCTGATGTTGCAAAGGTATTTTTTTCCACTTCTCACTCCTGAAGATAATAATAATTAAGCTGCGATCGCCTTAATCTTGTTTCGCTTACTGCCCTGAATGCGGTCTTCTGCTAATCGTTTGGCAGCATCATTGGTAGTAACTCCCTGCTGTTTAGCAATATTAAAAATTGCTAATAGCGTGTCATAAATGTTATGCACTTGCTTGAAAGCTTTTTCTTCGTCATAACCAATCATTTCGTTGTAAACATTGATTAGCCCTCCGGCATTAATTACATAATCGGGGCTGTAAAGAATCCCTTTTCTGGCAAGCATTTGACTATGTAGTTGCTCATTTTCCAATTGATTATTAGCTGCACCAGCAATAATGGAAGCTTGTAGAAAAGGAATTGTATGACTATTCAAAATTCCTCCTAAAGCACAAGGAGCAAATATATCTACATTAAGAGCGTAAATTTCGGTTGGTTCTACAATAGTTGCGCCAAAAAGCCGTTTTACCTCTTCTGCTTTGGCTGGATCTACATCGCTAACAAAAAGCTTGACATCATGCTCATGTAAGTGTCGGCAGAGATTTTTACCTACATTTCCTAAGCCTTGAACTGCAACTTTCATGCCATCAAATCTTTTGCTCTGCCAACGAGACTCCACAGCAGCTTGAATTCCTAGAAAAACTCCTAGTGATGTTATGGGAGCAGGCCCACCAGACTTTTCTGATACCCCAACAACATATTTAGTTTCTTGATTGATTGTCCGGACATCATCAGGAGTGATATTGACATCTTGTCCGGTGATAAAACGTCCATTCAGGCTATTAACAAAACGTCCGTAAGCTCTCAACAGATCATCTGTTTTATTTTCAGGATTAGCGATAATGACCGCTTTTCCGCCACCAGCCGGAATGTTAGCACACGCAGCCTTATATGTCATACCACGACTTAGACGAAGCGCATCTTTTAAAGCAGTTTCTTCGTTGACATAAGGCATGAGTCTTGTAGCTCCCATCGCTGGGCCCAAAGTCGTGTCATGGATAGCAATAATTGCCTTAATTTCTGGATTTTTACCATGACAGAAGAGAACTTGTTCGTGACCCATTTCTCTAACAGTTTCAAATAGCAGCATTTTCACCTCTCGATATTGTTTGGGATTGGTTAGAGAAAGTAATGACCATTACAAAATATAAAGATATAGACATAAAAACACTCTCGAATATTAAGATAAGATGAAGTAAGGAAAGACTGATGTTCAAAAATCACAAATTCCAGTTTTTTGGGCACAGTTGTTGGCTGGAATAAAGTTTTTGCTGCTTCTAAATTCATCCTTTAGGTTTTGCTGAATGGACTAATCCAAACTGCGTTGTAAATTCCGCGTTCTGGGAGTGTCTTAGTGTCTATAAAAATTGACTGAAATTGCAAACTTTTAAAATCAAATCATTGGAAATGAAACTTGCTTGGCTAAATTTTTAGCCGAGCTTGATTTTATTCCTTGTGCAGCCAAACTTTTATTACGTCCACCAGATGGTGCTGGTCGATCAGCGTCAATCACTACATCAATGAGAAAGGGAACTGTTGAAGCGATCGCTTGTTCTAATGCGGCTTCGATATCTGACTCTCTAACGACTACAATCGCTTCTGCTCCCATACCACGAGCAATCATGGCGAAGTTTGTTGGTGGAATTGTTGCGTCTGCACCCTTTAATCCCAAGATTTTCATCCCTTGATGACACATGTTGTAACGCGCATCGTTGAGTACAATCCAGATTGCGGGAATTTTGTATTTCACGGCTGTGCTGATTTCGTTATTCATCAGCATTGCTCCATCGCCGACAATCCCTACAGCCTTACCATTGTTCGCCAGCGCTGCACCCAACACTCCTGTGACGGCGTGACCCATTGCTCCAACTCCAGTGCTGACTCGGTAACGATTGGCTTGGGCAAATTGCAGTAGATGAGTTGACCAAGTAAAGGAGTTACCGCACTCTGCCATTACTACCGCATCGCTACCCTCAACAATTATCTTTTGAATTCCTGCCATCAATACTTCTGGTCGCACTGGATAATCTACATCTAGAACAGGTTCAATTACTTTGTGTTCTGGATGAGGTAACGACATTGGGGAATGAGGAGCATCTGGCAAGTGCTGCAACAATTCTTGCACAAAGGATTTGATGTCAGACCGAACCCCGAAAGTTTCAACGTGTGGATACGCCACTCCTGGCACTTCTGGGTCAATATCTACATGGACAAAACCTCCTCTTGGAACCAGCGTCGAATTCCAGAAGGAAGTCGGTTCACCAAGGCAGGTTCCTAATACGAGTGTGCGTAGTGGAGGTTGATCTTCCATATAAGTCAAGACGGAAGCATGACCCCCTAAACCTGTGACACCCACAAATTGGGGATGATCTTCAGGAAAGATACCTTTACCACGGGGTGAACACATGACGGCTGCTCCAGTTTTTTCTGCGAGTTGGCGGATTTCGTCTGCTGCATGACGCGCACCGAAACCGACCCAGATAGCAAAGGGGCCTGATGATAATAACTCTACAGATTTAGCGATCGCTTCTTTTGAAGCAGTCATCGGAAACGGAGAAACATTTAGTTGGGGTAAAGCTATATCCTCAACTAAACTTGTCTGCACAGCGGTGGGAATGCTCAAATGGGCCACAAATCCGCCCGGTTGCGCCAAAGCTAAAGCTAGTTTACGAAAAATTTGGGGGAGTTGAGCCGCAGATTCAATAGTGATTGCATAGTTGAATAGTGCGCCTGGGGTAAAAATTCCCCCACTTGGCAATGTGTAAGTGCTAGTTTCTTGAATTGCCCAACGTCCACGCTGCGGTGCTGAAGTGCAAGCCGACAAAAAAATCACCTTTGCACCTTCACCACGAGCCGCAAACAATCCGGTGAGGGCGTTGGTGATCCCCGGCCCTGCTGTGGTAAAAATTACAGTGGGGCGATTATTCGCAAAGTATGCTTCGGTCGCTGCAAATGCTGCTCCTGCTTCATGGCGGAAGTTCAACACTTCTATGGTACTATTTGACAGCGCACCCCAAAGGCTTGCCATTGCACCGCCGGCAACACCAAAAGCGTAGCTTACTCCCAAATTTTCCAACATCTGAGCGATCGCATCGGCAACTGAGAGCGTTGGGGCTGTTTCGTTGGGTAAAAAAGGCTGAATTCCCCCGTTATTCTCTGATTCCTCAAGCTGATGCGAAATGTCAGACACAGACTCTACATAGATGTTTGATGGAATTTCTTTATATGGCTCAGTAGTGATTATCGGAGAGTTTGAACCAGTATAGTTTTTACTCATTGGTTTCACATAATTACAGGAAGTTACACAAATGCTTTTTAGTTTACAATCACAGCGATAGCAATATTTAATACAAACAACTCTGTTGCTTTTACAGCTATGATCTAGCTTGGTCGATTGTAGAAAACGTTAATTGCTGCTGATTGATGCTTGTGAGCGCACCACCAAAAATTTTTGAAAAGCATACAGCAATTAAGACTGTGCTTCTTGTAATCAGAATAAAGGAGATAAAGACTATTGTGCAATCAAAAATCTTTTGATAAAAAATGTCAAATTTTTCGCTGCTATTATGATGAGAACAGTGCTTAAGTAGGTTGGCAGGGAAAAATAAAACCAGATAAAGGTATGTAAACGAGCAACTAAGCTTAATTCAAGCACATCTCATAATCTTTAAAAAGCTTTACATTGTTAACTTTAATTGCACCAACCTATTTATTTAGGCGCCTTGGGAGGTTTTTAATTTGTGATAATTACTATGATTAAAAACCTATTTGCAATAAAAAATCTTTTGATAATGGTGTCAATTCTTTCGCTTTTATCGTGATTATGACATTTCCAACTTAGTCATTCTGAAAAAATGATATTATGCGATCGCAGAGGCGACATTTTACCAAATTTACAATAGAAAATCTTTTGATCTAGTTGTCAATTCTATTGCTTTAGGACTCACACAACTTTTCATCTGAATTAAAGCATGAGCCAATTTAGCGGTCTTTATATTGCTACCAAAAACTCTTTAGGTCAATTATTTGTAACGATAAAGACATAATTTCTTAACTTTTTACATTTTCTTCGAGAGATGACTAAGCATTCAGTACGTAATTATTTTATAAAATATGTTTTTTATGACATAAAATCCAGCAATATATGCTTAGTATAAGATAAAGTGTTTATTTTTTCATAAGTAAACACTATATTATACCTATAAATATACGTATTTTTACGGCAAAATTGTGACTTCTTACGACAGATGATTAAGCATATCCTGCTATAGTTAGATACATGAGAAAAAAAGTTAAGATAAATTAAGCAAGTAACTTGATGAGCCCAGCACTGCACATCGCGTTTATGTTGAAAATCAAACGACTCTACATTAATACCGCATGGTCTAAATCCAGCTACCATCTCAATTAACCAGACAAATAGGGGAAATTCATGAATTTCATTTCCTATACTCAAGTAATTAGTTA
Source organism: Nostoc sp. (assembly GCF_036919595.1). Lineage (GTDB taxonomy): Bacteria > Cyanobacteriota > Cyanobacteriia > Cyanobacteriales > Nostocaceae > Nostoc. The sequence continues at coordinate 42,859 of NZ_JBALCO010000099.1, read as the reverse complement.
AAGGTAGGCAAACTTCTACCACAGTGTACTTGTAGTTCGCTAAAGTCCTTAGCGAGGGAAAAGTTAAAGCATAGAAATTTTTATTCTTTAACTTTTCCCAGTAGAAACCCAGTAATTTTAGACTGGGATTAGTTAGTTATGGTGCAGGGCTAGTACCGCAAGGCGGAAGTCAAAAGGAGCCAGTGCGTTGGGCGGCTCTGCCGAATTGAAGCAACTGGCGTTCAAAAGCCAAAAGTGACGCATAATTCTATTCCAAGCTCTTGCGCCATTTGAAATGGTATGTTTACTTGCGCCATGTTGTACTACTTTAAATTTAAAACATATTTTCTACTTATAGATTAAGAGTTTTGAACTCTTATCTAATAAGGTTTCTTGACTAATCTGGATTTGATTTGTCTAAATTTTGTGTTGCTATAAAAAGCTATTTAAATCAATAGTAAATTTTTTTAAACATTTGGTTTTTTTTTAAATTTGGTTTATTAATTTACACTTTAGTGATATGATAACTTTTGTTAAGGTGCTTAATATTTTTTCAAATAATAAGGTAGATAATTTTGCCTTCTAACAGCTGAAGAGTGTACCAAAGATTTTGGTAAGTTATGACTGTTAACTCATTAATGGGTATGGTGCTGATTGATTACTAGGAGGAAGTAAGAATATGAATTCTGGCGAATATACACTAGCTAGATCAAACAATCAACGGGCGCTACAACCAGAAGTAGAGATGAAGTTTGCTCACTTCCTAATAAATCAAACTGTAGATGCTGCCTTCTGTTTAGGAGCAAACGCGCAGTTTCTTTATGTCAACGATGCCACTTGCCTAATGACTGAGTATTCCCGTAAGGAATTACTATCCATGAGGCTGCATGATATAGATGTAGACTTTTCTCTACACAATTGGTCAGATATTATTTCACAGGGTTCCCTTACCTTTAAATCTCGATACAGGACAAAAAGAGGTCGGATCTTTCTGGTAGAAATATCCATTAGCTATGTAAAAGACCAAGATATGGAATTTGGCTGTGCCTTTGCTCGTGAGAAAACCGATGAAATAGTAGAACTGAGCGTGCAAAAGTGGACTGATGAATTAAGGTATGCCAAAGACAATTTGCAACAAGAATTTTCTCAGCTCAAGACAAAAGAAGTAGAACTAGAAACATCCCTATCTTTACTTCGTTCTACTCTGGAATCTACTGCCATTGGTATTGTTGCAGTTAACTTTGAGGGAGATATTCTGAGCTTGAATCAGAAATTTGTGGAGATGTGGCAGATCCCAGATTCCCTAATACTATCCAAGAAATGTCCTCAATCTAAAGCCTTTTTTGAGAACAAACTTAAAGACCCACAAGCCTTTAATCGGTTTATTTGGGAAGTGTCTAGCCAATCTGATTTTGAGAGCTACGACATTCTGGAGTTGAAAGATGGGAGAGTCTTTGCCCACTACTCTAAACCTCACTTGTTGGAGGACAAAATTATTGGTAGAGTGTGGAGTATTTGGGACATTACTAAATCGAAACAGACTGAAGAAGCATTACGGCTGAACGCAGCTAGATTTCAGACTTTAGCAGAAACCACAGATGCCAGCACTTTTCTGATTCAAGGTACGCAACTTTGCTACATAAATCCCGCAGTGGAGAAACTCACTGGTTATACAAAAGAGGAACTGCTAACAGGCTTTGAACTGCGCCGACTGATTAAAAGCAAAAAACGTAGGCAGGTACGCAACCAGAGTGAAGCATCTAACTTTGAATACCAGGAGATAAATATTTTGACCAGAAACGGCACGGAGCGCTGGCTAGCCTGTGCGGTTGCCATGCTGGATGGAGTGCTGGATTTTGGGGGAAACCCAGTTGAACTGATTGCAGGCATCGATATTACCGATTACAAATATGCAGAATTAGGTCTTAACCAAGCTTTAGAACAAGCAAAACAACTTAGCGAACTTAGAGCGCGTTTTCTTTCTATGGTCTGCCATCAATTCCGGACTCCACTGAATATTGTTTCATTTTCTAATAGCTTATTAAAGGAAGAAGTAGACAAACGCACACAAAAGAAAATACAACCATTACTCGATCACATTCAAAAAGCCACCGAACAACTCGGCCAGATGTTGGATGATATTTTGTTCTTCTCTAAGGCAGAATCAGCAAAAATAAACTTTCAGCCAAAACCGCTTGAGTTAGTTCAGTTTTGTAATGATTTAATTGCACAAATGCAGATGAGTCTTAGCAAAAATCCGATTTATTTTGTAAGTGCAGATAAGTCACTAACAGCCTGTATAGATAAAAAATTGTTAGAGCCTATCTTGAAAAATTTGCTCGACAATGCAATAAAATATTCCCCCTCCAACATGGCAATTGAGTTGAAACTCTGCTGCAAAAATGAAAAATTAATTTTCCAGGTAAAAGATACGGGAATCGGTATTTCAGTAGCAGACCAACAACGAATATTTGAGCCATTTTACCGTGGTAGTAATATTGATCATATACCTGGTACTGGACTAGGACTATCGATTCTTAAAACTCTTGTAGATTTACATCAGGGTCAAGTCTCTGTAGAAAGTCAAATATGTGTGGGCACTACCTTTACTGTCATCTTCCCATTAATCAACTCAGAGTTTACTATTTCAGAGTTATGAATGTTGAAATTAAGATAGTTATTAATTAATAACTTAACAATTATAACTCTGGAAACAAAGTAGTTGTTCTCATAGCTATTTACATATTTCCCAAAGAGTCTAGTAAGCAGCTTCTGCAAAAAGTTCTAGTAATAGAAAATCATGTCCGAATCGTCAAATAAAATTCTCGTCATTGAAGATGATAACGTTACCCGCAATCTTTATTTAAAGGGTCTTGAGGCTAAAGGTTTTAATACGATAGGTGCTGACAACGGTCTTGCTGGTATCCAGCAAGCACAAAAGCGCATACCCGACTTAGTGATTTGCGATATTACGATGCCCGATATGGATGGTTATAGCGTTTTAACTACGCTACGCCAAGATCCTGTTACAGCAATTATTCCTTTCATTTTTTTAACTGGCAGTAGTAGCAGAGCAGATGTTCGCAAAGCTATGGAATTGGGAGCAGACGACTATCTTAGCAAACCCTCTACACTAGACGAATTGCTCAGAGCGATCACTACTCGCTTACAAAAGCAAGCTACCCTCCAATACTGGTGGAATATTCAATTCCAGAAAGCTCCAAAATCGGTATTTGAAGATAATAGTACAGCGATCGCTGGAGGTGTTGGCGTTGGCGAAGCCTCTGGTAGAGAAGCCATGATCCCTCAGAAGTCAATCTTTCCCTGCATTCCTGAATTAAAAGAAGTTTTCGACTTTATTGAAGCCCATTATCATCAAGGAATTACTTTGTGTGATGTGGCTCTTGCTGTTGGTTACTCATCTGCTTACTTAACTAACCGAGTAGCAAAGCAGACAGGAGAGACTGTAAACTGCTGGATTGTCAAACGCCGGATGGCGGGAGCTCGTTTTTTACTCCAAAATAGTAATCAAACAGTCGAGAAGATAGCGAAAGCATTGGGCTATCAAGATGTGTCTCATTTCTCCCGCCAGTTTCGCCAACATCACGGTTTACCTCCCCAGGCTTGGCGCAAAGAATATCCTCACTAAACCAAAAAGTTTTTGACATCTGTTAATGATCGTGCAAGTTCCCAAGCAGAGTAGCAAATTACTTATATTCGATTTGCACCCAATGCACCCGAACAGAACCCAGCAGAAGATGTTTGGTTACAAGTTAAGAACTTTCCCTTGAAAGTTTTGGTCTATTTGCAAATCTTTTTCTGTTGTCAAGTGGCTGTTTAAGTTCTTTACCAATCACAAAGAATTTTAATTACAGATACCAAACTCCAGAAGAGGTAAACGCACAACAGCAACAACAGCTAGAACAAACTCAGCAGCAGCTTCAAGAACTTTTAGCCAGATTACAACAAGGAATTGAACCAAATTTACTATGAACTACCTCTGGCTCAAACTTTCGCACAGCCAGAGAAAGTTCATTATCTGACTTTTATACCCGTACACTTATCTACTCACTGAAGTTCTAGTTTTTCGGATTTTTTCCAGATTAAGGCTAACGCTACTCTAGAGGCAATAATGCGATCGCCCCTTTCAAATATTCGCACTTCAATTACAATGCGTAGGCGCAGCCCGCCGCAGGCATCGCCAAAAATCATTAAAAATAGAAAAGTAATACCATTTCTTTGTGAGGCTGCGCCAAATTTTCTTGGCTTCTTATTTCTTTCTTTGGATTATCGCTGCTTTAGAACAAGATGGATGGATAGTTGTACGCCAGCAAGGTAGTCACATTAGATTGCAAAAAAGCATACTCGATGAAGTCTTGAAATTGACTGTCCCAGCTTATCGGCCAGTTAAGCGTTCCACCCTAGCTAAGATTTTAAAACAAACTCGTATAGACTTGGAAAGATTTTTAGATTTGTTGTAGCCAAAGATGGCATAAATAATTACTTCCCATCCTCCAATATCAATGTAGACTCAGCTGTACGCCCAAATTCTTCTGGTGCATATTGCAAGTGAACTTCTGCACCAGGCCAAGAAAACGTACCAGGAGTAACAGAACGGACTAAGTAATGCAGACTATAAACTCCTGGTTCCAGGTGGTCGGCATAGGCGATAATGCGATCGCGGTAGATATTTCTAAAGCCAAGTTCCCAGTTATCGGCTTTTGCTTGTAATGCAGCTGTGGTAGTTTGAAAACTTGCATCCACCGCCTCAAAACCTGATGGTAGCGGATCTTTAATCACCACATGATCCACAGGATGATCAGCGATGATTTCTAAACCAATATCAAACACCTGTCCAGAGGCTAAAGTCAAGGGTTTATCAAAAGCGTAAAGACCTGTTTTTTGCAAAACTTTATTTTCATTTAATTTGCTTATTTCTCGTATTACCCGTAAACCGTTAAACCTACCTGGCTGATTTCCTTGCAAGCGATAATTATAAGCAACTAGATAGTGCAAAGTCCCATTACCTGATTTTTGCAGTGTTAAATCATGACGCCCACGAGGTAATTGATTCATTGGCACATTTAGTTTTAAGCTAGGATTTTGATAGCCATCAAAGCGATTTTCTCCTAACTTATTACCAGCTAATTGCACAGTGGCAACAAAATTAGGTGGCGTCGGTTGCAATTGGCTATATTCTACCAGGGCTGTTAATGCTTGGGCATTATTATAGTTAGTTTGCCATGTGCCATTCCGTCGTAATGCGAGAAGACTTTGAAATAACTTATCTATAACTTCGGGTTTACTCTGCTTGGCAATAAATAAGCGTAAAGCTTGTGCTTGCATCGTGGTAGATGAACTCATCCATCCCCAACTAGCTGGTAAACTTACAACTGCTGTGCTAGCAGTTTCATATATATTCTGTTGTAACTTGTTCACCAGCTGTTGAGATTCGTCTTGCCATTCTGGAAATTGAGATAAGTATCGTGCTAGTTTAATTTGAGTTACTACATCAAAATTATTGCGCTGTTCATAAATATCTGCGAAGAAAGTATTGCGTTTTTCTCCTAGTTCTGCTAGAGCAATTAAAGCATTAAGTTGCAGTTGCCTTTTACATAGTAGCTGTTTACAAAATTCGTATTCACCAGGATTCGCTAGTACTTTTTGCAGATAAGTTTTGAGGCGAGATAGTATTCCAGAATCGAATAAATTAGGGAACACCTGACTGGTAGCTAAAGATTCACCCACATATGAAGAAACCCAAGGATCGGATTTTTCTTGTCCAGGGAAAGCAGCAAAACCACCATCTGCTATTTGGAGTTTTTGTAATTTTTCAATTGCTTGATTTGCCTGTTGGCTAGGATTAAATTCTACAAAGGTCTGACCATATTTTTGTGCAATAGTTTGCAGATTAGCAGCAATGATTAACTGACTTGCAGCAGGTTCTGTAAACGGCAAATCATCATCTTCTAAAACCTGCTTTGCTGATGCTTTAATTTCCGGTATCAAAGTACTCGCCAACTGAATATTTAAACCTCCCGCATCAGGGAAGGTATTTTTATCAACATTCAGAGGAATCTTCACCTGTTTTTCAGTTACACCAGTTTCAACTACTTGTTCTGTAATTTCAATTGGCTTAATTTCCAAAGGTACTTCAAAAGCATCTGCGGCTGTACCATTTAGTTGAGTGGTAAAGCGGACTTTACCAACTCCCACACTATCCGCCACCATCGGAAAGCGATAAGCATGAGTTGCGGATTCAGCTTTGGTTTGCAAAGCAGTAGTTGTGGGGTTTTTGTCAGCAAACTTCACATTAGTGCTAAGTTTGCCATTTATTAAGAGATTTCCTAGATTCCCAGTGTTGTTAGTTACAGATAAACCAGCAAGGATGCGATCGCCTGGACGGGCAAATTGTGGCAAGATGGCATTAGTTAGCAGTGGCTTTGTGGTGATAAACGTCGCATCCCCATTCCCGAAACGGAGATTTCCATCGGTGGCGACAGCCATCACTCGCCATGTAGTTAAATCATCCGGCAATTTAAAGGTTATTTGTGCATTACCATTAGCATCGGTAAGGACAGAACCATTGTAGTAAGCTAAAGCTTGAAAATCTGTGCGAGTGCGAGTATTCGCTGCACCAGTCGAGAAACCACCGCCATAACCCCAACCTTTGGGTTTAGCTACATCTTGTGGTTGTAAAATTACATCCGGTCGATTATCGCTAAAGCGGGTAGATATTGGCTGTTCTGCATAAACTATATCCACCAAATCTGGTGTACGATAACCAGAAAGTTGTAGCACCGCCTCATTCACCACCATGACTGTAAACTGTCCTTTAGTGGGATTGCCTTGATTATCCTTCAGTTCTAGCTGTACTGTTTCCTCTGCACCAGGTTCTAATGATGCTTGCACTGGCTTAACTTGCAGTTTTAAATACTTATCTTCTAAATTAACTTTAAAAGGTGTAAAACCAATCTTCACCAAGTTATTTAAACTTCCTGGTTCCACTTGGTTGAGAGGTTTACCTTGCCTTACTAATACAGCTTCGATGGCTGCATTTGGCAGCATTTCTGGGGTAACTTGAAACTGTATTTGTGGTGCGCCTCCCTGAACTTTTGTAATTTGCTGATAAAGAGGTTTGTCTTTAATCACAGCAAAGTACAATTCTGCATCTGGATAGGGAGATTGAATTAGTGCAGTAGCAGTTTCACCTGGTTTTAACTGTTTTTTATCTAATTTAACTTCTAAGGCGTCTTGTTCTCTAGAACCCCAAAATACTGGATTTCCTCCAGTTGCCCAAATTTGTAAATCTGTGGTACTTAATTCGCTTTTAGCATCATTAAAATTGGTTCTAATCCGATATGAACCAGATTCTGGTGCTGTTAAATTTACCGATTGTGGACTGCTACTAGATGTAATTTCTGTTTGTGCGACTGTCTTATATTCGACTTGATTTTTTGGTGTTTGGCTACCTTCCACTAACTGCGTGACACTACTATATTTAATCTGTTGTAATTCCAGACGCACCGATTGACCTGTTATCGGTTTTCCTGTAGGGTCAGTAACAACCACTTCAACGGGAAAAACCTTACCAGCATCAGTGATAAAATTGCTTTTTAACCCGATAAGGCGATTACTTGGTAAGGCTGTAAAAGTTTTGGAATTCGCTACAGACAGATTAGAAACATCTGCAACTTGCACATCCACCTGGTAAGTCATCGGATATGGTAAATCCTTAGCCACTGTTACCGTTTGGCTGGTTGTACCATTAGCATCTAATTGGGCATTAGTTTGTAACACATCACTAGATATCGTAGGAGTTTCCTCAGGCCATAACCATTGCCTACCAAAAGTAAATTCGCCCCACCCTTTAGGAATAAAATTAGCCTGCTGGCGAGTAATAAAGTATTTTGCTTCTCCACCTTCTACAGGCGCACCAAATAAATAATTACTTTTAGCATTAATATCAACTTTCTCGTCAATGAGAGCAAATTCTTTATCTAAATTGAGTTCGACTTTAAAGTTGGGTGGCTTAAACTCAGCTACCCGAAATTCTCCAGAAATTTCTTGCCCGTTTTTCCCTTTCGCCTGGATTGTATGGTAGCCTAAGCGCTGAGTAGTCTTAATTGGCAACTCTAGAGAAAACGTGCCAAATTCATTTGTAGTTTGCGTACCTAAATTGGTCTTTTGTCCATCAGGATTTACCAAAGTTAATTGGTAAACAGCATTTTTATCTTGCTGGATTGTGCCATTTTGTAAGTAGTCTGCAAACCCAGTTAACCAAGCTTTTTCACCTGGTTGATACAACTGTCTATCTGAGAAGATTACTCCGCGTGATTCTGGCTTACTAACTTGCCAACCTGCATCAATACCATATCCATAAACGCCGCTATATTCCTCTGTTCTTGCGAATGCCCAATCTTGATTTTCATGGGCAATTACTAATAATTGTGGTGATTTACTAGAGGTTTCATTTCCAGAATAACATTGCTGTAATCTTTCACCGACAATTCTAAAAGTTCCATTTTCATCAGTTTTACCCGTTGCACAAGGTACAGATTCGGGGCGAGATTTTGCCTGTAATTTTGATTGATAAATTTCAATAAGGCTATCTTTAACTGGTGAACCATCTGTAAGATGATTGACGCGAATTAAGCCTGACTCAGGAAACCACTGAGTAAATACGCCCAAATTCGTTAATTCAACTAAGCCATAAGTTGTCGGTTCTCGCCATAGTTCCTTACCATTCTCCTGATATTTATTAGTCCGGGCTTGCACTCCGTAAGCTAGCATTCCCGTAGTAGCACTTATTTTTTTCCGGAGAGGAACAGCAATATCAACTGATTGATTTTTCTTACCTGATACCTTAAAGCTTTGCCAATCAGAGGGTTGTGGTAATAAATCATTACTATTATTAAAATAAACTAAATCTGTTGGTTTAACTACTCGATAAGCTGCTTGATACTTAGATTCTGGCAGATTTCCTGTACTAATATTTAGCTGTAAATCTTTACCTGTAGGGAAAATATTCAAATCTGATGGTACCCAAATATCCCCAGCTAAATCTCCAGTATCATATTTTAATGTGACAGGTTTACCCAAAGTTTGCCCAAACTTATCTTTGAGATTAGCACCTATAGTAATTGTATAAGTCTTGGCAGGTTCTAGCGCATAAGGATTGATACCGACAATTTTATCTTCATCGTTTACTTGCAGAATTCTCGAAATTGCTTTTGGGGCTGGATTAATGGTAATATTTTCTTTAACTGAATCTGCTAATAAGACATTATTAAATTCTAGCTGTGGACTGCCTTTAAGAAATCGTCCATAGGTTCCCCCTGCATCTGGCTGTCCATAAAAGTTAATTTTCTGAAATGCCAAAGGCGAATAAGTTGCTAACTTAGTGGCAAATTCTTTCTCTGTAGGGAGATTGCCATAAGCAGGACGTATTCCTGGAGTAAATACCAGGCGATAACGGGTTGCTTTTTCGAGATTTTGCTGTGGAATGAGATTATAAATCCAATTACGTGCTGAAGGGTCAAATTTTTCTAAAGGGTCTTCATTTTCTTCTTTTAATGGTTTTTCTTCTTTGTTTAATTCAACTTTAAAACCTGTACCTTGATTTTTTCCTTCAGGAATTAACTGTAAATGTTCTTGTACAGAAGCTAAATTTAATTCTACATTTGAAGTAAACTGTAACTTTTGTTGTAAATCAATTGGTTCAACATCAGCCTTCTCAATGGGATTGACACCGGGTAAATTAGTCAGATTAATAGATTCGGTATTGAAAGTCCAAGGTAAATCTTTGTCTAGGCGATGATTTTTTAAATCAACTAAACCTGCTTTGAGAGTGACTTGAAATCTTGTCGCTATTGGCAATGCTTTTTCAGCTTGAAAACCTACCATTCGCGGTGTTAAAAAGCGAAATTGACCGGGTAAAGGCGGCGAAAACGCAAATTTTTGTAACAACTTTTGCTGTTCTGGGCTATCAAGACTTTCAACTGGTATTAAAGCTTCTTTAAAACGGATGCGGATTTGGTTAAGAGATTTTGCATCCCCAATGGGACTAATTTGTTCAATCCAGTCTGGTAATTTCGGCGGTATGAGTGGGGAAACTGTTGGTAGTTGTTCTTTACTTGAGTTGATACCAAAAAAATTACACCCTGCGATCGCTAGTATAAATGTAAAGATAAAAAGAAACTGTATTGTTCTCTTCCGGCTCGAAGAACGGCTAATTTTTTTTAACAAACTGCCAAAGACGCCAAGGACGCGATAGATAATCTTATGGTGGAAACGCAGCAGAACTCTGATAATCATCTTTTTAGTAATTCAAAATTAAAAATTCACAAATTATGGCTAACAAAAGTTTACACTCCCTCATTAAGTGAGCAATGCCAACACTAATAAAATCCGCCCATTGACTAGCTATTTATACTCAAAATTTAAATTTGATTATGTTTATTTACATAGATAGCTAATTCAGTGTGATTGTTCCAAAAAATAACTACAATTCTTAACTATAAAGAAGTATTTAAATTTCGCAAATATTAATTTAGATTTGCTAAGTTAGTAAAAATGAATTATTAAGGATTTAAGATATTTACTGATGTAGATGTAAGTAAGTCGGCGGGAAAATTAAGGTAAGTTTTCTTAAACAGGGGATTCCCTGATGAAACTAATTTCACGATCGCTAACCAAAATTAAGCACAAACTGCGTAAAACTAGTAAAGTTATTTTAGCTGGGCTGCTCATATGTCTAGCGGTACGCTTACTACCTTATTTTGCGCCCCTTCGTGCCGCAGATATTGCCCAAAATCAGTTGGCAATGCAATTTAGCGATCGCAATGGTTTACCATTAGGAACACTGCTCACCCGTGACCAAGAGCATACATCAGTAATACCACTAAATCAGGTTTCTCCCCAGTTTATCCATGCTATTTTAGCTGCCGAAGATGGCAGCTTTTACGATCACGGGGCGTTGGATATGAAAGCAGTTGTCCGCGCCAGTAAAGAAGCCATCCATGCGAAAAGAATTGTTTCCGGTGCTTCCACAATTACCATGCAATTGGCGCGGATGTTAGATCCTGTCCCTCGCAGCTTCTCTGGTAAAGTGAGTGAGGTTTGGCTATCTTGGCGGTTAACAGCAGGGATGAACAAAGATGAAATCCTCTCTGCATATATCAATCGCCTACCAATGGGAGGCAATATATATGGTGTGGAAGCAGCCGCGCGGACTTATTTTTCTATCCCAGCTAGTGAATTGAATCTTGCCCAAGCTAGTTTGTTGGCTGCTATTCCCAATAATCCCACATACTTTAACCCTTATGAGCATTGGGAACGGCTGAAGCAACGGCAAAAATACGTGCTTAATCGGATGGTACAGGAAAAGTATATTAGTGGAGCGATCGCAGCCCGAACACACACTGAAAATGTTGTGTTTCAGTCTCGCCAACAGGGAATTATCGCCGCACCACACTTTTTATTTTGGTTAGCCAATCAGATTCCCCCAACCCTCCTTGAAAAGCAGGGCTATGTTCCCCCCTTATTAACGGGTGCTAGGGGGGATCAATCCGTTATTCGCACGACTATAAATCGTCCTTTACAGCAGTTTGTCGAAGCACAGGTGCAGCAGGTAATTTCTTCCTTAGCTGCGAACAATGTCCATGATGCAGCTGCATTGGTGATTGACAACCGCACTGGTGAAGTTTTAGCTTATGTCGGTTCACCTGATTACTTTAATGAAGCAAAACTGGGACGCAATGATGGAGTGCAGGCGCTACGTCAACCAGGATCTACTCTCAAGCCTTTTGTGTATGAATTAGCTTTAGAAAAAGATTTAATTCACCCAAATACCATTTTGGCAGATGTACCCGCCCATTATGCAATTCCCGGCGCAAAACTTTATAGTCCAACAGATTATACCGAACGCTTTCTTGGCCCAGTGCGGGTGCGAATCGCTTTAGCAAATTCCCTAAATGTACCAGCAGTGCGGGTATTAGAAAAGGTAGGCGTGGAAACTTTCTTAGAACGACTACATCAACTGGGATTTGAACACCTCAATCAAACACCAGAACATTATGGTTTAGGTTTGACTTTGGGTAGTGGCGAAGTCAGTCTCTGGGAATTAGTTAGAGCTTACGTTACTATGGCACGACTTGGAGATGCCATTCCTTTAGTAAGCACATTTTCCAATTCCCCAATCCAAAATCCCAAATCTAAAATCCGTCTTGAAAAGTTTGCTACGGAGGGAGACCCTCCTTACAACTTTTCCCAAAATTCGACGACGATATGGCAATTAATTACCAACATGTTAAGTGACAGCCATGCTCGTGCCACAGCGTTTGGTGTAAACTCTGTGTTAAATTTACCCTTTCCTTCTGCTGTTAAAACTGGCACTTCTTCCAATTTTCGTGATACTTGGACAGTTGGCTTTACCACAGATTACACCGTCGCTACTTGGGTAGGCAATTTCAACGGTGAACCGATGCGACAAGTTTCAGGCGTTACAGGGGCAGCACCTTTGTGGAATCGGATTATGTTACACCTGCACGAACATCAAGAACCAGCAGGTTTTCCACCCCCAGAAGGTTTAGTGCAATTACCTGTTTGTGCAATTTCTGGGTTACGACCAACACCAGATTGTACCTCAGTAGTGCAGGAATATTTCTATCCAGAAGATAAAATTGCTTATGAACGAGAAAACAAGTTCAATTTACCACCAGAGTATGATGAGTGGTTGGCAAAACAACAGCAATCAAATTTTACTTCTACCAATTTGAGAATTTTATCTCCGCATAATGGCGATTTATTCTTACTGTATCCAGGTGAAGAAGCGAAGCAAAAACTCGAATTTAAGTTAGCGGGAAATAAATTTGCGCCTGTAGAGTGGTGGCTGAATGGTGAAAAGTTAGATACAAACTCAGCTAATTCTTTATTTTGGTATCTGCGTCCTGGTAAGTGGACTTTGGAAGCGAAAAGTAGGGAAATGAGCGACAAGGTAAGTTTTCAGGTAGAGTTAGCTAGTCTTAAACCTACGCGTCGGGGATTTTCTATTAGTAATTCTTAGGGAGATATGGTAGATGCCCAGAGTTTCAGCATCATTTAGACCTGCTATCTGGTGTTAATATAGTTACTTACCGTGTCTGCTTGATAGGAATCTCAATCACAAACTCTGTACCCTTACCAGGTGCAGAAATACAGTTGATTTTTCCCTTATGCTTATCTACTATAATCTGGTAACTAATAGATAATCCTAAGCCAGTACCTTTACCTATAAGTTTAGTAGTAAAGAAAGGGTCAAACAATCTAGTCTTAACTTCCTCGGTTATTCCTGGTCCATTATCTTTAATACTAATCACGCACTCTTCATTTGTAATTTGAGTATGGATAATAATAGAATTATGGTGTTTTTTAACCTCTCCTTTTAAACACTCTGCTTCCCGTTCATATAAAGCATCAATAGCATTACTGAAGATATTCATAAATACCTGATTTAATCCTCCTGCATAACATTCAACAAGAGGCAAATTACCATAATTTTTGATTATTGCAATTTCTTGCTGTTTATGCTTTTCTTTGAAACGATGCTGTAAAATTAATAGTGTGCTATTAATTCCTTCATGAATATCAACAGGTTTCATTTCTGCTTCATCAAGACGCGAGAAGTTACGTAAAGTTAGCACAATCTCGCAAATGCGCTCAGTACCAACTGCCATTGAGGATAAGATTTTCGGCATATCATCAATAATAAACTCTAAATCCATCTTTTTAATCAGACTAGTTATTTCTGGATTAGAATTACAATATTCTTGCTGATAGAGTTTAATTAAGGTTAGTAATTGTAGACTATATTCTTTAACATGGAGCAGGTTACCAGAAATAAAATTAACTGGATTATTAATTTCATGAGCAACACCAGCAACTAACTGACCTAATGAGGACATTTTTTCAGTTTGAATAAGTTGTACTTGAGTGGATTGCAATTGTTGCAGTGTCTGTTTTAGTTGAAAATTTTTGTATTTTAATTTTGCCGTTCTCTCTGCTACTTGCATTTCTAACTTACAATTTGCTTCTTCTAAAGCGGCTTGGGCAATTTTTTTAGCCTTTAAGTATTGCTGCAATAAATGCAATACTAAAAGCCATGCCGGAATCAGCATTGTTAAACTTATAATAGATTCTAAAACTGCCCAAAACATTCTTTTGTAATATTCATCAACTTTCTGCTGTAACTCAAGTGAGATATTACGGTTTCTTTTGGCAACACCGTCAGCATAAATGTGCTTTTGAGTTTCATATTCGCGGTTGGAAAGTAGTAGTTGTGCTGTATCTTTGTGATTTTTCTTAACTAATTAAAAAGATTCATATTCCATTGTAACCAAGCGCTGATTAGCTACATCAATTTTTTTAGCATCCTCATTTTTATATGCTTGAGGAGCCAGTTTAATAGATTCTTTAATAGCAATGTCAAGTTTAGGTTCAAATTGGCGATATCGTTCCTCCCAACTATAGTTCCCTGTAGCAGCATTCATGCGGGCTGACATCGTTAATACTTCATCAAGATAAGTAATTTCATCACTCAGCGTTTGTAGTTTAAATTCATGTTTAGTAATACTATTGAAGTTATAATATGCTTGCCAGTTGAGCCAAATTTGAGGAAGAAATAAGAGTAATGTCAGCAGTACTGTTACAGTTACTAGTTGAGAGGCAACGAATCTTACTTTATCAGGTAGGTGCATTTTAATAGTATTCTTTAGATATTATATTAAAAGTAGATAGTAACCAAATTTAATCCGATTACATAAATTTTATATGCTTAGTATTAATCCCAAAAAAGTTTCTCAAATATTCTACAGTTTCATTTTTATAAATTACAAAGTCAATTTCATTTATTTGTTTTACTTTAATGCTTTTGCCATATATCAAACCTAAATTAAAAATTATTAAATCTGAGGTAGAAAAATTATAAGGATATGGATATATAAATTTAGCAAAAAATTTATAGATTAATAAATGTAGTTTATTAGTTTTTAAGTCATTACCCATTGTAAATCCAATTACAAAAGCTTCATCTTGAGGAGAAATACCTCTACCTAAAAGTATGTGAATATAATCATGATGGCGCAGACTAAATTTTCCAGGTAACGCCAATAGACTATTAGGGTTCTCTAGTAACCAAATTACAAAAGGAATTTTAGGTTTATGTAAACTAAATACTACTGAATGTACTTCATTTAAATTCATTTGAGCTATATTTAGTTGAACAATTTCATCTAAATCAAAAGCCATATGTCTATTTGTAACAAAAGAACTAACTTATTAATATTTCTTTTTCTTCTAATTTGTCTATATTTACCAAAAAAATTATTTTTATTTTCACAATATATATAATAACACATAGCTTTTATAAGTTTTAAGTGTTATTATTTAGGTATTTAATAAGGGCAAAGACATCTAAATGAGGAATCATCGACTGATACACATTGCAGTAATTCTGCTGTGAGAAACTGCCTAAAATAATAATGATGAAGAACTAAAGCAATCTACTTACACTTGAGAAGATAAGGAAGTGCAAGTAAACAATAATTGTAAAAGAATAAACTATATGCTACCCACCTTTTGAAAGGGGAAAATCTTAGTTTAGTTTTTTCAAGCAGCGATCGCCTTCCAATCCCCATGACCCTGTGTGTGAACTCGAAACTTGGACTTCAGAAGCTCAAACATCCCCTTCAGAACTGGAACATTTGACTTCAAAACCCAGTTGACGTTGAAATCATTAAAATATCACTAGTACAACACGGCAAAAATAACGCCACCATCTCAATTAACAAAATTTGGGGCTAACAAGTTGCTCTGAGCAACTTGTTAAAGGTAGGCAAACTTTCGCCACAGTTTACTAGTCCGGTCACAGACTCTCGTAGGTGAGTTCCGCATTTGCCCAGTTGGTTTCTGCTAGAAATTCCCTAAATGTGGTTAAAAGTCCAGGAAACTCCTCTTCTCGTAAACGCTGGACATCGGCTTGATAACCTTGTTTGCGATACCACTGAATCAAATCGAACAGTTCCCTTTGTAGCAAGAGTAAGAAAATCCAGGCGGGTGTCTCTTTGTGGACAACTTTCATCCCCTGCGCTTGGGAGAATGCCTCTGCCATCTGAAGAGGAGTCAGCACATCGCCAGCTAGCTCAATTTCTTGACCAATATACTTGGTGGGATGTTTAATTACGTAGGCAGCAACGCGGCCCATGTCCTTCGTTGTAATTAGATGAAGGGGCTTATCTGGCTGAATAGAAAATGGGAAACTACCTTTGAGGATAGAAGGTCGTGTATACTTCTTCCAGAACTCCTCCATAAACAAACAAGCTCGCAACATAGTAGTCGGTAAGCCAGCTTCTTTGAGAATTTGCTCCACTTGGTACTTTTGCTCAATGCGGGGGATTCCGGAATTCCTGTCCGCCCCACCTGCGGAATTGTAGACAAAGTGTTTGATGTCAGCAAGCTTTGCAACTTGTGCAACTCGCTTTGCCCTCTCCACTTCTAGGGGGTCAATTTTAGTGGAGTCCGCAGAAGTAGCGTGGCAGTAAATAGCCGAAATCCCTGTAAAGGCTGCTATGAGTGAGGTTTCATCGTCGAGGTTGGCTTTTACCAGTTCAACTTTGGCATCGTTGAGCTTTGCAAGAGTTGGACGATTAAGGTCAATTTCTCTAGTGATGACTCGCAGGTTGGTAACTCCCTGTTCCAGAAATCCCTTGACGACATTTCCACCTGTGCCGCCAGTAACTCCGATGAGTAAGACTTTATCGGTGTTTGACTCTGTGCGATCAGGGAAATTTGACATTCTCTCTTCTACCTGGAGTTCTTTATTTAAATTAAGTTTATACAAAGACAGGAGAAGCAAACAACAATTAAGTAGCAACCTGATTTAAACAATCTAATTATCCTTGCTGGTACAGTTATCACAAGACCAAAGACTATAACTTACGCACAGATGTTTTGATCTGAATTGACAGATAAACTTGTACGATCGCGCTTCGTGGCGATCACATTATATAGAATTGGTGAGGAATTTTGGATAATAACACCGATAATCTCAACTCATTCCGGGCCTTGGCACTCCAAGTTACCTGCCATGCAGTCAACCAAGCAAGCGATCGCCACGAAGCGCGATCGCTTATGCAAAACTCCATCAATCGCCTAGCTCAACAAATTGCTGCCAGTATCGCTTTCATTGGCTTTGATTGTCGTTTAATTGTACTGCCAGAATATTTCCTCACTGGTTTCCCGATGGGAGATTCTCTCTTCGGTTGGGCAGAAAAAGCTGGTGTGGAGATGGCTGGTGCTGAGTATGAGGCACTTGGTAAAATTGCCCAAAAGCATAAAATCTTTTTGGCTGGTAACGCTTACGAAGTTGATCCCAACTTTCCCGGATTGTACTTCCAAACCTGCTTTATTCTTGACTCCTCTGGCTCAATCGTCTTGCGGTATCGGCGGCTGAATTCCTTGTTTGCTCCCACACCCCATGATGTTTGGGATAAGTATCTTGACTGCTATGGTTTAGAGGGAGTTTTCCCCGTAGCCAAAACGGAGATCGGTAATTTGGCAGCTTTAGCATCAGAAGAAATTTTATATCCAGAAGTGGCGCGGTGTCTGGCGATGCGAGGAGCGGAGATTTTTGTGCATCCCACCTCGGAAGTGTATAACAAAAACCTCGCCCCCAAAGACGCGGCAAAAATCACTCGCGCCGTCGAAAATATGGTATACGTAGTTTCAGCCAATACCGCAGGCATCGCTAATATTGCCATCCCCATTGCTTCGGCTGATGGTGGTTCTAAAATAATTGACTATCGCGGAATCGTTTTAGCAGAAACAGGCGCAGGCGAGAGCATGGCAGCATTTGCAGAGATTGATTTAGGAGCATTACGCCGCGATCGCCGCCGACCGGGGTTAAATAATTTACTTGCACGCCAGCGGTTTGAGCTATACGCCGAAAGTTACAGCCAGTCACACTTTTACCCCGCTAATACTATGCTGGAGGGAGAAGTAGACCGCAAACACTTCCTCCAAACGCAGCAAGCCACCATTGAGCGGTTAGCCAAACTGGGGATCATTTGAATTGGGCATTAGGCATTAGGCATGGTGACTAATGACTAATGACTAATAACTAATGACTAATAACTAATGACAAAACCAATAGAAGTCCGCAATCCCCGAACTGGCAAATTTGACTACGTAATTATCCCGCCGCCCCCAAGGCTGCTGGCACAGCAATGTAAGCGCACCCGTAGGGCGCAGGTTCGCTGGCAGCAGTTGGGTTTAGAGGGGAGAATTGAAGCCTTACAGCAGTGGAAAGAAGCGATATTATCTGGACGCGATCGCCTCACGGAAGCTTTAGTAAATGATACTGGAAGATTATCAACCTCAGTACTAGAAATAGATTCTTTCCTCTCTAGCATCGATCGCTGGTGTAAGTTAGCACCGGAGTTGCTGCAAGAATCTGCAAAAAATACAGCAATTCCGTTTATCGCCTTGCAACAAGCATCTGTTCCTTATCCCCTAGTTGGGGTAATTAGCCCGTGGAATTTTCCGCTGTTGCTGTCTACCATTGATACCATTCCGGCATTGCTGGCTGGTTGTGCCGTCATTGTCAAACCCAGTGAAATCGCTCCCCGCTTCGTAGCACCACTGACAACAGCACTCAACGCCGTTCCCAAATTGCGTGAGGTCTTAACTTTTGTTGAAGGAGCAGGCGCAACCGGATCTGTTTTGATTGAAAATGTAGATTTGGTATGTTTTACAGGCAGTGTGGCCACAGGGAGAAAAGTGGCAGAAGCGGCTGCTAAACAGTTTATTCCAGCTTTTTTGGAATTAGGAGGAAAAGATCCTGCGATCATTTTAGAATCAGCCAATTTAGAATTAGCAACCTCAGCAATATTGTGGGGTTCCGTCGTCAACACCGGACAGTCATGCCTATCAATTGAGCGAATTTATGTTGCTGAATCGATATTTGAAAAGTTTTACCATCAACTAGTAGCCAAAGCTTATCGCCTTCAGCTAGCCTACCCTACAGTCGAAAGTGGAGAAATTGGCCCGATTATCGCCGAAAGACAAGCAGCAATTATTAGCGACCATCTCCTAGATGCAGTTGAAAAGGGAGCAGTAATTCACTGCGGCGGTGTAATTGAAGACTTAGGTGGAGGTTGGTGGTGTCGTCCGACAGTTCTCACCCAAGTTAATCATTCCATGAAACTAATGACAGAAGAGACTTTTGGCCCAATTATGCCAGTGATGCCTTTTTCCACAGTAGAGGAAGCGGTGTCTTTGGCGAATGACTCAATTTATGGATTAAGTGCTGCTGTGTTTGCCTCAGAAGCAGAAGCCTTAGAAGTTGCCCACCAAATAGATGCGGGTGCTATTAGTATCAACGATGCTGCACTCACCGCACTCATGCACGAGGGAGAGAAAAACGCCTTTAAATTCTCTGGTTTGGGAGGGTCACGCATGGGTGCGGCAGCGTTGAAACGGTTCATGCGAAAAAAAGCTATTTTGATCAAAACTAACGCTACTAATGACCCTTGGTGGTTTGATAATGAAGCATAAATACTGTCAAAAAACAGGAAGTAAGTTTTTAGAAGTGGTGTAATGCATCGTCTGACAATGCGATTGTATCAACTGACAATGCGATTGCATCGACTGACAATGTTAATGCATCAACTTACAATGTTAATGCATCAACTTACAATGCGATTGCATCGGCTCACAATGGCATTGCATCGACTTACAATGTTAATGCATTGACTTACAATGCCAATGCTAACATTCAGCAGTTTTTGTAGGGTGAGCAGTGCTTAAAGGATGTTTAGAAAGTCTACAGTTGTATCGAGATCCTCCCTACCTTCCTTTTAAAGGGGGAATAACCTTCTCAAAGTCCTCTTTTTTAAAGACAGCCAGTCGCTCAGAGGGGTTTTTTCCATGAACAAGTGGCGTGGATTTAAAAGGATCTAAAGTTTTTGATACATCAGCCACCACTTTTAAAACATCCTCTAACCCGCTCAAACTGTTGTTTTTACCTTGTCTTGTGTGCCTTACCTACGATTGTTGAGAGGTGAATTGCAATGTCTAATATTCGAGAAGGAATGCCCGTACTTGCCCGTCATCAAGGAGATTGGGTAGGAACTTATACATTAATTGATACAACAGGAAAAATCCTCGATAAGAATGAGTCTCACTTAACTTGTCAATTTCCAGAAAATGGCCCTCATCCCTACTACCAAATCAATCGCTACAATTGGTCTGATGGTAAACGAGAAGAGTATGAATTTCCAGGAAGCTATAAAGATAATAAGCTCTGGTTTGACACCGATCGCATTCAAGGAAAAGCTTGGGAAGTAGATGATTCAGTTGTTATTTTGTGGTTTTCTTATAAGACAAACCCAGAAATGACCATATATGAAATGATCTACATTAGTCCTGACAATAACAATCGTGCCCGCACTTGGCATTGGTTTAAGAACAATCAAATCTTTCAACGCACCCTAATTCAAGAAGAACGGCTAAAATAGTAATTCATCCCCTCAGAGATAAGCACTCATTTCTTTATTCTCCAGTAGTTTTGTCGGGTGTGTTATGCCGCTCTTTTACGCACCATCTTAGATTTTCGGTGCATTAGGACTAATGTCCTAATGCACCCCACTAGATTAGTAAGGTACACGCATGGCAAAAGGTGACAAAATAAACTTTTCTACTCCTAGCGGTTTTCCAGAATTTCTGCCTAATGAAAAGCGTCTAGAATTATATTTACTAGATATTATCCGTAGAGTTTTTGAAAGCTATGGATTTACGCCCATCGAAACACCTGCTGTAGAACGTTTAGAAGTGCTGCAAGCTAAAGGGAATCAAGGCGACAATATCATTTATGGCATTGATCCCATTCTGCCACCAAATCGACAAGCTGAGAGAGATAAATCGGGTGAAACTGGTTCGGAAGCAAGAGCTTTAAAGTTTGATCAAACAGTTCCTTTAGCGGCTTATATTGCCCGTCATCTGAATGAGTTAACCTTTCCCTTTGCTCGCTATCAAATGGATGTAGTTTTTCGGGGAGAACGCGCGAAAGATGGGCGTTTTCGTCAGTTTCGTCAGTGTGATATTGATGTAGTCGCTCGGCGTGAACTCAGCTTGCTCTATGATGCTCAGATGCCTGCAATTATCACTGAGATATTTGAAGCAATTAATATTGGTGATTTTCTGATTCGCATCAATAATCGCAAAGTTCTTACAGGTTTCTTTAAGTCCGTGGGAATTGCTGAAAATCAAATTAAATCCTGTATTGGCATCATCGATACTCTAGAAAAAATTGGTGAACGTAAAGTAAAACAAGATTTAGAGAACCAGGGAGTTTCAGAAGAACAAACTCAAAAGATTATTGATTTTATTAAAATTGATGGTTCTATTGATGAAGTATTAGATAAGCTTAATCACCTCGCACAAAACCTGCAAGAAACCGAGCTATTAAGTCTGGGAATTAGCGAATTAGAAACAGTAATTGCAGGCGTGCGTCATCTCGGAGTTGCCGAAAATCGTTTCTGTATTGATTTATCCATTGCCCGTGGTCTTGATTACTATACTGGCACAGTTTACGAAACAACTTTATTAGGACATGAAGCATTAGGTAGTATTTGTTCTGGCGGGAGATATGAAGAATTAGTCGGGGTATTTTTGGGTGAAAAAATGCCTGGTGTAGGCATTTCTATCGGCTTAACTCGCTTAATTAGTCGTTTACTCAAAGCTGGTATTCTTGGTACTTTAGCTGCTACACCAGCCCAGGTAATGGTAGTGAATATGCAAGAAGATTTAATGCCAACTTATTTAAAAGTTTCGCAAAATCTGCGTCAGGCTGGAATTAATGTTATCACTAACTTTGATAAGCGTCCCTTGGGTAAACAATTTCAGCTAGCCGATAAACAAGGAATTCAATTTTGCGTAATTATTGGTTCTGAAGAAGCAGCAGCACAAAAGTCCTCGCTGAAAGATTTGAAAACAGGTCAGCAAGTAGAAGTGCTACTGGTAGATTTGGCTGAAGAAGTTAAAAGAAGGCTTAGCTAATAAACTTTTAACATCTCTTTTTCTCTCTGTGCCGCGCCAGTTGCTTCAAATCGGGGAACCGCAAGGGCGCATTGGCTTCTCTGCGTCTGTGCGGTTCAAAAGTTTTTTATTTAACCACAGAGGCACAGAGAACACAGAGTCACGAAGTTAAAAAGGAGTTTCTTGAGGATTAATATACGTAGCTTGCTTTTCACCTTTGGTGAGTATTATGAATTAGTCCGATCGCAATACACTTTACCAAAACTATGATCAGCATGAATCTCAATTACTAAATCAACTGCTGTTGCATTTTTTACCAACGGCTTGATGAATAATTCCGGGTGAAGCGATCGCCAAAAATAATTGACAAATTTCTCTATCTCTGCACTATTCATACCCGATTTAACCGCAGCAATCATCTGCTGTTCCGCCTGTTTGCGCCACTCCAAAGAATAGCGATAATCGGTGGGATATAGCACAATTAAGCTATCTAATCGCTCCCACAGTGGTAAATAATCGTGGAGGCGAAGATTAATATCACGGGCAAATGCTCTATCCTCATCTGTGATAATTGGCGGTGGTGCAGTATCAAATACATCTGGCTCAATTGGGCACACACCCACAAACCAACCTTCAAATAGTACAATATCTATATCTGTTACGATTTCTGGAGTCGTGCGATCGCCAGCGCCTCCATAGGCAGATTTATCAAAGCGGGGAACCATAACTGGACTTTGCAACTGACGGATTTGATCTAGTACATTTAAGCCTAAATCTACATCGTGGGTTCCTGGTGGGCCGCGCAAAATCAAGCGGGGATCTTGCTGTGTTAAAACCAAGCGATCGCTGTAAGTTTTATACAAGTCATCTAATGACAAACTCAGAGTCCGGTATCCCAACTGATTGAGAATCAACTTGAGAACATTGGATATTGTGGTTTTTCCAGTCCCTTGTCCTCCCAATATTCCCTGAATCAGGGGGCGTCCCAACTGTTGGCGCTGCGATGCGAGTTTGATCCCCAAAGGAAGCCACAAGTCCCATAATACCTGTAACATTTTATGGGGTTCTATCTGGAGGTTAGTTAGGCAGAATTGACTAAAGGCTGGGAAGACAGATTTTAGTAAATGCGATCGCTTTTCGATCACTTCATCGACATTTTCCGGCGTGATCCCAAAAGCTTTAGCCCTTAACGTATCTGCCAGCGCTGCTTCTGTTGCTTTGCGCTGCCAAGTTTCCCCTACTGCATCCGTTGCCAAAATTTCATCCACCCACAAATTCATAAATTCCGTATCTCACTACGATCCCAGCTTAAAGGCTTCGAGAAACAAGCTGTAGATGAAACCAATTTTGAGGAGATTCAGTGAGTCCACCAAGAGTGATCGCTTTTCCAAAAAGCTGCGACTATAAAATATCCTACTAGTAATTTCTGTCAGCAGTACTAAAAAAGCAGCTACCACAATGTCTAATACACCTTGTTGACCAGCTGTAGTGGAAACTGCGTTTCCCAGAAAAAAACCGAATAAAAAACTAATTATCAGCAACGATAGTCGCCGCCAAGGATTTAAAAACCATTGCCCCAAGCGTCTAGCAATGGCATCCAACAAGTTATTCAGACGAGTGTTTTGCATCAGATAGACTTCTGGGGAAAAGTCAAGATATCTTGAAATATCTTTATATTCAAAGAGGATATTGGTTTTAACCAAAGCTTGTTTGTTAATATTATAGATATGTGCTGGGCTTCCAGTATTGATTTAAATTTGCACATCCGATCATTTTTAGGGAAGTACATGTCCTTAAAAGGGTGGTTCTTATAACGCAACATGAAATATACATCTTAGATTTATCTAAGGTTTGGCAAAGGACGCTTTGTTGAGGCGGCTAGAGGTTTTAGGAAGCTTTGATTTTTTTATCCAAATGAATTGACTGGCTCGGTTTCTAATTTTCTTGTTTTTATCTAAGCCTACGTCAAGATACAAAATAGTAAGTGTTTATACTCATTATTTTTCATCAATGAAATAATTTACTCCGAATATTTTCTACTCAAAATGATACTTATAATACATTGGTATCCTTAATTTTAGGAAAGTCTATATTAGGCCACTTTTTATGATTGCCTTTCGTGATAATAGGCTACTATTTGGTCAAGCTTAGACAAAATATTTATTTCTAAAAATTATCAATATGAAATCTTCAGTGTATCGCAACGTCGGTGTTACAGCTTGTTGCTTGGGACTGCTTGTTACTCTAATGGGATGCTTTGGAGTGAGCGTATCCTTAGAGTCTACAAACCCAGATACATCTTCACAACTGCCAACTGAAACTACCCAGTTGGAAACAACTTCGTCTACACCCGTTTCACCTGAAAAAGGTATTTCCGCTAGCCTATCTACTCCAGGAGCAACCCTAACCAATCAAGTAGAACATAGCAGTAAAGAGAATACTCATCCTGTCTTGGCAGATCGTGAGAAATCAGCCAGCAAAGTCAAGGATCAAGGGACTTTGCGAATGAGCAATCAAACAAATCAGCCTGTGCGGCTAGCTCTACTGGCGCGACAGTCGGTAGCAAAAGGCTCTAGTACTAAACAGATTAACTATGATGTACCGGCACATTGGGATTTTGCTCCCCAAGAAGGTAGTGATAAGGGACTGATTCTATCCCTACCTCAGAATAATTTAAAGCTGGAGAAGGGAGATATTTTAGTTGCTTTTGCACAAGATGGCTCCCGTCGTTATTGGGGCCCCTATGTTGTTGGGGAAACTCAATTACCCAAGTGGAATTCCCAAAACAGAGAATGGCAACTAGTGCTGAGTCCATAATTGATATTCAGTAGTACTGAAGAAATAGTCCGGCAAGCGCGTAAATTCAGCTATCATCACCCAGACAAAGGATTTAGACAAGGGGCAAAATCCCCTTGTCTAAGCTAGGTAAACGCCATAGTGTACTAGTGTGTTGGAGAACTTTTTTTAGTGACTTGGAGCAACTGTCGTTACTGAACGGGAAAAAGTGTAGAGTACTGAGTAGAAGAAAATTGTTGAATTTAAAACTCCGAAGAACAAAAGATAGATAATCAACGACTATTGATTAGTGATTGTTGACTATTGACTAATGAGAATGAAATTGAGTGTTAAGCACACTGTTGATCAGTGGTTCAACAAAATAGCAAAGAATCCAGCCCTTGGTGTAACTGTGTCGATTTTGTGGTTGATATTGATTGGCTGGATAGCTTTTGGGTGGAATTTGGGCAACACTGGCTTGGTTGATGAGACAGAGCCGCTATTTGCCGAAGCTTCCCGCCAGATGTTCGTCACAGGTGATTGGATTACCCCATTTTTTAATGGTGACACTCGTTTCGATAAACCTGCTTTAGTTTACTGGTGTCAGGCGATCGCCTATGCAATTTTTGGGGTGAATGAGTGGGCAGTACGCCTTCCTTCAGCGATCGCAGCCTTAGGCTTAATTTGTTTAGCTTTTTATACCATCCAGTGGTATACGGCTAAACAAGACGAATTAGAGCAAGTTTCACGTCCTACTCGCCGCTATTTAACATCTTTTATGGTAGTAGCGCTCATGGCACTCAATCCCGAAACTATTATTTGGGCGAGGACGGGTGTCTCTGATATGCTGCTCACTGGATGTATGGCATCAGCTTTGTTATGTTTCTTTCTAGGGTACGCAGGAAAGCAAGGGAGCAGGGGAGCAGAATTAATAACCAATACAACTCTTGCAGAGGCTGCACCAACGGCTTCGGCTCCATCGAGCGTACCCCTACGGGGAAGCAAGCTACGCGTAGCGTCTCGTAGAGAAGACGAGATGCTCAGTACAAGTGCCCCATTGCCTAATAAGTGGTACTTAGCTTTTTATGTGCTGATTGCAGGTGCAATTTTGACTAAAGGCCCAGTGGGAATTGTTTTACCAGGGCTAATTGTTGCAGCCTTTTTGCTTTATGTGGGAAAGTTTCGAGAGGTGTTGCGAGAAATGCGCTTTCTCATGGGTATACTGATAATTTTAGGTTTATCAGTACCCTGGTATGCTTTAGTAATTTCGCGCAATGGCTGGAATTACATTAACTCCTTTTTTGGTTATCACAACCTGGATCGCTTTACAGAAGTAGTTAACGGTCACTCAGCACCTTGGTATTTTTACTTTTTAGTCGTGCTGCTGGGTTTTGCGCCCTACTCAGTGTATTTACCAGTCTCTATAGTAAGACTAAAGTTTTGGCAGCGATCGCACTGGCGATCCCTTGAACGTTTTCAGCAGTTTGGTTTATTTGCCTGGTTCTGGTTTGCTAGCGTCTTTGGCTTTTTCACCATTGCTGTTACCAAACTCCCTAGTTACGTCTTGCCTTTAATGCCAGCAGCGGCAATCCTGGTAACCCTGTTGTGGAGCGACCTTTTACCAAAAACGGATGATCTAAATGACACTGCTATACAAGGACACGGAGACACGGAGAGAGGATTTAATCATCTCCCAGCGTCTTCTTCTGTCCCCCCCTTACTCCTCTGGAGTGGTTGGGTGAATGTAGTGTTTTTATCATTTTTGGCAACAGCACTGTTTAACATCAGTCACATATTAGGTACTGATCCAGCTATAAGTAACTTCCACGAATTAATTCAACGATCTGGTTTACCACTAATAGCCGCCGTAATTTGGCTGGTTTGTGCTATTTTGGTTGCAGGTTTATTACTGAGTCGCCGTTGGAACTACATTAACAGTATTAATTTATTAGGGTTTGTGGCGTTTCTAATTTTTGTCTTAACGCCTACTTCGTTCTTTATTGATCGAGAACGTCAATTACCCTTAAGGGAGTTGTCTGCGGTCATTCTACAAGCAAAACAACCAGATGAAGAATTGATCATGCTTGGCTTCAAAAAGCCTAGTGTAGTCTTTTACAGCCACATTCATGTAAATTATTTAGGATTTCCCCAACAGGCTGTAGAGCATATTAAAAACCAGGCTGCCAAAGGACTAAAACCTCCCTCAGTGCTGCTGTTGGCTGAACAGAAAAAGTTTTTACAAATGGACTTACAGCCAGATGATTACAAGAGTTTATCAACCAAGGGTGCTTATAACTTGGTGAGAATTCCTTTTAAGAAAAAGAAAAATGAAAAAATGGATATATCATAATTGGGCATTGGGCATTGGTTATTAATTCTGCCCCTCTGCCTCTTCCCCATTCCCCATTAACACTTGTGATTGTAACCGTTGACAGCTAAAGCTCGATTGATTTGGTTTAAGAGGTCTTCCATTGATATTGATCGCGGTAATATTTGGGTAGCGATCGCACCTACAACAGTTTCTATAGATTCCAAACCACTCTTCTTCTGCTTGTCAATTTTCTCGTAAGCTACCCCAGGCTGGGAAATAGTTTCCGGGCGATTTAATCGCTGATTGAGTACCAAAATTGGTGGTAACTTGTCAGGCGAATCTCCCAATGTTTTTAGTGCTTTTAGCACGTCTTTGTGGATAGCAGATTCTCCTAAACAAATTAGCAGCAAGTCAACGCTTTGGTGGCGAATTTGTTGTAACACTTCTGCCCAACAGGGACTGATCGCTGCTTTAAAGCCTGCTGTTTGTAGATACTGAATTAAAGCTTGGAACCATTCAGACCCCCGTTTAGCAGTTTCACTACTAATTGAGCAATTTTTTTCAGTCTGATAACCCTTAACTTGCTTACGTCTTCCCTGTGGAAAATCACGCAGCATTGTCAAATCTACTACCAATATGTTGGCAGGGCAGCAAATACCAGAAGCAATTTGCAGTACTGATAGTAAGGCATCTGTTTTCTCGGTGCGACTGCTCTTGTCTTTAGGAAATGGTGTTAAGTAAGGAAATACAGATAACCCTGGTATTTTAGAAGCTATTAGTGTGGTTGCAACATCGCAAGTAACCAGTGGTATAGCCGCCAAACGTGGATGCCCAATTAGTTGTTGCAGATAAATTTGGGCAGTGGTACTTTCGACATCTAACAAAATTACATCAAACTGCCATACTCGCGCCAAGAGTTCTGCCTGATCTAGGTCATCTACTTCAATCACCCGGTGTTCTTGAAGTGAGGGGTGGGGATTGACCGATTCCAAATGGGGATTCACCAACCTGAGAATTCGCAGTGGAGTCTTAGTTGGGATAATTGCGCTATTGTCTAACCCTAGCTGCAAAACTGCTTGTGCAGCACATAATTTTTCTAGAACTGGTGCTAATACCTGATGCTCTACTGGCAAACTTAAGAAACCATCGGCTCGGTTAGCAAATGCTTGCTCCTTTTCGGCTGCCGTCGCTGTCACAATTACAGATATATGACGGGTTGCGCTGTCAGATTTCAGTAAAGTTAGCACATCCCAGCCTGATAGCAGGGGTAGTAACGGATTCAAAAATATCGCTATTGGTTGCAAGCGCCGAGCTTTTTCGACTGCTTCTGTCCCTGATCGCGCAATCACTACCCGATATCCTAAACCTTTGAGTTTTTCGGTCAAGTCTTCAATATATCGGGCTACTGCCTCGACTACCAACACCAACCGTTGCGAACTAGGAAGATGATGCTGTGTGGGCGTACTGATACGCTGACGATCTGCCACAGGGTTTTCCCGTGTCTTTTGGTGTTGCATCTGTTCGTCTTCCCTGATTCCCACATCTGGGTCAGAAAAGCCTGTTTTCGGGGGACTAGGCGGCAGAAGTAGTGTAAACTGGCTACCTTTACCTTCACGAGATAAGAAGCTGACATCTCCTCCGTGGAGGCGAGCCAGGGCCCGAGTTAATACCAGCCCCAAACCAGTGCCTTCAAATTGGCGGGTGAGGGGATTTTCTAGTTGTTGAAATTTTTGAAAGATTAAGTGTTGCTGGTGTTCAGGAATGCCAATGCCTGTGTCCCAAATTGTAAAAGCAATCCATCCTTCCCAACGACTCACCCGCAGCCCAATTTCACCAGATATTTCGGTGAACTTAAAGGCGTTGGAAAGTAGGTGTACTAGCATCTGGCGCAAGCGCAATTCATCTGCCACTATCTGATCTAAGCCTAGTTCAATGGATAGGCTGAATTGGGAAGCAGATGAACGGACATTTTGTTGAGTTTGGGACGTAGCTTTGCTAGGTTGGGTGTGGATGGCTTTGGCTTCTGATAGGGCGCGATCGCACACAGCCTGAATTTTTACTGGGGTCAGTGTCAGATCCATTTGTCCCGTTTCCATGCGGGTCAAATCTAAAATGTCATTAACCACACTCATTAAGTGGCGTCCGCTTTGATGAATCAGTCCCGCATAACGGGCTTGACGCTCGTTAAGTTCTCCCAACTGCTGATCTACAAGCAACCGTGATAATCCCAGAACGGCAGTTAGGGGAGTTTTGAGTTCATGACTAATACAAGCTAAAAACTCATCTTTTAACCGATTTAGTTGAATTAAATCAGCATTCTTTGCTGCCAGTTCTTTGCAAAGCTGTTGTTGCTCAGTGACATCAGTAGCTAAAACCAACCACAAATCATTGCTGGATGCAACCTCTGAATCTGGACTCATGACTTTAAACTCAGGACTATCTAATGGAATTTTGGCAAACTGCCAGATTCGCTCCTGACCATTTTGCACTTCGACAACGCAGGTGCAAGTACCCACCTGACTATCCAAATAGCAGCGACTGTATACAGCATCTGGTGATGCTTCTTGCTGGGTCGGTTCCTCTGCAACACCATGCTCATTCTCCCTACCATTGGGATGAACCGTGATTGCTCGTTGAGTGACATATTCGGGTTTTTCGGAGGGCTTCGAGACAAGTATTGCCTCCACCTGTTGCCTAACTCCTTCTGGATCTTTCAAGACTCCTAATTGCTGCCACCAAGCCGGATTTCGTGCTACCACATCGCCAGTACCCTTTTGCAACATTAAAGGCCAGGGCAGTCTTTCCAGTAACTGTACCAGTGGCTGGTGTCCCAATGATTTGGGTTCATTTGGTGTCTGCACACTAGCATCATACTCATGGCGATGCTCACCAGACGACCTGTGGATGCCTGAGCCTAGTGACCCAGCTATGCGTTCCTTAGCCAACAATCGCAACAGACGTGAACTATCCAGCAGCCCCAAATATTGACCATCAGAGTCAATCAATGCCCAATCTAAGTTCTGGTGTTTTTCGGTTTGTTGATAACCCAAGCGCAAGCTCAATTGCTCTACAGGCTCAGAACCTAATATTGTCTGTATTGGCTCAATTAGAGCTTGACCCCAGGTAGAGAGTGATTGGTGTAAATTTAGATTTTTATCGTCACTATGCGCTAATAATATTTGGATTAAACGGGCAGAATACAGCAATCCTATGGGGCTTTGCTGTTGATTCACTACTACCAAGCGATCGCACTGTTCTTGCTCAAAAATCTCCAGCACCACTGCCAAAGAACTTGTTTGGGGGCAGCTAGGTACGGTTGCCTGAAAGTCATAAAGCGGGTAATCTAGCATTAACATAGGGCTTTGGGGGTTCTTCTTCCTGTTGAAACCTCCGGCATCTCCATCTGCAAACTGTTGATGGTCTTTTCGCCTGAAGCCATATCCTCTAAGAAGACTCATATAAGCAACTCTGGTTATTTCAACGCCATTAAAACAACGGGATTTCCCCTCACGGACACTTACATGCAAACGAGTGCATTTTTCTCAGAGGCGACTTTTCCTTTTGCCGCTTCTTATTTCTAGCAACTAGCCTCCCCAGTGTCTTACTGGTATTTAAACTCCTCATCGATAGCGACGGCTACAACAATTATGGCCCCAAAGGTTCGCTTTAGAACCTTGAGGAATTATAATGATTTAGAATGCGACAATTCTTTAAGTTCGTTTAAGTATCTTATCAAGGAGCAAAATAAAAAAAATTATCTATTTATTTATATACATAGATGAGATACAAATAATAAATTAGCTACTCTGTCTTGTTATGCCGACAGATACCTGATCATCAGACAACTACTAAGTCCTACTACTCAGCTGCTGCACTATGTTATTTAATGGCTAGCACTATTTTTTAACATAGAGCGTTATTTTTTTTGGATCGAATCACCAGTTTACTCTACGCCCAGTATTACCATAGAAGCGTTAGCCAAACTTATCAGCCCACGTTTCTTGGTCAGGGCGATTAAGGAGATGTATTCAAGAATATAATGTTATTACCGATATTGATTCTGCAACCTGATGTTAATAAATGTTTAAATAATCCAGTTGACTTAGACAACCAAAAAAGTTTGAGCAGGTGGGTGTGGAAATTTATTGACGAGATTATTGCCAAATTTTATTACCTACCTATTGTTGCAACTACCTCTGGAAAAATCAACTATTTACCAAATTGGCTGCAACCAAATCCAAATAAGGCATACGTTGACAAGTACGTCTATGTATTTGCCAGCCACACCCAAAAAAGCCAACAGCATTTTCAGGAGATGACTCCAACAGAACGGCAAGGATTATTAAGACAGCTTAAGTTAGATTACAGCCTAATTATTATAAATTATTTTACCACAGACAAAACACTTAAGGAAAAAATTGATAAATTTATCAATACTATATTTTATGCTAATATTCCTGTGCCCCAAATGATCGAAATTCACATGGAGGTAATTGAAGAATTTTCTCACCAGCTAAAATTAGAAGGAAGGAGTAATGAAACGTTACTTGATTACCGCCTGACGTTGATAGAGATCCTGGCTCACCTGTGCGAAGTCTATAGGAGTTCGATTTCTAAATAAATTAAATTTATTGATGTTTAACTTGGAACAAGCCACTACTGTTAGTTAGTCCCAATGCGCGAACGCATCTTATCTTTCTATTATAATTACTAGGCATTTAGTATATGAATAAAGCCAACAAAAACTACGTTCTCAAGCTTTATGTAGCAGGTAACACCCCTAATTCAGCTCGGGCATTAAAAACACTCAAAGATATTTTAGAACAGGAGTTTGAAGGCGTTTATGCTTTAAAAGTGATCGATGTACTGAAAAGCCCACAACTGGCGGAAGAAGATAAAATATTGGCGACGCCGACATTATCTAAAATTTTGCCTTCACCCGTTCGCAAAATTATCGGGGATCTTTCAGATAGAGAAAGAGTGTTGATTGGATTAGATTTGCTCTATGAAGAACTGAGTGAAGAAGATTTTGAAGAGTAAAATAATTAATGATGCAATAGAGCATTTATAAAGTAAATTTTAACTGTGTAAGGTAGGGTATGTTAGAGCGTAGCGCAACGCACCATTTATCTCATTGCCTTCCGGTAAAATAATTTACTTTCGCTATCTTGAGTCAGATTCTGCCGTAACACACCCTACTTAATATGAAAGTTTATAAATAGTGTAAAAAAAAATTGAATCTTAAATTTAGTAATAAAAAACCAGTTTTTAATCCCCTTTTGTTATCAAGCAATGAGTGAAAACGAGCAACTAAAACCAAAGCAACCACCGAGAATTAGGGGTATAGAAAAAATTCGCACGATGATCGAAGGGTTTGACGATATTACTCATGGTGGTTTACCAATTGGTAGAACTACCTTAATTAGCGGCACATCCGGCACAGGCAAAACTTTATTCTCTCTTCAGTTTCTCTATAACGGTATCACCTACTTTGATGAAGCAGGAGTATTTGTTACCTTTGAAGAATCACCCAGTGATATTATTAAAAATGCCCATATTTTTGGTTGGAACTTGCCACGCTTAATCGAAGAAGGCAAGTTGTTTATTCTTGATGCATCTCCTGATCCAGAAGGTCAAGATATCGTTGGTAATTTTGACCTTTCTGCACTAATTGAGCGCTTGCAATATGCCATCCGCAAATACAAAGCTAAACGAGTTTCAATCGATTCAATAACAGCGGTATTTCAGCAGTATGAAGCGATGGGAGTAGTGCGACGCGAGATTTTTCGCCTGGTAGCACGTCTCAAACTACTAAGTGTCACCACTGTAATTACCACTGAACGTAGTGAAGAATATGGTCTTGTTGCCTCTTTTGGTGTGGAAGAATTTGTTTCCGATAATGTAGCAATTGTTCGCAACGCTTTAGAAGGAGAACGCCGCCGTCGCACAATTGAAATTCTCAAGTTGCGCGGCACAACTCATATGAAAGGCGAATATCCTTTCACGATTACTAATGAAGGAGTTAACATCTTCCCACTGGGAGCAATGCGTTTAACTCAACGGTCTTCTAATGTCAGGGTATCTTCTGGTGTCAAAACCTTAGATGAAATGTGCGGTGGTGGTTTCTTTAAAGATTCAATTATTTTGGCAACAGGAGCCACAGGTACTGGCAAAACCCTCTTAGTCAGTAAGTTTATTCAAGATGGCTGCCTCAATGGAGAACAGGTAATATTATTTGCTTATGAAGAATCACGCGCCCAACTATCTCGCAATGCTTCCTCTTGGGGGATTGATTTTGAAGAATTAGAGGATCAAGGTTTACTCAAAATAATCTGTACTTATCCTGAATCAACTGGTTTAGAAGACCACTTACAAATTATTAAATCCGAAATTGCTGTCTTCAAACCAGCTCGCATCGCCATTGATTCTTTATCAGCACTAGCTAGAGGAGTGAGCAATAATGCATTTCGGCAGTTTGTGATTGGTGTGACGGGTTATGCTAAACAAGAAGAAATTACTGGTTTCTTTACCAACACAACTGACCAATTTATGGGAGCGCATTCGATTACTGACTCTCATATCTCCACGATTACCGACACAATTATCATGTTACAGTACGTAGAAATTCGCGGAGAAATGTCGCGGGCAATTAACGTGTTCAAGATGAGAGGGTCTTGGCATGATAAGGGCATTCGTGAGTATAATATCACTGCTGATGGTCCCGATATTAAAGATTCTTTCCGGAACTACGAACGGATTATCAGCGGTGCTCCTACTCGCGTTAGTATCGATGAAAAGGCGGAACTTTCTCGCATTGTTAGACGTTTTGAAGACAAACAGAGTTCCGAACCCTGAATTTAGTATCGTAGTATATTCTTTCCTAAATTTAGTATCGTGCTATATTCTGTGGTGAAGAAAGGTTTTCTGCCGCTAGATTGATTTTCGTGTGAGGGATGCGGTGAAAGGACAGCAATTATTTTATAGCTTCTTGCCTGGTGTGACGGCAGCGGTCTTAACAACTCAGCCTGTTTGGGCTGGTACTGCGAAACTAACTGAGGTACATCTGGTGTCTTCTTTTGGTGTTTTGACTTCTACTTATGGTCAAGACTCGGTTGTGGACACCATTAATACCCAACTGCCTAACGGTGCAGATGTTAGTACTCCAACCCAAGTACCTGCTTTTGGTTTCACTCAACTTAGCATGAAGCCTTTAAGTAATAACAGTATTCCAGTGTTCACGGTTGGAAATACTGTTATACCAATAAAACAACTACTAAAGAAAGATGAAGGTAGATTTTTCAGTTTGACACCTACCTCTAATCCTTCTCAACAGCCTGATGTCAGTCGTTCTGCTCCAAATAATCAAAAACAGAGTAATTTAAGCGCTTATGGGCAGGAATCAAAGAGAATAGTAGTTCCCAACTACACTTCAAAATCCCCTTCTGTCCAAAAAGAAATTTTGTCCCTGTCTTCTGTCCAGCAGCCAGTGGTTCAAAAGATAAATACTGTTACTCAGTTGCAGACATTTTTGCAAGCTTCAGCCACAGGTGTAGGAGCAGCAAAACTGCTGTCAGCGCAGAGGTGTCCACAGGAGTTGGGAAAAAGTAAGACTGATTCGTTGGCTAATTTGTTCCTGGACTCAAGCACCTGCTTACAAAAAAGTGCTATTGGCCGCGTGGCTCAGAGTAATACTCCGGTTCCGACAGATTCGACGCTAACTCCTACTGTGCCAGAAACCGTAACTCCTGTACCAGGGGGTTCAGTGCTACCTCCCATTGTGCCGACAACTGTAATTCCTGCACCAGGGGGTTCAGTGCTACCTCCAACTGTGCCGAGAAGCGTAACTCCTGTGCCATCAGGACCGGTGCAAATTCCCGATAACCTGATTCCTAGCTCAAATCCTCTGCAATTTCCCACCAAACCAGAGGAAGTGACATTTCAGGGAAATCAGCCGATTACTTTGGCACAGGCTCTGGAGCTAGCACGGCGGAATAATCGGGATCTACAGGTATCCCAATTGGAGCTAGAACGAAATAAAGCGGCTCTACGCGAGGCGCAAGCTGCTTTATTGCCCACTCTGGGAATTAGCACTGATATTACTCGTAGTCAGTCTGCTAGTAATCAGCTCGCGTCGAAACTCCAAGAACAACAGACGGGTATATCATCCCCAGATAAACCCAGTACAGGTTTCAACGGTCAAGCACAACTGTCATATAACCTTTATAGTTCTGGGAGAGTGCAAGCACAAATCAGAGCGGCTGAAGAACAGGTACGTTTCTATGAGTTGGCTGTAGAAACTCAGTTTGAGACAATCCGTTTGAATGTTGCCACTGACTACTACAATCTGCAACAAGCGGATGAACAAGTACGGATTGCCCAGTCGGCTGTGCAGAACTCCCAAGCTAGTTTGCGTGATGCGGAAGCTTTAGAGCGAGCTGGGGTTGGTACACGCTTTGATGTGCTACGCTCTCAGGTGAATTTAGCAAATGCCCAACAAGATTTGACTAATGCTAGATCCCAGCAGGCAATTGCCCGTCGTCAATTAGCAACTCGGATAAGTTTGCCGCAGGCGATAAATATCAGTGCAGCCGATCCTGTACAGTTAGCTGGTCTTTGGAACCCAACGTTAGAACAAAGTATTGTGCTGGCTTATCAAAATCGTCCGGAACTGCAACAGCAGCTAGCACAACGCAATACTAGTGAACAACAGCGCAGGCAGGCCCTTGCAGAACTGGGTCCTCAAGTTAGTTTGGTCGCCAGCTACAACGTGTTAGATCAGTTCAATGATAATGTCAGTGTTACTGATGGTTATTCATTGGGAGTTCAGGCAACCCTAAATTTGTATGATGGAGGAGCAGCAAGAGCAAGGGCAGATCAGCAAAAAGCTAATATTGCGATCGCAGAAACTCAATTTGCTGAACAACGTAACCAAATTCGCTTTCAGGTAGAACAAGCCTATTCTACCCAGCAATCTAGTTTGGAAAATGTTCAAACCGCTAATACCGCTTTAGAACAAGCTAGAGAAGCTCTACGTTTAGCGCGTTTGCGATTCCAAGCTGGTGTAGGTACTCAAACTGATGTGATTAACTCTGAAAACGACCTCACACAAGCTGAAGGTAATCGAGTCAGAGCAATTTTGGATTACAACCGCGCTTTAGCTCAGTTACAACGGTCTGTTACCCTCAGAGCACTACGCTAATTAGCCGAAACTCAACCGTCAATACTTTTGACTGCTATTGTGTTTTGTAATGCACTTTGCACCTGCCCTCAAGGCATCACAAAGTCCAGTAGTGTTTCTGATAAAAAGCTCCACAAGCTTCATTTTATCAGTAAACACATTGATAAAATGAGGCTTTTTAGTAATAAAAGCAGTAGGGTAAATTTTTATTTTTTAGAACTCCTTTAACGATCGCTTGTGGATGATAATTCAATACAGTTTAGTTAAGAATTTCCTCCTTCTCTTTGCGACAGCAGGGCGGTTGGGGGGATCTAAGACTTTGAAAACACGCCCTACACCTACGCTGAAACCTTTAGCAATAAGCATGAGTTAATGAGATTTTTTCTAATCTATTGAGAATAGACTATTATTGATATGATGCGGTCGCCCTGCGATGGTTTTGGGTTGACAAAAGGATTAGTTTGCGATCGCCTACCCACCCAAACTAGGCAATCGCAGGAGAGTTTAGTTGCAAGAAAGTTACTCGAAAAGCAAATTTTATTCTGGTTCTCAACACGTTGTCAAAAACGCCACTATTTATAAAAAGTCTCAAATCAAGACTTTTATCAACAGGGCTATTGGATTAGTCAAAATTGGACTAACATAACTGAGTGTTCGTAGTTTACCGCCGTAGGCATCGCTCGCCTTGTCAAAGACTCATGACTAAAGTAACATCTCAAGAAATTGCACAGTTTCGCTCTCAATTGGCAGATGATCCCAGCGATATGGAAGCGCTGGATTTGATTGAAGACTGTGATGGAGATTTAGAAGATGCGGCAATGACGCTAGCTATCCGAGCCGGACAACAACCAGAAAGAGCAAATTCCGAGTGGTTAGATGCCTTGGCTAGAAAATGGCGTGTGGTCATTTGCGAACAAGAATATCGAGAAGATTTGCTTAATACTTCACTTCAAAAAATGATGGAATATCTAAAAGCAACGCCAACATTTCCTAAGATTTTGGCAACGCCAGTTTTGATTTATGTCCTCAAGCAAGGCGTGAACAATTTTTGTGAGCCACTAGATTCGCTAAAGTGATCAACCCATGTATATTTAAGTTGTATTATAACGGTTTGCAGTTGAGTTCAATACACACCTAACCCCCAAACCTAACCCTTGTAGCGTTGGGGAGTAAGAATTAAAGCCTCTCCAAACTCCTGTAGAGACGCGATTAATCGCGTCTCTACTCCTACCTAATACAAGATTGATTCCACTAGGACTGATACGCTGTTAATTAAGGCAAAACTTCTATTAGACAAATTGTAAAATCAATGAATTACCTAGTTGCCGTATTACCAGACCGCATTCAAGCCGAAGCTGCTTACTTAGCTTTAGAAGAAGAAGGCATAAACAGTACTATCCTGGGAAAGGGATATAAAACGGCTGACGAATTTGGCTTAATTGACCCCAAAGACCAAGCCAAAAAGCAAGCACAACTGATGGCAACCTGGCTGATACCATTTGGTTTTTTTGCAGGTTTTACATTCAGCCTGATCACTGGTTTAGATACTTTTGCCTGGGCGGGTGAAGTTGGCAATCACATTATTGGTGGATTGCTGGGTGCTGCTAGTGGTGCTATGGGTGGTGTTTTAGTGGGTGGCGGAGTCGGTTTACTGGTGGGTAGTGGTGATGCATTACCTTATCGCAACCGCTTAGATGCAGGTAAATACTTAGTTGCCGTTCAAGGTTCTGAAACTCTCACTCGGCAAGCAACCCGAATATTACGTCAGTTTGATCCAGAAAATATCCAAGGTTATGCTGACACAAGTAGCGTGTAATAAATCATAGTTTACACATTACGACACAGCGACTTGAGTTGCTTCCCTGTTATTGGTAGATGATCTTTCCCAGTTGGGTTGGGGTGTCTGGCTAATGATTCATATGCCGATTCTACTTTAATTGGCGATTTGGGTTTTATTGACAAACCCGATCAAACAGGAACTGGAGAAATGGG
The DNA here is from genome assembly GCF_036919595.1 of Nostoc sp. Taxonomy (GTDB): domain Bacteria; phylum Cyanobacteriota; class Cyanobacteriia; order Cyanobacteriales; family Nostocaceae; genus Nostoc. The sequence continues at coordinate 4,553 of NZ_JBALCO010000099.1, read as the reverse complement.
TTATGAAGGGCTATCAGCTTATCGCCAGCAGGGATTTGCTTTTGAAGCAGCAGAAGCACTGGTCGATTTTGCCTTTACTCGGCGAGAACTTAAGAGAATTATCGCTCATTCTCCAGACAATCATCTGCCTTGATTCGCATTCTGAAAAAATTAGGAATGTAACAAATTGGTAGAGATGAAAACCTGCCCAAATGGGAATTAAAGTTAGAATCAAGACAGTTATAGCAGATTAATTCTCAATTCATAACTCATAAATTTTAAGAATGTTGCCACGAGAAGAACTTTTAAAAGGTGTTGAAAATCGAGATAGTGTAGCTCGTGTAATTGATCAAGCCCAGCAAGCCATCAAAACTTGGGAAGTGGTTTTGACAGATTTTCTATCTCCCCCAGAATTGGTGGAAATTCAACGGGTGTTTAACCGATTAACAGAAGTGCAATTAGTTGTGTGGGGTGGATATCCGCAAGCTGAACGCCAAAGAATTGCGATCGCTCGTTCGGAACTTCCCTTAGATCAATCTCAAGTCAGCCTTGTCGTCGTGGAAATTGCTGGTAATTTCCTGTTTGATACCGCCTCTCACCGCGACTTTTTAGGCGCAATGTTGGGAACGGGAATTGTTCGGGAAAAAACGGGAGACATTATAGTTTTGGGAGAACGGGGAGCGCAGGCGATTGTCGCACCAGAGTTGGTAGAATTTTTGTCAATGAGTCTTAAACAGGTGCGATCGGTTCCTGTGAAAACTCAACAGATTGAGGTAACTGAATTAAAGGTTCGGGAACCAAAGAAAAAAGAATTAACTACTGTGGAGGCTTCTTTGCGATTAGATGCGATCGCATCTGCTGGTTTTGGCATGTCCCGCAGCAAAATGGTTGATTTCATTGATGCTGGTGATGTCCGCGTCAATTGGAAGGAAGTTACCCAAGCTAGTTCTCAACTTAAATCTGGCGACTTAATCGCTATTCGCTCTAAAGGGCGTTTAGAAGTTGGAGAAATTACCGTTACAAAAAAAGACCGCTACCGAGTTCAATTAACAAGATATATCTAATAAGTGAGGAATAAGGAGTAAGTAGTTAAAAGTGAGGAGTTTTAAATTGACCACTTTATTTAACTCTTAGCCCCTAACTATATACTTAGGCTTTAAAGTGTTTTGCTAACATATTCAGCAGAAGTTTGCGCGGTACGAGCCGAGATAATTTGCTTCTAAGTTGAGTGTTAGTGTCAGAACTAATAACGGTTGGATACCCTTTTTCCAAAGCCTCTAAAGATTCCCGAACCACTTTTTCGGAAGAATACACTTTATCTGTGCTACTTGCCAGCGCTGGAGGAAAATTAGCTTCTGCAAAAAAGTTTGTTTCTATTGGCCCTGGACAAGTGACTAAAATACGAACACCATATTGACGATTTTCTGCCCATAGTGCTTCACTAAAGCTGAGAATAAAAGCTTTACTGGCAGCATAAACAGAAAGGTATGGTATTGGTTGAAAAGCAGTAATAGAGGATACGTTAATAATACTTCCAGAACGACGTTGCCGCATCAAGGGGAGAAATTTATGTGTTAAATCTACCAATGCCAAAATGTTTAATTGTACGATTTTGACTTGTCTTTCTCCATCCCCTTCAGCAAAGTCGCCATAGTAACCAAAACCAGCATTGTTGATTAATAAGTCAATAGTTAATCCTTTTAGTTTAGTGGCATCAAATACAGCAGATGCTGCATTAGGTTCTGTAAGGTCTTTGACTATAACATCTACTTGAATTTTGTATTGTTCTTGTAATTGTTTCGCTAATTGGCTTAGTTTCTCTTCGGAACGAGCAACGAGTACAAGATTTGTCTTGCGTGCAGCTAGTTCCTGGGCAAAAGCTTTACCAATACCACTAGAGGCACCAGTAATCAAAGCAGTTGGCATTATACATATTAAGATAGTTTTCAGGCACCTTATAAATCTTAGCTATGCTGGCTATAAGTTTTAACTACCCAAAGTGATATATCCAAAAGGGTAAAAGCAGCAGCTAATACTGAAATCTGAGTGGAGGAAGTCTCCACTCAAAACTTTTCCTTCTCTAAGACTTGACTTTTGGAAGCTATATGAATTCTCTAACTACACCAATATGGGAGATTATTAAGTTTTTTTCATCTATATATTGAATAGAGGAATCGATTTTTTATGGTAGTTCTTTGTCCATACACGACCATTCAAATACAAATTTAAAGTCCAAGTGCTTGAGATTAGCAAACATGTTCTTCCATTGGCTTCGTCGGATTCGATTTACCCACCTTGATTGTAATTCTATCGAGTAGGCTTTCTGTTGATAAGCAAAGAAATCAAATGGTTTTTTATCTGAATTTTTGTGATCCACTAAATGAATGAAATGAAACATAGATTTTCAATCTTACCAATCTCAAAAAATGGTTTATATAAATTTTTAGTAAATCAGCCTGGACATAGAATCATTCTTGTTGTAAAGGTTTTTTTAAGCATAATTGTCACTAATTCGCTTCTTTTTTCTCAATTATGATGTCCCAAATAATTATTTTTATAATGACAATTAAAAATGAATTTAAATTGTTAATTACCATTTTTCATACCAATAGATAATTTCTGAAGCTGAACTATTAATAGCAACGCCGTAGCTATCTCCATGATTCCACTTGAAGCCAGGTCTACCTTTGTTATCTGCATTTAATACCAGTATTTCATAAGTAGCTGGAAAAGATTCCGTATGAGAGTCACTGGTGTAGAAGAAAGTTGTCGGCACACCGTTAAGCTGGTTTATGTGATCATTTGTGTTACCACCCCTATATTTGTGCTTTGCACTATTTCTGTATTGTGAAAGTAATTTTTCTATCTTGTTTGGTGGCTGTTTCAGCCTAATTTGAAAAAAACTACTTCCTTGCAAAAATTCGGGAGAGTAAGCAATGTGAACGCCTTTGGCATCAGTGGGAATCTCATTAGGAAAATGTTTTACTTGGTCATTATTAGACCATAGTTGATTACGAATTTCTTTGTAGCGTGATGTATCAGTTATTATTTTAGGTTCGCTAGTACTGCTAAAGTTTCTTCTCATAAAAAAGCTTCCCCCGACAATACTAAGACTAGCAAGGGCCAAGAGAAATTGCGATCGCTTCATCGAGTTGGGTGCGTCTAACTTTCATAGTCATATACCCAAGTAATAAACTAAATTCGTACTATTGCGGATATAGCATCAGAGATATTAACAGAAACTTTGTGTATCCAGCAGGAATTCAGGGTAATTGTAAAATTACTGTGAAGTTGGTCAATGATTACTTAGTCAAAAACCGTAGGTTATTTTCATTGAGGCTAGTACTACCCTTATGGCTAACAAAATCAATTCCACAGCCATCCATTTTTTTTCAATTCTTCCTGATGTAGGAATAACCAAGGCGGATATATAAATAGTAGATGCACCTTAATTAAATCATAGCCCCTAGCTTTTAGCTGAGGGCTTTTTTTATTGTTGATATTTTTTATTTTGTGAAAACAATAAATTTTTATACAATTTAAATATTCCCGGATATAGCAATTAATAAAGCGGATTAATAAATGGTAGATGCACCTTAATAAATTACAGCCCTCAGCTTTTTAGTTGAAGGCTTTTTTATTGCTGATATTTTTCATTGCGTGAAAAAAATAAATTTGTACATAATTTAAATATTCCCGGATATATCAATCATTAAAGCGAATTAATAAATGGTAGATGCACCCTAATAAATTACAGCCCTCAGCTTTTAGTTGAAGGCTTTTTTTATTTAAATATAGATGGCAGTAAACTGGGAGCTAACCATACTGCATAACCAAGAAATCCAAACAGCAAGGTAATTAAGACAGTAATGCCGTAGCTGATGCAAATTAATAAACCGTCAGATTCGATGGTGGCAACAGTCAAAAGTAAAATACCCACAGTGGGGATGGGATTTGTAAACGGAATTGGTAATATTAATAATACTGTTAACAAAGAGATACAAAACCCATTAATTTGCCAAATAAAAGGATTATAGGCTATTTTTGCCAATCGGGGACGGGCGATTTTCTGCAAGACTTTGGTAAGACGTCCCAAATTTTGCAAAAGTAACTGGGCAAAGGGACGAGGAAATTTGTAGTTAGCGATTCTTTTCGGTAGCCAAGGCGATCGCCTCCCTAAAATCATTTGCACTGACAACAGTAAACAAGCACCACCAAAAGGGCCAGTTAATCCCGGTGGCATAGGAAATAAAAAGGGCAAAACTAATAATGTAATTACCAGGCTGAACCCTCGTTCTGAGGTTTCTGCCAGAACATCACCTAGAGTCAGCGGTTGTTCAGCTAGGCGTTATAACAGGGACTTTATATCTTGAGAAAATCTCAAATGCATTTGGCGTGAGTTGATGCGAGTTACCACATTTTTAGCAGAGGTAGATAGGGCAGAATAACTCCTAACTTATGATTTCTGGAGGTACTAAAACGTATCCGCTCAGAAAACCGGGGCAGGGAGAAAAAAGTAAGTAAGTGCGTCGTAGAATATGAAACATGACGCAACAATCATCACCAGATCAAGA
>NZ_JBALCO010000098.1:0-35767 GCF_036919595.1 Nostoc sp. | reverse complement strand
ACTTACTCCTGTCATACGCTTAAATTTCTTTGAAGTCAGCTGTTTGGCTTTTCCTATTTTCACTGTCAATCAAAGTCCTGCTCGCAATTGCTCAAGCCCTTCATAATACCACAAAACACTTTTGCAAGAGTTCTACTGCAATAAGTAGTGAGTACTTTCTACTTCACTCAGTATTACTGAAAAAATAGCGATCGCAATTATAAATAGACATAGGAGTGAAAATTAATTCTGCGTAGACATCTAAGGGCATTTTGCACATTTGGGATGCTCCCGGTTTTAGAGAGGGCGAGAAATTAGCAATAAATTATTTTCCGTGAATTCTTGGTGATTGCCTGAATTCAATAAACGACTACCCGAATTCAATAAACGACTACCCGGATTCAATAAATAACTGCCCGGATTCTATAAACGACTACCCGAATTCAATAAACGAGTGCCCGAATTCAATAAACAGCGGCGATAATGTTGGTTTAGCCGCGTTCAACACTAGTTCAGTCTTTTTCTTAAATTCTGCATCTTCTTTTCTTTTACAAAGTCAGAAGCTAAATGTTTAACCTACTGTTGCCATTGCTCACTTCCTCGGCAGAAATAGCCTCAAGTTGTGGCTGGCAACCCCACAGCCCGGTCATCAGTCGCAGCAGTAGCCGCTGCGAGAAAGACCAATAAATGGAAACTCAAAATTGGTCATCATGCGTAGGCGCAGCCTGCCGCAGGCATCGCTACCCAACCAGGCTTGAGGGAGTTTCCTTAGCAAGGTTTCTGTCCATCAATTCTGTACTCCCGTTCGCCCGCACAGCGCGGAACATTCCAAATCGACACAGCCCTGCACCAAACGCCAAACGCATCAGCAAAAACGTCGGCACCTCGCGCACAGACTTGACGAAACCAGACAGTCCATAACGCAGAAATCCGCTTGGTCGAACCACCCCTTGCCAGAGCGAATCTAACCAAGAAGGAAGCGTTTCTTGCGTCCAGTCTGCCGTAATTACCTCTCCCTCGACTAAGGAAGTCTCTGCTAAAAGCTCAGAGAATCCCTCAATGCTAGAAAAAGCTGGATGAGACCACTGATCTAGGAGTTGTCGCATCACTGGTTTCTCCCAAAAATTTAGCGGCTTTTGGCGGTCATCCCTTTGATTCCAGTCAGCTACAACCAACACTCCACCGGGTTTTAACACCCGGATTAATTCTCTAGCAAAAACAGCTTTATCTGGCATGTGGGGGCCTGCTTCGATTGACCAGACCACATCAAAACTGGCATCTGGAAACGACAATGCCATCGCATCATCGACCGCAAACTGGGCGTTTACCTCTTGGGGCGTTAACTCCTGGGCACGCTTCACCTGAATAGGGCTAATCGTAATCCCTGTGACAGCAAACCCATAATCTCGCGCTAAAATCCGGCTGCTGCCCCCAATACCACAGCCAACATCTAAAACGGTAGTACCAGGAGGTAATTTTTCTATTCCACCCCATTTAACCATTTCATGTACAAAGTCAGATTTAGCAGCCAAAAAATCCTTCTGTCGTGGCGGCGAACCGTAATGACCGAGGTGAATGTGTTCCCCCCAATAAAACTCTAAGATGCCGTCAGCAGTCCATTGATCGTAGGAATTGGCGACTGTGGCTGAGGATTGATACTTACGGGCAGTCAGCAAATAAGTCGCAATTCCTACCACCAAAAGCAGAAGAAAACCAATTAGAAAATATAATGAAGTTGACATTGTTTTGAACGCTCCTCTACGCCTACCGTAGATAGATTTTTTGCACGAATCTCGTGGGTAGAAGAAGATTTACTTTTGGAGTCGAGCTAACGGTTTGCTCGTTGCTCGTCTTGAATCAGACGAGCGATGGCGTAACCGCCCGCAGTCGGCGATGCTTACGACGAGCAAAGCTAACGCAGTATAAATCTTCCCATACATCGACATTGCAATATTTTGCATACCTCGAATAATTTTCCCTAGAAGTAGACGGGGCTTGTGTTTGTCTTGGGGAATCGTTTGTTTGACAAAAGGATGAACAGCAGTGGGAATCTTCGCGGCTCTGCGAAGATAGAATTTCGGCATGATGATTAACTGAAGTATTAATCTAGTAAATTAGCAATTTCTATGCATAATTGAGAAACCACTTGTTTGGTATGAAACAAGACTGTGTAAATCATTCACGCCATTTTCTACCTGCTTGGAACAACTTCCATCTGTTAATTAATCCAGCGTTTCGTTTTTGCTGCGACTATTTTCAAGCGATATTCTCACAGAGAGTAACTGTCACCATCGCTGTATTGGTAATACGCAATTTCTATTGTGAATTAATCGCCTACCGTCTCATAGAAAGCCGTAACCTGTAGCGTTCTGATATGTGGGGCTATGAGAATGTATTGCCTAGTAGTTGTAGAAATCTTCATAAAAATACTTAATCTGTGCCTCGCAGATGTACAGAATTTACAAGTCAACTTCGGCGGGCATTCTGACTCACAAGGCAAACCTTGATTACAGCTGCGGGACAGCGCCGGATTCACACCGGACTTTCCCCGTTTCCTCTAGTGGCTGTTCCCCACTAGAACCGAGATTCCCCTGCATATTAACACAATTGTGATTTGCTTGCATAAAAATCAATGGTCGATCTATACTGGCATTCGTCATTAATCGGAGCAAGTTTCATTCTTTACCAAAGCTTGCTCTGGATTTTTATTGGACAATTTTTCTAGCAATTTTTCAACCCAACAAACTTTTTCGGGTTGCCAGTGCTTTGTGACATAGCGCTGACAATTTTTTACATTGCCAAACCTAGTTAACAATTATTTTCCATTTTTGCAATTATTCTTTTACAATTTATCAACACATCTTGTATGCAAGCTCCATCTACACTCTCGAATAGCTCCACAACGGATATCTATGTCATTCGTCGTGATGGTTCGACAACACCGTTGGAAATTAATAAAATTCGCACAGTAGTTAATTGGGCTTGTTGCGGACTTTCAACAAATTCCATTGCTTTAGAAGCACATCTGACAACTCGATTGCGTCCCGGCATTACCACGCGAGAAATTCAAGATAATTTAATTCGCTGTGCCTTGGATTTGTGTAGTCCTGAAGAACCTGATTGGCGGCAAGTGGCAGGCCGCTTACATATTTGGAGTTTGTGGAAAGAAATAACAGTTAGCCGTGGCTATCAGTACGGGTACTATGCTCGGACTGTACATTTCAAAGTTTTAGAAGAACAATACGATCGCCGCATCTTGACCTACTCTCCTGAAGAGTTAGAAATTGCTAATACTTGGATTAATCCCGACTGGGATGCCGATTATGATTATGCGGGAGCGGTATTACTGACGAAGCGATATCTTTTGGCGAATGAATTACCCCAGGAAGCATTTTTAACTTGTGCCCTTTTGATTGCCTCCGTGGAAACACCAGATAACAGATTAATCTGGGCAAAGCAATTTTATGAAGCGTTAGCGAATCGTCAAATATCTTTAGCAACACCCATTCTGGCGAACTTGCGGATTCCCAATGGGTCGCTAGCCAGTTGTTTCATTACGGCAATGGACGACAATTTGGAAAGCATTTTTGGCGGCATTCATGATGCGGCTCGCATTTCCAAAAATGGCGGCGGTGTGGGGGTAAATCTGTCTCGGATTCGAGCAACAGGTAGTTGGGTAATGGGCAAGGCAAATGCATCAGGTGGTGTAGTTCCCTGGATTAAGTTGTTAAATGATACAGCGATCGCGGTTAATCAAGGTGGACGTAGAGCAGGTGCTGTTACTGTGAGTCTAGATGTTTGGCATATGGACTTACCTGAATTTTTGGAAATGCAAACCGAGAGTGGGGACGGGCGACGCAAAGCTTATGACGTGTTCCCGCAACTGGTTGTCAGTGACGAATTTATGCGGCGAGTAGCAGCAGATACAGAATGGACGTTAGTTGATCCCTATGAGGTACGAATTCGTTTAGGTATTGAACTAGCAACACTATGGGGTGAAGCATTTGAACGTGCCTATCTTCAAATTGAAGCCAGTTTAGATAACTCGATTACACTCTACAAACGGGTGAATGCGCGTCTTTTACTCAAACAGGTGATGCGAACCCAATTAGAAACCGGGATGCCTTATCTGTGGTTCAAAGATACCGCGAACCGAGCTAATCCTAATCAGCATCAGGGCTACATTCCTGGTGGAAACCTTTGTCAAGAATCATGGTCAAATGTGAAACCAGGTGAAGAAGCACATACGTGTAATCTCGTTAGTATTAATCTTGCGAATCTAGAAAATGAGCAGCGAGCAGAGATTTGTCAAATTGCAGTACGTATACTAGATAACACGATTGAACTTACTTCACCACCGTTTGCTGCTAGTGCCACTCACAACGCCAAATATCGCACAATTGGAGTAGGCTGTATGGGATTAGCCGATTGGTTAGCAAAACGTCATCTCACATACACCCATCTTCAAGAAATTAGCGATTTATTTGAAGACATCGGTTACTATTGCACGGCAGCATCGATGGAATTAGCGAAGGAACGGGGTGCGTATCCTGCTTTTGGGGGTAGTGAATGGAGCAAGGGACATTTAATTGGAGCAAAGCCTGTGGATTGGTTTAAGCAACACGCTAGTCTTCCAGAACGCTTTTTACAACTGAGTCAGGATATCAAACAACATGGGATTCGCAATTCACATATTACTGCGATCGCACCTAACACTTCTTCATCTTTAGTTCAGGGTTGTACAGCCAGTGTTTTACCCGTTTATAGCAAATTCTTCTATGATTTGTGGGCAAAAGGTTCAGTACCCATTGCACCGCCTTACATTCGGGATCATTTATGGTTCTATGTCGAAAATAAGACACTGGATCAGAAAAAAGTGGTACGGGCGATCGCTACAATCCAACAATGGATTGATACAGGAATTTCGATGGAATTGTTATTTAACCTAAATGCTGGAGTCTATTTCCCCGACGAACCTGATCGCTCTCTCACCGCTCTTGATATTTTTGAAACCCTAATGCTGGCTTGGGAATTGGGTTGTAAAGCAATCTACTATATTCGCACTGTCCAAAAAGATAGTTTCAAAGAATCGAACGAGCAATGTGTTGCTTGTGCAAACTAACTAGGGAGTAGGGAGTGGGGAGTAGGGAGTAGAGATTAAGAAAGTTTTGCTTTCAAGGATTTTTGTAAACCTCGAAGCATTCGTTGTATTTCGTCAGTTTTAGTTAGGATTTATTGGAGTTTAGAATTGGTTATGTATTCCAATTGTTCGGCTACAATGAGTTGGGTTTCAAGTTCCGCCAAAGAACCGAGAGCGATCGCTAGAAATCGAAGGAATTATTGTGTTGAATCTCTAGCATGACCTTCTGCCAAATTTGATGGGATCGATACTGCCGCCCGTTGCATTTGGTACTCAAACCATATGTTTCAGACTTAGGAAAATCTCGTGTTAATAGATAAACTTGCTTGGTCAAACTTATACCCAACTGCCAAACTTTCAAATCACGATAACTATTAATTGTCATAGATGCTGAATCAGTGTATATATCTTTTTTAATCTTACTCCCTACTCCTTACTCCCTACTCCCTTAAAAAAATGTACCAACAAAGACAATCATTAATGCCAATTAATCCCGTTTTCAATCCAAACGGGAGTGATAATACAGCAAACCGTTTAATATGGTTCGGGGAAACTACAAATTTAATGCAACTCAATGATGTTCGCTATTCCTGGGCTGTGTCTCTCTACCGTCAAATGCGAGAGAACTTCTGGGTTCCCGAAAAAATAGACATTACTCAGGACGTAACAGATTACCTCAATCTCACACCTGGAGAACGACGTGCATTTGATGGCATTCTCAGTTATCTGACTTTTCTCGATTCGGTGCAAACCTGTAATGTGCCTCATATCAAAAACAGTATTACCGCACCAGAAATTGCATTGTGTATGGCGGAACAAATTTCCCAAGAAGCAATGCACAATCAGTCTTATCAATACATTATTGAGACGGTGATCCCTAGTGATCGCCGGATACACGTCTATGATTTTTGGCGGAGCGATCTCATTCTCAAACAACGATGCGAATTCATTGCCGAACTATACCAAAAGTATGTCGATAACCCGACACCAGAAAATTATTTCGTATCGTTATTAGCAGATTATCTGTTAGAAGGGTTGTATTTCTACAACGGGTTTATATTTTTCTATAATCTGTCATCACGGATGCTGATGTCTGGGAGTGCCGATATCTTTAGAATGATTAACCGAGATGAACTCTCTCATGTGCGGCTGTATCAAAAATTGATTCCAGAAGCGATGCAAGTTTTTCCCCACAGCCGCGAACAAATTTATGAAATGTTTGCTTTAGCCGTCGAGCATGAATGCAAGTGGACAGAACATATTGTCGGAGATGATATTCTTGGCATTACAGCCAATAGTACAGAACAGTACACCAAATATCTGGCAAATGCTCGTTTAAAGGCGATCGGTTTAAAGCCATTATTTCCAGAAGCTATCTACAAGAAAAGCCCCTATGCTCACTTGGAGCGTTTCTCAGATACCAAAAAAGAAGCCAATACAAAAGCCAACTTCTTTGAGGCGAGTGTAACCAGTTATGTAATGTCCTCTAGCATTGAAGGTTGGGATGATTTCTAAGAAGGGTTTATTATTGGTTTAGACGTAGAGACGCGATATATCGCGTCTTTAAAAATGCGTCCCTTAAATCTAAATCTTGTTTTAATACTTCTCGATATAAAAATAGAACAGCATGAAGTGTTTGATTTTGCGTTGATGCCGCCATATTTTCATTAACCACAAGGTGCGTTAAAAATGCTTCAATTTCACACTTTCCATGTATTTAGGATGACGCTTATTATGAAAAAGGATATAGCGTATAATCCAGTAAAATAATTTTTTTCTGTTTGATAAGAATAGTGCTTAAGTCGAATAACATCTTGTACTTGTTCAAGCAGCTTTTTCGGACGCTGTTCTACAGGGTGTTATACAGAAAAATTCCGTTTAATACTCTCAATAAGGATGTTATGAGGAAAAATTCTCTACGACACCAAGGGATATACGGAAAAATTATATATAATATCCAAATAGGTTTGTTATCAAGAAAATTTCTGTATTTTATGACAGGAGTTGCCTGTAATGCTTAATATATCTTTATCTAAAAAAATTATACGGAAACTTCCCGCATAATAAATAGTTATGCTGCAGATCCTTCTTTCTAAACAGTTTTTCCTTTAAACTCTGATGAGGGACTTTCGTAAAGTAATGAACAATGAGATTTGGCAACAATTACTCTCACTTGAGAACCGGGATATAACTTATCAGAGGTTTAAGCGAATTCATTCACATGAGTTAAACGCGCGTCGTGCACGAGAAATGAATGCCGCAGCGAAGCAGAGCCGTGAATATTTTAGAAACGCTAGCAACTCGAATTATTCTGTGCGCCCTTTATTAACCTTTTATGGTGTTGCCTCCTTAAGTAGAGCTCTTTTGCTGTTGCTCAAGGAAAGGGGTGGTGAAGAGGGTTTAACTGCAAGTCACGGGCTTGAAACAGTTGGATGGAGCAATATTATGTCTGGCGATATTACTGCTGGGCTTCAGGGATTACGCAATTTAAAGATACGAACTACACCTGGATTATTTTCAGATTTTGTGACTCATACAAACAATAGAATTTCAATTCATGTCAATTCGTCAGGAGTTGATTGGCGGTTATCTTACGATGTTCCCAATCTTAGGCAAGAGTTTTCAGTCGATGATCTTTTTTCACGCACCCCCGATTTGCAGAAGGATTATTCAAATATTTCAGAAGTGACAAAATATGCCTTTATTAATCAAATGACTTACAGTGCAGATGCCGGATTTAGTGCGAAAGTCAGGGCTAAGCCATTCTCATTGTTTCAAGACGTTTATGAGGGATTCGGTTACACCGTAGAATCTGATTCTGATTGGGTTACGCTGACTTGTGATGCTGATACTTTTGCCAGAAATCTCCCAATGTTCATACATACGTATATGCACAAAACGTTTGGGTCGATTCCTTCCCTACACATTACTGAGCCGTTTTCCCCAAGTACCCGATATTCCCAGCTATGCATTACATATATGATCTCTTATGTTCTTGGGATGTTGGTTAGGTATTACCCTACACATTGGATTTCTCTTATCCAAGGTGATAAGGGAGATTCTTTATGGCCGACAATGAATCGTGCTCAGCAATTAGTGGAACAAAGCTTTCCTGAATTGGTAACAGAGCTAATCTCCGATATTTTGAACGAGTGTGATTCTAAGAGAGTACAGGACGAAGATTCTAATCATGCATAACCCTCCACGGCAGCGGACGGGCGAAAGCTGTTTGTAGTTTGCCAAGGATATCTGCCGCCGCACAACTTCACCGTTAAGTCATCAAAAGCGTATTTAATCCTGTACGTAGTTTTGTCCTGTCACCAATGCCAATTCTGCTCGCATAAACTCACGTCCCAAATAAGCCGCATGATCCAATCGACTCACTAAGCAAGGTTTTGTTTCCTCAAACAGTTGAATGCAAATTTCTTTAGCAGTTCTTCCTGTAAATAGGGCAGTTGGTTGTCGTTCCACTTTGACCGTTGCAGGAATCGGCTTTCCGGTTTCTGGATCGATAGCTAATCCTTGCTCATTAATTTCATTGGTAAAATGTTTCGCACAGATCAAGCCTGCTCCCCGATCTAAGTAGATGATAAAGTAACCTGCTGGATCGAATTCTAAAAATCGCTTGGATAGTTTGTCGTCAATTGCTGCGATCGCTAACTCACCTCACTAGCTGACACAGATTGCGATCGCTGGTGTCCTATTTTTTACCAGCTACAGGTAGACGGATAGTGAATGTACTACCTTGCCCTGGCTCAGATGTCACATTGATTGTGCCTTGATGTGCTTCAATAATACAGCGAGATAGATATAGTCCTAAACCACTACCAGAACGCTGATGTTTACCTTGGCGAAATCGCTCAAATAATATTGCCTGGTCTTGTTTAGAAATTCCCGGTCCTGTATCTTGGATATCAATAGTCACATCTGCTGGAGTGAGATAGCTATGAATATCTATAGAACCTTTGTCTGTAAATTTGATAGCATTGCCGATGATATTTGTCAAAACTCGCCGCAGTTCTACGCGATCGCCCATGATGGTGCTTGCATCACCTCTATCAATGTTTATAGCTAATCCTTTTTCTTCAGCTAAGGGAGTTAATTCTTGGGTAACTTCACTAACTAATTCCTGAATATTGCAGGGAGAAATTTTTAAGGTTTTACAGCCCGCCTCATGACGATAAACTTCTAGCAAGGTATTTACCATTTCCAGCAGGTCTTGGTTACTGCCAATCATGGTATCAATTATTTCTTGCAATTGTGGCGAAACTTCGCAAAACCTGCCTGACAGCAATAATTTTAATACGCGGTTGGAGGCTACCAGCGGTATGCGTAAATCGTGAGTAAAACGCGAGACAAAATCTGTCCGCAGGTTAGCCATCTGATCTCGTTCGTCGATACTATGTTTGAGGCGCAGGAGCGATCGCACTCGTGCATGTAATTCATCAGGATCGAATGGTTTACGAATAAAGTCATCTGCACCAGCATCAAGTCCTTCAACAACGCTAGACTCATAGTGAGCCGTGAGCAGCAGAATTGGGATAAATGGCAACGCCGGATTCTGTCGGATGCGTCGAGTAAATTCATAGCCATCTACCTCCGGCATCATCACATCTAACAGAATTATGTCTGGTGGTGACTCCTCAACCATAGTCAGAGCAATTTTGCTATCTTCTACCAAGTGAATCTCATAGTCCTTATCTTCTAGGACTGCTTCTAAGACCAGTAAATTGTCAAAAACATCATCGACAACGAGAATTTTATCTTTTTTAACAGTTTTAGTTAAAGACATGGCTAAATAAAAAAAGAAGTGCTTGGCTATCCCTAGCAAATCTAGTAATAGCTTACTTTACCAGCGCTGAGATTATTAAGGATTGACATTTTCCTTTAAAGTTTCCCAAATTAAATATCTGACAATTGTACGTAATTACACTGGTTCTTTAATCAAAAATGTATTTATTAAAGAATATTACTTTTTTACAACTATCTTATCTGTCCGATTATCCAACCAATATCTCTGCCTGGATGCTAGGGTGAGGTAGTTTAGTACCTTTTATGTGCATCATCCTAGCCACTGTAAGGGCAACTATTTAGTAGTCACCCACTCTTGCTTGCTAGCTAGGGGATTTTCAGAAAGGAGTTGTTTACTATAAAACATTTATCCTCAAGTAAATATATAAAAATATTTTTTGATCGAATTATATTGTCATATCGAAACTCTTGCTTTAAAAAAACTTCCGAGATAAGGTTATTTATGTCTAATGGTAGATGAACTTAGGGTAATAATACCAAATGCATTGCTTTTTGTATAAAATCCCGAAGAGAAGAACGAGATTATTTTAATCTGTACTTTAGATAGATAACAGTAAAATTAAGCAACTATGAGTGAAATCAAGATCCTCGTGATTGAAGATCACAACCTTACGAGAATCGGCTTACGGGCTGCTTTGCAAACCGATCCAGAGTTAAACATTGTTGGTGAAGCAGCCAATGCAGCAGAGGGCATCAAGCTTCTGAAAACTCTCAAGCCCGATGTTGCTACTATTGATATTGGCTTGCCTGACATGGATGGAATTGAGCTAACACGCACATTTAGGCAATATCAAGCCGAGAACGAAGATTATACAACAAAGCTGCTAATTTTAACGATGCAGAATAGCGAACAAGCAGTTTTAGCAGCATTTGCAGCAGGTGCAGATTCTTACTGCATGAAGGATATCGAAACTGAGAAACTGGTAGAGGCTGTACGAACGACCCATACAGGTAGCTCATGGATCGATCCTGCGATCGCAGACCTTGTACTACAACAAATACGTCAAGATTTCCCCGATGGCAACAGAGGCGCAGCTGGAAAAAGAGTTTTGATTGAAGGTATTGACCCAGATGTTGAAAAAAGTATAGTCACCTATCCTTTAACTCATAGAGAGATGGATGTTTTAGAGTTGATTGTCGCTGGGTGTGACAATGCAGAAATTGCTAAAAGGCTCTATCTAACGGTCGGTACTGTAAAAACTCATGTTCGAGGTATTCTAAATAAACTCTGTGTTGCTGACCGTACACAGGCTGCTGTCCGGGCTTTGCGGGCTGGATTAGTACCGTGAGTGAGTAAGCAACCATCATCAACTGCGTATACAAGAACACTTAACAAATAAAAATATTTCTTTCATAGTCTCCAGTCAATTGTTTTTCGGTCAAAGCAGTTAACTGGGACAAATATTTATGAAGAAATTGTTACAAAGTTTTGTAGAATGACATAATTGACTAAATAAGTATTTTTATATACATACATGATAGCGGATCAATTTCCCTGGCTTACTGCAATTGTCTTACTGCCACTTGTTGCTTCCCTGCTCATCCCTGTGTTACCTGATAAAGATGGTAAGCGCGTGCGGTGGTATGCACTGGGTGTAGGGATTGCAGATTTTGCATTAATGTGCTATGCATTTTGGAAGCATTACGATGCCAGCAGTGCTAGTTTTCAACTTGTGGAGAATTATGCCTGGATGCCTCAGTTAGGTTTGAACTGGGCGGTATCAGTCGATGGACTTTCAGTTCCCCTTGTGCTTCTGGCAGGATTTGTCACTACACTCTCAATTTTTTCGGCCTGGCAAGTTAATCACAGACCTCGCCTCTTCTATTTTCTGATGCTAGTGCTGTATTCTGCACAGGTAGGGGTGTTCGTTGCCAAAGACTTGCTGCTATTTTTCATTATGTGGGAAGTAGAGCTGATTCCCGTCTACCTACTAGTCTGTATTTGGGGTGGGCAAAGGCGTCGTTATGCGGCTACGAAATTTTTGTTGTACACCGCAGCGGCTTCTATATTTATTTTAGTGGCAGCCCTGGCAATGGGGCTATATGGCGGCGGTAACATGACATTTGACATAACCGCCCTCGCCAGGAAGGAATATCCTCTTGGTTTACAACTGCTACTTTATGCAGGGTTACTGATTGCATTTGGTGTCAAGCTTGCTGTTTTTCCGATGCATACTTGGTTGCCTGATGCCCACGGCGAAGCATCATCTCCTGTATCGATGATTTTGGCTGGTGTATTGCTGAAGATGGGCGGATATGGACTAATTCGCCTGAATCTTGAGTTGCTTCCCGATGCACATATTTACTTTGCGCCCGTTCTAGCCATTCTGGGTGTTGTGAATATTATCTATGGTGCATTGAACTCCTTTGCTCAGACCAATATGAAGCGGCGTTTAGCTTATTCGTCGGTTTCCCACATGGGATTTGTATTGCTTGGGATTGCGTCTTTCACTGATTTAGGAATCAACGGCGCGATGTTGCAAATGATTTCACATGGTTTGATTGCATCAGTGCTGTTCTTCTTAGCAGGTGTTACTTACGATCGCAGCCATACAATGGTAATGAAAGATATGGGCGGTATTGGTCAAGCCATGCCCAAAGTCTTTGCCCTGTTTACAATCTCCGCGATGGCATCTCTGGCACTTCCCGGTATGAGCGGCTTTGCTGGCGAACTCTCGGTATTCGTTGGTATAACAAGTAGTGACGTTTACAGTTCGACTTTCTGTACTGTAACGGTTTTTCTAGCAGCAGTTGGAGTCATCCTCACACCTATTTATTTACTTTCCATGCTGCGAGAGGTATTTTATGGTCAGAGTGCAGCACTCATCTGCGACATTAATAATGCAGGCTCAGAAAATCAAGAAGATGAGGGAACAGTTTGTTTTGGTACGGACTGTCTCGTACCAGAAGATGCTGTCTACGACGATGCTAGACCGCGTGAAGTGTTTATCGCTGCCTGTTTTCTGCTGATGATTATTGGTATTGGTTTCTATCCCAAAATGGCGATGCAGATGTACGACGTGAAGACTGTCGCAGTCAATGCTAATCTTCGCCAGTCTTATGCCGTAGTCTCGCAAACAAATCCCCAGATTTATGCTAAAGGATTCTTGGTTCCGCAAATTTCAGAGGTTGAGGTAGTGCCCGTTTTAGGAACTTTGAAGTAAGCTTTATTGACCTCGATTTCCGTAGAAAAGACCGTTGTCTACTAACCGTCTACGCGCTTTTATTAAGTAAGCACTTTGACTAAACGCTCTACGCAACCTACAATTACTACATTAGAATATACATAATTAGGTTGCGTATGAGTAATACTTCCTTCTTTGATGAACAAAAGGAGCAATCTTTAATAAAAGCTAGAATTGTTGAGAAATATTTTTGGGCTTGGTCACAAGTAATAATCGGAACTATTAAAAGGCTTGAAAGTGAAGGTAGGGAAGTTGACTCAAGAATTGCCTATATAGACCTTTTTGCAGGCCCAGGTCGATACAAAGATGGTTCAAAATCAACACCAATAAAAGTTTTAGAGACTGCGATTTCTAACCCAGATATGCAAAATAGGCTGGTGACAGTATTTAATGATGTTGATGCAGAAAATGTTAGTTCTCTTCATGAAGCTATAAATTTAATTCCTGGTATTGAAGATTTTAAATATAAGCCTCAAGTAGTCAATCATGAAGTTGGGGAAAATATTGTCAACACATTTAACGAGCGAAAGTTAGTCCCTACATTGTTTTTTGTAGATCCGTGGGGATATAAAGGATTATCATTAAAACTTATTAACTCAGTTGTAAAGAACTGGGGGTGTGATTGCATTTTCTTTTTCAATTACAACCGCATCAATATGGGTTTAGGTAACGCAGTTGTTAAAGAACACATGAATGCGCTATTTGGGGAAATACGAGCCGATCAAGTACGCCAACAACTAAAAACGCTTAAACCAGAAGAACGGGAGTTAACAGTTGTAGAGGCAATTTGTGAAGCTCTCAAAGAAATGGGTGGAGAGCATGTTCTACCTTTTCGCTTCAAACATGAGAATGGGAAACGAACTAGTCATCATTTAATCTTCGTGAGTAAGCACGTGAAAGGCTATGCAATCATGAAAGACATAATGGCAAAAGAGAGTTCTGAACAAAATCAAGGTGTGCCTTCTTTTGAATACAATCCAGCCACCTATAGACAACCGTTACTTTTTGAATTTTATCGTCCTCTCGATGACTTAGAACAAATGCTATTGGATACATTTGCAGGTCGAACAATAACCATGCAAGACATTTACAATCAGCATAATGTTGGTAGGCGTTATATTAGCAAGAACTATAAAGATGCTCTTAAGAATCTTGAAGCTAAGGGTAACATTACAACAGATCCACCTGTTAACAAAAGAAGAAAAAATAAAGGTGAAACTACATTCGCCGATTCGGTTAAAGTTACATTTTCGCCTAAGCAGTGATCACTAAATTTTCTTTTTTATCTGCTAATTTCAGTGGAGTATTCCCCCATACCTTTTGATGCTGCTTCCAAGCATCAGGCATTTCATCCCATATTTTACCATCCAGTAACCTACCTCCAGCCTTAGAAGTTCTGCCGCCAATCTGCTTGAAAAAGAATGCAACTTCTGCTGCTTGACACTGGTTATGAATATCTTTTACCCACTCAGTTTTTAGAGAGCGATGTTTTTGTCCAGACTCTCCACCAACAATAACCCAGTGAATATCTGTTAACTCAAGATTCAATTCACCTAAAAGCGGTTCACATGAAAGAAAGCGGACAGTCGCGGGAACTCTGCGAAGAAAGTCAACACGATGAACATAGTTTTGATTTTCGACTGACACACCCAACCAGATATTTTCATGAAATTCTAACTCAGAAGCCAACTCAAGTAACCGCTCAGGTCGTTTTGTTAATATTTGATATATATGCCAAGGCGTTTTATAAATCACTTTAAAGACCTTTTGAATGAAATCAAGAGGTACATCTTCATGAAAAAGGTCGCTCATTGAATTCACAAATATTCTACTTGGAGTACGCCACTTTAAAGGTTCTGCTAACCTTTCCGGGTGTAAAGTTAAATCAAATCCATTCTTGAAGTTATTAGGAAAACGTTTAGTGAGAGCTTCTGCATAGCAATGCAAACAACCTGGGCTAACCTTGTTACAACCAGTTGTCGGGTTCCAAGTTTTATCTGTCCACTCAATACCTGTGTGCGTACTAGACATATTACATAACCTTGTAAATTACAAATTCTCCAAGTGATTCTTATAGTGTATCTGTACTATAACAGAACTTACAATTATATCATCGCTGTAAATGGGGCGGAACGATCGCACAATTCAACCAGTTAAATTCCCATAGTAAAATTTTGCCAAAGCCACAACCACTGCAACTAAAGGCTCAGAGGATGGATTAAGGAACAGTAGATCAAAGTATCCTCAACAGCTCTTAAAAACTAGCCCTAAAGTGCTACCAATACATGGGATGCTAATTGATGATTAGTGAGTTTTGCCAATGTCTGTTGTTTCTGCTATCACTGTTACCGTTCCGGCCACAACTGCTAATTTGGGGCCTGGTTTTGATTGCATCGGTGCAGCTTTAAAGCTGTACAACGAGTTCAAGTTCACTCGCCAAGAAGAGGGTGAGCTAATTATTCATGTCACTGGTACGGAAGCTGAACGTGTCAAAACTGATGAGAGTAATCTCCTCTACCAAGCGTTTGTCAAGTTTTATCAACATATAGAGCAGACACCGCCGATAGTGAAAATAGAGATTAAATTAGGTGTCCCACTGGCGAGGGGTTTGGGTAGTTCGGCGACAGCGATTGTTGGTGGGTTGGTTGCTGCTAATCAACTTGAGGGTGCGCCGATGAGTCAGTCGCAGGTGATGGAGTTAGCGATCGCAATGGAAGGACATCCTGATAATGTAGTTCCAGCTTTATTGGGAAGATGTTGTCTTGCTGCTACTAGTGGCGCAGGTTGGGAAATTTGTGACGTTCCCTGGCATAAAGATGTTGTACCAGTTGTGGCTATTCCTGATTTTGAACTTTCCACTTCAGAGGCGCGGGGCGTTCTCCTAACTGAGGTGAGTCGCGCCGATGCGATTTTCAATATGGCACATCTGGGGTTATTGTTGCGCGGCTTGGAAACTGGTAACGGACAATGGTTAAAGACTGGTTTGCAAGATAAGTTGCATCAACCCTATCGCAAAGCTTTGATTCCTGGTTATGATGCTCTCAACATAGCAGCTGTTAGTGCTGGTGCTTATGGTATGGTGATTAGTGGTGCGGGCCCGACACTGTTAGCTTTGGCGGATAAGTTACACTCAGAGGCTGTGGAGGCGGCGATGTTAGCTGCTTGGCAACAAGAAGGAATTACAGCCGAGGTGCGATCGCTTTCTCTCGATACCCAAGGCGCAAAAAGCTTTTAAAAAATCAGATGACTATTTTACTCAGTACTTAAAACTCGATTTATGGAGCAAATTCAGGATGAAATGGCGGCGCTTAAATCTCAAATTCAGATTCTCCTAGAAGAACGCGCTGCACTCACTATTAATAATGTAATCTCTGCCGAGAATGATTCACCCCAGGCAATGGTTGAAGCGTACCGCCGTCAAGCCAGGGAAAATGCCCAATTATCAGTTGAACTCCAGGGCATAGATGCGGCGATCGCAGCCCTGGAAGTCCAGATACAATAAAAACAAGGTAAGTTAGTGCGTTGGCAAGTTGAATCAAAACAACTTACCCAACAGCAGCAGCTAGAGGAAGCTAAAGAAGTGGCTCAGGTTCATGCTCAACGCATTAATCAACTAGCAGGTGAACTGGCGACAGAAGTCCGTTTACTCAAGGCTTGTGCCAATCAACTGAGTCCAATGTATTGGCAGATTTATTATAAGCCCTTCATTACTGGGTTCAAGACAATCTCTGTTCCCTATGTCCGATCAGATGGGGAAGTGTGGACAATTGCCAACCGGATTGTTTAATGGCAGCCTTTTTAAACTAGAAAGACTTTACCAACATTGACTTTTTCGATAACCATTTGATATGAGAAGACAGTTGCTAAAATCATCCATGTCAAGAGACTTGAACCTATAACGCAAGATTTTGCACTTTTAAAGCGGATATACAATGTTTTCGAGCCATTTCTACCATTACCTGTTAACGATCCCAAATATGTAGATTGTCAGGCTGTGCGAGGAGATGGTTTGTGATTGAATTGCGTTCTGAGAGCGATCGCTTACAAGTTTTGCAAGACAAAATGCATTAGTTTGTGCAGCTTCTTCTGTAGCAGAAGCGAGACTTACTAAGCTGTAAGCAGCATAACTTCTTGATAAACAAGCTTTTTTTCTTTCTTCTTCAGTTTTTTTAACATAATCTGACATATCAATTAAGTTTATTAATTTTTCATTCAGTTTATTTTTAATATGTATTAATTGAAGTTGTGCCATTTTGTTATCCTTAAATTTTTCTAAAACGTGAATATGAGATTTTCATATAAAATCGGGACTGAGAAATAAATCTCAGTCCCGATAAAAAAGCGGGCTAACCGCTATTTATATGGTTAACCCGTGCAGCTTTGGGAACGCGCAGAGAAATTGTTATTGCAATACCAACTTCACATTGGCGTTTTGCAGACCGCGTTGTTTTACTTCAGCCAAAGTTTTGTTAACGGCATACTTTTGGTTGATGGAGTTGATCAACTCGGTTTGGTTGTGCTTCTTAGCAACTCCCCACAGGTCAGCGATTAGGTCAAAGGAACCATCGCTGTTGCGAGACCAGCCGAGGTCATATTCGCCATCCAACATAGCAACGATGTCGGAACGGACACGCTGACCGTTATAACCACGGACATCAGCTTCAGTCTTTACGCTGATACCGAGGTCGCGCAAGGAAGCCTTGAGGATTTCGGCATCGGTGATTTTGGTACGCAGGGTGCTAAAGTGAGACATTTGGGGTTTCCTCCAATGAGAAGATTGAGAAAAACGACAACGGTTTGTTTTGGGCGAAGCCGCGCTTAACAGGATGCGGCTTTTCTTATAACTGCTAGCATTTTCAGCTAGCCTTTCCCCCTGGGATGGCAGAGGAAAGCTTTTAGAACTCCATTCGCTGATATTCAGCTACGGAGGATGCTGCGGGGCGTGCGCGCTGTCTGGCCCAATCTCTCAGAGCCGTTACTTGTTCTTGCATCGTTCTAGACAGCGGCAAAGTTGCCTTCAGTGCAGCAATAATATCTAGTTGGGTGAACTCCCGATCTTGGGCAAAAGCTTCATACATTGCCGCAACGATCGCTTGCTCAACTTCTGCCCCAGAAAAGCCATCAGACATCTTGGCTAGTTGCTCAAGATCAAATCGAGAGATGTCTTCACGGCGCTTGGTCAGATGAATATTGAAAATCTGCTGCCGTTCTTCCGGTGTTGGCAGATCGACAAAGAAAATTTCATCAAAGCGTCCTTTCCTCAAGAACTCGCCAGGTAACCGTTCTACTCTGTTGGCGGTTGCCATCACAAACACTGGTGACTTCTTATCTTGCATCCATGTAAGGAAAGAACCGAATATTCTACTTGAAGTCCCTCCATCAGAATCAGAGGAACCTCCACTACCAGCAAAGGATTTATCCAATTCATCGATAAACAAAATCGCTGGGGAAATAGATTCTGCTGTTTTCAAGGCGTTTCGCAGATTTGCCTCACTTCGTCCCACCATTGAGCCGTCATAGACTCGCCCCATATCCAACCGCAACAGTGGTAAACCCCACAGCCGGGAAGTAGTTTTGGCAATTAATGACTTTCCGCAACCGGGAACTCCGAGAATTAACATCCCCTTTGGTTGAGGCAAACCATACTCTCTCGCTCTTTCTGTGAAAGCGTTAGAGCGTTGCTTGAGCCATCTTTTTAACTCTTCTAAGCCACCTACAGCATCAATGGTTTCATCTTCTTCAATATATTCTAAGATTCCATTGCGCCGAATTAGTTGCTTTTTCTCAGATAAAACTATATCTACTTCATCTTCCGTCAAACGCCCTGTAGTTACCTGCGCCTTCCGATAGACTTTTTCAGCTTCATCTTTAGTTAGACCCAAAGCTGCTCTGAGAAGCTTTTCTCTAGCCTCTGTTGTCAACCGCCGACCACGATTTTGGTCTACATGCTGAGTCAGTACTTTATTTAACTCTGCCATATCTGGCAGTGTAAAATCAATAACAACAACTTCTTTTTCCAACTCTATAGGTACTTGTTGCATCGGCGACATCAAAATGATGTTCTTTTGCGTACCTTTGAAGCTAGCGATCGCATCACGTAACGATCTGTTTGTTGCAGGCGCATCAATAAAGGGATGTAAATCTTTAAGAATAAATATACTTGCTTCTTTCTGCCGGATTATCCATTCAATCGCGGCCTCTGGAGACACGGTATTATGTTGGGTGACATTCCGGGGTTGACCATACTCCACAATCCCGTGTGTTACTGTCCAAACAAATACCCGGCGCTGGGGCTTTAACAACTGGGCGATTGCGGAAACTGCTTGCTCGGCCCGCTCTTCCTCGGAGGTCACAAGGTAGATTAAAGGGTATTGAGCTTGAATTAGGATATTGAGCTCTTCTTTCATACATCGACCTACTTGAGACCTTATAGAGACAGTAGAGACATTGCTTCTGGTAAAGACAACTGAATCATGAATGAATAATTCATAATTCCTATCTATTTAGCAAGGAACTAACTCTTCCTCAGTCTTAGGATGGGTTTCATCTTTATCCATCTCATCAATAGAAAGATGTTCTTGACCAATTACTCCTGGTTGATTGCCCAAGGTTACCAGTTCCCCATCGCGTAAGACTAGTGAGCTATCACAAGTTGGGCATGAATAAACTCTATGAGTCCGCCCATAAGAAGAATCTTCTACCTCATCAACCAATTCTGAATTAGACAGGTAAAAAACGAGGGCTCGTTCAGCAAGTTCTGACATTGGTTCGGAATCGACTGCTGAACGAATCTTCAACTTTCTGTGCAACTCTGGCGATAAATACAAAGTGACCTTTTGCTTAGTTTGCGTTTGCATATAACTCTTTAACGGTCTTACCCGGGTATGTATATCAAGTTATCGGTTCTTTCATTGGTTGTCAAGACGGTAAAGCGTTTTAACGGCAATTTTGTTACATTTGTTTACATTTGGGATTTAGATGCTGTTTTAACTAGTACAGCGGGCGTGTAAATCCATATACCATCTCAATTAAGAAGACTTGCAGCTTAATAAGGGGCAAAATCCCCTTGTTAAAGGTAGGCAAACTGACGCCACAGTGTACTAATGACATTGTTACCAAACTGAGTTATTTACGAAACAGTTATCTGGCTGGGGTTAACTAGATTTAATCAAGCAGCAGTATAGTATGGTGGCTCTAACTTGCCCCTAGTATTTCTATAAAATCAATAATTTTGGCAAAATGCGTAATATAAATGACTACTGCTAATAAAACCTGTAGTTTGGGGCAAAGAATTTATCGGTTTGCCTCCAGCGTTAGCAAAGCCATTGCCCTGTTCATAATCCTGTGGGGTTGCACTGCAAACGATTTTAATGCCGGAGCTATCACATGGAAAACTTATAGCAACTCCCGTTATGGCTTTGAATTTCCATATCCAAGTAACTGGACTTCATTAGCAGCCCCAGAAAATGATGATGGAATTGTGTTTATTTCACCCCAGAACAAAACAGTGGAAATTCGGGGGTGGGCAAGTCAGCAGCTACCAAATTCAATTATTACAGACCAAAATTCTGTGAAAAAGATAAATCCGAACTTTCAGACTGCCCAAGGAGTATCTGGGGTGCTGGTTGTAGAAGTTGACAAAGGAGTAGGTTCGATGACACTGACACTAACTCAGAGTCAAGTGAAATACTACTGGCAGGGACGAAGCAAGAGCCAAGAATTTCAAGATTACTATCGTTTGTTTTATTACATTGCCCAGCAGTATCGGATTTCCAAGTACTGAGTGAGAAGTTAGGAGAGACGCGATTAATCGCGTCTGTACAGGAGTTAGGAAAATTCCTCTTATCTTCCCCTCTCCCCCTGCTGCCTAAATTGACATCTTCCCGAGAATGATGATTGAGAGGGGACAGAAACCTGGTAGATTTAGCTATCAGCGAGTAAAAACTGGTGAAGATGAAAGTCCTGGTTATTGGTGGTGATGGATATTGCGGTTGGGCAACTGCTCTTTACCTTTCCAATCGAGGTTATGAAGTTGGAATTTTAGATAGTTTAGTGCGGCGGCATTGGGATAATGAACTAGGTGTCGAAACTCTCACTCCGATCACACTAATTCAGCAACGCCTCCAGCACTGGCAAGATTTGACTGGCAAATCTATCGACCTGTTCATCGGCGATATTACTAATTACGAGTTTCTCAACAAAGCATTACAGCAATTTCAGCCAAATGCCCTAGTGCATTTTGGTGAACAGCGTTCGGCTCCATTTTCCATGATTGACCGCGAACATGCAGTTCTTACCCAGGTCAATAACGTAGTTGGTACGTTGAACTTGTTGTACGCCATGCGGGAAGATTTCCCAGACTGTCATTTAGTGAAGCTGGGGACGATGGGTGAATACGGTACACCCAACATCGACATAGAAGAAGGGTACATAACCATTGAACACAATGGACGCAAGGATACCCTACCTTATCCCAAGCAGCCTGGTTCAATGTACCATTTAAGCAAAGTCCATGACAGTCATAACATCCACTTTGCTTGCCGGATTTGGGGATTGCGGGCAACGGATTTAAATCAAGGTATAGTTTATGGCGTCTTAACTGAAGAAACGGGGATGGACGAACTGTTGATTAATCGGCTTGATTACGATGGCGTGTTTGGTACTGCACTGAACCGCTTCTGCATTCAAGCAGCTATTGGACACCCCTTAACGATTTACGGTAAGGGCGGGCAAACTCGCGGATTTTTGGATATTCGGGATACAGTCCGATGTGTGGAATTAGCGATCGCTAACCCTGCACAACCTGGTGAATTCCGCGTATTTAACCAATTTACTGAACAATTCAGCGTCGGCGACTTAGCATTGATGGTGAAAAAAGCTGGTAACGCTATAGGATTGAATGTAGAAATCAATCACTTAGATAATCCTAGAGTCGAGAAAGAAGAACATTACTTCAACGCTAAAAACACTAAATTGCTCGATTTAGGTTTAGAGCCTCACTTGCTTTCTGATTCTCTACTCGATTCTCTGTTAAACTTTGCCATCAAGTATCAGAAACGAGTTGATCACAAACAAATTCTGCCCAAAGTCTCTTGGCACAGAAATTAGGGTAAATTCTGCGTGCGGCTGATAACAGAACCTTATTTAACTCAAGTCAGTAATTGGACGAAAAATGGTCGTTATATATTAGCACAATATGACGACCATTCAATTGTTGTTTATCAGGCGTATCGTCCAGTTATTGGTGATTTCGCTGCCACCTACAGTTATTTTGGTGGTGAGTTCAGTTTTGACCGCATGAGTTGGATAAAACCTAACTTCCTCTGGATGATGTATCGTTCTGGATGGGGTACACAAAATGGGCAAGAGGTAGTGTTAGCTATTTGGATTAAGCGTTCAGCTTTTGATGAAATTTTAGCGGCGGCTGTTCATTCCAGCTACGTTCCAGAATTTTATCCCAATAAAAGTGAATGGCAAAGAGCATTGAAGCAATCACAAGTCCGCCTACAATGGGATCCAGACCATCACCCATCGGGGACGAAATTAGAACGACGCGCTATTCAGTTAGGGTTACGTGGTCAAGTGCTAGCTGCTTACGCCAAAGATTGGATTGTGAACATCGAGGACATCTCGGACTTTGTACAAAAACAGCGGTAAAACATTAAATCTGACTGTGCAGAATTGATTACACCACGGGAGACAGTTTACTCTGTGTTTGATACCGAAACGCAAGAAAACCTGGGATCATCTGCCTGTACTAAATAGTTTTTTATGAGAATTGCTTTATTTACCGAAACCTTTTTGCCCAAGGTTGACGGCATTGTAACGCGCTTGTGCCATACCGTTGACCATTTACAGCGCAGTGGTAACCAAGTGCTGGTGATTGCCCCTGATGGAGGAATCACAGAACATAAAGGCGCTAAAGTTTACGGCGTTACTGGCTTTCCTCTGCCATTGTATCCAGAGTTGAAAATGGCACTTCCCCGCCCAGCTATTGGTTACACCTTAGAAGAGTTTAAGCCAGATGTTATTCATGTCGTGAATCCAGCAGTTTTGGGTTTATCTGGAATATTTTATAGTAAAATTCTCAAAATACCCTTAGTGGCGTCTTATCATACGCATTTACCCCAATATCTCCAGCATTACGGCTTGGGGATGCTGGAAGGTTTTCTTTGGGAACTGCTCAAAGGTGTTCATAATCAAGCAGCTTTGAATCTGTGTACCTCAACAGCAATGATGGAGGAACTGACAGCACACGGTATTGAACGGGTAGATTTGTGGCAGCGTGGGGTGGATACAGAATTATTTCACCCCAATTTGGCTAATCTAGAGATGCGATCGCGTCTATCACAAAATCATCCAGAAAGTCCATTGCTACTTTATGTTGGGCGGCTTTCCGCTGAAAAAGAAATTGAGCGCATCAAACCAATTTTAGAAGCCATTCCCGAAGCGCGGTTGGCATTGGTTGGGGATGGCCCCCACCGTCAAGCATTGCAAAAACACTTTGCTGGCACAAACACTTCTTTTGTTGGGTATCTCATGGGGCAAGAGTTGGGTTCTGCCTTTGCTAGCGCTGATGCCTTTATTTTTCCCTCCCGGACAGAAACATTAGGCTTAGTATTACTAGAAGCGATGGCTGCTGGCTGTCCGGTGGTAGCAGCCCGTTCGGGGGGAATTCCTGATATTGTAACAGATGGGGTAAATGGATATCTTTTCGAGCCAACAGTAGATGTTCAAGGAGCCATCGCTGCCACTATTCGCCTCTTAGAACAAAAACAACAACGAGACATCATCCGTCAAAATGCTCGCCAGGAATCAGAAACTTGGGGTTGGCCATCTGCCACCAGGCAGCTACAAGATTACTACCAAAAGGTGATATTTTCTGAACAATTGACAAAATAGGGGAGTGGGGAAGCAGGGGGCACAGGAGTGGGGAGAATAACCAATGCCCAATTTTAGTTTGCGCTTGGAAGCGGTAACTAAGGAATATGATTGTGATATTTTTTCAAGTGAATTTACTTAGCAGCTTTGCAGCGATCGCATTTGGGTGCGCTAGTTAGATAAAATTCGCGTCAAAGGGAAACACCAGGCAGTGAATATCTACGAGTTAATTGGCGATCGCAGCACCCCTCTAGATGCCAACACTCAAGAGTTTCTGTTTAACTATCATATCCGGACGCACTGCTTATTTATCGCACACTTCTCACGAGCGATCGCCTGTTTTGAATCCACCAAATGCATCCAACCCAAAGACCGATGTGTTGATATACAATAGTAAAATATGTATCATTAATTACAAAAACTTGGCAATAGTCCTGGGATGGTATTTGGACAATGCTTACTAAGTAGTTTTGAGTGAGAGACTTAGGAGTTATGAGTTATCAGTCCCAGCGTCCCCGCCTCTCCCCTTCAGTCTTGAACCTCTCCTTGGTCATCCTGAAAGGGGTCTTCGCCTATTCTTAGCTCTTTTTTTGAGCGTTTCAACTGTTTCCATAGATCCTTTATTTGTTCGTAAGCTGCACCTGGAGGCAGTTTTCCACCTGTTTCTAGGTTGCAAATGTAGCTTACTCGTTGGGCAAATTCCTGTAGATTGGCATTAAAAACCAAGTTTTCTGGCTTTACCTGACCGTAGTAACGACCACGAGGGTAGAGAAAATCATCTTTGTTCACTATTTTTTTCTCCAAATTATTCAACTCCCTTTTTGTTTAAATGTCTAAAGCTGAATCACTAGCTACCCTAATCTTTACTTTTATCAGACTGCGGGAAATCAAATCATCCAACTCCTTTTCAAATTGGTGATGCAGAAATTGGTTGATTTAGATTTTGAGACTAGAAGATAAAGCTTGAAAGACTTTTACCGTAAATATTACAAAAAAATTCCCTGTTAAAATGACTAAAGAGTGTATTTTACTTCCCTCCGAGCTATCAATTTATCTCATCTTAATTTATAAAGTTCAAATTGTAATTAACTACAGTTGAAACCCTGACTTACAAACTATTAAAAAATACCCGTACTATTTAGCAATCTTTGTTTGTAAAAATAAATACTAATTTTGCTTAGTAAAACTACTTAGATAAATTTATTATGTACTAAAGCTAATTGTCGTCTGTTAAAAGTTAGAGATTCAGTTCTGAATGTTTGGCAACTGGCTAATGAGGCATTAGGCAAAATAGTTCTGAGTTCCAAGTTAAGAGTGAAAAAGTGATATTTACCACTCAGTACTCTGCACTCAATAATCGCCAATGACTAATAGTCAATAACTAAAGATAAAATGGTGAAGCCCGAAACGACAAAAATCGTCCATCGCCTAGAACTTTACCTGCCACCATGTCTGTTAATTCCAAGTTATACGAAGGCAAAGCGAAAATTCTCTATACAACAAACGATCCTGAAGTCTTGTTGGCTGATTTTAAGGATGACGCCACGGCGTTTAATGCCCAAAAGCGTGGCAGCATCCAAGGAAAAGGAAAAATTAATTGTAGCATTTCCAGCCAGCTTTTTAAACAGTTGGAGGCAAATGGTATAAAGACTCACTTTATAAACAGCCCTGCCCCGAATCAGATGCTGGTAAGAGCAGTAAAGATTTTACCCTTAGAAGTAGTTATCAGAAATATTGCTGCTGGGAGTCTATGTCAGCAAACAGGGTTACCAGTGGGTACAATTCTGAAACAGCCTTTGGTAGAGTTTTATTACAAAAACGACCAATTAGGAGATCCTTTATTGACACGCGATCGCCTGTATCTGCTAGAGCTAGCTACTGCGGAACAAGTAGACGCAATAACACATCTAGCATTGCACATCAACAAATTTCTCAATAACTTTTGGCAGCGGTGCGGCATTACTCTAGTAGACTTCAAACTAGAGTTTGGTTTGGACTCACAACAGCAGTTGCTCTTGGCCGATGAAATTAGCCCCGACACCTGCCGTTTGTGGGATACCACAGAAAAGGACTCAAACCGCAGGGTAATGGACAAAGACCGCTTTCGCCGAGACTTAGGAAATGTAGAGGATGCCTACCAGGAGGTTTTACAAAGAGTGCTAAAAGCTGTAGAAACTACAAGTTAAACAGGTAAAAACCAAAAGGTAAGAAGAAATTATAAGAGAAAGCAGGAGAAAAAAGGAAAGAATTATGAATGAAAACTTTAGTCATGGGTCATTAGCCAGTTTAAAAAGAAAAATTGTCTCTCACCTCAGGTGGTGAGAGATCCAAAGCGTCCAAGATCAATCCCACGTTTAAAAGCGTGGGTTACTCCTGCCTCCTGAAATTTGACTTTTGCCTTTTGCCTTGTAAAGTAAAAAAGCAAAAGAAAAAAATTGTGTTTTGAGTTTTACCTTTGGCATGAGGGCATTATTGCCTTGTGATGGTGTGTGTGGTCGTGAAGAGGAATCAATAAGTAAAATGCGTTTATCTCCCGTATTGCTGGCAGCAGTAGCAATTGCAGTCCCTTTGGGCGGTTCATTGAGTGCAAATGCAGAAACCGCCAACAGTTCAAAACAGACAACAGAAGTTTTGACACTAGAAAAAAATCAGCAGCCAGAAAAGGATACTGGTCAGGGTAATTCTAGTAAAAGTCTAATATCTCGACCTAATCCCACAAGAGTTATAGAGGGGGAGCCTCTCCAATCCCGCATTGTCGCAATTTACCCTGCAAATCCAGCAGCCATCGCGACATCAAAGGTAATAGTACCAACCTCCACAACGACAACAACTGCACAAACCCCTCAAATCATCAATCCCAGCCCTACTCAACAGCCATCTCCCGCTCCAGACATTCCACCGCCAGAAATTCAACAACCAACGCCTTCCCCAACTCCTGAAACCACTCCAGTCCCAGAAAATGTTAATCCACCGACAACGGAACCTTTATTACCCACAACTCCACAACCATCAACCACTCCAGACATTCCCCCCCCAGCTAGTCAACAAAGAACACCTGCCCCACGCCCAGGCGCTACTCCTAGTCCGCAGAATATTAACCCGCCGACAACTCCGGGAAATACTCAACCCAACACAGCCCCAGGCGCTACTCCCAGTCCGCAGAATATTAACCCGCCGACAACTCCGGGAAATACTCAACCCAACACAGCCCCAGAAGCCAATGATCCCCGCGTACTGGTATCAGAAGTAGTAATTAGATCACAGGCTGGGCAACTATCACCAGAACTAGAAGACCAAGTTTACAAAGTAATTCGTACCCAACCAGGACGAACGACAACCCGCAGCCAACTACAAGAAGATATTAACGCCATCTTTGGTACTGGCTTCTTCTCTAACGTCCAAGCAACGCCAGAAGATACCCCCTTGGGAGTGCGGGTAAGCTTTGTTGTGCAGCCTAACCCCGTTCTCAGCAAAGTAGAAGTGCAAGCCAATCCTGGCACTGGTGTTGCTTCTGTACTACCAGCTAATACTGTGGATGAAGTGTTTCGGGAGCAGTATGGCAAAATCCTCAACTTGCGTGACTTGCAAGAAGGCATCAAGCAGTTAAACAAGCGATATCAAGACCAAGGTTACGTGCTAGCCAACGTGATTGGAGCGCCCCAAGTTTCTGAAAACGGAGTTGTTACGTTGCAAATAGCAGAAGGGGTAGTAGAGAATATTAGAGTCCGGTTCCGTAATAAAGATGGTCAGGAGACAGACGAGAAAGGACAACCGATTCGGGGACGCACACAGGAGTACATCATTACACGAGAATTGGAGTTAAAGCCAGGACAAGTATTCAATCGCAACACAGTGCAAAAAGACCTACAGCGCGTGTATGGAGTGGGACTGTTTGAGGATGTGAATGTGTCCCTTGACCCTGGTAGTGACCCCAGCAAGGTGGATGTAGTAGTGAATGTAGCTGAACGCAGCAGCGGTTCTATTGCAGCTGGGGCAGGGATTAGTTCTGCTAGCGGACTTTTTGGAACAGTGAGCTATCAACAGCAAAATCTGAACGGTAGAAACCAAAAGCTGGGGGCAGAAGTACAAGTGGGAGAACGGGAACTGCTGTTTGACCTGCGGTTCACAGACCCCTGGATCGCGGGAGATCCCTACCGGACTTCTTACACAACAAATATTTTTCGCCGCAGTTCCATTTCATTGATTTTTGATGGCAAAGATGAAGATATTAAGACGTTTGACCCAGGTAATCCCACCAATACAAATTCTCAGGATCGCCCCCGCATTCTCCGTGTAGGTGGTGGTGTCACCTTTACCCGTCCCCTGTCCTCCAATCCTTACAAAACTTCCGTCTGGACTGCCTCAGCGGGTTTACAGTATCAACGAGTTTCTGCCCGTGATGCTCATGGCAATCTCAGAAAAACAGGAGCGGTATTTAATGATGATAACGGCATCCGCACCAGTGATGAAATTCCACTGACTTTATCTAGCAGCGGTCAAGATGATTTACTACTGCTGCAACTGGGGGCACAGCGCGATCTCCGGAATAACCCGCTGCAACCCACCAGTGGTTCTTATCTCCGCTTCGGGGTTGATCAGTCGGTTCCTATCGGACTAGGCAGCATTTTCCTCACCAGATTCCGGGGTAGCTACAGCCAATATTTACCCATCAAGCTGATTAGCCTTAGCAAAGGGGCACAAACCTTAGCATTTAACCTGCAAGCAGGAACCATCTTCGGTGACTTGCCTCCCTACGAAGCTTTTACCCTTGGCGGTAGCAACTCCGTGCGGGGTTATGAAGAAGGAGCATTAGCTAGTGGACGCTCTTATGTGCAAGCATCAGTTGAGTATCGGTTCCCAGTTTTTTCAGTAGTCAGTGGCGCACTATTTTTTGATGTCGGTAGTGACCTGGGAACTAATACTAGGGCAGCTGAGGTGTTGAACAAAAACGGTAGTGGCTTCGGCTATGGTCTTGGCGTTCGCGTCCAGTCTCCACTGGGGCCAATTCGGATTGACTATGGTATCAACGATGACGGTGATAGCCGGATTAATTTCGGTATTGGGGAAAGGTTTTAACCAGTTAGGAGTTGGAAGGGGCGCAAGACTTTGCGCCCGTACAGGAGTTATGAGTTTTAATTCCTCACTCCTCACTCCTCACTCTTAACTCATAACTTTTTTGGATTAGCTTGCTAATTTTCACATTTACCTCAATACTGTTCCGATAAAGGGATTAATCACATTTTTTGGGGAATATCAGGGATTTTACCAAAACAGACGATGAACAATACTAAAAGAAATATATTGACTTTTCGGCTATGCAACAGCACACTCTAGCCGCCCAAATCATCCAAACAGGGGTGGGACTGCATAGCGGTGTGAGTACCCAGGTGCGGATACTACCAGCTGAGGCAGGAAGTGGACGCTACTTTGTGCGAGTGGATTTACCAGATTTGCCGCTCATTCCAGCGCAAGTTGCGGCAGTTAGTCACACTGTTCTTTCAACTCAGTTGGGCAAAGGTGAGGTATCTATTCGCACGGTAGAGCATTTGTTGGCAGCACTTTCTGGTATGGGTGTGGATAATGCCAGGATTGAAATTGATGGCCCAGAAGTTCCACTTTTGGATGGTTCAGCAAGTGTGTGGACAGCCAACATTGCCCAAGTTGGCTTAGTATCACAACCCGTTAACAACCAAGTTCCCTTGGCTGTTACAGAACCAATATGGGTCTATCAAGGGGATGCCTTTGTATGTGCCCTCCCAGCACCAGAAACCCGCTTTAGTTACGGTATTGATTTTGACCTGCCCGCCATTGGTAATCAATGGCATAGTTGGTCACTAAGTGCTGAACTAGGAAAAGCTTCTGCTAGCTTTGCTGCAGAAATTGCTCCTGCCCGTACTTTTGGGTTACTGCATCAAATTGAACACTTACAAAAAACAGGGTTAATTAAAGGTGGCAGTTTGGATAATGCACTTGTTTGTGGATCAGAAGGCTGGCTAAATCCACCATTAAGATTTGCAAATGAGCCAGTCCGTCATAAAATCTTGGATTTAGTAGGAGATTTAAGTTTACTAGGAACTTTTCCTAATGCTCATTTCTTAGCATATAAAGCCAGTCATAATTTACACATTCAACTGGCTCAAAGAATTTTAGATTTGGGACTTCGGCTTCTCTCCGAGACGCTGCGCGAACGCTCAGTCGAACGATTTTAGATTTTGGAATAGAACTAAAGCCTAAAATTTAGGATTATTAAGCTTTGGATATACGCCTGTCTACTCAACTTTCAGATGAAAAATCAACTACACGGCCAATGTCAATCCTCACTGAAGTGAATACCATCGATACAACTACATCTACCGAACCACAGGCTATAAATGAGACTACAATCAGTTCTGAGATTAAAACAAGTTTTACATCTGAAGAAATTCAGAAATTGCTACCCCACCGCTACCCATTTTTACTTGTAGACAAAATAACTGACTATCTTCCAGGTAAAAAAGCTGTTGGGGTTAAAAATGTCACTATCAATGAACCTCATTTTCAAGGACATTTCCCTGGACGTCCACTGATGCCAGGGGTGCTAATTGTCGAAGCAATGGCACAAGTCGGGGGCATTGTCCTGACTCAAATGTCTCCGGAAGAAGACGGACTGTTCGTCTTCGCTGGTATCGATAAAGTCCGCTTTCGCCGCCAAGTCGTACCGGGGGATCAACTAGTAATGACGTTGGAACTGTTATGGGTAAAACAACGTCGTTTCGGTAAGATGCAAGGTCGTGCCGAAGTTGACGGTCAACTTGCTTGTGAAGGGGAATTAATGTTTTCTCTAGTTAACTAAAAGTTTGCTTTCGTGGTAGAGGCATAGCCGTGAAGTGCCCTTACTAAATCCTGAAAAAGGATAACAGTAAAAAAAATCCACAACAGCATCTGATAATTTCTTGATTTTCGACGCCCTCTCTACGAGACGCACTCACAAACACACTTAACTTGCTTTGCCCGACACTTTCGTTCACTGAAATACTTCACGCTCTACCAGTCACCTCGATGGGACGGCAGTCGGTACAACTCTCTTAACCAGAGTAACACGCTGACTCAGAAACCCCGTCTGGCGCTGGCTTATCAAGACAGTTCTGGAGATTCACCCTTGAAAACGCTAATTCATCCAACTGCTGTAATTCATCCGAAATCGGAACTCCACCATACAGTGCAAGTCGGTGCCTATGCTGTGATTGGAGCGCATGTCAAAGTCGGCCCTGAAACAATAATCGGCGCTCATGCTGTGCTAGAGGGGCCTTGTGAAATTGGGGCGCAAAATCAAATTTTTACAGGTGCAGCCATCGGCATGGAACCCCAGGATCTCAAGTTTGTGGGAGAACCAACCTGGGTCAAAATTGGTGATAACAACTTAATTCGTGAGTACGTTACTATTAACCGTGCTACTGGTGCCGGTGAAGCGACGGTAATAGGTGATGGGAACCTGCTGATGGCTTATGTCCATGTGGCTCATAACTGCGTGATTGAAGACCAGGTAGTGATTGCTAACTCTGTGGCGTTGGCAGGTCATGTTCATATAGAGTCACGCGCTAGGCTGAGTGGGGTTTTAGGTGTCCATCAATTTGTGCATATTGGTAGACAGGCAATGGTGGGAGGCATGGCACGTATTGACCGGGATGTGGCCCCATATATGCTGGTGGAGGGAAATCCGGCGCGGGTACGAACCCTCAACCTTGTTGGACTTAAACGGTCTGGTATGGACTCAGCAGATTTGCAAATGCTGAAAAAAGCCTTCCGCATTCTCTACCGTTCTGATTTGTCCTTTAAGGATGCCTTGGAACAACTGGAACTGTTAGGGGATAGCGAAGAATTGCAGCATCTGCGCCGCTTCCTGCTACTTTCTCAGATGCCAGGAAGGCGTGGCTTGATTCCCGGTAAGGGGAAAAAAGGCGGGAGTGATGAATCGTGAATTTTAAGTTATGAGTTATGAGTTATGAGTTGATGAATTAAATTTTTAACTCCTAACTCCTAACTATTCACTCCTCACTTTTAAGTTTTTACTAATTACCAATTATCAAATGCGGATATTTATCAGCACTGGCGAAGTATCTGGCGATTTACAAGGGTCGCTGCTAATTACAGCGCTGAAGCGTCAAGCTGTAGCGATTGGGTTGGAATTAGAGATTGTGGCCCTGGGTGGCGAAAAAATGGTAGAGGCTGGGGCAACTCTACTGGGAAATACCAGTAGTATTGGCTCAATGGGTATTCAAGAAGGGCTGCCTTATATTTTACCGACTCTCCAAGTGCAACGTAAGGCGATCGCTTCCCTAAAGCAAGATCCACCTGACTTGGTAGTGCTGATCGATTACATGAGTCCGAATATAAAAATTGGGACTTACATGAAACAGCATCTGCCACATGTGCCTGTGGTATATTACATCGCTCCCCAAGAGTGGGCTTGGTCAGTCAATTTTCGTAGGACTAACAGGATTGTTGGTTTTACAGACAAGTTGTTGGCAATCTTCCCACAAGAAGCCCGTTACTTTCGCGAACAAGGGGCGAAAGTTATTTGGGTAGGGCATCCTTTAGTTGACGGAATGCAAGACGCTCCCAGTCGCCAAGCAGCTCGTGCAACATTGGGGATTGCACCGGAACAGATTGCGATCGCACTCCTCCCCGCCTCTCGCTACCAAGAACTAAAATATCTTTTACCAATTATTTTTCAAGCTGCCCAAACTATTCAAGCCAAATTACCTGAAGTTCATTTTTGGATTCCCCTATCTCTGGAAGTCTATAGACAGCCCATTCAGGAGGCTGTTGAGCGTTACGGTTTGCAGGCTACAGTTGTATTAGGTCAACAAAAGGAAGTTTTTGCTGCTGCTGATTTAGCTATTAGTAAATCTGGTACTGTCAACCTAGAACTGGCTCTGTTAAATGTGCCGCAAGTTGTAGTTTACCGCCTAAGTTCTCTGACTGCTTGGATAGCTCGTAACATTCTCAAAGGTTCCATAACCTTTGCATCACCACCCAATTTAGTAGTGATGAAGCCAATTGTGCCAGAATTTTTACAAGAGCAAGCCACACCAGAGAATATTATCCAAGCAGCGATGGAACTGCTACTCAATCCCCGTCGCAGACAGCAAACTTTGCTATATTATGAAGAAATGCGGCAAAGTTTAGGAGAAGTTGGGGTGTGCGATCGCGCTGCTCAAGAAATTTTGCAAATGCTATCGGAAACTGGGGACTAAAGAATGGGGACTGGGAAAATTTTGTATATTTAAAACGTGATACCCAATCCCTTTAAAGGTGTCATGGCTGATGAGATGAGAAAACAACGAGCGATCGCAGTTGACTTATTCGCCGGTGCAGGCGGTATGACTCTTGGCTTTGAACAAGCTGGCTTTGATGTGCTGGCGTCCGTGGAAATCGACCCGATCCACTGTACAACACATGAGTTTAACTTCCCTTATCAGTGTTATGTAAAAGTGTTGAACAGACAACCGGGGAAGAAATTAGGAATCGGTCTGAAATTGGCGATCAGTAAATTGATGTGGTAATTTGTGGCTCACCTTATAACAACAACGATTTTATATTCCACAATTTATAAAAACAACAACAGTTAGGCTAATCTTCATGGTAAAGTTACTCTATTAAAACTTCCACGAAGTAAAAAGTGATAAGCCTAAAAAGAGCAATTGATCCTCAAACACAAGAAAGATTTTGCTGCATATTTGACACAAAAACTTGCTTGCCAATAGAACCAATCCAGCGGTACTTAAACTACTGCCGTAAGCGTCAATTAGCAGCTAACACGGTTAACACTTATGCTTGTCGATTAGTAGATTTTTGGCAGTGGCTAGAATATAAATCTCTTAACTGGCAAGATGTAGGACTCCAAGAACTGGCTGATTTTGTCAACTGGTATCTTCTTGGTGGCGAAGTAGAAGTCATCTTTGAATAAGTACGTGAAATAGTTTCTAAACGTAGTCCCAAAACAGTCAATCAAGCAGTTACAGCAATACAAGGACTCTATGAATTCCACATTGTAGAAGGTATGATTGACGAAAAACTTTTTACCAAATTAGTTCATGAATGGGGCAGAGGAGGGATGGCTAAAATTAAACTATACTTCCCTTAAAATTAAAATAAAAGTTCCTAAAATCGAGACGATTCCAGAATAAGTTCTTTCCTAAATTCACGATAAATTCAATCTTTTCCCACCACCAGTAGAAAGGTTATTTAGACTACGGCTTGTTTTGGGATATCGCATCGGAGAAATGCTCAAGCTGAATTTTTTTTAGCAGTATTAACTAGTTTGAAATTGCCAAATTTAACTTGTTTTTAAAATGCTTGTTAGAGAGTAAAAGCCAAAATAAATGCTTCTAGCTTCAGCAAAAATCCTTGGAAAGTACAAGCATGAATCGATTTTGGGAAAGTGCGAGTAATAGCGCTAAACACAGTTTCAATATAATGCCTAGTAGATTGTTTAATATATTGATTCCAAGGTTTATCTTGACGCTTATAGTTCTTTTTACGCATCACTTTCAACGCAATTTGACTCGTCTCAAAAAGTTCATCTTCTGCTCTATAATCAGTGTATGCGGAGTCAGCATAAATTTCGCTACCAGCTGGTAAATTTAACGGTAATGCATTCAAAGCCCGCACATCAGAAGCACTAGCAGGCATGATTACAAACTCCACAGAGATACCACTTTTAGTCGTCAATAACTGAATCACCACATAAAAATAGCGTTTCTTTGATGCAATCTAACCCCTGTACTCTTTTGACTTAATTAACAACACAAAAGAAGATCCGGATGTTATCGCACATTGCTACAGGAAAAGAGTCTAAAAGAGATTCAGTACAATCACTAGTTTCTTTCAGTATCATGCCTACCTGATGAAACAAATCGTTCATCAACATCGATATCCCGTGTAATCGCCTATTAAAGCGTGATTTACCTAACATATTAGAAACGAGATGATGGTCTTTCATGTAATCGCAAGCTTTGCTGTGATTGCCATCAAAAAACATTGCCGCAGTTATTACCGTTGTAAGAATTTCTGCATCACTCATCTCTCGGCGACAGTCAACACTTAGCCTAATCGCCTTTAACAGGTCATCGATGATAGCATAGACAGTAATTATTTCGTTTAGCATATTCCTCTCCGTTTTTTACATCTGGAGGGGATTTTATTGCACAAAGTGATCGCCTGAATCAATAACTAGCAACTTGGGTTATTATATACTTACTAAAATCGAGAGTGTATTCTTCCTCATCAGGAGTTAGGCATACTCTAACAAATTTAAAACAATTTGGACAAATTCTATGCACTTATAGAATAAAACAAACTGCTGATATCAGTCGCGAAACTGTACTTAGCTTTTTAGATAATTACAAGAATTGCGATAACAAAACAATCAATCATAAACTCAGCTATATAAAAAATTTTTTTGAATACTTAGAACTGGATGCATCACATTTAGTTCGTAGCCGTGATTACCTAAAAGAAACAAAAAATGATGCTGACTGGTTAGATGAAGTAACACGCACATCTATTAAACAGAATTTGTCTAAAATTCCGGTATCTATTGCTTGCCATTACTTGGTACAGGAGTATACTGCTGCTCGTCCAGGAGATATCTGCCAACTAAGCTTTGATTGCTTAGTAGAGGAAAATGAAAAATCAATACTTTTCGGTTAAGCCTAAAAACGGGTAAATTAAGAGTTGTACCTGAAAATCAGCAGCTAAATGCAACTCAAAAAATTTTCGTTGGTCG
>NZ_JBALCO010000097.1:0-23374 GCF_036919595.1 Nostoc sp. | reverse complement strand
TACTTTACACTGCTTTACAATTTTTCATCAACTATCTTGACTTTTGGAAAGCTGATACAAGTTATTAGTTTTACTTATTTAAAGGTAAGAAGGTGTCAGCGCTGAAAAGATAAAATAGAAAGAAGCATTGTTGTTATCGACTCTGAATAGAGAGTTGATATGGATTACTACCTAAATTAGGAGGGCGTGTGAGATGACAATTACTCTAAATCACA
Organism: Nostoc sp.; assembly: GCF_036919595.1. GTDB lineage: Bacteria > Cyanobacteriota > Cyanobacteriia > Cyanobacteriales > Nostocaceae > Nostoc. The sequence continues at coordinate 23,159 of NZ_JBALCO010000097.1, read as the reverse complement.
CCATAGTGCCTGCACATGACAAGGAAGCATCGGCAAGGTTCTTTGCAAAAATTTTTGGTTTAGAGGTCGATGTTCCCGTTGGTCACTTCGCTGCTGTGCATATAAATGATGGACTGACGCTCGACTTCGCCGATGCTGAAGCGTTCGAGCAGCATCATTATGCGTTCCATGTAAACGATGAAGAATTTGATGCAATTTTTGCCCGCGTGAAAAAGGCAGGTATTGAATACAGTAGCGACCCCATACATCAAAATAAAGGACAAATTAATCACTGGAATAAGGGTCGTGGGTTCTATTTATATGATTCCAATGGTCACAATTTAGAATTGTTGACCCGTGCATAGATTTTTGACATCAAGTCAATGCATTACTTTTTTACTAAAAGATATGCTTTAGCATACTCCGGCAATTGCGTAATATGTTGCCCAAATTCTTTTTTATTCTTAAATATACCAGCCAAAAAGTCGAGTTGATAAAGATTGGGTAAAAATGCTCCGCCTGTATCGGCAATGACTCCCATTTGCAGGTGTTTGCGACCACCTATAATATGCTCAATCACAACCACTTTACCTAAACCGATGTTTAAAACATCTCCAGCAAAAGTGACTCCAGGTTTGATAGAAATTTTTGCATCTATTTTGTATCCATAGCCTTTAATAGCATCAACTTCTCTAAAATACCAATAACGCTTTTGTGCTGTTGCTTTCAGTCCGCGAATATAAGACATTCCATTATTTCTATCTACATTAAAAAATGCCTTATAACCATCTGTAAAATTAATCAGTATTGTTCCTTCCATAATTGCTTCTTCTAAGCCATTTCTGGTCAGATAAGCGAGACTTGTAACTTTTCCAAATTCTCTACCACCTGGTTCATAAATGCCGGACAAAACATCTTGCTTTGTGTATCTAGTGTAAAAATTATCGTTATTAGAGTTTTCTTTTAAGCTATAAATGGGTGTATTAAAAGTAGAGGTTTTTTTGCGAGAACCGGAGTGAGTAAAGACAGCATATTTGGTAATTCGTAACTGTTTTTGCTGTTTATTATTTGGGTTGTAGGCAGACCATTTAATGACTCGAAAATTAGTATTGATAAATTTAGGGTCTTGTAAACGAGTGGCTCGATTATTAGCAATATCTTCCTTTAAGACAACAATCATAAAATCTAAAGTTTTGAGAATATCTTGCACAGTAACCCCTTGAGTGGCAAGTATTCCTGTACGCAGAATATCTGGATCTTCTGAAGAGTAGTCTTGAAAATATTTTCTAGTATTAACGAGAACGGTTAATAAATCTCCTTGAGGGAAGTTAACCTTACTACTTGGTAATTTAACTGGAGTAAGAACCTGGCTACCATTAATCCTAAATTTATATTTTTTGAACTCATCGACAACTGGATAGGGTGCAGATACTGATATTAAATCCGGCTGAGATGAAAAAGCGTTTTGCTTCCCAATAATTTCATTAGATGTTTGTTGAGCAACAAAAGCATTTTTAAATTTTGAAGTGAGGGAAATTTTTGATTGAAGTGGGACAAAATTTTCTTGCTGAGTAAAAAACTGATTTTGTTGAGCTAGCTGTTTAGTTTTTAATTGAGTATATAGATAGCTACTGGCTATACTGACAAGTAATAAAGCAGCACAACCTACTGTCAAGCGAAATTTTTGGTTGAATAGGATCTTCATAGCTTGGAAAATCAATTTCTAATGCTAAATAATCAACGTTATGTTTCTATCACCTCACGCACTAAATGCGCCAACTTTTCGGCACTATCGGGAACTGCGAGCGCCTTTGCTTTTTCCCCCATCTTTGCTAACTCTTGCGGTGACTGCAACAAATTTAATACATTGCTTTGCAATACTTGTGCTGTCAATTCCGATTGCTTCAGTGTTAACGCCGCACCAGATGAAGTAAATACGTCTGCATTATAAGATTGATGGTCTTCTGCGGCAAAGGGGTAAGGAATCAAAATCGCTGGCGTTCCACACACTGCCAATTCTGTCAAGCTACCTGCGCCAGAACGACTAATGGCAAGAGTTGCTCGTTGCAACAATGCCGCCATATTGTTGTAAAAAGGTAAGGCTATGTACTGTGGATGTTTGAGACTATCGGCTTCTGGATCGCGATCGCCAGTTAAGTGTACTACATAGACACCAGCATCAAACCAAGCGTTTGCAGATTCGCGCACCAAGTTATTAACCGCAACTGCACCTTGGCTACCACCAAATACGACAATTAAGGGAACACCCTCAGGAATGGCTAAATCCAAGGGTGCATCAATTGCCCCATCGAGAAATTGCGATCGCACAGGAGTGCCAACACAGACATTTGTTGCACGGGGTAAATACTTAGCAGCTACTTCAAATCCCAAGGCTACCGCACTACACCAAGGGCCAAAAAAGCGAGTTACTTTACCAGGTATTGCGTTAGATTCGTGGAAAACCACGGGTAAACCAAGGGAACGCGCCGCAATGACTGCTGGCCCGGCAATGTAACCTCCTGTGGTAAACACCCCTTGAAAATTTCCCTGTTTAAGAATTCGTCTAACTTCCAGAATCGAAAGGGCGAGTTTACCCAAGATGCGAACCGAGGAGAATCCAAACCCTTGCTGAAACCCTTCAACTGCAATAGTATTCAAGAGATACTGTTTGGGGACAAGTTGAGTTTCTAGCCGATTGGGGACTCCCAGCCATTCTATTTGATAATCTGGAAGTTTTTCTGCCAGTGCGATCGCTGGAAACAAGTGTCCACCAGTCCCACTGGCAGCTATTAATAATCGTGTCGGTGCGTTTGCCATCAAACCTCTACCGTTTAGCGCCTAGCTTAACTAAGATAAAACAATTTCCTTACTTTCTCTCATCAAATCAGTAAACTCTTACCAATGACTAACATTATTACCACCTTAGTGAGAAGCCAACTCAGATTTCCAGCAAATATCTGGCTGGTTTCCTTCCTGCTAACCCTTGGTTTAACAAGTGGTTGGGAACGCACTCAAGCGACCACATCACAGCAATTAGCCCAAGCCACTACAGCCCAAAATGCACCAGCCGATCTGAAAAACCTGTTGACACAAGTTGATGCAGCCGCCAGCCGGGGCGATGTCAAAGGGGTGTTGCAATTCTATAGCCCCAATTTCACTCATGGGGATGGATTAAACATCCAAACTTTGGAAAAGTCTTTGATTTCACTTTGGCAACGATATCCCAAATTACAATACAGCACGAAACTGCTATCTTCAAAATCTGAAGGCAATGGGATTATTGCTGAAACAGAAACGAAGATAACTGGCTTACCCTCTAGTAACAGCAATAATTTGGCTCTCAATGCCACGATTAAATCGCGTCAGCGCATTGTAGGTGGAAAAATAGTCCGCCAAGACATTTTGGCAGAACGCACCCTACTCACCTCTGGCAGCAAGCCGCCCCAAATTGATATTAAATTACCACAGCAGGTACTAGTTGGTCAAAAGTATAATTTTGATGCGATCATCCAAGAACCGCTTGGTGATGATTTTCTACTAGGAACGGCGCTAGAGGAATCTATCCAACCAGAGAAATTTCTCAACCCCACACCCGTAGATTTGGAATTACTGACATCTGGCGGACTGTTTAAAACGGGACAAGCACCATCTACCCCTGGTAGCCAATGGGTTTCTGCTGTCATCCTGCGGGGTAGTGGGATGACAATGGTGACTCAGCGCCTGCAAGTGGTGAAGAAGTAGAGACGCGATTAATCGTGTCTGTGCAGGAGTTAGGAGTTATAGACCGACTGATGATAAATTATGAACGATGAAACTTCTGCTAATTCATAATTCATAACTGTTAACTCCTCACTCCTAACCATCCTAATGACTTCTCTACAAAATCAAATCATTTTGATCACTGGTGCAAGTAGTGGTATTGGTACTGCTTGTGCCAAAATCTTTGCTAGTGCTGGTGCAAAATTAATCCTAGCGGCACGACGGTTAGAACGTTTGCAGCAGCTAGCAGATACTCTCAGTAAAGATTTTATTACTGAAATTCATTTGTTACAGCTAGATGTGCGCGATCGCAACGCTGTTGAATCTGCTATTTCTACTCTCCCCTCTGCCTGGTCTGAAATCGACATTCTGATTAACAATGCTGGTCTAAGTCGTGGTTTAGACAAGTTGCACCAAGGCAGCTTTCAAGACTGGGAAGACATGATTGATACTAACGTTAAGGGTTTACTTTACCTTTCCCGTTATGTCGTTCCCGGAATGGTGAGTCGCGATCGCGGTCATGTGGTAAATTTAGGTTCCATTGCCGGACATCAAACCTATCCCGGAGGCAATGTCTACTGCGCTACCAAAGCAGCAGTGAGAGCAATTTCTGAAGGTTTAAAACAAGACCTGTTGGGAACGCGAGTCCGTGTAACTTCCGTTGATCCTGGTATGGTAGAAACGGAATTTAGCGACGTGCGCTTTCACGGAGATACTGAACGCGCCAACAAAGTCTACCAGGGAGTTACACCTCTGACAGCAGATGATGTAGCTGATGTGATATTTTTCTGCGTGACGCGATCGCCCCATGTCAATATTAATGAAGTTGTGCTGATGCCTGTTGACCAAGCTAGCGCTACCCTAGTTAATCGGCGAACATAAAGCTAATATTCTGCGTTTGCTTACCAATTTCACTCTGCAACACTTACAGAGGCAAAATATCATCTAGGCGAAGTTGAAGACGGGGCAAAAGCGGTGAGTTAATTGATTGGTTCAGCCGATATTTTTGTTGAGTATAGGTGTCTTCAACTAATTGACAGACAGTAAAGGTAGGTTGTTTGGGTTTATCAATAAATGCCACACCGCCTAATCCTCGATAATCCACAATCCAATATTCAGGAATGCCTAAGAGGGCATATTCCTCAACCTTGCGAGCATAGTCAGTTTCCCAGTTGGTGCTAACAACTTCAACCACCAGTTTAATGGATCGCCCCAGTGTAATTACAGGTTCTCGTTCCCAAAGGGGTTCACGGTTGAGAACAGTTTCATCGAGAACTACGACATCAGGACGACGAGCTGTAGCTGCATCTGCGAAGGGGTAAATTAAACAAGTGCGGGGAATAAACCAGGGGAGTTGTTCTGCAACAAGGTAGATACCAATTTGGGTTGCAAGTTTGCCACTCACCGTTTCGTGCGGGCCAGTGGGTTCCATGTCAATTAGTTCTCCATCTGCCAGCTCATAACGGGGATTATCTCGGTATTGAGACAAAAAATCTTCAAAGGTAAGAGTTTTTGCAAAGATATATGTCATCGAGTCAATGCCCTCTTCAATCAGCCATGATAATTACCCCCCGACATGAACGCCAGGACGCCTGTGGGGATTCTTTTCAGCCCGACGGAGTACTTCACGGGTGACCACAGCAATATCACCCTCCCCGAACAAGATAAAACGCAGTAAGTATTGTATAGGGTTGCCCTCAACCCAACCGAAGTAGGCATGGGGAATCTTACCTGTTTGGTCACGAATATAGAGCAGTAAAGCCGCGATCGCATTAGGTACTGCTGCACTTTCAGCCCGGAGGATGTGGTAATCACCAACTTGCACCCCTTTTACTTTGATGACATCCGCAAATTCCGAAGCATCGGATACCTTAATTTCTAGAAACAGAATTGGATCGTTGGATGGAATATGGTTGTCCTCGCGTACCTCTTTCTCTTTCATAAAATACTCTAGGACATCGCCCTTATTCAACCGATTTGCAATCAGGCGAATTGCTCCCTGGCTTTCTTCGGCAAGGAATTGGCCAGCAAGTTCGTCAACTTCGATCCGCTCTGTTCGCAGTTCCGTTGAACGCCAAACACGAGAAACCAGCGAGGTAAAAATGATCGCCCCAATGAAAAACCCAGCTATCCTAATCCCTTCTGGTCTTTCGATGATATTGACAACAGTAGTATATATAAACAACAGTGTGATAATTGCAAAGAGGAGTCTTGCCCGCTTCTCTCTGTGACGGTGGGCTGATAGGGTGACGGCAAATGCAGCTGAGGTAATCAATACAAGCACACCAGTTGCGTAAGCTCCACCTTGGGCTTCCACATTTGCTCTGAAGATAATTGTGACCACAAAAGCGATCGCTGTGTAGACTAACACTAAAGGTCGCGTTACTCGAGCCCAATTGGGTGCCATACCATAGCGTGGTAGGTAGCGAGGCACAATATTCAGCAGCCCTGCCATTGCAGATGCACCTGCAAACCACAAAATGGAAATAGTACTTAGATCATAAATTGTGCCAAAGCCATTGCCTAAATGCTGATGTGCTAAATAAGCAAGGGCCCGTCCGTTGGCTTTGCCCCCAGATGCAAATTGTGCGGCGGGAATCAGGAGAGTGGTTATAAAGCTGGTGGTGAGCAAAAAGAAACTCATAATCACAGCAGCAGTAGTGAGCAGCTTGCGTGTATTCCGAAGCCGCCCTTTGGAATACTCTTGAGTGTCACTGCTGCTCCCTTTTACCAGACCCATAACGGTCACGCCAGTCTCAAAGCCTGACAATCCCAGTGCTAGCTTGGGGAATATCAAAAGAGCGATACCGATTAGGATCAAAGGGTTGGAATGGCTGGCAAAAAGTGCAGTCTGCCAGTTAGCGATCGCTTCAGGGTGAGTTAGGATCTGATACAGACCGACGCTAACGACAATGAAGTTTAAAACCAAATAAACTCCTACCAAAATTACTGCAATACCAATTGCTTCTCGGAAACCTTTGAGGAAAACTGCACCTAGTAATGCAACTAATATCAGGGTGATTGCGATCGTCTGATTGTGAAGCCAATTTGGAGCCAGCGGATTTTCGATGATATGGGCTGTAGCATCAGCAGCCGACAAGGTAATGGTAATAATAAAGTCGGTTGCGACAAAGCCGAGTAGGCACAGCACAAGTAATTTGCCTTGCCACCAAGGGAGCAAACGCTCTAGCATTGCGATCGACCCTTCACCATGAGGGCTTTCGGCAGCAATGCGCCGATAGATTGGCAATGCTCCAAAGAGCGTTAGCAAAACCAGAACCAGCGTAGCCACAGGAGAAAGAGCGCCAGCTGCCAGTGCTGCAATCCCAGGTTGATAGCCAAGAGTCGAGAAATAATCTACACCTGTCAAGCACATCACCTGCCACCAAGGATGCTGGCGATGTATTTCTTGCTTGCGGTGAGGTCTTTCCTTCTCTCGTCGGTCTTCTTGAAGCAACCAGCGGATTAACTGTCTGCTGAGGCGTTTTGTTGAAACAATTGATTTAGCCATCAAATACGGTTGTGTTGCAAAAGTCGGCTTTGTGATATTTTTAAGCTTTCGTAGTTTATTAAAATTTGGAACTACAAATCTATAGCACTATTATTGTATGTTAAGCATCCTGTCCAATTTATAAAATATATAGTAGCTGCTAGTAATTGTCTGGCGGATCAAGATAAATAGCAGCTTATGGTATGGGAAGAATCAACCTTGTGTCTGTATATTTTCGGATGAAAGCTTTCGCACCCTTAGCATCTTCAAGCTGCATCAGTTCTAAAAAGGCACTGCTAAATAAGTCAGGTATGCAATTAACAAATCTGCCCTAAGTGGATGTTTGAAAAGTCGCAAAGTATATTATAAACCCCGCTTCCATTCCTCTCTTCCATAGGGAGAGAGGCTTTGAAACCCCATTCCCGCACATCATGCCGCTGCGCGAATGTAGGGAAGGCTTGCTCGGAGGGTTAAGTTTGAGAGGCTTTGATGTTACCAAAAGTACTTTTAAAACACTGAGATTATTAGCGAAGCGAAACATCGGTATCAATCCCCACCCAAGCATTTGAGGTGTGGGACACAGCCATTACTGTATTCGGCCCTACTCCCCTTCTCCCTGTCTCTTCATTGACCTGTGCTTTTGCCACATCCCACTTACCACAGCGATCGCGCTATTCACAAAAATGGAGCAAGTCGAGCTTATGAGGCTGTATGTTTACAAGACGTACACTATGGTGCTTTCTTCTATTTATTCCTTGTAAATCGATATATTTTCATATAAGGCCAATCAACCTCTTCTTCCAAGCTATATAAATAACTCATTTCTCTTTTAAAAACATCTTTGAGTCCCCAATAAAATTCGCGATTAGTTATCACAAAAACTGAATATGCATTTTTGGTTATTGTACTAACTTTTTCTGCAAGATTTTTACCATTCATTGTTCTTAGAATATATTCTGGTGCATATAAAGTCGATGAATCTCCATAATATTGGAGTAATCTAGGCTGTCCAAAAAACAATACAGATTTGGCTGATTTATCTCGATGTTGTAAAAGGTAGTGAACAGCCGAACGGTAGTCGTCTTTCGCATAGGCTGGATTTGAATAGTATTGAAAATTGGAATAAACATTCATAATTACCAGAAAAACAGTAGCTAACTTGGCCAATTGAGGCAATATCTCAAGTTTATTCTTACGGTAAGAGTTATGTAGAAACGCTGATGGTATCAGAATAAAAGCTGGTATACATAGATAAAAAGAGTGACGCGGTAGCCAATTAATTTTGGTCACTAGAGCAAAGATAAAAGCTATTAAAAATGATGTAACTAAAAGAGATGTAAATAAGTAATCAGCCTGTTGATATTTTTTTATCTTGTGCTGTCTCAATAAATTTGTTACTAAAGCTATAAAAATTACACTAACCACAATAATAATGATTAGGAAATGGGGCCAGTAACTGAGTAAAACCTTTATCTTTTCCTCACCCCGTAATTGCTCCAGTGGCGGACCATAGGATGTACCAACCAATATACCGTAGATTACAAAAAGAATGTTTTGAACTATGGGTAATCCAGTCCGAGTAACTACAGTAGCTGTCGGATCAGATACAGCAGGTGAAGACAAGTAGAACCAAATCATTGGAAAAGAAAAAATTACCGCAGGTATCCACCATTTAATCCATTCTTTGAAGTTTTTATAAACAATAGCATGAGATAAACAAAGGGATAAACTAAAGATTATTGTCAAAATACTGCCAAAACTTCCTATGGCAGTAAAGATTCCAAAAAGCACTTGTGAAATAATATTATTACTCTTATCTTCTTTAATTGAATGACTAAAAAAATATATCTGAAGTGTGGCTATAAATATTAATAATGCATAAGGTCTAGCATCTTGGCTGTAGAACACACTGAAAGAACTAACAGCAAGGAGCATGGACGACCATAAGGCATGTTTTTTTCCATAAACACGTAGGCTAGTAAAGAATATGGCAATTACTGAGCCGACTCCCAGCAAAGCTGAGAGGAATCGAATGGCAAATTCACTATCTCCAAAAGCTGAACGCCAATAGAACAAGACCAAATAATAAAGCGGTTGGTATTTGTCACCAGCTTCTCGATTTATAATTCCGGAGAGATTTTCTTGAAAGGTTCTACCATCAGATAAAGCTAGACTCCAACCTTCATCAAACCAAAGACTTTGATTTTGCAACAAACAGAAACGTAGAAAGATGCTAATTATGATAATAATAAAAACAAAAAAATAGTATTTTGACAGTCTCATATCAATTTCCAAAGCACTAATACACGAAATATGCAACTTTCTCAGCATGAAATTCCCACCTTATAGTTGAGTGAGAGATTGTAATTCTTATATCTATGGTGGGGTGGGACGAATTTTATCTACAGAAGACTTTATCATAGGAAGGAGTATTTTGTTGTGTGGATGATCTAGTCACTACAGCAAACCTTTAATATCATGTCCGCTTAAAGACTTATCATTTAGACTGACGCCCTGAGTTGTCTGAGTGCCAGCTTCCGGCGTTGGCGCAGCCCGTCCCAGGCATCAGAACTTGGAGAAACGTAAAGACATTTTAATGAGAAATGATTTGCCGGACTAATATAAAATCTCTAGCAGATGAGTAGGTAGATTGGCATGAGTGAAGCTACAGAAACGATTTTCAGCAAAATCATTCGTCGGGAAATTCCCGCTGATATTGTTTATGAGGATAATTTGGCCCTGGCATTCAAAGATATCCATCCCCAAGCACCCGTTCACATCCTCGTCGTTCCCAAAAAACCCATTGCGACACTAGCTGATGCTCAATCTGAGGATCATGCTCTGTTGGGGCATCTTTTCTTAACCGCCAAACGTGTTGCCGAAGAAGCTGGACTGAAAAATGGTTATCGAGTTGTCATCAACACTGGTGATGACGGCGGTCAAACAGTCGATCACTTACATGTGCATATTTTGGGAGGACGGAAGTTGAGCTGGCCCCCTGGTTGATAAAACCAGATGAATTGCGTCTTTAGACGCGGTTCATAACTAAAAAAATCACTGTTATAATCAATACCAATCTAATATTTCTTTACAAATCTCAATTTTGCTTCTAATTCTTAGCAGCATAGCTTGTAATAGGCATCTGGTTCACTGCCTTGGGTGTAGGCATAATGGCGTTCAACTTGAACCGTTTCAACTTCAACCAATCAATCATTGATTCAGAAGGTCGTGTGATTGACTTGGGCAGATATAATCAACTGGGTTAACTTGGGTATGGAAGTAATGCACGAGCGCAATGCTCACAACCTCCCTTAAGATTTAGCTGCTGGTGATTTTGCTCCTATGGTTCTTACTGCTCCTGCTATCAAAGGTTAATTCTGAAGATTAGTTAAATCAAAAAGCGCTCTCCCAAATTGGGAGGGCGCTTTTAATTTAAGTTATCAACAGATGAGGTATTTACCAATATAGAGTTGGATAAGAACTCAGAGACGCTGTTGGATAAATACTAAAAAATAGCGAAAAATTATACAAGAGCAAAAACAAATTTTTGCAAGAACTCTAGGTAGAATACATAAGCCTCACCTTTTTCCTCAAAATCATGGGCAACACTTTTGGTCATCTATTTCGCATCAGTACTTTTGGCGAGTCTCACGGCGGTGGTGTGGGGGTTGTGATTGACGGTTGTCCTCCACAACTAGAAATTTCGGCAGAAGAAATTCAAGCAGAACTAGATAGAAGGCGTCCTGGACAAAGTAAAATTACGACCCCTCGCAAAGAAGCGGATACCTGCGAGATTTTATCGGGGGTATTTGAAGGCAAAACACTAGGAACGCCTATAGCAATTTTGGTACGTAATCAAGATACTCGTCCCCAAGATTACGACGAGATGGCCGAGAAATATCGGCCTTCTCACGCGGATGCAACTTATGATGCAAAATATGGCATTCGCAATTGGCAAGGTGGAGGTAGGTCATCAGCGCGTGAGACAATTGGAAGAGTAGCAGCAGGTGCGATCGCTAAAAAAATTCTCCGTCAAGTCGCCAATGTTGAAATTATCGCTTACGTTAAGCGCATCAAAGACTTGGAAGGTATAGTTGATCCAAATACTGTCACCTTAGAACAAGTGGAAAGCAATATCGTCCGCTGTCCCGACTCGGAATGCAGCGATCGCATGATTGAATTAATTGAGCAAATTGGTAGACAAGGTGATTCTGTCGGCGGTGTAGTAGAATGTGTGGCACGAAATCTGCCGAAAGGGTTGGGCGAACCAGTATTTGATAAATTAGAAGCTGATATCGCTAAGGGTGTCATGTCTCTCCCTGCTAGCAAAGGTTTTGAAATTGGTTCCGGTTTTGGGGGAACGCTGCTAACGGGAATTGAGCATAACGACGAATTTTATATTGATCAAAATGGTGAAATCCGCACATTAACAAATCGTTCTGGTGGTATTCAAGGGGGAATTTCCAACGGGGAAAATATCATTTTGCGAGTTGCATTTAAGCCGACAGCAACAATTAGAAAAGAGCAGAAGACTGTAACTCGTGAGGGTGAAGAAACGCTATTAGCAGCTAAAGGACGCCATGATCCTTGTGTATTACCGCGTGCAGTTCCAATGGTTGAGGCAATGGTGGCCTTGGTATTGTGTGACCATTTGTTACGGCATTATGGGCAGTGTAAGATTTTGTAGGTACACAAAAACTTTAAATAAAAGTAGAGTATATTATGCCGTGAACTAACGTACCTTGAATTGTTGATGTTGCCATACTTTCGGAGATAACGCACTCTACATTTAAAATTATTAACATAGCCTGAAGTATTGGCGCCAACTTACTTAATCCAAAACGTTTTCTGCGATTACGATAGCGCTGCTGATGGGTACACTAACTCTAACAAAGTAACTGGGATAGCATTAACCCACTTTTGAGGAGTACCCAAACTATGCTCACGCTTTCCGGCTATCAAATTATTGACCAAATCTACCAAAGCAGCAACTCTCTGATATATCGAGGCTACCGGGAAGCCGATAACCAACCTGTAATTCTCAAAACCCTGCGAGATGCTTATCCCTCGCCAGAACGCATTGCATGTTACCAGCGCGAATATGACATTACCCACAATCTCCATTTCACAGGAGTTGTCCAAGTTTACGCCTGGGAAACTCATCAACAACGACCAGTTTTAGTGTTGGAAGACTTTGGTGGTAGTTCTTTAACTGAATTGCAGTTAGCTGGAGAAATAGAGTTAGAGCAGTTTCTCCAGTTGGCTATTTCTATCGTCGAAAGCCTTACACAAATCCACTCTGCTAATATCATCCACAAAGATATTAATCCCTCAAATATTATCTTTAACCCCAACACTAGACAGGTTAAAATCATTGATTTTGGTATTTCTACTGTTCTGTCACGAGAAACCCAACCATTTAAAAATCCCAATGTCCTAGAAGGCACTATTACATACATTTCTCCTGAGCAAACGGGACGAATGAATCGGGCAATTGACTATCGCAGTGATTTCTACTCTTTAGGAGGAACTTTCTATAAGTTACTAACAGGAGAAGTACCGTTTCATGGGGATGATACTTTAGCGCTGATTCATTGCCATATTGCTAAACAACCACCATTTTTAGGGTACAGGGTACAGGGGACTCTTAATAGGGAAGAGATTCCCCAAGTCCTCTGTGATATTGTGATGAAATTGATGGCAAAGAATGCTGAAGACCGCTATCAGTCTGCTTATGGTATTCAGGCAGATTTAGAACAATGCTTGCATCAACTGCAAATTAATGGGAATATCCATGTCTTTCCATTGGGTAGCCAGGATGTCTCTGATAGATTTATCATTCCCCAAAAACTCTATGGACGGGAAGCAGAACTTAAAACGCTATTGGCAGCTTTCGATTGCGTCAGTAATGGCACTAGTGAATTGATGTTGGTTGCAGGCTATTCTGGAGTAGGTAAATCAGCTTTAGTGAATGAGGTTCATAAACCTATTACAGCTAAACGCGGTAATTTTATTGCGGGTAAATATGACCAGTACCAAAAAAATATTCCCTACTTTGCTATTTCTCAAGCGTTCAATGATCTGTGTAATCAATTATTGACTGAAAGCGAATATATCTTACAGCAATGGCGAGAAAAGATATTAACTGCTGTTGGGAATAATGGACAGGTTTTAATTGATGTCATTCTCAATTTAAAATTGGTGATTGGCGAACAACCTCCTGTAACTCAGGTAGGTGGACAAGAAGCCCAAAACCGTTTTAATTTAGTCTTTAAAAACTTTATCAAGGCTATTTGTCAGGCTGAACATCCCCTAGTTTTATTCATTGATGACTTGCAATGGGCTGATAGTGCCTCACTGAAATTGCTCAAGATTATTTTAAGCGATCGCAACATTCAAAATTTACTCATCATCGCAGCTTATCGAGATAATGAAGTAGATACAGTTCATCCATTGGTGATGACTTTAAACGAGATTGAGAAGCAGGGAGGAGCTATATCTAAGATTCATCTAAAAAACCTGACTATAAAGGATGTAAATGCTTTAATTGCAGAAGCATTGTCCTGTTCAACTATATTTAGTCAGGCATTAACTAATTTGGTTTTTGAGAAAACTCAGGGAAATGCCTTCTTTACCATTGAATTTTTTAAATCTCTCTATACAGAAACATTACTCAGCTTTGACTATACACAAAAAAAGTGGTGTTGGGATTTAGAGCAGATTCAAGTCAAGGACATTACTTATAATGTTGTGGAGTTAATGACCAGTAAAATTGTCAATTTGGCAGAGGATACTCAAAAGGTTTTGCACTTAGCTGCTTGTATCGGCAATAACTTTGATTTATCTACCTTGGCTGTGATTTCTCAACAATCAGCCAAGCAGATTTTAGACCATTTATTACCAGCACTAAAAGAAGGTTTAATTGTCCCTGCAAATAATCAATATCATCTGATAACTTTCAAAGATGATAAAAAAGCTGGTAAAGCTAATTGTAAATTCCAGCACGATCGCGTCCAACAAGCGGCTTATTTTCTGATTCCAGAAGCGCAAAAGAAACAAACCCACTTGCAAATTGGGCGATTGATGTTGAGCAATACATCAGCAGCAGAGCAAGAAGAGAAAATTTTTGAAATTGTTAACCAATTAAATATTGGTGCAGAGTTAATTAACACTCAAAACGAACAGGATCAATTAGTCAAGTTGAATTTATTAGCTGGACGTAAAGCTAAAGCTGCAACGGCTTACGAGGCTGCTATGGGATATTTTTCACTGGGCAGTAAATTACTAGCAGCAGACTCTTGGCAAACAAATTATGACCTCACATTAAAGTTATTTGAGTCAGCAGCAGAAGCAGCACTTCTGTGTAGTGACTTTACACAAATGAATAAATGGGTAGAAGAGGTACTGCAACACGCTAAAACTTTGTTAAACAAGGTGAAAGTTTATGAGATCAAAATCACAGCCCTTACACTTGAGAGCAAGTTGCAGGCAGCTACCACAACGGGTCTAGAAGTGCTACAAGCTTTGGGAATTAACTTTCCCTCTTCTCTGAGTCCCTTAGAACTGAGCAAAGTGCTAGAGCAAACAGCAGTTCATTTGGCAGGAAGGGAAGTTGATCAGGTGTTCAACTTCCCTCAAATGCAGTCAGATCAACAACTAGCAGCGATGCAAATTATTTCCAGCATCATGTCACCTGCTTTTCGGGGAGGACATGAGGTACTCCCATTCCTGGTTTTAGAGATGGTGAATTTATCTCTGGAACATGGCAATACGGCACTATCAACAATTGGTTATATGATGTACGGTTTAATTCTCTGTGGAGCCTTGGCAAAGATTCCATTGGGCTATCAATTTGGTCAACTTGCTTTGAGCCTGTTAGAGCTTTACGATGCTCAATATCTCGAATGTCATATCAACTTTGTTTTTAATGTTAGTATCTGCCATTGGCAAGAACCAGTCCAGAAAACCATCAAGTCCTTAAAAGAAGCCTATCAAATTGGTAGAGACCGAGGAGATATACAATTTTCCGGTCTTTGTGCTGTTTATGATAGCGTGCATTCCTGGGGGTGTGGAGAAAACCTGGTAGAAGTTGAACGGCAAATTGCTAGCTACCATCATACCTTCCGTCAAGTCCAAAACAAAATGGCTCTTGAGTATCTAGCTATTCATTGGCAATTAACCTTAAATCTGCTAGGAGCAACTGAAAATACTTGTCTTTTAAATGGACCAGCTTATCGTGAGGAGCAAATGCTACCCTGGCATGAGCAAGCTAGCGATCGCACCGGTCTGGCACATTTATATTACTCGAAGCTGGTTCTCTGCTATCTTTTCCAAGATTTCCCTCAAGCCGCAGCTAATGCCCAAGAGTTAGAAAAGTATCTAAATGGAGTAGTTGGAACCATAATCGTACCACTTTTCAATTTCTACGATTCTCTGGCAGCCTTAGCTTTATATTCTGATGCTCTCCCATTAGCACAAGAAAGCTTATTAGAAAAAGTAATAGTTAATCAAGCCCAAATGCAGAAATGGGCACACCACGCTCCGATGAATTTATTGCACAAATTTTATTTAGTGGAAGCTGAACGGCATCGCGTCTTAAGGCAAAAAGCAGAGGCAATTGAGATGTACGAGCGCGCGATCGCTAACGCTACAGTTCATGAATATCTCAACGAACAAGCCCTTGCCAATGAACTCGCTGGCAGGTTTTATATCCAATGGGGTAAAGACAGAATTGCTCAAGACTATCTGCTTAATGCCTATTATGCCTACACTCGCTGGGGAGCTAAAGCAAAAGTAGAACATTTAGAAAAATGCTATCCGCAATTTTTTCCCCAAGCCGAAATAAACTCTCAATTTCCAACCTCTAAAACCATCTCCACCAGTAGCACCCGATCAAATTCTTTAGACTTAAACAGCTTCCTCAAAGCGTCTCACGTTCTGGGGGGAGAAATTAAGCTCGATACTTTACTGACCAAACTAATGACAATCGTCATCGAAAATGCTGGGGCAGAAAAAGGTTATTTATTTCTCAACCAACAGGGAGAATGGCAGATTGAAGCATCAGGAACGATTGACTCAGATGCAGTTAAAGTTAGGGAAGCGATGTCTACGACGGGCTACGCCATCGAAACCCTCAGTGAACCAGTGGTGTCTAATACCATTGTTGATTACGTTATTCGTACTAAAGATAGTGTTGTATTACACGATGCTGCTAATGAAGGCAACTTCACTCGTGATTCTTACATTCATCAACAGCAACCCAAATCTATTTTGTGTTTTCCCCTGCTCAATCAAGGCAAATTGATCGGGATTGTCTATTTGGAAAATAATCTCACAACAGGAGCCTTTACCGCAGAGCGGATGGAAGTTTTAAATCTACTTTCCTCCCAAGCTGCTATCTCTATTGAAAATGCTACCCTCTACAATACTTTGGAACAAAAGGTAGCAGAACGAACTCAACAATTGTCTCAAACCCTGGAAGACCTTAAAACTACCCAGAAGCAACTTGTGGAATCTGAGAAAATGGCGGCTTTGGGTAGTCTTGTGGCTGGAGTAGCCCATGAAATCAATACTCCTATTGGCACTAGTATCACCGTCGCTTCTACCCTAGCTGACGAAACCCGTTCGTTTATTACAGCTATCGAACAAGGGCAATTAAAGCGTTCAGTTTTAAACAACTATTTGGAAATCGCCAAGGAAAGCACTGAGTTGATTCTTAGCAACCTAAATCGTGCCGGCGAATTGGTGCAAAGCTTCAAGCAAGTAGCTGTGGATCAGACTAGTTTGGAACAGCGGACATTTGTAGTCAAGCAGTATTTGGAAGAAATTGTCTCCAGCTTAACTCCCAAACTTAAACAAGCTTCCCATATTCTGACTGTGACAGGCGATGAAACTGTAACGATTGACAGCTATCCTGGGGCTTTGGCACAAATTCTCACCAACTTAGTCATGAATTCTTTGAATCATGCCTATCAACCTCACGAATCTGGGCAGTTGCGTATTGAGGTGAAACAACAAGGCGATGTCTACGACGGGCTACGCCAACGCGTTGTGATTCAATATAGCGACGATGGTTGCGGCATTCCGCCAGAAAACTTAAACAAAATTTTTGAGCCTTTCTTTACCACCGCTAGACAGCAGGGAGGCAGTGGTTTAGGTCTGCACATTGTCTACAACTTGGTCACTCAAAAGCTACAAGGGACTATTGATGTTAACAGCGCAGTAGAAAAGGGAACCCTATTTATAGTGACACTACCTCTGTCTACAAACTATTAAGTTTTCTTGTTCTTTTTAACAAACTTGGTTGACAATGCTTAACAATCCCCATATATCTCTCTCATTAACAGACGATGAAGTATTCGTGTTTGAAGATGATGAAGAGCCGATAAGTAATAAAACTCAATTAACTCCGTTGGAGGTAGTCCCTCAGGCACAAGAGACTTCTGAAGGGTGGAAAATGATGATTGTGGACGATGATTTTGAAGTCCACCAAGCGACTAAGCTTGCTTTGAGAAGTTTTACCTTTGAAGACAAACCTTTAACTTTCCTCTCTGCTTTTTCGGGAACAGAAGCCAAAAAGCTGATTGCAGTCCACCCAGATACCGCATTTATTTTATTAGATGTGGTTATGGAAACCAATGATGCTGGGTTAAGGGTAATTCAGTACATTCGGGAGGAGTTGAAAAATCAGATTGTGCGGGTGATTCTACGCACAGGACAACCAGGAGATGCGCCAGAGGAATCGGTGATTTTGAACTATGACATCAATGATTATAAGCTGAAGGTAGAACTGACTCGCCAAAAGTTAATTACAAGTGTGATCGCTGCTTTAAGGTCATACCGCGATTTAATCACCATAGAACAACAAGCAGCACAATTAGCTCAAGCATTGCACGACCTGCAACAGATACAATACAGTCTCGTGCAAAAGGAAAAAATGTCGGCACTGGGTAATCTCGTTACAGCTATTGCCCACGAGATTAATAACCCGATTAACTTTATTGCAGGCAATATGAAACCTGCTCAAGAATATATTCACGACTTGTTGGCACTAATCGACCTTTATCGGCAAACCTTTCCTGATCCTGGAGCAGAAATTGAGGAAGCGATAGCCACAATCGATTTAGACTATCTCCAAGAAGATTTGCCTAAACTCATCTCTTCCTTAAAAGAAGGTAGCGATCGCATCCGTGGTATTAGCGCCAGTCTTCGCACCTTCTCCAGGGGAGACAGCGATCACAAAGTTCCTTTTAACATTCATGAAGGCATTGAAAGTACATTACTCATCCTGAAGCACCGATTAAAAGCCAACGAGCATTATCCTGCCATTGATATAGTCAAAGATTACGGGGAAATACCTCAATTAGAATGCTTCCCTGGACAACTCAACCAAGTGTTTATGAATCTGATCGCCAACGCCATTGATGCTTTGGAAGAATCAAACAAGGAGCGTAGTTTACAACAAATCACAGACAATCCCAATCGCATCACAATTGTTACCACATTATCTGAAGATCGGCATCATGTCTTGATCCGAATTCAAGATAATGGCATGGGAATGTCCGAAAATGTCAAGCAAAAACTGTTTGGTTACTTATTCACCACCAAGGGAGTAGGGAAAGGTACAGGTTTGGGATTAACTATTTCCCGTCAGATTGTGGAAGAAAAACATGGTGGACAACTCACAGTGACATCGGAATTAGGCAAAGGCACAGAATTAGTGATCGCCATTCCAGTGGAAAGTTAAAAGATGCGATTAATCGCGTCTGTACAAGAGTTAGGAGTTTGGAGTGCGAGGGAATAACTAATGCCCAATACAACTCTTACCAGAGGCTGCGCCCTAAGTATAGCTATGCCGCAGGCTTTACAACGCCGATCCATCGAGCGTTCGCGTAGCGTCTCGTAGAGAAGTCGAGATGTTCAGTATAAGTGCCCAATGCCCTAATTCCAATCTTGCTCGTCCTTTTTACCGCGACTTTTGTAAATTCCCCCCAAATCGTGAATTTTGCGAGTTTTCTCAAAAAGCTCGGCTTCGGTCAAACCCCACTGCTGCAAGACTTTATTTAGGTCTTTTTGGATATCTCTCGCCCCTGGAAACCCTTGATAACGCATTTGCAGTCTAGCTAATTCTGCTAAGTTATAGTCTGTGGCCTGTTGAGCGAGTAAGATATCAATAAGAGGGCGATCGCGGTTATAAAGAGGATGTTGTTGGTCTTTACCTCCCGTTGCTTCAGTCATCATGAGTCCTAAGTGTAGTTAGCAGTAGCTATGGTTTAGCCCGTGCTAAACTCCTGAGTTTTTAGTTTAGCCCAGAGCAGAGGAGTATAGTAGGCAAAGGTAAATCACTAAACACAGAAAGTTTAATTGTTAAATCTACGACTACTCACTTCCTAACTACCCTACTCAGCACTCAAAACTGTTACAGACGGCAACTACACCTGAGGTCTTACGGCTCTCACCACTGCCACTTAACTTTAAATAAAGTTACATTAGTCCTTAAGAAAATACAAAAAACTTTAGATGAGGGTGAATTTTATCTCACCCAAAGTCCAAGCAGCGAGGGAGCAAGAACCCATTATGTTTGAACACTTCACTTCCGAAGCCATTAGAGTAATTATGTTAGCTCAGGAGGAAGCACGTCGCCTGGGACACAACTTCGTAGGAACTGAACAAATTCTCCTGGGTTTGATGGGAGAAGGAACTGGGGTTGCTGCTAAAGTGCTGGCCGAGTTAGGCGTTACCCTCAAAGACGCACGTCGCGAGGTAGAAAAAATTATTGGTAGGGGTTCTGGCTTTGTACCACCAGAAATTCCTTTTACTCCTAAGGTAAAAAGCCTCTTCGAGCAATCGTTTAAAGAAGCTCATAGTCTGGGACAGAATTACATTAATACTGAACACTTACTCTTAGGATTGACCGAGGCTGGTGAAGGTGTAGCCGCCAAAGTCCTGCAAAATCTAGGGGTAGATTTCAAGAGTGTCCGCAGTGCCATAGTTCGCCGTTTGGGTGAAAATGCACCAGCTTTAGCTGGTGGTGGTAATCAAAAGCGCACCCAACCGCTAACGATGGAAGAGTTTGGTAGAAATTTGACCAAACTAGCGCAAGAAGGCAAACTCGACCCCGTAGTTGGTCGCGAGAAGGAAATTGAGCGGGCGATCCAAATTCTAGGTCGCCGCACTAAGAATAACCCAGTGTTGATTGGAGAACCAGGAGTTGGTAAAACTGCGATCGCAGAAGGTCTAGCTCAACGGATTATCAACCAGGATGTTCCTGAAAGTTTACAAGACAAGCAAGTTATCAGCCTCGATATGGGGTCATTGGTAGCTGGAACTCGCTTCCGTGGCGACTTTGAAGAACGCATCAAAAAAGTCGTGGAAGAAGTCCGCACAGTAGGCAATATCATCTTGGTGATTGACGAAATTCACACCTTGGTTGGCGCTGGTGGTACAGAAGGTGGCTTGGATGCAGCCAACATCCTCAAACCTGCCTTAGCACGGGGTGAACTCCAGTGCATCGGCGCAACTACCCTTGATGAGTATCGTAAGCATATCGAGCGCGATGCCGCCCTAGAGCGTCGTTTCCAACCGATTATGGTCGGGGAACCCTCAGTAGAGGAAACCGTACAAATTCTCTACGGCTTGCGCGGCGCCTACGAACAGCACCATAAAGTCACAATTTTAGATGCGGCACTTGTAGCAGCAGCACAATTATCAGACCGCTATATTAGCGATCGCTTCTTGCCTGACAAGGCAATAGACTTAATTGATGAAGCTGGTTCTCGCGTTCGTCTGCGGAACTCTCAGAGTTCTCCGAATAAAGAACTTAAACGCGAACTCGCTGGCGTTACCAAAGCTAAAGAAGCAGCAGTCAGAGTCCAAGATTTTGACAAAGCTGGAAACCTGCGCGACCAAGAGTTAGAACTGGCAGAACAACTGCAAGCAACCTTTACACAAAACGATCAACCTGTCAACTCCACCGTCGTTGACGAAGAAGACATCGCCCAAATCGTTGCCTCTTGGACTGGCGTACCAGTCAACAAGCTTACTGAATCTGAGTCCGAGTTGCTGCTGCACCTAGAAGACACTCTGCATCAACGGCTCATCGGTCAAGAGCAAGCAGTTTCGGCTGTATCTCGCGGTATCCGTCGCGCCCGTGTCGGCTTAAAAAATCCCAATCGTCCCATTGCTAGCTTTATCTTCTCTGGTCCTACTGGAGTCGGTAAAACAGAATTGGCGAAGGCACTAGCTGCCTACTTCTTCGGTTCGGAAGACTCGATGATTCGCCTAGATATGTCCGAATACATGGAAAGCCACACCGTCGCCAAGCTAATTGGTTCGCCTCCTGGTTATGTGGGATACGACGAAGGCGGACAACTAACAGAAGCCGTGCGGCGGAAACCTTACACAGTGTTGCTATTCGACGAAATCGAAAAAGCTCACCCCGATATATTCAATATGCTGCTGCAAATCTTGGATGACGGTCAACTTACTGATTCCAAAGGTCGAAAAGTTGATTTCAAGAACACGCTAATCATTTTGACTTCCAACATCGGTTCCAAGGTAATTGAAAAAGGTGGTAGTGGTTTAGGCTTTGACTTCGACACTCAAGCTGATGCTAGTTATAACCGCATTCGCACCCTGGTAAATGAGGAATTGAAAGCTTACTTCCGTCCTGAGTTCCTTAACCGTCTTGATGAAATTATCGTCTTCACCCAGCTTTCTAGGGATGAAGTTAAGCAAATCGCTGAGATTATGCTTCGTGAAGTTTCTAAGCGCTTGACGGAAAAGGGAATTATCTTAGAAGTTAGCGATCGCTTCAAAGAGCTTGTAGTGCAAGAAGGCTATAACCCCAGTTACGGCGCTAGGCCATTACGTCGGGCAATTATGCGCCTTTTAGAAGATTCTCTCGCCGAAGCACTGCTGTCTGGTGAAATTACAGATGGAGACACAGCGATTATCGATGTTGATGATGATTCTCAAGTGAGAGTACAAAAATCAGAAAAACGAGAATTGCTCTTGGCAAATGTTGGCTAATTTTATACCTGCTCACTTTTTGCTCTAATATTTAAGAAACACTTCAGCCTCTTATCTAAGTAGAGGCGCAAGCAGGGGCATCTCCGACAAACATAAAGTGAAATGGTATTATATCTTACCCCTAGTAGAAATGCTGGGGGTTTTTTTATAGTTACGATTATCTGCTTTGTTCAGAAGAATGCCTTTGACTACACAAAAAAGGTTAACGGCTAAATAACTGGATCGCATTACCCATGACTAATTATTATTTCAAAATACTATCTGTTAAAATAACCTTTCTAATACTTCTTTTATCATCGAAAGGCACAACACGATCTTCAGAGTATTCATTTTCTAACTTGAACTCTTCTCCAAAGTCAAGACTTAATTGCAAATCTGGTTGTTTAGAAGTATTAATCAGATCAACATAAGTGCCATAATCAAGGGTGTAAATATTGTATCGAACACCTGGATTATCTTTGTCAGCATATCCACGTTGCATTAAATGGAGAACTCGCGAATCAAAAAGTCTCTGAATAACATCGTGTTTTTCGAGTACTCTAGGAAGTAAAAATGATCTAGCGCGACGATGGCCAATTACCTCTCCAACTATTTTCTCAAGAATCTTTTGAAGTTTTTCATCAAGATTTTGGGATTTATCTTGCTCAAACCATTGTCTAGCTGCTTCTAAAATTGCTTTTTTATCTATATTATTTCTACTTCTGCGTCCAGCATCAAAAAAGGCAATACTAAAAATATTAATCAGGTCACGTGCCACTCCTTCGGAAGCTCGTACAAGTTCTTCTAATATATTTTTATTAGTGAATATTAGTAACTGCCCAGGTAGGAATGTCAGGAATATTCCCATGAGGGAAGAAAGATGGTAGTGTTCAAGCATGAATCCAGAAGAAAAAGATCAAAA
>NZ_JBALCO010000096.1:0-4840 GCF_036919595.1 Nostoc sp. | reverse complement strand
TCAAGCAATGGCTGAAGTTGTAAATTATATTACCGAGGATGATACTTTCGGTTGGTTCAATCACTGTGGTCTATTTACCTGAAAACTGCTGTAAGATGAATAAATTGTTGACCGTACAGCAGCATTCAAGACTGGGCAAGGAAGTTTTACGAGATTGTAATCTTGCATCTATAACAGACCAACAAGTTGAGGAATTGAAGCAATCTCTCTGGGAACACGGGGTTATTGTTGTCAGAAAGCAAAAACTGACGGCATCCCAGTTGAAAGACTTTGCCATCCAGACGTTTGGTGACTCAACCCTCGGTCGTCGCCCCAAGCCTCTAGATCCCGAAATCGCTCCAGACTTACAGAGTCCTGGAGTCTCCATTTTAGGTAATCCCAAGGGGCTTTCTGATGAGGTGGTCGGCAAAGTTGCTTGGCAATGGCATCACGATAAAGACCATCTCCCTAAAACACAGGGACTGGATATGAATGCCCTCTATGTTGTGATGCTTTATGGGGTGTCCATCCCGGACGAAGGAACGGATGGACACCCCCACACCACTCTCTTTCTCGACATGGTGGAAGCCTACCACAATCTCGCTCACCAACATCAGCAGCAATTAAAACTACTGTCGATGTATCACCTGTCACCTATCTCCCCACAGCCAGGGGTAGAGATTCCTCGGAAATTACATCCAATTGTCTCAATTCACAAAGTAACTGGGCGCTATTGTTTATATTTGGGTTCTGACACTTCGATTCTCAAAGGTCTAGAAAACGAACCAGAAGCTGCTAAACAGTATTGGCAGGAATTGTTTCGGGAGATTCTTGACTGTACACCAGTTTATGCCCATATTTGGCAACCTGGAGATATTGTGTTTTGGGATAACTCCCAAGTTATGCATACAGGTATACCCTACAATCCAAACAAATATAAGCGGATTGCTCTCCGTGTTGGTGTTATGGCCAATAGCTGAAGTTGGAGACAATTGCGGAGTTTGGCTGGGTCAACAAAAGAATGCTAGCCCTCAATTAGTTCCGGTATTGTGTCCCCTTGCGGGGTAATTAGTTAGGCATTTCTAGAATTTAATGAATATTTCAGGCAGGAAAACATTTACCAAATGCCTGAAGTAGCTTAAGAGAACCACTAACCCGAATTTTACACCGAAGCAGTGCCCAAATTAGGTTTTGTTCCTTGCCAAGAAAACCCAGCCAAGTTTTGCTATCTGCGGTGACAGAAATATCTGCTTTCCCAAGATGTCCTTCTTGAACTCGTACCATTTTATTTTGAATCGTCACTGTTGCACGACGAGACTCAGAGCCAGTGAATGTGAAATGGTAAATTGCACTCAATCCCTCCGACTGATTGCGTTGGAATAACAATGGTAATCCAAAGAGAAATCCTTGAATCGATTGAGGACGAATGCCACTGCTCACAAGCTTCACCGTTTTATTGGGAAAATGTTTGGCAACATAGTTTTCGGCATCCGATCCCGGCACCACATAGATGGTTTCGGTTTTGTCCTGCAATGGCTTGACCACATCTTTAATAAATGCTTTGCGATCGCTCAAGAATGGGGCAATTACATCCTCTCCCGCCGGACATGCCGCAATACAGTAGGCTGCTTTGTAGTTCGGCTTGAAAGACAAGCTTTGCCACATTGAGGCTGATTCAGAAGCACTGACTTTTTTTCGATAATCACTAGCACTTTTGCTGTCAGCGATCGTCTCTGTCCAATCTGTGAATCCGCCCATGAACTCGCGGTAATTATCAGTAAACCACAAACTTTTAAAAACCAACGTAAAAATAATGGTTTCAGCCATTGAGAATCTGGAGTATTCACCATTGGTTTTAGAGGGATCTTAGAGCGATCGCTTAAAGGTAACTTGAGGTATGGTCTGAAATGCTCAACAAAACGTTGTTTTGTGATCTCGCTGGATTTAGCTGAAATGTTTGCTTGGGTTTTGCTTCTAAAAAACTTTTTGGTTTACTGATTATGAGTGTAACAAGCTGAAAAGCTAAAACTACCATCAGCCCCGATTGCGCCTACAGGACAAGCCGCAACACACAATTTACACTCAATGCAGGGATTGTAATCGATCGGGTGGGCGTACTCCGTTACTTCTGTATCGATTAAAACTGTACCGAGGGCAATGAAATTACCAAACTTAGGATGAATCACATTTCGATGAATTCCTATGTGTCCTAATCCTGCTTCAACAGCCACAGGTTTATGAGATATAACCTAGGCTTTTTTGTCTGGATAACGATCCATTTCCATTGGGAATGCCACTGATGGATTCAAGGCTCGGACACCAATCTGCGCGAATGCTTTGACGAGGTTTCGAGCTACTTCATCTGCATGGTCGTAATTGGCATGAAATTCCAGATTAGCAATTGATCGTGCTGGAGTGCGAACGTTTTCCCGATTCATGCAGCAAACAAAGCTAATCAATGTTTTGGTGGGTGGAAATACTGCCAGAATTTCGGCATGTTGGTTTGCGATCGCGGGTCGATAAATTTCTACAAATCCTACATCATCAGCACCCGCATCCAGACAAAGTGTTCGGAGTGAATCAGAATTCAAAGCGACTGTATTTGTTTTTGGGTTGTTTGTAGGCTGCTCACGCCACCATCTCACGGTAGGATGGTTATCAAATTTAGCCATAGAAGCCTCTAGTGTTGATAATTATAAATCTGTATAGATTTTGGATTTGGCTAACTCATAGTTTTTATATCAAGCAGTAGCAATTGCAGTGTTTGATATTTTTGTTGTCCAAAAAGCCGCATTACTACAGTTCAAGATTGAAGTTGCTGCATCAGACCTGCCGCATCAGAAACAGACCAATGCTCGGCGATCTTGCCATCTTGAACACGATCAATTCGGATCACTGATGTTGAGATGGTTTTGCCTGTTGGTGGAATGCCGTAGAATGCGCCACTGTGTCTGCCTTTGCTTACGATATATGTAACAACCCGATTCCCTTCCGCAACCTGCTGCATGATTTCAATCTCGATGTCGGGGAAAGCAGAGAAAAAATCATCAAAAAACGAATCGTGATAAACCCTAAGCGCGTCAAGTCCTCGATTTTCTGATCCTGGCATTGCGTGATTGATACAATCTTCTGTCCAAAAGTCTTTCAAAGCAGCAAGGTTTCGACCTTTCCAAACTACTTGAATAAAGTTTTGGATAATCTGCTTGTTTTTATTGATGTCGCTCATCTGCTTTTCTCCATAGAGTAATTTTCAATTGGTTTTAATAGGTACTTTATAAGAAGGGGAAGGGGGAAAGGTAAAAACCTTGCCCGCAAGTGGCGCGACAATCATCATCCCTTTCCCTTTTACATGAACCCTTTTATACCCAGCGACGCACTCGTGCCTTGTAGCGTAAGTATTCATCGCCAAATTTACGCTCTAAGTAACTCTCTTCGCGCTGAACAACCCCAATTTGCACAATCACTAAAAGGGGCAATAATAGTACCAATGCCCAGAACGCACTCAATAGCAACACGATGCCGATGTAAAGCAGCGTTAGAGACAAATAAATTGGGTTGCGGCTTAACCTAAAAACTCCGTCCGAAACGATCGCTGTTGTCGGACGTGAAGGGTTAACCTCTGTCTGTGCGCGATTCATCGTCCGAAAAGCTGAAGTTCCTATCAAACCCGCGCAAATAATCGCTAATACTCCCAAAACTAGTGCCACCGATCGCGATAAAAAGTCGATTGGAAACATGAAACTAAGTACTAATCCGATTAATAATATTCCAGCATAGAGTGCTGGCGGAAAAGCAATTACTCCAGGATTATCCGATATGCCCTCTTCCATGATCACCTACCTTTTTGTAATGATTTTGCTAATAATGCTATGAGAGGAAAGATGATGGATTTGTCCAGGATCTTTGTTCCATCTGCCTTCTGCACGCAGACTCCTAAGCTTTTGGTATCGCAGCCAGTTGTTCGGCAATCACTTTGGCGTTAATTTCATCGGTCTTGGCTGCCTGCCAATAGGCATTAAGCTTTTGATACTTGCTGATGAGATCCGAGTGGTCATAGACCGATACCATTAAACTGACTATATTGAGTATGGGAACGAGGGCACAGTCAGCGATTGACGGTCGATCACCCACTGCCCAGACATCATCACTCAGGTAATGATCGATATATGACAAGCCCTGATCCAGAACTTCAAATTGACTTTTAACCACGTCCTCATTGCGATTGGCTGGATCTCGCATACCTCTTAAAGCAAAGATGGATGGTCGAATATGAAAATCTGGGAGGCGCAAGAACAAACGAACACGGGCTAAATCCTCAACATCAGTCGGTCGCAAAGATGGTGTTGGGAAGACATCTTCTAGATATTCAAGGATCGTTGCTGATTCTGGGAGTGCAAAACCAGAGTCCAATAACAGAGTCGGCACCTGTCCCATAGGGTTCAGAGCTAAATAGGCATCACTTTTAATGCCGCCTTCTGGCGGTGGGACAATTTCAATGTTTAGACCTTTGCGATAGATGGACAATCGCACGCGGGCGGCAAAGGGTGAAATAGGAACACTATAAAGTTTCATCTGCCTCACTTTCGATGATTGGGTTAATGGAGCTTGGAAATGCAATCGTTTGAATCGTGAAATTGCGCTTCGAGATCGGCAATTCGTCGTTCGAGACTTTCGATGCGATCACTCAGAATGGAATGGCACGTTTGTAAAGGGAAAATCGTTGAGGCAGCAGGGGTGCAGTGTTTCGACTACGCGGTAATCGAGCGACCTGACTTTTCCCGTTAAGTCTCTTTTGCAAGCTGCCAACCCTCACAGAGATCGTGTAATTTTAACCAACCTCGCCACAGTACCTGGATACCAA
>NZ_JBALCO010000095.1:0-54051 GCF_036919595.1 Nostoc sp. | reverse complement strand
TAGCAACCATTATTCAGGAGAAATCTTCTTCTAATCTATTTGGTGGGTCGTGGATGCCAGAATAATTTTCTACCCCGAAGTATTGAGGGGATACACTAAAACAGCTATAGCTTTAGGTATAACGCGAAAATGAGCAGGTGTGTAGGTAGTGATTTCACCATCTGTATTGATAGGGCGTGGTTTGTGAGTATGCACCTCTATTTCTTTACCTTGAAGAGAGCGTACACTTTGCCAATGTATATGTCGCCCTTCTCGGATTGCCGGGAATATTGGTATAATATGCAACCAATGTTTTATCTCCAAGCTATAGAGATCTAGCCTTTGGTCATCTATTGTGGCATCGTGAGCCACTGCCATGCCACCCCCGTAATAGCGACCGTTACCCACAGCAATTTGCACTGTTTTCACACGAACTGATTCACCATTGCTCACAATCTCCGCAGTAAAAGGCCTAGCTTCCCAAATCACTTGCAATGCAGTGGCAGCATAAGCAAATATTCCCCAACGGCGTTTGACTTCTTTGGTAAGTCGCTGGGTAATTTTTACACTCAATCCCATACTGGCAACGTTAAAAAAGTGCTTGCCGTTCACCCAACCCAAGTCGATGCGGCGTAAATTTCCATAGGCAATAATTTTGCAAGCTTTGCTGAGGGAATTCGGGATTCCCAAAGTCTTAACTAGGTCGTTGGCAGTTCCCAGAGGCAAGATTCCTAAGGGCAACTGAGTATCAATTAAAGCATCTACTGCGGCATTGAGAGTCCCATCTCCTCCACCAATGATTACTAAGTCAACTTGATACTGATAGCGAAATATAACTTCCGCAACATGTTTGGGGTCTTCTGTAAACTCCTCAATTAAATCAAAGCCGAGTGTCTTCAGATATTGAATTGCTTCCAACAGACCCTTTTGCCCTTGGCGGGCATGACGATTTACTAATAGCAGTGCGCGGGAACTCATGGGTAGTAACTTTTGTAGTTGATAGGTTAAATTATCCGCATCCATGTATTCTGTTTTAAGTTGACTATAAAAAAGTGTTTAAGTTGTTATGACCGTTATTAACAATTCATTTCGTCAATACTTATAATGTTATGATTACTAATTTTTAACTTCTATTTTATCTAGTTTATCTTTATTAGCCCTCGGTGTGTTAATATTCATTCAACATAATTATTACTCACTAAATGACTAGATTTAAGTATTTTTATTTATAAGATAAATATTTTTGCCAATATTATAATACCCAGAAAATAATGCTAAACAATAGGATATTTTTTCTTGGTATAGATACATGTTTGTATAAATACTATTAATAGTTATAATTATTTAACTTTTGGCTGAGAAGACATTTATTTATATATCAATTCATGCTGTGGCAGATTGGAAATTGTCTACGACTCGGAAGGGACTATTTATACTAATTCCTTCTAGAGGAATCCGGTTTAATTTTGAACAAGGTTAGGTATTACCTTTTTGCCACAATAAAGTCAGGATATGTATAATCTTGTTCTTGTCAATTGACCATGAAAATCTTCCAACTTCGAGCTATAGTTGCAGTAGCAGATCGTGGTAACTTTAGTGAGGCAGCCTTAGAATTGCAGCTTTCCCAGCCTACGATTAGTCATGCGATCACTACCTTAGAAGAAGAACTAGGTGTCCTTTATTTGCTAGAGGGCGTCATGGTGCGGTGCTGACACCTGCTGGAGAGCGCATTTTATATCATGCTCGTCAGGCTATGCAGTATCTAGAGATGATGTCAAACTAGGAAGAGTGAGAATTCGTATTTGGACAAGAAAATTGCCAATGCATCTGAGTAGCTAGGAGGATCATATTGATGGAGACTACTTGTCATACGGCGAAAACCTCGGCACTCAGTGTGGCCTATGAGCAGACTGGCCCGGATTCTGGGGAGCCGATTCTTCTGCTTCACGGCTTTCCCTACAATGTGCGCGAGTATGACGGCGTGCGCGATCGCATCATGAGCAACCATCGCCGGGTGATTGTGCCTTACCTGCGCGGCTTCGGCCCAACCCGGTATCTCTCGAAAGAGGTGTTTTGTTCGGGACAACAAGCTGCACTAGGAAAAGACGTTGTTGATCTGCTTGATGCTCTAGGCATTGAACGCGCTACGCTCGTCGGCTATGACTGGGGTGGACGTGCCGCATGCGTTGCAGCGGCACTTTGGCCGAAACGGGTTCGCGCTCTGGTGTCGGTTGGCGGATATACCGTCCAGGATATTGCAAAGTCAGCGACCACCCCTCAAACCGCAGAACAGGAGAAGCAACTCTGGTATCAGTGGTATTTCCAAACGGAGCGAGGGCAGCGAGGTCTTGAGGAAAATCGAAACGAACTTTGCAAACTAATGTGGAGCGCATGGTCTCCTACTTGGCAGTTTGATGAGGATCTGTTCGCGACGACTGCAAAATCCTTCCAGAGTCCCGACTTCGTACCGACAGCCATCCACTCCTATCGTCACCGTAATGCATATGCTCCAGGTGATCCGGCGTTGGAAGAGTTCGAGACGCGTTTAGCGGAAAAACCCGTGATCTCATGTCCAACCATCGTGCTGCACGGAGATAGCGACCCTGTAGATCCACCCTCGACTTCCGAAGGGCAGGAGCGCCAGTTCATAAATCGCTACGAACGCAGGGTTTTGCATAACATCGGCCACTGCCTACCCGCAGAGGAGCCTGACGCGGTGAAACAAGCTATCGAAGATATCGCTCATTCATAGATGTAGGGTCACAAAAAATCCCGATTGTCGGCAAACAGGAAGAAATCCACCTAGAAAGAGTCGGCATCAAACCAGCAAGACAACCAGTAGCCACCACCCACGTGCCCGGCTGGCAAAGAGGTCATTAGCAATCTTAAATTAAAGTAAGTCTTAAAAATCACTTAAGAATTATTAAGTATCGTACTTCCTCCGCCGTTTAACCGGATTCATCCACACTTCTAAGCGACTAAATGCTTGTGAAGAAAGTAACGTTAAACACAGATACACCAAAGCTACAGCCGCGTAAATTTCAAAAGCGCGATAATTATCGGCGACAATTAGCTGTCCTTTGCGAAACAATTCTTCAAAACCAATCACTGCAACTAAACTTGTATCTTTCAACAAACTGATAAACTCATTACCTAACGGTGGGATCATCCGGCGGAAAGCTTGGGGAAAAATTACATAACTCATGGTTTGCATAGAACTCAAACCTAACGATTGTGCTGCTTCTGCTTGTCCTGTTTCAATTGATTGAATCCCAGCACGGACAACTTCGGCAATGTATGCAGCACTATTCAAACTTAAGGCAATTACTCCAGCTACCAAACGATCAAAAGTAAATGTCAAAGCAAGTTCTTGTAAAATTGCTGGTAAACCGAAGTAAATCATAAAAATTTGCACTAACAAAGGCGTTCCCCGGAAAAAATCCACATACGCCCTCGCCACCCAACGCAAAGGTGCAACATGAGAAAGGCGGACAATACCAATCAAGGAACCCCCAATTAAACCAAACACTACAGAAAGCATTGTCAATTGCAACGTTACCAAAGCTCCCTGTAATAAAGTCGGAAAAGCCTGCAAAATCACGCCAATTGAGGTTAATATTTTAGGTGCGCCAGCGCTAGTATGGTTCTCAAATGGTGATTTAACTGGTAATGATGGCGGCTCGGCTTTAAACCATTTTCGATAAATTTGGGAATAAGTGCCATTTTTCAGCACCCTATCGAAACCGTTGTTTATTAATGCCAAATTCGGCGAATTTTTAGCTGTAGCAATCCCATAAAATTCCTCCGTCAGCAATTGCTGTACTATTTTAATTCCCTTGAGATTACCCGTATTAATAGCATACAAAGTCACTGGTGCATCATTAATTACCGCATCCACATTAGCATTAAGCAATTCTTGCAGGGCTAAAGGTGCTGAATCAAAACTGCGAATTTGCACTCCAGGAATACTCTTAGCCTTTGCAGCCCCAGTTGTACCAACTTGTACCGCAATTTTTTTATTTTTGAGACTGTCAAAGCCAGTAATATTTTGATTATCTGCGCGGATTGCGATCGCTAACCCAGCTTTAAAATAAGGGCGGGAAAAAGAAATCGTCTTCGCCCTCTCCTCTGTAATCGTGATCGAACTAATCGCCGCATCTACCGTTTTGGCTCCCAAAGCTGGGATAATGCCATCAAAAGGCAGACTTTGAAAATCCACCTTAAAGTTAGCTGCAACTGCGATCGCATTCATCAAATCAATGGAAAAACCCTGTAACTTACCACCTTGTCCTTGAAACTCAAAAGGTGGAAACGCCGGTTCCGTAGCAACCCGTAGAGTTTTCCCCGCAGTAGAATTCACCCCACAGCCAGCCAGTAACAAACAGCTAAAACCTACAACCACACACCAGCGCAGCCAACAGATAAAACTAAATTTAGCCATATTATTTTCTCTCCCCCTCTGCGCTCTCTGCGCCTCTGCGGTTCGTTCAAGTTATATCTTGCAACTGTCCAATCTCCCGCCAAAAAATAAATTTCACAGGCTTTTAGCTCAAGTCTACCTCAGTAGACTAAAACCCTTACTAAGTCTTCTTTAGAAGACTTTAGTTATTAGCCTCAAAATGAATTCTAAGGCGTTTTTTAGGACTGCTGCACGTATACATGAAAAACCTTACAATCAACTGTAGAACAGCTTGACATAAGTAATGAACAATACCATCCCCGCCATTATTTTTGACAATATCGAAAAAAACTTTGGTTCCCTAAAAGTCCTTAAAGGAATCACAGGCGAAATCAACCGGGGAGAAGTTGTTGCAGTTATCGGTTCCTCCGGCTGTGGTAAAAGTACCCTACTACGCTGCTTTAACCGCCTAGAAACCATTGACAAGGGGCGTTTAATAATCAACGGGATCAACTTATCGCGACCCACTGTCAACTATAACCAACTGCGGCAACTACGAACACAGGTAGGTATGGTTTTCCAACAGTTCAACCTGTTTCCTCATCTCAGTGTCCTAGAAAATATGACACTTGCCCCTCGGAAAGTCTTGGGAAAAACACCGAAGGAAAGTGCCCAATTAGCGAGATTATATTTAGAAAAAGTCGGCTTACATGACAAAGCCTCTGCTTATCCCGAACAACTTTCTGGCGGACAAAAGCAACGAGTAGCGATCGCCCGTAGCTTATGTATGAATCCCCAAATCATGCTATTTGACGAACCCACCAGCGCTTTAGATCCTGAACTCGTCGGCGAAGTTCTGCAAGTGATGCAGCAATTGGCAGCAGAAGGGATGACAATGGTGGTTGTTACCCATGAAATGCAATTTGCGCGGGAAGTAGCCCATCAGGTGATATTTTTAGACCAAGGTATTGTGACAGAACAAGGCCCAGCCTATGAAGTACTGACCAATCCCCAAAGCGATCGCCTACGTATTTTCCTCAGTCGCCTCAATGTTAGATAGTTAGCAGTTAGGAGTTCGGAATTAGGAGTTGGGAGTTGTCAATTAAAGGTTTTTTCATAACTGTTCAGTCATAACTGTTTAAAGGTACTCGCGCAAGAAATCAAAGGGATCGTCTTCCCAACAAGGTTCAGGTATCAGCCAAAATAAACTACTGTTGATATCGGCTTCAATTTCATCACCGTCGTCTCTATCAAATAGTTCTATCAAAGCTATCCAATCACCTTCTCTCAGAAACGTTAACGATGGGGCATATACCTGGAGATTATTTGAGTAATTCACGCGCAAATTTGTGCTTGAGAGCCGTAAAAAGTTAGTATAAAAATTTGTAAATAATCAGATTATAGCTTTTACAACCGTAGTTAAATAGTTATTTTGATATTATTAAACATTGACTACTTTCATGAGTGTCTCACAATTTAAATAGGACTGCTATAGTATTTATTACAGAATTACAAGCTGAATTTACTCAAACCGGAAAAATTCTTGAGGCTGCGACTCGACTAATTTCACGTTAAAGACTTCGGCAAAGGACTGGGCTAGATAAAAACGCACTTCTTGGCAAGTGATTCCTGGAATCCATTCAGCTAAACTGCCTACAGGTTTATCAGAAATACCGCAGGGTACAATGCGCTCAAAGCCTGTCATATCAGGACAAACATTTAATGCAAAGCCATGCATGGTAATCCAACGGCTAACTTTAATCCCAATAGCCGCAACTTTTCGCCCTTGTAACCAAACGCCAGTAAAAGCCGGAATTCTTTCTCCCTGCAATCCATAAACTGCTAATAGGCGAATTATGACTTCTTCGAGTTGCCGTAAGTACCAATGAAGGTCTTTACGATAACGTTGCAGATTTAAAATTGGATACCCTACCAGTTGACCGGGACAATGGTAAGTAACCTCACCGCCACGTTCAACTCGATGCACATCATACTGACTGTTTACCCTGAGCGTTCGCGTAGCGTCTCGCACAGAAGCCGAAGGGTCAATATCAAATTTGATAAAATCTGAGTTGGCTCCTTGTCCCAGAGTGTAGACAGGTGGATGTTCTAGCAAAATTAACACGTCATCTAGACTGGGGTCATGGATACGCTCAGTCAGGAGCGATCGCTGCCATCCATGAGCATCTAAGTAAGGCATTAATCCTTGGTTATACAGCAAACAACGGTTTTGGTGTGGTTCTACACTATGGATCATGTCAAAAATAAACTGAGATTGGGAACGAACTATATTTCAAGTTAGAAGATTTGAGTCAACAATTGTCAAGCTTTGCAAAGGATTTTAAAGGAAAGTCAAGGGAAGCTGCATTAGAAAATACAAAGTGCTAGCTTGAATATTAACCTCAATAGGTTTTAGGAGGAATTCTCTGCAATAATCATCACGCCAAGACAACAAGAACGAATGTACTGGCTGATGACTCTAATTATATTGTTTGCATTTAAAACAGAATTAAACTTCCACAAAAACTCGTGTTCTTGCTCAACAGTGAGCAAACCTCAATCGAACACAGAAGGAGCAACTATCAACAGTTCTGTGAGCGTTCCTTGAAAAGAGAAGGTAGTCACGGGAGCTACCACTCAAATTTGCTCACAAAAGAGTTCTGTGTGGAAATCCAATTTTGATATCAGTGCAGAGATGAGGAGAGAAATCAAGAGTATACTTGACAACAACTCAGAGCAGTACATACAAAGAGTTCACAATTTGTTTTGGCGGTAGTAATAGACCTTACCGCAACTTCTTTTCATACAAAGCAAATTCACACATCCAAATATTCACCGGGAGAGTTTACATGAAGCTTGTCATCCACGGCAAAAATATTGAAATCACCGATGCAATTCGTGAATATGTACATCAAAAAATTGAAAAAGCAGTTAGTCACTTTCAGAGCATTACAAATGAAGTGGATGTGCATCTTAGCGTAGCCCGTAATCCCCGAATTAGTCCTAGACAAGCGGCTGAAGTAACTATTTATGCAAATGGTAACGTTATCCGTGCGGAGGAAAGTAGCGAAAGCCTATATGCCAGCATTGACTTAGTTGCAGATAAAATTGCTCGTCAACTGCGGAAATACAAAGAACGGCGTCAAGACCAGAAAACTCAAGCCCAACCAACAGAAGTAGTTGTTGCGGAGTCGTTAGTCACAGATTTAATTGGCGATCGCACCCCCGAATTACCCAACGAAGTTGTGCGTACAAAATATTTTTCCATGCCGCCGATGACCCTTGCAGAAGCCTTAGAACAACTGCAACTCGTAGGACACGACTTTTATATGTTCTACAATTCTGAAACTGGAGAAATTAATGTAATTTACGAACGTAACCACGGCGGTTATGGTGTGATCCATCCCCGCAATAGTAACGGTCATACTAACGGCAAGAATGGCAAGTCAACCCACGCTAATATTGTCATGCCGGAAAAATCGCATTCAAATAAAGTCTAATTAAAACGCAAAGGGGCGCAAAGTTAACGCAAAGGTTCGCAGAGTATTCTTTGCATTAACCTTTGCGTTTAAAAACTTTTTACTTGGCCGCAAGCTGTTGCAAAGTTTTCAGTGCTTCCTCAACATGTCCTTTAAAGTTAAACATTGAGTCAAACACGTATTGCACAATTCCTTGTTCATCAATGACGTAAGTAACGCGACCAGGGAATAAGCCAAAAGCCGCTGTCGCGCCATATAGTTTCCGCACTTGGTCGCCTTTGTCAGTTAACAGGGTAAAAGGTAGATTGTACTTTGTAGCAAATCGCTGATGAGATTCGCTAGAGTCAGCACTCACGCCGACAACTTCAGCGCCAGCAGCTTTGAACACTTCATACTGATCACGAAAGGCGCAGGATTCAGATGTACATCCGGGTGTGTCGTCCTTGGGGTAGAAATATAGGACAACAGCTTTTTTGCCACGAAAATCTTGGAGGTTAATTGTTGAGCCGTTTTGGGCAGGTAGAGTGAAATTAGGAGCGGTATCTCCAACTTTGATTGGCATAGCGAGTGGTGGTAATTACTTAATAAAATTTTACCTTGTATCCTAAGTCTATAAATTTTGCTTGATTAAGTGCATCAAGCAGAGTATTAGATACTCATCTAAGATAAAATTTCGCTTATGCGCCTGACTTCACTAGATGTTTTTCGCGGCATTACGATCGCTGGGATGATTCTTGTCAATATGGCGGGAGTCGCTGATGATGTATATCCTCCCTTAGCCCACGCCGATTGGCACGGTTGCACACCAACTGACTTGGTATTCCCCTTCTTTCTCTTCATTGTCGGTGTAGCGATGACTTTCTCGCTGTCAAAGTACACTGAAGGTAATAAACCAACCTCAACTATTTACAGGCGCATCTTACGCCGCGCTGCCATTCTCTTTGCCTTGGGATTGCTACTAAATGGCTTTTGGAATCAGGGTGTTTGGACTTTTGATTTGAATAGCATCCGCATTCTGGGAGTGTTGCAGCGCATCAGCCTTACCTATCTGCTGGCTTCTTTGGCAGTTCTCAACCTGCCGCGTAAAGGTCAATGGATACTAGCAGCAGCGCTACTCATCGGCTACTGGCTAACGATGATGTATCTACCAGTACCCGATTATGGTGCAGGAGTTCTGACACGGGAAGGTAATTTCGGCGCTTATATTGACCGCCTAATTATTCCCAAAGCACATTTATACAAGGGTGATGGTTTCAACTTTATGGGAGATCCAGAAGGACTGTTCAGTACTATTCCTGCGATAGTAAGCGTCCTTGCTGGCTACTTCACTGGTCAATGGATACGCAGCCAACCTGTACAGTCACGCACAAGTCTAGGGTTAGGATTATTTGGAATTGGTTGCTTAATTATCGGTTGGGCGTGGGGGTGGACATTCCCCATCAACAAAAAGCTGTGGACAAGTTCCTATGTAATCTTCACTAGCGGTTGGGCGTTACTTTTGCTAGCAGCTTGTTATGAACTCATCGAAGTCCGGCTGAATCGTCGCTGGAGTAAACCTTTTGAAATTATGGGCTTAAATGCGATCGCTCTTTTCGTTCCATCCGTTTTGTTGATTAAAATCTTAGTGAAAACCACTATCGGTACAGGAAAAGACGCTCCTAGTACCTATAATTGGATTTACCAGAATTTTTTCGCATCTTGGGCGGGAGTCCTGAATGGTTCCCTGTTGTTTGCCACAGTCACCGTGTTGTTGTGGTGGGTTGTTGGTGTTCTGATGTATCGGCAACGTTGGTTTCTCAAGGTGTAAATTTGAAAGCAGGTGGAAGAAAATGAAAAAAACCAAACTATGTGAAGAAAGATAAACTAGACTAAAACCCCCTTCCCTCCTGCCTCCTGTTTTATACCAACAACAAATTTTTACGCCGACTTACTTATTTATATTTTAATGTTATCAAGGTTACAAGAAGCCATAGAAGCGTTTGCAGATTTATTTTTTTTAATTCACTTAAACTATTAATAGACATCTTCAGAAACTAGGTTTTCACCTAGACAGAATAAGGGTTTTAGATTCTTTTTTGAAGATGTCTAATCCATATAAAAATTGTGAGGTAATGGATGCGTCGCCTTAAATTTTGGGTATTTTTGCCAATTGGGTTGATATTTGGCTACTCAGATCAACTGTTTCAATCTAACCTGTCTGTAGCCAACTCTAACCTAGCAGTAGTTTCACAAACTAGTCCGACTTTATCAAAAGTGAGTTACCTTTCATCGTTGGAACAAGAGGTAATTGTTGAAACAAATAAGGTACGAACAAATCCCCAGTCATACCTCCCGATTCTAGAAAACTATAGAAAGCGCTTTGACGGAAACCTAGTCAACATTTCTAATAATACCTATTGGCAAACTCAAGAAGGAGTTAAAGCAGTTGATGAGGCGATCGCATTTTTGAAATCAGTACCTCCTGTGGGAGCATTAAGTGTATCTAAGGGTATGTCTTTAGCAGCAAAAGACCATGTTAAAGACCAAGGTCCAAAAGGTGCCACAGGTCATGATGGTAGCGATGGTAGCACCTACTATACTCGGCTCGACCGCTATGGTAAATGGCAAACAACCGCAGGCGAAAATATTATTTATGGCTATAACACTGCTCAAGATATCGTCATGCAATTAATTATTGATGATAGTGTTGCCGATCGCAGTCATAGAAAAAATATTTTTAACGGTGCTTTTAAAGTGTCTGGTGTTGCTTATGGAAATCACAAATTATATAGAACAATTTGTGTAATTGAGTACGCTGATGGCTATAGGGATAAATAATTGGAGTTGGGAAGTAGGGAAAAATACCAAAGTTTATGAGTTATTGTACTGAAAAACAGGCGGAAAAATATTTTTTTGTGTTTTACGTTCTACTGTTAGCTAGGTTCCAACATGTATGAAGTAATCTTTTTTTAATACTTAAGGAACAAAGACAATAGCAGCGTTATCTATACTCTTGATCAACTTATTTCTGTTCTTCTTAGGAAACTGATCGAAATTCTAATGTCTGATAATAAGCCGCTTCTAAAATTCTGAATAAAGAAGTGTCTACAAATTTCTCTATGTGTTGAAAATTCTTACTTATTCTAATTCACTAAATTAATTCATAGAAAAAATTGTGAGGTAATTAATGCATCGCATTAGATTTTGGGTATTTTTGCCACTTTCCCTGATATTCGGCTGCTCAAATCAAATGTTTCAATCTAACCCATCTGTGACAAACTCTAACCCAGCAGTAGTTCAACCAGCCAGTCCGACTTTATTAGCAAAAGCGAGTTATCTTTCACCACTGGAACAACAGGTAATTGTTGAAACAAATAAGGTACGAACAAATCCCAAAGCATACCTCCCGATTCTGGAAAACTATAAAAAGCGCTTCCAAGGTAACCGAGTCAAAATTTCTAAGAATTTTTATTTACAGACTCAAGAAGGAGTCAAAGCAGTCGAAGAGGCGATCGCATTTCTGAAATCAGCACGGCCTGTGGGAGCGTTGACTGCATCTAAAGGTATGTCTTTAGGAGCAAAAGACCACGCTAAAGACCAAGGTCCAAAGGGTGCTGTAGGTCATGATGGTAGCGATGGTAGCAACCCCTTTACTCGC
The DNA here is from genome assembly GCF_036919595.1 of Nostoc sp. GTDB lineage: Bacteria > Cyanobacteriota > Cyanobacteriia > Cyanobacteriales > Nostocaceae > Nostoc. The sequence continues at coordinate 42,557 of NZ_JBALCO010000095.1, read as the reverse complement.
ATCAACCGCTATGGTACATGGCAAACAACCGCAGGCGAAAATATCAGTTATGGTTCCAAGACTGCTAAAGATATCGTCATGCAGTTAATTATTGATGATGGTGTGAGCGATCGCGGTCATAGAAAAAACATTTTTAACGGCGCTTTTAAAGTCTCTGGCGTTGCTTATGGAACTCACAAATCATATAGAACAATCTGCGTAATTGACTACGCTGGGGGGTATAGTGAAAAATAATATTCCGCACAAACATCCCCGATAAGTCAAGGGGTAATTCACCGATGAGTGGCAATTTGTCGGTGGTGATTTCTTCACGGATTGGAGCAAAATTGCGATCAAGATAAGGATTAACTGCTATTGTTACCATTGTCTTGATTTATAGAATCTGATAATGTGATGCATATGGCTTTTGGTGATTGATAACACTGATCGCTATCTTCAACCAATCAATATAAGTCTGTTCTCTTCGGATCACCAACTCCAGCACGAGCCTTTGCATTACTTGCTCACGGTTGGCAGACTGATCACTGAGTGATGGTAAATCGATGGTTTCACATTCAGCAAGCTTTTCGCTTCGAGCTGCCAGTTGTTGCTCCAGTAGGTGAATAATGGTTTCATTTGACAACTGATCTGCAAAATGCAACTGAATTAGCATTGGTTCTCGGATAGTTGGTAAGAGCTGATGAGTCCCAAGCCATCGGGCGAATTCGGCTTTCCCTGGCTCCGTCACACTGTAAACTTTGCGGTTGGGGCGATCGTGCTGAATCTCAATCTTACAGGTAATCCAGCCTTGCTCAACTAGTTTATCGAGAGTTCTGTAAATTTGTGCCTGGTCTGCTGGCCACAAATGGGCAATGCATTGATCAAAGCAGCTCGTTTTCAGGTCGTAGCCCGTCATTTCTTGCTGCTGAAGAAGACCTAGAATTACATATGCTAGCGACATTAAGACGGTTTTCCCATAATTGACATTTTCTCGATAGATTCTATGACTATGTACTTCTTATAAGTTTATGCTAATATATGATTAATCAAGTATAAGATATAACGGCTATAAAAAGATATGTTGATTGTCATGCGTCCTAACAAAGAAACCGAATACATGAACTGAGGTTGGGCAGATGGCTAATGATGCTGTTTGCACAAGAGAGTGATGAAGTAGCGATGTATTTTGAGTGCCGCTTCCGTACCCCTATGGGGATCTTGCTACGTGGAGCATCAGTCAACAGAAGGGAAGTGAGAAGTTCTGATCAGAGCGGCAAGCCTCCTGGTGAGCCTCTATGCCACCATTGGATATGCTACTCATCGCTAGTGTATCACTCAACAAACCAGTTGTTCGCTACAGTCTATTCGTGATAAAAATATTGACGCAGAAATTATTTAAGCCATTTGAAGACTATTGTAATGAGAGGATGGGTAACATTGACTTCTAACACACTTTCACAAAGAATACGTCAACATCAATATTTACGTGATTTACGAAACAAATTACTCCACCTTCACAAGACGTTGCTGGAGACAGAACGCATTGCCTACGAACAGGTTAGTGGACGAGTATCAAGCGGAGAATTACTTCAGCTAGTTATCGCTCATGAACAATTTGCTTGGCTACATCGCATTTCTGAGATGGTTGTGCAAGTTGATGAAATGCTCGAAGCAGATGAACCGATATCAATGGATGATTTTGAAAAGTTGATTGCTGATGTCCGCACGTTGATTGTACCGTTAGAGACAGGCAATACCTTCGAGAGAAAGTATTACAACGCTCTTCAGCGCGAACCTGGTGCTGTGTTGGCACATGCGGAGATATCAAGATTTCTCATGACTAAGGTTTAAGGGTAACTTAGAGCGATTTTCAGTAGCCACACAGTGGATTTTATCTGAATTAACTCCAGTAACTAGGGTGGGCATTGCAATGCCCACCCTATGATTTCTCACTTTGTCCCCTTGTCTTTTTCTTCAATTTTTACGGAAAGTTATCTTGTATCAGATAACATGGTCATGAATAATACAGAGGAGAAGCTTTGCGTAGGCATAGCCCAACCCAGGCATCGCTAGCCATCCTTATCACAATGACCACGGTAATATTTGTACATGGCACTGGCATTAGAGAACGAGAATATAACGAAACCTTTGAGATAATAGAGCAAAAGATTCACGCCCAACGTCCTGACATCAAAGTTTCTCCTTGTCTTTGGGGTGAATTAGGTGCAAAGTTCAATGATAATCTGGCATCTGTACCCTTGGAAGATGCCACACTGGCTTTATCTCAACCAGAAGAAGACGCAGATATTGTGTTGTGGGGGCAATTATACCGTGACCCTCTCTATGAATTACGGCTGTTGTCTTTGAAACCGATTGAGGCAGGAAATCCCTTTGGGGAAGAACCAGGGGATGTTTTACAATCTCGTGTAGCTAGTCTCACACCAGCATCTCAACTGGAAGCTAAGTTACAAGAGGCGGGAATTGCAGAGGTATTTGAGCCAGCACGAGAGGCGGTTATCCACAGTGAACCGTATAAACGGGCGTTGCTCACAGTTTCAGAATCTGATTTGAGTGAATATTATGCACCAATAGCTAGAGCAGTTGTGGCTCAAGCAATGTTTCTTAGCGAACAGCAAGAAAAATTTCCCCCCATACTCACCGATGCCCAATTGCGCGATAAAGTTGTGGAATTGCTGACTCTGGCTTTGACAGAGGCGGAGTTAGGATTAGGTGGCTGGTTATTAAAGCCATTTGTTGCACTAGCACAGTACGGCGGAACAAATTATGTCCGAGGAAAACGCCTTGAACTAACTGATGAAATTTCGCCTATGCCTGGTGATATTTTGTTGTATCAGACGCGGGGTGAAAAAATTAGGGCGTTTATCCAGCAACAAATAGAACAAGCAGAACCGCCTGTGGTTTTACTCGCCCATAGCTTGGGAGGTATCGCTTGTGTAGATTTGCTAGTAAAGCAGCAGTTATCTCAGGTGAAATTATTGGTAACAGTTGGTTCCCAAGCACCATTTTTATATGAGATTAACGCCCTCTACAGCTTAGAATATGGGCAGTTATTGCCAGAGCATTTCCCTCAATGGTTGAATATCTACGATTTACGGGATTTTCTCAGTTATGTGGGTAATAGAATTTTCCCTAAGCGTGTGCAGGATGTGGTGGTGGATAGCAGACAACCATTTCCTCGTTCTCACGGTGCTTATTGGACAAATGCCAAAACCTGGGAGGCGATTATTTCGAGGTTGCCATAATGGTTTACTTTTTACGGTATCTAGAAAACCCCTCTCCAAACCTCTCCCCTAAAAGGAGAGAGGCTTTAAATTTTCCCCCTTCCTTACTAGGGAAGGGGGTTAGGGCGTTAGGTATTTTCCAGATAACATCAGAGGCTAGGTCATCATGCAGTTGATGGCTAAACCTGAGCGGACTTTTGGCTTAATTGTGGGTATTGAAAAGTACTACGAATCTGCTTGGAATGTGACGGGTGGAGGGCCAGCCGACGACGCGCTGAAATTTGCTGATTGGCTGCATCGGCGCGGTGTACCGAGGGAGAATATTCGGTTATGTTTATCTGCGCTGGAAGAAAATCATCAGTTAATTGGGGAATGTGGGTTAACTATAGAGTTAGCAACAGAGCAAAATATCTCCGACATTGTGACTAACTTTTTATCCCCAAAGTCGGGGGATTTGCTCTACATTTTTTGGGCGGGACATGGTTTAATTACGCCAGGACGAGAGCGAAGGTTGCTTTGTGCTGATGCAAATAAACGGAATTACCAGAACTTAAATTTGAATTCTTTATTAGTTTATTTGGCTTCAGATAAATTTCAGATTCGTAATCATATTTGTATTGTTGATGCCTGTGCTAATTTTCCTTTATTGCTACGGTGTCAATCAGGTGAATTACCTGGGAAAACTTTTTTGAATGGTCAGCCAAGGAAAGATAGTCAACAATTTGTGTTACTGGCTACGCGGGAAGGAGAGACAGCTAAGGTAAATTCTGACAATAAAACAGGATACTTTTCTCAAGCTGTGCGGGAGGCTTTAGAGCAAGCATCTACTGAGATTTTTCCGCCGAATATGAAAATAATTGCGGAACAAGTTAAACAGCGTTTGGAGCAATTAAACAAAAACCAAGCTCCCATCTATTTATATAAGCAAAATTGGGATGGAGATAGAGAAGAGTATCGTGTAGGAACGCTCACTTCACCACAAAATCTTCTCCGCAGTGGCGTTAAAAAGTTTGTCGGACGAGAACAAGCACTTGCAACGCTACACCAACAGTTGCAGCAAACGCAACGAGTCGCCATTACCACTGTTACTGGTGTGGGTGGTATCGGCAAAACTGAACTAGCGCTGCAATATGCTCAACATCATTGGCAGGAAAACACATACCCTGGCGGCGTTTGCTGGTTGCGGGTGAGGGATGAAGATTTGGGAACTCAGATTGTGGTGTTTGCTAAAGCAAAGTTAGGTTTGCAGCTACCGGAAGATTGCGATTTACAAACTCAGATTAATTACATCTGGCGGCAATGGCAAGCAGGCGATGTTCTGTTACTATTCGATGATGTTAATAAATATGAACAGGTAAAACTCTACCTACCACCAACCGAGCCAAGGTTTAAAATACTCATTACTACACGCCAACAGTGGTTGGGGCAGTCCTTTGAGCGGTTATGCTTAGAGGTTTTGGAGGAAGTAGCCGCTTTGGAATTGCTGATTTCTTTTGTTGGGGATAAGCGTGTACAAAGGGAACTAAACGAGGCAAAACAACTCTGTGCTGATTTAGGATTTCTGCCTTTAGGTTTAGAGTTAGTAGGGCGATATTTGGAACGCAAACCAGATGTATCTCTAGCTAAAATGCGGCAAAGATTAGCAGATAAGCTGCTAACACATCGTTCAATGCAAGAGCCATCGGCAGAAATGACAGCACGACTAGGAGTTGTTGCTGCTTTTGAATTAAGTTGGCAGGAACTACATAACCAAGCCCAAAAATTGGGGTGTTTGCTCAGTATTTTTGCTCTAGCTCCCATTCCTTGGTATTTAGTGGAAAGGTGTTTACCCAACTAAGACTCAGAAGATTTAGAAGATGTTAGAGATGATTACCTAGTGAATCTGAGTTTACTTCAGCGCACTGGAGAACAAACTTACCAACTGCATCAGCTGATTCGAGAATTCTTGAGTGACAAGTTAGAAGAGTTAGCTGAAGCAGATGAACTCAAGCGTGGCTATTGTCAAGCAATGGTAGCCGTAGCACAGGATATTCCTGAGACACCCACATTGAGAGACATTGCTCAAGCAACCCTGGCTATCCCACACCTTGCAGAAACTGCTACAGTTTACCAGGCTTGGTTAAGCGATGATGATTTAATTTCGCCTTTTTTGGGCTTGAGTAGATTTTACCAAGGTCAAGGAGCCTATGAACAAGCTTTACCTTGGCATGAACAAAGTTTATCAGTTACTAGAAAACGTTTTGGGGATGAACACCCATCTGTGGGAGCTAGCCTGAACAATTTGGCACTCCTCTACAATTCACAGGGAAGGTACAGCGATGCCGAACCTTTGTACATCGAAGCTTTGGCGATGACAAAACGCCTGCTGGGGGATGAACACCCGGATGTGGCAACTAGCCTGAACAATTTGGCACTTTTCTACAAATCACAGGGAAGGTACAGCGATGCCGAACCTTTGTATATCGAAGCTTTAGAGATCGCACAACAACGGTTGGGGGCAAATCATCCCAATACAATAACCATTCGTAAGAATCTGGAATACTTGCGGCAGAATCGTCAGTCTTGATTCAGGAAAATGGTTGCTTTTGTCTGGCGTTGGTTTCAGCAATTTAGGTAATCTGCATCGGCTGCATTACCCGCCTGGGATTCAAATCCCAGTCTAATAAGTAGGCAACATAATTAATTACACAATATCATTGCAAATGCAGTGAAGCAAAATAATGCGATCGCACAACCTAGAACTACTTCTCTAGGATATGCTTTGCCAAGGGTGCGATCGCAATTACTGTAAATATTTTTGTTTACCTACTTAATGAGCCTTTGAACTCCGTTAACGAGTATCTTATCTCCGTTAACGAGTATTTTATCTCCGTCCACGAGTATTTTATTTCCGTTAACGAGTATTTTATTTCCGTTAACGAGTATTTTATCTCCGTCAACGAGTATTTTAGCTCCGTCAACGAGTATTTTATCTCCGTCAACGAGTATTTTAGCTCCGTTAACGAGTATTTTAGCTCCGTTAACGAGGCTTTTAGCTCCGTTAACGAGGCTTTTAACTCCGTTAGAGTAGTCTAAGTAATAAAAATGCCCAATTGTCATTGCGAATGGAGCAAAGCAAAATGAAGCAATCTCTGAGTCCTTGTGATTGCTTTGCTCCCCTGCGTTGCGATCGCAATCACAGGCTAATGAGTCTTTGATGTTCTCATTGAAAAACCCTGAGCAAATTAATGAGCATCAGTTCATTCGACTTTTGCAGGAATACAAAATACCTTGAAAAGGCTACCAGATTACTGCTGTAGCCTTTTTTGGTGAAAACAGATCGCTTTTCTTGAGGCGATCGCCATAATATCATCTGCGGTTAAACACAAATCAATTGCGATCAGAGCGTGGCAATCTCAAACCCTGAAAATAGCTGTAACTCGACTTCGTTGCGATCGCAATGACATATTACAAGAATAAGTCGCATATCGCGTGACTATAACCCTGCAAACCACTCATAGCCCTGATCCTCCCAATAGCCTTTAGTAGGTGACAAATTGCTGACGAAGGTAATTTGAGTCACCCACTTGCTTTGCTTGTAGCCTAGTTTAATTGGGGATGCTAGGCGCATCGGCGCACCATTATCAACTGATAAAGGTTGTCCATTCTTTTGATAAGCCATGAGAGTTTGCGGATGTACAGCAGAGGCAAGATCCCAGCTTTCATAATAGCCATCAGCAGATTTGAAGTAGACATAGCGGACGTTTGACTTAGGCTGTACCAGCGCTACTAAGTCTCGTAATCGCACGCCTCCCCATTCAACGATTGCAGCCCAGCCTTCAACACAGATATGGCGAATTACCATTGAAGTCAAGGGAAGTTTTTGAATATCTGCCATGCTCAATTGCATCGGATTACTAACCTCGCCATCAATCCTCAGCCGAAACTGCGCCGGATCAATTTGCGGGGTGAAGTCAAAGGTATTAATCAGCAATTTGTCTGCTTCTATGGCACTGACAGGAAATTCCGGTACTGGTTTCTGACTTAGCAGGAGTGCTTCAAAACGTTCATTCAGTGGCTCAGATATTTGCCACACATTATCTGAGAGCAAATTTGTCCCACAGCCACCTAAAAGAAAGCCTACGCCTGAAAGTCCAGATAGTTGCAGTAACCGCCGACGGGATAGGGTGCGTTTGGGAAGAATCAGACTCATGGAACCTCTACACGAACATAGACTTAATTAGACGGATGCTTCCTACCTTCAGGGCATGGAGCCAGCCAAAGTTGTATCTGCACATCTCAACCGAGAAGAATAACGATTGTTGTGGCTGCGATCGCTACGCCAGCTACGCAATCCAATTTCTTTGTGTAATATTTTGTTGGTGAATAACCTGTGCGCTTTGATGCTTCTGATAGTAATCTATGGGCAACAAAGGAACAAAGCGGCTTTTAAAGAAGTATTGGAAATATTTATGCAAATCTGACCATCATGTGAGCGCTAACTTAGCGATTAACCCTCTTTCGTCACTCTGGGAGAAGCCAATCGTTGAAAGCCTTTCAGAGTTTCAGTTTTCCAGTTTTGGATACAAACTTTAGTTACTGTTAGATAATATTGGCTCAAAGCTCGACTAAATCAAAGTTTCAAAATCTTGCTTCGATTATTATTTTCCCAAAGTGACAAAAGAGGGTTAAGGTGGGCACTATTACCCACCCAAACGACTCTAACTTGCTACTGTCTCAGCAGGGGCTGCCTCAGCAGCAGCTACGGGTAAATAAACACTAACTTTTTTACGGGTTTTGCCCTTTCTCTCAAACGTTACAACACCGTCGATTAAGGCAAACAGAGTGTCATCGCTACCAATACCGACGTTATTACCAGGGTGAAATTTGGTGCCGCGCTGACGCACGAGAATGTTTCCTGCACGTACAACTTGACCGCCATAACGCTTGACACCCAGACGTTGGGCATTAGAATCACGACCGTTGCGTGTACTACCTGTTCCTTTCTTATGAGCCATGATTTCCTCTTGTGTATCTACTTCTTTTTATTATTCAGCAGCGGTTTCAACTTCTTCGGCAGGAGTATCATCTGCAACAGGGGTTTCCTTCTCCGGTTCTCCTTGGGCAGCAAACACTGCACCGTTAAGAGTGATGGAGTCAATCATAAGTCTGGTAATTTCTTGACGATGCCCCCGCTTTTTGCGGGTTTTCTTTTTCGGCTTCATTTTGTATACCAGGACTTTACGACCCCTGAAATGTCGCAGTACAGTCCCTTCTACAGTCGCACCTGTCACTAGTGGCTGTCCAATGCTGACTTCGCCATCGTGCTGCACGAGTAATACGGAGTCTATTGTAACTTTTTCATCTGGTTCTGTCGTAAGCAGTTCAATATCGTAAAACCGCCCTGGCTCTACTCGTATTTGTTTACCGCCAGTTTCAATAATTGCGTAGGTCATGGAATTGTCCTTGAGGTTGCCGTACAGGTAGCTGGTCTTTATCTCCTATAAAGACGCCTTTACCAGCTTTTGTAATATGTCTACCTGATCCGAGCAGGAATTAGACAGACAATCTAATATCCTATTTTATTAACAGGTGTCAAGTCAAGCTTTCATTTACCAAAAGCCGTCATGGCTGCTCACCCATCCAAAAAATCTAAAGTGCATTTAAAATTCAGAATTAATGCTTTTTAGTTAAAGACTGCTTCCATCTTAGGACTGACTTTTACAAAGTAGGAGAAATATTTAGACTAAAACTTATATTTTCTTATCAGAATCAACACATTTTTATTCTTTGTTTTAAAATTAAACTTACAAGCTTAATCTAAAAGTTGTTCACAGAATTTAGTGAATCCACAGGAGTAAAATTACTACATTCAAACCTGATATTTAAAACAGGAGATAGACTATCATGACACAGCAAAATGCTACCCGACTTTTTCAAGCCGTAAAACAAGATCAAGCATTACAACAAAGACTCAAAGTAACAGCTGACCCTGAAGCCTTTATCAAGATTGCTCAAGAGCAAGGCTATGATTTCACCCTCGAAGAATTGGACAGTGAAATCAGCAAATTGTCTGAAGAAGATTTAGCCGCCATTGTCAATCCAGGATGGGGGATTAGACGCCACATTAATCCTAGATAATTCCTGTTCTAGGAATCCGAAAGTTTAGGAACAACTGAATTGACAAGTTTTGCTCCTCAAGGGGATATCGTTGCATCATCTCCTTTAGGGGCATTCCTGTTAAACGAAGCAACTATGCTTTCCATTTCCCCAGCTGCTTAACTCATAAGTTAGGATAACTGTATTTTAACAATACCCTGTACAGAATTAAGCGGCGATCGCAGGTCGTTATAGTCCAACATTATTGGGGTAATTGTAGCCAATATGGACGGAGCGATCGCAGAGGCTAATGATGCTTTTTTAAGAATGGTAGGTTATTCGCAAGAGGATTTACTAGCAGGGCTTCGATGGCGCGACATGATAGCACCAGAATATATTGAAGCAAGCAACAGTGCGATCGTACAACTCGAAACCAAAGGTGTGTGTCAGCCTTTTGAGAACGAATACATCCGCAAAGATGACATGGTGAGCGATATTGGTATGCCACAAGAAGATGGCTACACACTAATTCGTCAAGTTAGGGCGCTGCCAAAAGACCAAGGAGGACAAATTCCAGCAGTGGCGCTGACAGCCTATGCTAGGGCTGAAGACCGCAAGCCCTGTTGGCAGGCTTTCAACTCCATGTCCCCAAGCCAGTTAATGCGGGCGAGTTAGCAGCTGTAGTTGCCAACCTCACTGGACGTACTTGAAGAGGATGGGAGCAGGGGAAAATAATTTCTAGCTGTAATTTTAGCTCGACTTTATCCAAAATTAAGAACTCAGTTTTCTTTATCCGGCCAAAACCCTGGCTTTTTGGCAAATACTTTTTTCCCGTCACAGATTATCGATGAAGTTAATAAAGTAAAACTACTGTCCTACAAAGGTTTTAGCGATAGTGAGCCTGTTGCGAAAAAATGGATAAAGTCGAGCTTAGAGAATTAGCTTCAGCCTGCGAAAAAATTATTACTTAGTATTGTAGAAATTGGTAGAATTGGCTACCTCATAATCCCCTTGAAGGGTTGAATAGTCATGATTGCTCAAAAGAATGGCAATGGCAACATCCCTCGTACTTTGTGATCCTTTCAGTCTCTGTTCCAAATAAATCTGCCAAGAAATTTCTACATCACTTTCGAGAATTGGCTTCTCAATTGCTGTAACAACGCCGTCCTGCTTGGGATGAATCGAGGAAGCACTGTACTTCCACTCATTCCTATCCTTAAGAATTATGTCAGGAGAATCACCAATCTGTAATTGGAGATGTAACTCGTTTAAACGTACCCCTTGATATATGTCAAACATTCTCGATACAAGCCCTCCAGGGGTGCGTGCAGCTACTTCCATCAGAATCGGTTCTTCGCTACCTTCTTGGAGGAATAAATCAATATTGAGTACACCATTTTTGGGGTAACCGTGTTCTAAACTTTGTAACGTATCACTTGAAAATTGCCAAAGTTTATGAAATTCTGGATCTTCTTCTCTAACAATAATATTGCCGATTTGATGACCATAAATGAACTCATCATTAGGTCGATACTGCTTGCAAGCAGCAAAATAACAAGGTTGACCGTTTTTGATGACAACACTTGTATTGTATAGTTGACCTGTAATCAATTCATTGAATTCAAATTCTTCATCTGAATCTACATTGCTGTCACACCAGGCTTTCAATTCATCAATAGTATGAATTCTTCTGGTTTTTTCACTTCCGGCTCCAGTAACTGGTTTGATAAAGATGTGATTACCTAGTTCTTCTAGAACAAACTTTAAGTATGAAACTGGCTCTTTACGGTATTGGTCTTGAGCAAAAATTAGATACTTTGGCACCCGAATCAGGGAATTTTTGAGGGTAGATTTGAGGTAACTCTTATCGGTAAACTGGCGGATCATCGTTGGGCGATCGCCTGTAAGATTTAGAGCTTCACGCAACTGTGCAGCTAACAGCACTGAATACTGATCATTGGTGACAATCTGACAGTTGTCACCCAAAAGTTTATACTCAGTCTTAATCTGTTGATAGGTTTGGAGCAGATTTTGCAAATTATAAGGTTCTACAATCCGCACAAGATCCAAGTGTTGATACTGGGAGGGTACAACCTTACTGAGTCCTTCCCTACTACAGAGTAAAACTAGATTTCTATTATCTGATCGGATATGGCTAAAATCAGTTTTGCTGGATAGCATATCATCCAGCACAAAGACAGTCTGCTTATTGCTATCTATTTTACTACTGTTCAATGCAACTGGATTTGCCTCCTCACGGAGCATTTCTTGTACCAACTGGACAATTTCTTGTGAACATCCCCACGACAGAGTTACTCCAGACCCTCCATGTCCATAATTATAAAATACGTGTGTGTTTAAAACCCTTTCTACACAAACATTTTCCTCTGTTAATGGTCGTAAACCAATTCTAACAGGCTCCTTTTCATCTAGTGGGAGTTCTCTTAATTCCTGTAGAAACTCCAAGCAGCCATCATACATCTGTCGGATAATTGGAACCTCAAGAGATAGGTCTGTATTCCATTGGTCTTGCTGTGTTAATCCTCCCAAGACCACCAAATCATCCCCTCTAGGAACTATGTAAACGATGTCTTGCTCATTTAAAGAAGATTCTTCGTGGGAAATACAATGAGCGTCTGTTACAACTTTACCTAGATTCTTAACCCTGACAAGTGCGCCCCTCAAGGGATACATGGAAGTATCCCCTGTAGTTGCTATCGAACCTAGTCCAGCACAGTTAACAATTGCCTTTGCATTAAAACGACGAAGTAGTTCCTGTTCATTTTGAACTACATTGACAGTGATTTTTTCCTGAATGATCTCACATCCAATATCCTTTACCTGTTGAAGTAACCACTTCATGTAGACATCAGTGTTTGTCGTCGGAGCCATGTGTTTATAAGCATCTTTTATACCTCCTTTAAAACTCAAATCAATCGTTTCTTTGACAATCTGTAAGCCTCTTTCAAATCCATCAACCTTATCCTTCAACTCATTCATTTTACGAAGTTCAGTAGGTCGATTTTCCAAAACATCCTTGAAATAGAAATACGCATCCTTCAAATAAAGTCCTGTTTCTTCTGAACCAAACTCTGCGTGTATTTTCTTGAATTTATTATAGGTAGTCATACACCAGTCTTTAGAGCGTTCTAGGGATCTGGGAGCACCATGACTACCACAGACTGCTGGTGGCCATTCCCACAATGCACCTGCCACAATAGAGGTTAAATCTGCGGCAAAACGATCTGCAACAATTACAACTCTAAAACCTAGCTCTCTCAGACATATCGCGGTTGTTAGACCACTTACTCCCGCCCCAATTACTAAAATTTTTACATCATTGTCCGGCAATAGGTTACTCATTAAAGATTCTCTCGATTTTTTGCAGTACAAAAAAAATGCATTAACTTGCCCATTAATGATATTAAATCGGCTGCTTTGGGGCTTGGCGTAGGTTAAGAACTTCTTATTATTTGGCATTTGTTACAAACATTACTTATCAAGTATTTTAAAAGTATCTTTATTAACATAAAAATGTAACCTATCATATTAATAGTCAATTTAACTCATGCTTAATAGGGTTATCAAGCTACTCCTTGGGTGTTAAATAATCTTTTTTGATACTTATTGAGTTTTAAAAGTTATTGTTAAAGATAATGATTTTTGAATATATTATTTATAAATAAATGAATTACGAATAAAACAGTTAAGATACTTAAAAAACTTCAGTATCTCGAAAAATTAGCTGGAAAAATAAGGGTTTCAGCCAATATTTTTGAGGCTGGAGATCGTGAGTAGTCGCGCTCACAGGAAAGTCCATCCAGAACCGAGGTAAATGAGCGGCAAATCACCAGTTGATTTCGGCGGATTGCGTTTCCTAGTTCAAATGAAGGGCTGATAAAGCTTCTGGAAAACTTTTGAACTACTGAAATTCCCGATTTTTCCCACTCCTTTGCCTCTGTCAAGACTAAAATTAGAATTGATGTGACGTTCTCTAATAGCCAAAGTGTCAGAATCTCTGCCATTGCGCGATCGCTATCTTGCCTTAATCGATGAAATTGTCGAAACCACCCTCAAGGGCAAAATTAGCTCTGTTGATATGGTGTATCAAATGCTGCTTAAAGGAATCACTTCCGGTACAGGGGAAGTCTTTGAGCTAGCTTTGAGCGATCGCCTGAATGCCTTCCAAAGCCAAGTAGATAGTGAAAAAGACGAACTCAAGAAAGGCAAGGCGACTCGGAGTTTAAGAGCCATTAAAACCATTCAAAGTCAATGGCAACGCTGGCAAGAGCAAAACAAAGCCACAGAAGCGATCGCCTCCGCAGTTAGAGAAATTACCACATCTGCGGCAGAGGATCGGCTGGCGGTATTTTTACGGGTTACTGACCCCAATCAGAAGTATCCGCTAAATTTGCAACAGTTACAGCAATTGTCAAAAGCATTACAGCAATTTGCTCAGGTAGATTCTGATTTAGAACAATTTTCTGAAGGTATTACCCGTGGTTTAGCTTCTTGGCAGCGATTGCAAGACAACTTGCTCAGTTGGATGTACGAGCAAAAAGAATCTTTGGGATTTGGCGGCGTACCCGGAGAACGTGGCCCTTGGGCAACTTGGGCTAAACAACTCAATAGTGAATTATCCCAAGCACTGCTTCGCACCTTGGCTATGGAAGAATCGGCAATTGAGTTTGCCCAGCGACAACGGGGAATCACCCTCAGAGATTGGGTGGAAATGGCATTGATTTTACAGTACTTGCAACGGGGACTAATTAACTGGTTTGATCAACAAGCTTACAATGTTAAAGCCGGGCCAAAGTTGTCCATTTCAACTTTTTTGACCTTTGCAGTGATTTGGAGTCAGTTAGCAAGTGGTTTTGGCAGCATTGGGACAGTGTACGGCGATGCCTGTTCTCAAATTATGCTCCAGATTTTGCGAACCTTTGCCCAACGTCCGTATTTTCCCTTTTACGGCGGGATTTTTGCCTCTTTTACTGGCACTTATTTGCGAGATGCCCTCGATTATTTGGATGAACCCCTGCGACAAGGTGAGGGAACCCAGGAAAAGGCGCGAATTTTAACACTTTTAGGCTATTCTCAGCGTGCTTTGGGACAATATCAGCGCTCACTTGATTTTCATCAGCAGGCGCTAGAGATAGCCAGGAATGCAGGCGATCGCCCCTGTGAAATTGCCAATCTCAACCACCTCAGCCGTACCTACGTGCAAGAGCAAAATTATGCTGAGGCAATCAACTACAGTCAACGAGCATTAATATTGAGTCGGCAAGCAGGCGATCGCACAGGAGAAGCCAACGCGCTGGTAAATTTAGGTTATAGCGAAGTCATGCAGGCTCAAGAATTGGAAAACTTAGAACCAGAAACCTATGAAGCCGCAATTAATTATTTGGAACAAGGTTTAAAATTATCAGAAAAATTAGGCGATATTCAAAGTAAAGCCCTGTGTGTCAGCAGCTTAGGAATTGCCTATCTAGTAATTGGACAACACCAAACGGCAATTAAATATCTCGAAGATGGCTTTAAAACAGCGCAATTTTCCGGCGATTTGTATCTGCAAGGGCGTAACTTAGCTTATTTGGCAGAAGCTTATTATCATCTACAAAATTCTGAAAAAACTGTTTACACAGGCTGCTTGGGAATGTATCTTTTAGAGCAAATTGCTTCTAGTGAGTGGCATCAACCGGCAGGGTTACTGACAATTTTGCAAGGACAAATAGGGGCAGAAGCTTTCCAAAAGTTCTTACAGCAACATCGCCCTAAAATCATTGCGATTATTGGTGTAGATGGGTATGATCACATTCCGCAATTGTTAGAAGAATATAAACAAGATATGTAAACTAGTAATTTGATTCAGGTTTAAGAAATGAGACGTTGATAAAGAGTCAAGCCTGAACCCAAGAGTATTGTTACGCATACACCTGAATTCTGTTGTAGATTCAAAAAGTTTGCTTCTTTTCTATTTAGTAAGCCTGCAATAGATATTCACCATTGAAATGAATCAGGTGAGTTGAATCTTCAGCAACCCAAACATCCGTTTCCCAAGCAATCTCTGCCAGATATGCCACCATTGCCTTACGACTGAGAAATGTTGTTACCATCACCAGAGGTATTTGGGCACCTCTGAATAAGACTTCAAGTTCCTTCTTCCGTTTGGGATTAATTGGGCCATGTGAGGTTACAGCTTCAATCAGCACCAACCAGTTATTTGTTGTGAAGTGAATGATCACATCTGGCATTTTGCCGTGGGAATCGATGTTAACCCCCAAATCTAGCAATGCTGCTTTATCGAAGTGGGCGAACTTTTCATCTGTATCGCCAACATAGATGAGCTTTCCACTAGGAGTAAAACGAGGGGCAAAATCATTAATAATTTTTTCAATCAGAATATTCTGACCACCTGGCGATAAAGTTTTAATTTCCCCTGCAATCACTATAGGAATACGGGATATTTCACGTTCTTGAGCATACTGCTTTTTCAGAGTTTCAACCGAAGCAAGGTAGGTGCAAATGCTCTTTTCCCATTCGTCAGTACCGTAGGCTCGTAATAGTTCGAGCGCACTGTTTTCAATTTGATATACAGTTTTGGGACTGTTGATAGGGCGACTTAAATCATCTGGATTAGCAACTATCAAACCTGCATCCAGAAATTGATGCACTGTCTGGCGGCGAACTGTTTCCCGTGTATTGGGCTTATAGGTTTTGCCATAATGTTGAGCCATAAAGCCCATCATCGGCGTAATTCCCATAAAAGGGGAAGTTGCTAATTCCCAAGAGTCTATCGGTTTTAAGTCAAGCAATGCCAGAAGGTTTAAAGCTGACCGTTCGTTAAGCTGTGCTCGTGGAAAGCCCAATTTTGTCAAGATTTGCAGCGCTTCATCAATTCGAGACTTAGTTGCAATTGGATTATTATCTGACTGATTCGACATACTCAGTAGCTTATTTTCCATAAGTTCATCAATTTCTTGCAAGGAAGGAAACTGCTCTTTAATCGCCGTCCCAAAGAATAATAGCTGTGACAAATTAGGGTACTTTAATTTTCGCAAATCTGTTGCATTGACCTGAGTATGCCCATTGAACAACCTAAAAAAAGAATCAACTAGGGTTGAATTGAGATAAACAGCAAGCCCACGAGCCAAAGTAAGGCTAAGTCCACGCCCATTTTTATGAAAGTAATTCAAGTGATTTTCAAAGCCAACATAGGCATAATTAAATTGGTCGGCATTATAAACCACTGCAACAACACGCCTTTTCTCTTCTTTCGATGAAAATCTTTTGCATAAGACATAATGTTCATTTGGTATTAGAAGATTCGCTGTTTCTTCTATATGCACTATCGCTTGAGGCTTTTTTGTGATTTTTGGATACTCTACATATCCATTCGATAAATTCACCGGATAAATTAAAGGAACGGTATTGTTTTCTGGATTTGTCTTTAAGTAATCTTTTGCTCGGAAATCTACTACCCGTCCAGTTGAAACTGTTAGCCCTAAGTCTTTCAACGTACAGGTTAAAAGTTCCATTCGCTGAACGATTTGTTGGCTAATCTTATCTGGAATAATATGAATAAACTGCTCTAAATCATCGGGATGAACTAAGTCCGCATATGGTACAGAGTGTGACATTATCAAATCATCATTAGCACCATAACTGGTATTGATGATGACGCTGTTAGACTTTTGGCTTTGTTTTGTAGCTTGGATAATGATAGTTTCCTGCAAAATATCATCGTCACTAAATGCTTCTTGCCGCGACTCAAAAAGATGTACTTGTTGTAAAGCCATCATCTCTAAAAACATCTTGCGAAAGTCACGGAAATAGGGCCCATTGCAAAAACTGCGCGGGGTAATTGCTACAAACTCTCCATTTGGTTTTAGAAGTTGTGCTGTAGCAGCCATAAAACCAGTGTAAAGATTGCTAGTTTCCAAACCGATGGAACGCAGCAATTCGCGCACCTGGGAATGAGCATTGATTTTCAAATAAGGCGGGTTGAGAATAGCATGAGTAAATTCTGTTGCGTTTGCACTATTCAATAAACCAATCTGAAGCAACTTGACTGTATCTTCGATAAAATCAGTCTCACGAATTTCGTAATTGAAGGAAATACCCACATGCTTACATTCTCTCTCACATAGCTTTAGAGTCTGATGCAAATATCCAATTAGAAGAGGGTCAATTTCGTATGCTACAACGCGCAAACTTGACGTGTGTTGTCGATGCTGGCATACTTTTGACACAAAAGCGGCTAGTAATGAACCGATTCCTGCTCCAGCATCAAGCAAGGATATTTCAGGCAAATCCAGCCTATTAAACATTTCAGCCATCAATTGGGCTACTGAAGCGGGAGTCAGAAACTGACCCATCGACCCTTTTTGGTCTTGCCTTAGCTTTAAACTTACTACAGCCCGACGAAGATCCACTTCTGCAAGCAAGTTTCCACTTAATAGTTCTGCGAGGCTGGTAAAGCTCAAATTACTGTTATGACTTGCTACGAACGCTCTACTGCTTGATGGGACGATCACGGTCTGTTTTTTTAATTGCTATCAAATTTACAACAACTTTACAGCATCCTTATACCTGAAGCAGATCACATTTGCGATCGCCTTGTGCAAAACCTTAAATAGGATTAGTCCTAGTAATAATCGAAAAAACCGTGCCTAGTTTACCGCCGTAGGCATCGCAAATTTCAGCGATCGCTCCACAGCTTAACGAATCGCAACAGTCTCCATACAACAGAGATAACATTCCCCTCAAGTATATTTTCCAGCAAAACTCCATATTGAGCTTGCTTATTTAAATGAACTGTGATAACTTCATTGTAGTTTAAACTACTGCAAGTAGATTGACTTACCGTAGTTAATTTGATAGTATCACTATTCTAGTTAATAAATTTGTTGTTACTAGGTAGTTTAAAATCTGATATCAGGTAATTAGTAACGTATTTACGGTTATCAGCTAAAAGTTATTTGTAGCGTTGTCCACTGGACATTGATTGAACAATACGTATTTGCAGCGGTAAAAACTGCGATCGCCTATTGAGCCATAACCATAAATCATTTGTTGTCTCGCTAGTTTAATGGTGAAGCGATGTCTATACGACAAACCTTGACGCTTTCACCAGCAGTGAGGCAGCACCGTCTACCTAATTCATACGTAGGAGTTGAAAATTATGGTGCAAACTTCTCTCGTCCGCCCCAGCAGCAATCCCTTTCAACCACCGACCTTCGTCTCCATTGAATCGGAGCGTCGCCATCGCCAAGAACGCTTGGCAGCAGCCTTTCGGGTATTTGCACGTTTAGGTTTTGCTCAAGGATTGGCAGGACACATAACTGCCCGTGATCCCGAACTTACGGATCACTTTTGGGTCAATCCCTTTGGGATACATTTCAGTCGCATTCGGGTATCAGACCTGATACTAGTGAATAGTGAAGGTCAGGTAGTCCAAGGTGAAGGCAAAGTTAGTCAAGCAGCGTTTGCCATTCACTCTCAAATCCATGAAGCCCGCCCTGATGTCATCGCAGCGGCTCATGCCCATTCCTTCTACGGCAAAACTTGGTCAACTTTAGGTCGGTTGCTTGACCCAATTACCCAAGATTCCTGTGCTTTCTACCAAGATCATGCTCTATTTGATGATTTTACAGGCATTGTATTGGAGACAAGTGAAGGAAAACGCATTGCTCAGGGACTAGGCAAAAGCAAAGCTGCGATTTTACGCAACCACGGAATATTGACCGTGGGACACAGTGTGGATGAAGCCGCTTGGTGGTACATCAGGTTAGAGGATACTGCTAAGGCGCAATTGCTAGCAGAAGCCGTAGGAAAACCCATCCTGATTGACCACGACATCGCCTTAAAAATACAACAACGCGGTGGTACTCACCAAGCAGGCTGGGGTGGATTCCAATATTTGTGGGATGAAATTACCCACGACCAACCAGATTTATTTGATTAGGTATTAGGTATTGAGCATTGGGCAATTCAATTTTGGATTTTGGATTGATGATTTTAGATTAAATTTCAATTTTTTAACCCAAAATCGTTCGACTGAGCGTAGCCGTTCGCGTAGCGTTCCGCAGGAAAGTCTAGAATCTAAAATTCTTACTCCCCAGTCCCCTTGTCCCCAACATTTTCAGGAGAATTAATTATGCCAGTTGAATTTATTGGATTGATCCGGACAAAACCAGCTTCGGAATTAAATAGTGCAGCAGGTAGTCTGGGCGATGACATCATTGATCCAGCTTATGTTCGTGAATTTGCCAAAGCCCATGAAGAAGGAGGTTTTGACAAAGTATTGATTGGCTATAGTTCTAGTAGCCCTGATGGTTTGACTATTGCTAGTTTCGCAGCTTCAGCAACCGAGCGCCTGGGCTTTTTGATTGCTCATCGTCCGGGTTTTGTGGCTCCAACTTTGGCAGCTCGCAAGGCAGCTACCCTTGACCATTTTACCAACGGTCGGATAGCAATACATATCATTACTGGTGGCAGTGATGCTGACCAGCAGAAAGATGGCGACTGGCTGGATCATGACAGCCGCTACCGCCGCACCGATGAATATTTAGAAATCCTTCGTCGCATCTGGACAAGCGACACTCCCTTTGATTACGAAGGAGAATTTTACCGCCTCAAGGATGCTTTCTCGGCGATTAAGCCGCTGCAAAAGCCCCACATCCCGCTTTACTTTGGTGGTGCATCTGGCCCAGCCGTACAGGTAGGAGCTAAACACAGTAATGTCTACGCCTTGTGGGGTGAGCCAATTGCCGCAGTTAAAGAACGAATAGCACAGGTACGTGCTGCCTTACCACTCGGTCGTTCCGTTCGCTTCAGCGTCTCCCTGCGACCTATTCTTGGTGCTACAGAACAACAGGCTTGGGAGAAAGCACATAGCATTTTAGCGCGAATTCAAGACTTGCGAGGAGGGGCGAAAATAGCTACCCCAGCTAGACCCCAGGCGGTAGGGTCACAACGTCTGCTGGATTTTGCAGCCAAAAATGAAGTTTACGATAAGCGTCTATGGACACCGATCGCAGCAGCTACTGGTGCGGCAGGAAACACTACAGCTCTAGTGGGTACACCAGAACAAGTAGCAGAGGCTTTAGTTGATTACTATGATGCGGGTGTGACTACCTTGTTAATCCGGGGCTTTGATCCCCTAGAGGATGCGATCGCTTATGGGCGTGATGTCATTCCTTTAGTACATGCAGAAGTCGCACGGCGAGAACGGCAAACGGTTGGAGTCGCGAGTTAATAATCATGGTACAAACATCTGCGTCTACTAGAACTGTTGAATTAATCACAGTTGATACGGCATTAGCAGCTGCTAAAGCTGCTTTAAAAGAAAGCCGCAGTCTGGGAGTTGGCTGTATCTATTGCTGTTTACAACTCGTTTTTGACTCTGATTGCCTTTGTGCATGGTGATGGGGCAACTCCCCATAGCATCGAAACCAGCAAACGCAAAGCCCAAACCGCTGCTTCAATCCGCCGCCCCACTGGGACATTCTCAGATAACCTAGCAGTGGCATTACCCTTAGCATCTGGAAATTTGTTAACCAATCTTGGGGGTGGTCTGCCTATCCGTTTTGGTGGCGTGGATGTGGGAGCCATTGGCGTCGGTGGTGGCACTGTTGAGCAGGATATCGCGAGCGCTAAAGTAGCTCTTGGTGCGATCGGTGCTGACCCCATTGATTAACCATAGAGTCGAATAGACAATCTCCAGAAATTAAATATAGCTTATCCAGAACCCTTGTAGAGACGTAGCAGTGCTACGTCTCTTTTTTCACCAGATATCTAATTCGATTTTTTTAAAAAATCATGCATACTCGTTCAACTATTATCCAGTGCATAAACTAACCAACACTCAACAATAAGATGGCTATTCAAAACTGGATAATCATTTTTAAGCAAAGGGCTAAGGATATCTTTTACAATCTGGAAAAATTAATTTATAATCATTATATTTTAAAAGTTAGCCCAAATTTCAAAATATTTTCGGCTATTTTGATAGCAGATTTCATAACATTCAACACTTTTGCATAGATGATTTTAAAACTTGATAGATATGGACGATCGCTTTGACGAATCTTCATGAATAACTTCTTGACATCTAGTATAAACTATGGCAATGTATATTTAACGACAGCAAAATAACCGCACTCTAAAGCGTAGGTTTTTGGTGTTGTCTCAGCAGCAGAATTCCTAGTTTCCTGCCGAGCTTCGTGTCATCCCTTCGGCTGAATATTCAGCCCAATGTCAAGTCAACTGATTGACTAGACTTTCAACGGGAAGACAAGATGTTTGGGTAGATTTTCAGGGGAAAGGATGACGCGAAACCTGGTAGGAAGCCAGGAATTCTACGGCTGAGACTTAAACCAAACGAAAGCGACGGTAGAGAACTTTATGCTTATTAAGTAAGCTTGCCTGAAGATATGCAAATTCCAGATAAGCAGGATAACAAAGTTCAATTATCAAATGAAGAGATTTTTAAAAGAGTTGAGAAACTCATCTTGGAGACCTTATCAATACAGGATGAAGATATAAACCTAGATGATACTCTTTTTTTAGGACAGGAATATGATCATGTCACTACAGTCTATGGCTCTGTTTTAGATTTTAGTCAATGTTCATATCCAGAAAATTCGCTTGGAATGAAACCCTTAGATGGGGTAGAGTTATCAATGGCTTTAGAAGAAGAATTTGACATTGAAATTGCCGATGAAGAATTCAATGGCAAAACATCTATGACTATTAAGGAGCTTGTTGACTTTATTTATTTAAAACTTGGAAATGCTATGCATTAAATCTCCCGCAGTGGCTCATAGTGTGAAAAAAGAGATATTGTCGCACTATGTCCTAGTGCCTTGACGTGTGGGGTTTAGGGAGTAATTGTAATTTTATTGACAGTTAATGAGGGCGATGAAGATAAATTTGATTCCATGACAGTGTAAGCGCTGACCATTAGAGGATGTTTGAAAAACCCAGTTGAGTATAAAACTGGGTTTTATCAATACATCACAGTTTGCGGTTTTTTCATATCTGAATAAAAGTACATTTGTAAAGTTTCCCAACAGTCAATTTACGCAGCAATTCCCGAGATAAAATGCACAAAGTTCTAATATTCCATGATGAAAAACTTCTCCGCCGTTCGCTTACCCACCGTTCTTATGTCCATGAAAACCCTGGAGAAGGCGAACATAACGAACGCTTAGAGTTTCTTGGTGATGCTTTGCTGAATTTCTTAAGTGGCGAGTATCTATATAATTGTCACGCAGAAATGGGAGAAGATGAATTAACGCGGCGGCGTTCGGCGCTGGTAGATGAGAAGCAATTGGCAAAGTTCGCAGAGGAAGTAGGTTTAGACTTTAGGATGCGGTTAGGAAAAGGCGCAATTCGAGACGGAGGCTACCAAAATCCTAATTTGCTCAGTAGCACCTTTGAAGCTGTCCTTGGTGCTTACTATTTGGATAAAAATTCAGATATTGATGCAGTTCGCGCAATCATAGAACCGCTATTTGATTCTGTAGATCCTAAGCATATAGTTGTGTCTCGTTCTAATGTAGACTCAAAAAATCGCTTTCAAGAATGGGTGCAACGTAACGTTACCCCAACTCCTCCTAAATATTTCACAGAACATATAGGAGGCCCTTCTCACGCGCCAGAATTCATAGCAAAAGTATTGGTAGATGGAACAATTTACGGGGAAGGTAAAGGACGCAATAAGAAAGATGCAGAGAAAGCTGCTGCTGAGGATGCGCTAGCTAAGTTAAAAAAACAAGGTTTATTGTAAAAATGTTTTTTGATTTCACGCAGAGGTGCAGAGAAAAATTTTACGTCTTGGCGCGAAATCAACTCTCTATTTCTAAAGGCAAAATTACGGTAAAGGTAGAACCAACTCCCACTTCAGATACTAGGTTAATTGTACCTTGTAGTAGTTTCACCAAGCGGGAAACGATCGCTAATCCCAATCCTGTGCTATCAGGAAGATAGGGACGATCGCTAAAACTGACGCGAAAGTAGGGTTCAAATATCTGGGATTGGTTTTCAGGTGCAATGCCAATTCCAGTGTCACAAACTGCGATCGCCCATCTCTGGTTCTCCAACACCTGACACATTATAATAACAGTCCCCAACTCTGTATAGCGAATCGCATTACTGATAAGATTTGTAGCAATTTGTTGGAATTGAAAAGAATCTGTGATTAATTTTTTGGGAGCGCGATCGCAATCTACTACGATTTTTAAATTTTTCCCAGCAGCTAAAGGTTCCAACATTTCACACACATTATTGATTAATTCACGCACATCGGTGGATGCTAGGCGGAGTTTTATCTGACCTGCGTCATACCGCGAAAGTTCTAATACATCATTAATTAGGTGGAGTAATTGTCTACCATTGCGTAGTACCCGCTCAATATGTTCTAAATTGGCAGAGGTGTCCTTCACCTGTGTCTTTCGTCGTTGTTGGCGTAAAAACAGATCCGAGTAACCAATAATGGAAGTTAGAGGATGTTTCAATTCGTGGGCTAATTGCGAAAGATATTCTTGATTAGCGCTAATCAAGCGTGTGAGTTCCTGATTATGGAGTGTTAGTGATGACTGCAACTGCTGTAATTCTCGCAACCGCTCCTCAACATAACTTTTGAAACACCGGGCGATCGCTTCGTCTATAATAGCGTCAATCAAACGCATAGAACGAATTATCTCTACAGGTGTTCCGTTCAATAAATCTGGTTGTATAGTATCAAATATTACTGTTCGCAGCAAATGATATTCTCTAGCAATTTCTGCTGGATCAAAACCTTGTTCCGCTCGAATAATCCCATGCTGAAAACTAGCAGTAACTATTGACTCAATATCATTATCTTGAGATTTTGAAAGCACCGTTACCATTGCTTTTAAAACATCAGGGATATGATCCTTTACCGCTGTATAAGATAGGTCATCAGCACTTTCAATCCGTCTATCCTTGCGAACTGCTGCAATCCATTTATCTATGATGGTGTCCGTTTTTTCAGCCAGTACTTGACTAAAATCCATTTTGTTAAATTCAGCTAAGAGATAGATGAGTAAACTTCGATATGCAATTAGTTTAGCTAGTGCAGTGTCTTTAACCAAATTAAGCAATTTAGTTCACCTACCAAAAGAAATAGATTTTATTTTTTTTCTATTTAAGGAATAGGAACAACCACAACGGGAATAACGCTGTCCTCCTGTGGAATTTCAGGAGATAGATCCGCCAAAGGACTAACTGAAGAAGCCTTAGCTGTTCAACCAGTAATTAGATCCCAAGACTTAGAAAAATCCGATCTTACCGTTGGTTACGTTCCTGTTAATGATTGTGCGCCATTTGCGATCGCCTGGAAAAAAGGCTTCTTCCGCAAATATGGTTTGAAGTCACACTCAACCGCGAAGCCAGTTGGGCTACCTCCCGCGACGGTCTAATTTTTGGTCGCCTAGATGCTTCACCCGTAGTATCTGGTTGATGACACAAGCAGCGCGGTGGGGACAAATTAAGAAATTCTCTAAAAATGCTGAAAAACTAGCTGCACAAGGTTGGAGAACAGATTTATATCGGGAGATAGCATCTCAAATGGGCATCAAATGTCCCAAGGATGATTACAAGGTCGAACCACCAGAGGTATTTCTAGATAAGAAAGGCTTCGACCCCAGTGATCCTGTGGGCTATCTGAATAGTTTTGCCATCAGGGCTAACGCTCCTACT
Organism: Nostoc sp.; assembly: GCF_036919595.1. Classification (GTDB taxonomy): domain Bacteria; phylum Cyanobacteriota; class Cyanobacteriia; order Cyanobacteriales; family Nostocaceae; genus Nostoc. The sequence goes on along the minus strand of NZ_JBALCO010000095.1, from coordinate 17,532 downwards.
AACTTTTTCACGTCTTAAATTACAAGTTCAAATATTGACTGATGACTAAATTATTTCCGGAGCATTTGATGATGGAATATACCTCATTACCTATTAATACCCAGAGCGAAGTTCTGTCCCGCCCTGGATTTTTAGAAATTTAAAATTTAGTCAAGTCTTATCCGACACCTGATAAAGATAACTTTGTCGTTTTAGATGGGGTTAATCTGACGATTGGTGAAGATGAATATATTTCTGTAATTGGTCACTCAGGTTATGGAAAATCAGCTCTACTAAAGATAGTAGCTGGGTTAAAAAAAGCCACTTCCGGCTCAGTAAGGCTAGATGGACAAGAAATTCGTCAGCCAGGAGCTCAAAGGATGGTGGTATTTCAGAACTATTCGCTGTTACCTTAGTTCACAGTACGAGAAAATATCCGTTTAGCCGTGGATGAAGTGTTAAAAAATGCTAATCGGGCTGAAAAAATTAGCATTGTAAATCAGCACTTGGCAATGGTAAACTTGACGGCGGCGGCTGACAAATATCCTGATGAAATTTCTGGAGGTATGAAACAACGAGTAGGTGTTGCCAGAGCTTTAGCAATTCGTCCGAAAATGTTACTGATGGATGAACCTTTTGGGGCACTAGATGCACTAACTCGTGGCAAATTGGAGCGGCAAGCATTAGATATTTGGGAAAATAATCGGCAAGCAGTGATGATGATTACCCACGATGTAGATGAAGCAATTTATATGTCCGATCGCATCCTATTGATGACCAATGGCCCGGCTGCTAGTATAGGGGAGATATTGGAAGTTCCTTTTAAGCGTCCACGCGTTAGCGTTCGCAAAGCGTCTCCGTTAGGAGAAGCTGCTTTGAAAGAGGCTCGCGTCGCCATGCGAAACTCAAAAAAATATTTTGAATTCCGCAACTACGCCTTAAATTTCCTTGATCGACATTTTGCCTAAGACGAGTAAATTAGATTATCATTTTTTTCAGTGGGTAGCCTAATTCAAATTCATGAAAGCTGGATTTGGAACGGAGGAACCAATGTTTGGGGCTAATCTTACGAGAGACACCTTCCAGTCTTAGCCCGTCAGCTAACTCCGTAGGCAATGGAAGGAACCCCCAAGACCTTGGCTGTAATACAGTTATTATTGGGGTTTCCTTGACTGATTTCAGATTTGAGATTTTGGTTATCGTCACTCAATCTAAAATCCAAAATCGTTCGACTGAGCGTAGCCGAAGTCCAAAATCCAAAATTTGTCGCCCTGCTTCTCAATTGTTAATTCATTTCATTGGGAGAAGTAAAGCTGTGCAAATCAAGCCAATGTTAGCACGTCTGCAAAGTGCCACAGGTCGAAATGACTTAATTGAACAAATGGTACTACTGCCAGAACCAAAAAAATCTTTTTCTAAAAAACCTCAACAAGCAAAAGCAGTTAATTTAATTGTTGCCTATGACGCATCTCCTAACAGTCATACGGCACTAGATATTGCTTTCTGGATTGCCCATCAAACGCGTTTAGCCACTAATGCACAAGTTACAGTTCAAGCCGTTTATGTGCTAGAAGACAATCAAAGCAGCCAGTATCCAAATATCTTGAGTTTTCCAATACAACAGACTTCATTAGAGTGTCAAGTTAGTGAAGTATCAAAGTCTGTCACATTGGTATTAACTCAACCCCAATTGCAGACAGTGGTAACTCCCCTGCAACAAGCAGATATAATTCTTTGGCAAGCCCGGAGTCTGGCTGAAGAATGGCAGGGTTCTTTTAAATCTCATTTGCGGTTTGGCTGCATTTCCACAGAACTTAAGAAAGTTGTTGACTCAGAAACTGCCGATATTCTGTTTCTCGGTTGCCAATCTATTAATCATCCGATGATTGAGGCATTAAGTTCTAATTTCCCCTGCGCTGTTTTGGGTATTCCCAGTTGTATTGATGAATAATCGCTGTTTATAATTTCAGTAATTTTTATCAAATTGTAATCATATATAAGTCACCTATAACTAGGTGGCTTTTTACTATTATGTAACCAATTAAATTTCGGGAGGAGTCCAACCAAATAGAAAAGCATTACAAGCGACACGGTTGTAAGCTTTAGCAACAGGTGGTAAATTGTTATAAGGACGAGTAGTACCAATTCTTTGTGATAACTGCACAAAACAAGCTTGGTGAGACGAACAAGGGGCAAAATCCCCTTGTTCTGGAGCTACCTCAGAGGTAATCAGTGTAACTCCTCAGTTATCATTAATGTTGAATGAGGTGTAGCACATCGCGCAGGACACTATAACCGGCTAAGTCCCAAAGTAAATAAGCAAGAAAGCCAATGGCTGCCAAGCGACCATTCCAAATTTCCGCTTGAGGAGTAAAGCCAAACAGAAAAGCATTGCGATCTACGCCGTTGTATTCTGTTGCAACAGGTGGTAAATCAGTAGAAGGACGAGTTTCTTTAATTGCCATTTGTTTCTCCAAAATTTAGTAGCTTTTTAGGTGTTTAATTTCTATCTAGTAGCCAATCAGATGTAAAACATCGCGCAAGACACTATAGCCGGCTAAGTCCCACAGTAAATAGGCAAGAAAGCCAATAGCTGCCAAGCGACCGTTCCAAATTTCCGCTTGAGGAGTAAAGCCAAAAAGAAAAGCATTGCGATCTACGCCGTTGTATGATGCTGCAACAGGTGGTAAATCAGTAGAAGGACGAGTTTCTTTAATTGCCATTTTTTTCTCCAAAATTTAGTAACTTTTTAGGTGTTTAATTTCTATCTAGTAGCCAATCAGATGTAGGACGTCGCGCAGGACACTATAACCGGCTAAGTCCCAAAGTAAATAAGCAAGAAAGCCAATGGCTGCCAAGCGACCATTCCAAATTTCCGCTTGAGGAGTAAAGCCAAACAGAAAAGCATTGCGATCTACGCCGTTGTATTCTGTTGCAACAGGTGGTAAATCAGTAGAAGGACGAGTTTCTTTAGTTGCCATTTGTTTCTCCAAAATTTAGTAGCTTTTTAGGTGTTTAATTTCTATCTAGTAGCCAATCAGATGTAGGACGTCACGCAGGACGCTATAGCCGGCTAAATCCCAAAGTAAATAGGCAAGAAAGCCAATGATTGCTAAACGACAGTTCCAGATTTAGGCTTGATGTGTCCAGCCAAACAGAAAATAATTGCGATCGCAACCATTACCTTCTGTTGCAATTACTGACAAATCTCTGTCTGGAAGAACAAGTTGCCATCTTCGTTATCCTTAACAATTCGTTTGTTAACTTTAATGTAGCTATTAATAACTAAATTGCTTTCTGCCTGTAGACACAAACTACAAGCACATAATCAACTACATATTGGTATAGATAAATCCACCCTAAGAGGGTGATAAAAATCAAAATGTAAAGAAATGTAACTTTTCAGTAATTAAATTATAATTGCAGAAAAATCAATCGTTGTGATTAAGCAATTAAAATTAAAAAGTGGCGGTCAAGAATTAGCCAGCTTTTTAACTCATAGTGAACATTTTCATAGTTAGCTAATAAAATTTATATCTTTTGCTGGATATGGTTTTCAGCCTTTGGAGAGATGCTTGAAACAGCTAAAGTCTACGATTCTGAGCTAAACAGAGTTAGGTATTGCAATAGATACAGACATAATCGATACTAATAGTTGCTTCTCAAGAAAATCTTAATTCCCCAAATTTCAACTTAGTAGAAGGAAATACAATGTTCCAAAGTACGGAAATTATGCTGGGACTCTACAAACCACTATTGTGGTTAGCACAGGTTCCAGTAGAATCCTCAAACGTCACGCCAGCACAGGCATCGGTTCTCACTTCTGGGCCACGCTTTTTTGTGGCTTTAATCTCCGGCGTGATTTTAGCCTTTGCTTTCCAATTAGTTCTAACTAATCTCTCCCTTGCAGCCGGTATTTCCTACCTGGGGCACTCATCTGATTCGGATTCCGATTCTGGGGAAGTCGGAAGTTTGGGCGGCAGCATTCGCAAAATCGGCACCGCAGTGGGGATTTGGACATTAGTCACTGTGACGATCGCCTTATTAATCGCTTCTTTTCTGGCGGTGAAATTGAGCCTGGTAATTTTAGACCCAGCATTGGGAGCGATTCTCGGCTTGGTAATTTGGGGTGCTTACTTTTTGATCCTGGTTTGGGTAAGTTCCACCACTGTAGGTTCCTTAATTGGCTCAGTCGTCAATACGGCAACTTCTGGGTTTCAGGCGATTATGGGGACAGCCACAGCTGCACTGGGCGCTAAAGCTGTGAATAACCAAGTTGTAGCGACGGCTGAAGCTGCGGCTAGCGCTATCCGTCGGGAACTAGGAAGCGCCATCGACCCTACAAGTATCCGGGAAAACATAGAAGATTACTTAGAAAAGCTGCGTCCCCCAGAGCTAGATTTGTCGAAAATTCGGGGTGACTTTGAAAATTTACTCAACGATCCGCAATTAAAAGCGATCGCTGGGACTTCACACATTCGCAACATCAACCGCGAAAAGTTCATCGAGTTAGTCAGCAGTCGCACCGACCTTTCCAAAAAAGACGTTAGCCGCATTGCTGATACGTTGTATAAAGTTTGGCAGCAAGTGGTAAGTCAGCAATCACCCACCCCAGACGGTCTGGCTGAGTTAATGGATTATCTAAAATCAGTTCCAGCAGGACAAAGCAAGACAGATGAACTTAACGCCAAACTGGATCGGTTAGTAGCAGAAAAGCGTGATTCCAAACAAGCTGACCAAAAAGCGGCTCCAGGGCTAATTCAAAGTACACTCCAGCAAGGACTATCTGCCTTAAGCGCCACTGTGTTGGGACGGACAGATTTGCCTGATTTGGATGTGGAAAAAATCTTGCGTAGCCTCACCACTGCTAAAGATAAAGTCACTCAACAAGCAGATAAGCTAGGGTTGCCAACACCTTCAGAACCCTATAGCCCAATTCGTGCTGATGTCGAAAATTACCTGCACAACACTTATGCTTGGCAACTAAGTCAGGAAAAAATTGCCCAAGAATTTCGTGATGTCATCTACGACCCAGCAGCTGACCCAGGAATAGTCCGCAGGGAAGTAGAACGACTATCCCGCAACGATTTTGCCAATATCTTGGAACAACGAGGACTACTTACCCAAGCCCAAATTCAGCGGATTGCAAATCAGCTAGAAACTGTCCGCCAAGAGGTGCTAGTGACAGTGAGAGCTGTCGAAGAAAGAGACATAGTTCAAGACTTGCAACGCGCAGTGGAAAGTTATCTGCTCGTTACCCCGAAAGCAGATTTGACAGCCGAAGGCATTGAGCAGAATTTTAAACCACTGTTGCAAGACCCAGAGGCAGATTATGAAACCCTGACATTGCGACTGGCGCTGGTTACACGTCAGGAGATTCGGGAGATATTGCTGCAACGTAATGATGTCCAGCTATATGAAGTAGACAGCATTCTGGATGAGTTTGAAAAACAACGCGATCGCGTCTTGGTAGAATCCAAAGGACTAGCAGAACAGGCACAATATCAAGCAGAAACCCTGTGGCTGAATGTAGAATCATATCTGCGTAATACAGGGAAATCAGAACTGAATCCTGATGCCATCCGCGCGGAGTTCAAAAAGCTACTGGAAGATCCTCAAGCTGGAATTACCTCCATTCGGGCCCGCTTGTCTCGCTTTGACCGCGATACCTTAGTGCAATTGTTGAGTCAGCGGCAAGATTTGAGTGAAGATCAAGTTAATCAAGCCATCAATGCTGCTGAGGAGTCGTGGCATAGTATTCGCCACACACCGCAAGCTGTTGTGGAAAAAGCCAAAGAGCAATACGACTCTGTTACCACCACGATCGCAGATTATCTGCGGAATACTGGTAAACAAGAACTCAACCCAGAAGGTATTCAACGAGATTTAACCAGATTATTTGAAAATCCCAAGGAGGGAGCTGTCGCACTGCGCCGTCGGTTGTCGCAGGTAGACCGAGATACACTAGTGAAGTTGCTTAGTCAACGCCAAGACTTAAGTGAAGAACAAGTCAATGAAATCATTGATTCTACACAAAATTCGATTCGCAACTTTGTGCGTGCGCCTCGTCGCCTAGCTACCCGCACACAGCAAAGAATAGAAACATTCACAGGTAATGTGGAAGAGTATCTGCGGAATACTGGTAAAGAAGAACTTAACCCAGAAGGTATCAAGCGCGACTTGCAACTATTGTTGCACGATCCGCGAGTTGGGGTAGAAACTTTTAGCGATCGCCTTTCCCATTTTGACCGTTCTACGATTATCGCCCTGCTAAAAATTCGGGAAGATATTTCTGATGAGGAAGCGGCACGGATTGCCGATAACATGGTGTCCGTAAGGGATCAATTTGTAGAACAAGTGCGGAACATCCAACGAGGCATTCAAGATGCAATTGATGGGGTTTTCGGCCGCATCCGTAACTATCTTAACTCCTTGGATCGTCCAGAACTTAACTATGATAGTATCAAGCGCGATATTCGCACAGTTTTTGACGATCCCCAGGCGGGGTTTGATGCCCTGCGCGATCGCCTATCTTCTTTTGATCGTGAGACCCTAGTGGCAATTATGAGTTCTCGTGAGGACATCTCTGAGGAAGATGCCAACGGCATCATCGACCAAATTGAACGCGCCCGTAACACAGTATTGCAACGTGCAGAACGCATACAGCAAGAAGCACAACGCCGCCTAGAACAGGTGAAGCATCAAGCACAGCGGCAAGCAGAAGAAACCCGCAAAGCCGCAGCTACAGCAGCTTGGTGGCTATTTGCCACAGCATCGGTTTCCGCGATTTTCTCTGCATTAGGAGGAGCGATCGCTGCAAAGCCGTAGTTTAACAAGTTTTCTCCGCTAACTTTTCAGCCTCCTGGTATGGGAGGCTTTTTTTGTATTTTGCAGACTTACACGCCATGCTCTTTAAACCATGCCAAAAGACGTTTCCAACCTTCCTTAGCTTCTTTCTTGCGGTAAGAGGGGCGATAATCGGCAAAAAAAGCATGGGGTGCATCGGGGTAGACGATAATTTCAGATTTGCTACTGCTGGACTTTAGGCGATCGCGCATCTGCTCTACTGTATCTAAAGGAATACCCGTATCCTTACCACCATAGAGTCCGAGAATGGGGACTGTCAGTTTTGATGCAATATCAATGGGATACTTCGGCTGAAGTTCAGTAGCATCACCCACCAGTCGCCCATACCACGCCACACCTGCCTTCAGCTTCGGATTGTGTGCTGCATACAACCAGGTAATGCGACCCCCCCAACAGAAGCCTGTAATCGCCAATTTATCGGCATTACCCTTAGCTGATTTCACCGCCCAGTCTACCGTGGCATCGAGATCCGATAACACCTGGGCATCTGGCACTTTGGCTACAATTGGGCGAATTTCGTCTGTACTGCTTAATTTCGAGACATCCCCCTGACGGATGAATAATTCAGGTGCGATCGCCAAATACCCCAACTGAGCAAAGCGACGAGTAATATCCTGAATATGCTCGTGGACTCCAAAGATTTCTTGGATCACCAGGACAATGGGGAAATTTTCACCAGTGGTAGGTTCTGCTCTATAAGCAGGAATTTCCCCATCTTTAACAGGAATTTTCACTGCACCAGCTACCAACCCCTTGGCTTCAGTGGTGATAACTTCGGCAGAAATGGGTTGCACAGCCAAGGCAAAACCCGTCGCCACGCTGGCTGTTGTAATAAATTTGCGGCGTGTTATTTCTTTCATGATCAAAATTGGCGAAAACTTTATTGTTGGTTATCCGTACAGCACTATAATGTAAATACTACGGGTTAGCAATCGTTTTGCCGTAATATTGACTTTGTTTGCTACCTCATCGTTCCCTGTAATTCATTCTATTGCTTTGCCTGTATACAAAGAGCGATCGCCTTATTTTTACCGATTTATCCAATCTTCTCCACCAGCTAACTGAGTAAGATAATCATCCATAATCGCTGGTAATTCCTTTGGCGAATAAGTATATGTTAAAGCCAGTAAACTAGTGGCTGTAGTTAAAATCTGGCTTTTATCTAGCATTGCTGACAACTGAGAGCGACTAAATTTGCCGTTCATCACTTCCTCACTAGCATCAGCGATCGCATCTTCAATAACTTCCTCTTCTATCAAATTTTCCCATTCATCTAAATTAATATAGTAAGATGTTTTATTATCTTTGATATTCAGTTTTTTAATTTCTCGGATTGAATTACGAATAGAATTTGCCCATGAACCAGTTAATTGTTGCTCTACTTGGTTTTTAATCAAATGAATCAGCAGAATCCTTAAATAAGCTTGGGTATTTCGCAGAATAGCTTGTTTACTCATGCCTTCTAATTCATCAACAATTGTTAAGGCATCTGCATAACGTCCTTCCAAAATACTATTTTTGAGGTCTATTAGTTCCTGAGTCATTTTTTACCGCCTACCTGCTTTCCAATCTTCTCCACCGGGTAGCTGAGTTAAAGTTTCAGCCACAACTGCGGGTAACTCCTTAACTGAATAAGAATAAGTTAGCGCTAAAAACTTCAAAGTAGTCTGAAGAATCTGGTTTCTATCTACCATTTCAGTAAGTTGAAATTCATTGTAAATTCCATTCAAAACTTCCACACTAGTATCAGGTACTGCTACTTCTATTTCATTTTCAATATAAGTATCCCATTCGTTTAAATTGATATAATAGGATTTTTTATTGTCTTTGAGATTGAGTTTCTTGATTTCTTTAAGTGAATTACGAATAGAAGCAACCCAAGAATTGTTAATCGCAGTTTTCCTTGGTTCTTAATCAAATGAATTAGCAAAATCCTTAAATAAGCTTCGATATTTCGCAGAATAGCTTGTTTACTCATCCCCTCTAATTTATCAACAATTATCAAGGCATCTGCGTAACGTCCTTCCTGAATAAAAGTTCTGAGGTTTATTAATTCCTGTGTCATTCTTATTAACCTAAAAATTTCATCATCCTAATTTGAATATAACAATTACCCCTGTTTCATTGATCAGGTAGATATCTTAACCATTAATAAACTCACAACTTGCATTAGTCCCCAAAACCGCCACAAAATTCATTCTGAGGCTTATAGCTCAAGTTTTCTAGAAAACGACTGAGTAAAGGTTGTAGTCAACTTGAGTAGACTTACGTTATAAAAGAAGAAATTTATTGACGGAATATGGGGCAGATGCAAGATATAACTAAAGCGTATCCTTCACTTCTTCGCCTGTATCACTTGTAAACTACCACCAGAATATAAAGTGGGTTTACTCACTTCAAACCCCGTCTCTGCCAATAATCTAGCCAAATCAGTTTTTAACAATTCCCAAGCTGTCTCCGTTTCAAACAACAGCAAAAACACTGACACACCGGGCCAAAATATCGGATTCGTAGGAGCATGAAAATCCACCAGCGTAAACACCCCTCCTGGTTCCAGCACTCGATAAACTTCACTAATAATTTTTCGCAATTGCTGAGGCTGCATCTCATGTAATGCAACGCTGGTATGCACCACATCAAACAGATTATCTGCAAATGGCATCTTTTCGGCAAAAGCTTCGACATAGGAAGCTTCAGGTACATTTTGCCGCGCCCGTTGCAAAGACTTGGGTGAGGCGTCCAATCCTGTTACATTTTGTGAAAATTTTACCAAAAATTGCGTCGTTTGACCACTGCCGCAACATAAATCTAAGACCTGAGTTTCTGAGTGAATTGTTAAGCCTTGCAAAGCAAGTTGCCGAAAACGGGCTTCACCACCTACACTTAAGGCTGCTAAACGAGAGATCCCATCATACAGCCACTGATAGCGGTAACTCCAATCCCTTAAAATTGTTGCCATTGCATATTTCCTTGCTATTAAGCTTTATTATTTAATAAAGATATATATTGTTAACATTAGTAAAAAACCTGAAAAGATTGGGGGAAAGTAACTGCTATGGGTCGTGTAGGCGTCTTATTACTCAATCTCGGTGGCCCTGATAAGCTAGAGGATGTCGGGCCGTTTTTGTACAACCTATTTTCCGATCCGGAAATTATTCGCCTACCATTTCGCTGGTTGCAAAAGCCCCTAGCCTGGTTTATTGCCTCGCGGCGACTCCAAACCTCTCAAGAAAATTATAAGCAAATTGGTGGTGGTTCCCCACTGCGGCGAATTACAGAAGCGCAAGGGGAAGCTCTAAAAGAACAGTTGGGTTATTTGGGGCAAGAAGCCAATATCTACGTGGGAATGCGTTATTGGCATCCTTATACAGAAGAGGCGATCGCACAGCTTACCCAAGATAATATACAAAACCTGGTAATCTTACCACTATATCCTCAGTTTTCTATCAGCACCAGTGGTTCTAGCTTCCGGCTCTTAGAAAAGCTTTGGCAAGAAGACCCAAAGCTTCAACACATTGATTATACCGTCATTCCTTCCTGGTACAAACAACCAGGCTACCTCCAAGCAATGGCGGAACTCATAGCCCAAGAACTCGATCAGTTTCCTAATCCAGACAAGGTTCATATATTCTTCAGTGCTCACGGCGTTCCTAAAAGCTACGTTGAGGAGGCTGGCGACCCTTACCAGCAAGAAATTGAGGAATGCACTGCCCTGATGATGCAGACCCTCAATCGGCCCAATGTCCACACCTTAGCTTACCAAAGTCGCGTCGGCCCAGTAGAATGGCTCCAACCCTATACTGAAGATGCCCTCAAAGAACTAGGCGCACAAGGTGTGAAGGATTTAGTTGTCGTGCCAATTAGTTTTGTCTCAGAACACATCGAGACACTGCAAGAAATTGATATTGAGTATCGGGAAGTAGCAGAAGAATCAGGAATTCACAACTTCCGTCGTGTTCCTGCTCCCAATACCCATCCAGTGTTTATTAATGCACTTGCAGACCTGGTGATTGATGCGCTGAAAAACCCCAGTTTCAAGCTTTCACAAGCTGCCCAAATGAAAAAAAGGGTGAAAATGTACCCCCAAGAGCGTTGGGAATGGGGTCTGACTACTAGCGCTGAAGTCTGGAATGGTCGGATTGCTATGCTGGGCTTCATTGCCTTAATCATCGAGCTGATTACCGGTCACGGCTTCTTGCATATGATCGGGCTTTTGCAGTAAATGAAACGAGTTAGGAGTTAACGCGATGTGCAACTTAATATTTTGACCTCACTTCCATTCCTCTCTCCTGAAAGGAGGAGCCACTGCCTTAAGTGGCGAGCCACTCTTGTTGCACGTGGCGTCAGAGGCTTTGAATTTTCCTCCTTCCCTCATAGGAAAGGGGGCAGGGGGGTTAGGTTTGAGTAAAAGTTGCACACGGGCGGAGTTAGGAGTTTTAAGTTTTTCTCCCTAACTTTTCACTCTTAACTTTTATCTTCATTCCTAACTTCTCACTTTGAACTCCTAACTTTTCTGCCAATACCAGTCATACCACTGCTTCGCGCTACGAACTGCAAACCAGAGCAGCATTAAAGCAATTAATCCTCCTTGCGAGGGAGCACCAAAGGCAAAAAGTACTAGAGCTACACACAAGGTATCTTGAAGAAAGACTGCCCACAAGGGTAAGCCGCGTAACCGATAAAACCAACCAACTTGAACTAGCTGGAGTACTAAAGCTAACAAACCCCCAATTAAGGCAATCAGCCAGTTTGGCGTTGCTGTTGCAGAAGCTACTCCTAAACCCATAATTGCTCCAACGACGGGAGACATGAATAATTCAACCAGTTGTAGCAATCTTTGCCCCCATAGCTTTTTTGAGGCTAATAATTCAATTAAAGACCAACAGCTGAGGCAGCCTAATAAGATTGGTGGAGAAATGTGAGATAAAATTGGAACTTGTGACCATAAGTTACTACCCTGCAACAGTCCGATAATCAGCAGAGGTGTACCTATTCTCATTCCTGCTGCCGCAGAGGCAGAAAGTATGGCTAGGATTTCAATCATTAGGGCACTCAGAGTGCTAGGTGAGTGAGTATTTGTTGTTTATACTACCCACTGCTACTAATAATTCCAGCACTGAACTAAAATTTTTACGACTTACGCAATACATTTATTCGTTGAGATTGGGCATAGGGCATGGGGCATGGGGGATTGGTTAATTTTCCATGCCCATTAGCAATTAAAGCTAAATACCCAACCTTTGGTAAACCTCTTCTAAATGCAGGAGATGCTGTTGGGGGTCAAAACTCACCTCAATTTCTGCTGGGGACAACTTTTGGGTAACACGGGAGTCTTTGCTAATTAATTCGTGAAAATTGCCTTCTGGCTTATTCCAAGCAGCATGAGCGTTTTCTTGAACGATCGCATAAGCTTCTTCACGGCTGCTTCCCTTGTCTATCAAGGCAAGTAGTACTTTTTGGCTGAACACAACGCCACCATAAGAGTTGAGATTTCGTTCCATGTTCTCAGGATAGACCAATAGGTTTTTTACCAAGTCGGTTATTTCTATCAACATAAAGTGCGTCAAAGTGCAAGCATCTGGCAAAATTACCCGTTCTACAGAACTGTGGGAAATGTCCCTTTCATGCCAGAGAGCCACGTTTTCCAAGGCTGCACCTGCATGACTTCTGACAAGTCGTGCCATTCCTGTCAGCCGTTCCGAACGGATGGGATTACGCTTATGTGGCATCGCCGAGGAACCTTTTTGACCTTTGGCGAAGAATTCTTCAACTTCCAGAACGTCTGTTTTTTGCAGATTGCGAATTTCTACAGCAAAACGTTCGATGGATGCCGCTACCAAAGCTAATTGTTGCACATAGTCAGCGTGGCGATCGCGGGAAATAACTTGTGTTGAGGCCGTATCGGGTTTGAGTCCGAGTTTTTCACAAGCGATCGCTTCTACACGCGGTTCAACGTTAGCATAGGTTCCTACTGCACCAGAAATCTTACCCACGGCAATAGTTTGGTGAAGAATTCTCAAGCGTTCTTGGTGTCGCAACACTTCTGCTAACCAGCCAGCTAGCTTGAAACCAAAAGTAATCGGTTCAGCGTGGATACCATGCGATCGACCAGCCATCACTGTATGACGATGTTCTTGTGCTTTTTGGCGAATTACTTGAATCAAATCTTCCAGACGTTGCAATAATATATCCAGGCTGGCAACCAATTGCAGTGCTAAAGCTGTATCCAAAACATCCGAACTGGTTAAACCCAGATGAATGTAGCGTCCGGCATCACCTACATATTCATTGACATTTGTCAAGAAAGCGATGACATCGTGGCGGACTACAGCCTCAATTTCCAGCACTCGTTTCGGGTCAAAATCTGCCTTGGCTTTAATTTCCTCAACCGCCTGAGATGGAATGTAACCCAGTTCAGCTTGAGCCTCACAAACAGCAATTTCGACTTGCAGCCAAGTTTTTAGCTTATAGGCTTCACTCCACAGATTAGCCATTTCGGGCAAAGTATAACGCTCAATCACAGTTAGGCATAGAATACAACCGTCATATTTTACAGTTTAATTAATGTAGATCACTTTTTAGTGCTGCTTTTTGCTCAGGGACAGAACGAGTTTTTGAATCAAAGGTGATGATACTAATCCTACCGTCAGCCTCTATATATGCAAACTTCACATCTGCTAAAAATTCCACACCTTGCTGACGTAACTTGCTCATCAACTCATCCTCTGTAATTAACTCTCGTTGCAAATGACGCTGAATCATCCAACCATTTTTTACCAGTAGCAGCGGTGGCTGATTCATAAAACGTTGGAACTGAGGTATTTTTTAGCCTAACCAATTCAGCAAATAGCTCCAAAAAATCACAGTTCCTACTAGAATAGCGCCCTCAGTAATCGATGTATAATTACTTGCCATAGCGTTTTGGGCAGCTTCAGCAAATAGCACAACTACTAGTAAATCACTTATTCCTAGTGTTCCTAGTTGTCGACTAGGAAGGAAACGTAGCACTGAAAATAGTGCTAAATATACCAGCGATCCACGGATAATCAACTCCAAGACGCTAATGCTAGGAACAAAGATTGACTGCCAATTGATAAAAAACCATTTTTCCATTAGCACTGATTTTCTTCCTTTCTCAATAGATTTCTGGAAAAAATCCAGGATCAGGTTATTTATCTGTGGTCTTATTTCATAAACCTGATTTTTCTTAAAGGTTTAATCCTTCAAGATGTATCAGATTTACAAATATAAAATTCCAATATTGCGAGATTAAAATCGCTAATCTTTTCTTCTATTTTTTAAGCGTTTGGGCTTTTTAAAAGACTGGAATAAGCGGTTAATCAAGTTAGAAGATGGCTTTTTATTAGTGGATGATCGTCCCGTTGTATTTGTGCCATTATCTTTAGTGTTATCAGACAGAGGTATAGCATCCTTTGTTGGGACTATACCGCTTCCGTACCTTCGGGCATAAACTTGGGTAAACTCTGCACCGAAGAAAAGAATCTGTGCAGCATAGTTAACCCAAGCTAAAAGCACCACCAGTGAACCGGCAGCACCGTAGGTTGAACCAAAACTGCCATTACCTAGATATTGTCCTAATAAAAACCTACCGATAGAGAACAAAAATGAGGTAATAACAGATCCAATAAAAACATCATTCCAAGTAATTTTGACATCAGGCAGAACTTTAAAAATTAACCCAAATAGTGCTGTAGTGCTCGAAAAAGATAAAGCAAAGTTAACTATTCGCCAGAGGAAATCAACACCGGGTAGGATGTTGCCAAAGTATTTTACTAATGCTGCTAACCCCGTACTAATTACCAGAGAAACTAAAAGTAGAAAGCCAATCCCGATCACCATTGCAAAGGACAAAAAGCGTAGGCGAATCATATTATTTACGCCGCGTCCGGGTTTCGCTTTCACTTCCCAAATCGTGTTGAGGGAATCTTGCAACTCGGTAAATAAACCAGTAGCACCCACTAACAAAACTACAACACTAATAATGGAAGCGATCGCTCCTGTCTGTGGTTTATTAGCATTCTGAATGGCTGTTTGGATAAATTGTGCCCCATCTTTACCGACTAAACCTTGAATTTGTCCAACGATTTGACCCCTTGCTGCGTCTTCTCCAAATACTACCCCTGCGATCGCAATTACAATAATTAGTAACGGTGCAATGGAAAAAATTGTGTAGTAAGCTAACGCTGCCGCTAACCGTGAAGCTTTATCCTCACTCCATTCTTTGAATGTCTCTTGTAATAACTTCCAAATCGCCTGTAAATTCATCCAATCAGTCTCCTTAGAAGATGTCGCTTACTTCATGATATATTTGATACTTATTTCTGAAGTAACGGCATCCACCCAAGGGAGTTTGTGTAGCGTCCTGAAGGAGGAATTTAGTAGAGTCGATAATTTGCTTGACGGCAATATCTATAAATCATTTGCTTTTTGGTAAACATTTTTGGTAGACAATAGACCTGTCTGAGATATAAATTTTGGTACAAAAAAATGGTACGATTGAGGTTTGAGCGTCTACCTTTGGTCTATCATACTTCAACTATCTTTAAGCTAGGCAAAGAATGCTTTTTCAATTTTCGGACAAGTTTAATGTCTACATCAAAGATGCGACTATTTGTCATAATTGGTATTTATGTACTTCAGTCTAAAATTCCCCTCGTGTTAACAACAAGGGGTTTTTGGGGCAATTGGTCGTGAGTCGCGATCGCTTTGCAGAAAACGACTGATTATGTGAGTGATGCTTATTGCTTAGGAATATTGGTTCTTCTGCACCCCCAAGTAAGCTCATAGTCAAAACCTGTAAACAGATTTTATCCCACGACCTGTAATCATTCCGCTAGGCGTTCTTGAAAATAAAGGCGATATAAATTACAAAGGGATTGGACTTCATTGCCTTTGGATTTAATTAGTCCCATGCTGCGTAATTTAAAAGCTTGTCTTGAATCTAATTTAATGGGAACATCACTATTAATTACTTGTTGCATTGCTGTTTTCAACAAATTATCATCTTCCAAAAGCAAAAGATAGTGATATAAAAAATCCCCAAATAATTCTTCGTCAGTTGGCGCAATTTTTAGAAATTGTTCTAAGGTTAAATTACCCTTAGCAATTTGATAAAGAGCAGTTCTTAATAAATAAGGATGACCATCAATCATTCCCTTTAATTGTTCGATTTCTGCTTCTGACCAATTTAATCCATGTCGTTGGATTAATTCTTTTATTTGTGTAGAGTTAAATTCTCCTATTTCGATAGATAAACCCACATTAAAAGGGGATTGATTCACTTTTAGGTAAATATAAACTTCTTGAGAATGAGCAATTACTAAGCGTAATTTTTGCCAAACTTCTTCGTTTGCCCCATTTTCATGCCAAACTCGGAGTAAGGCAAAGAATTCTTGGGCAATCTCAGTATAAGGAAAAATCTGGTCAATATCATCTAAGCCTAATACTAGGGGATTTTCAATAGCTTTTAATAAATATTTTTTAAAATAATTAGTGCAGTTTCTTTGACTACTTAAGCGGTTATTCCAATATTTATCTATTTGTTCTTCTACTCCTAATTCTTCACTCAGAATTACACAAAATCCCTGTAAAAACGTATTAAGGTCTGTGAGATTTTCTTTACTCCATAAATTCAAAAAAGCTGTGCAATAGCCTTGTTTTTTAGCATGGTGGAGGATGCGACTCATTAAGGAAGTTTTGCCCATCTTGCGCGGAGCTTTGATGCGGATTAATGCCCCTGGTTGGAGGATAGATTCATAACATTTAATTTCCACTTCTGGACGCTCGATACAAAAGGGAGAATTAAGGGGAACTTGACTATCAATATTCTCAAAAATAATTTTATTATCAAAAATAACTTTAGTTTCACTTTGAGGCTGTGGGTTGATAGAGGCTGAGATGAGGCTATTTTTCCAAAAAATAGGTGTTAAATGTTCGGGTATGTTTTCTAACTCTATGGCATTGCAACCCAAAACAAAGGCATTTTCAATAGATTCTCCATTAAAAAGGGTATCGTAAAAACCAATAGAAAATTGTGTAGCTGCTTCGTCTCCTATTGCTGTATTCATACCTATAATATAATTAATATATGGATAAATGCCTTCAGCTTGTACTTCTGAATAACAAGCATTGAGTAAAACAGTTTCTATAGTAAAAATCTCTTTTAAAGCTTTAAAAAAACGTGAGAGTGCATCAGGTGTAACTAACACAGCTTTCCCTGAATCTCCCATTAAAGCTAATCCCTGTTCACGGCTACCATGTCCAGAAAAATGAAGTATCTGGGGTTTATGAGTTAACAAAGCACGGCGTAATTCTTTGGGACGTACAGCTTCTTCAACGAGAATTTCAAATTGTTCTCGTTTTAATGAGCGTTCCCAAGCACTTTTAATTTCTCGGACTTCTTCACTTAAACGTAATGGTTGGGTATTGGTAGGATTCGCAGTTAGAATTAAAATCTTTTGGCGGTTCATACGCTCTAAGTGGATTAATAATTGGTATTCTATATTTTTTATGCCAAGATCACAGCGCAACTTTCAACGATGATACGACCATTTATGAAAGTGATATCTCCTATAGTACGCCTTATGTGAGTGAGAAGGGGTAGCAAAAAAGAAAGGGAAACCACAAGATAAAGGTAACGAAACCAAAGCTTGAGGTCTCCCAATG
>NZ_JBALCO010000094.1:0-31904 GCF_036919595.1 Nostoc sp. | reverse complement strand
ATCGAATCATCATTCAATTTACTACAACTTGGGGTGGGAGAGGCTGCCAACGGCAGCTTCTCCCACCCCTTAACAATGATTATCATTTTTATTATCTGTATATTTTATTTTCTGGAAGTCCCTAAGCTCTATCAACTTGTTTTAATTCAATAGAGTTTAATCTCTTTTGATCACCTATAGATAAAGCTTTATCTTCTTCTCTAGCAATCTCGGCTAACTTAGCATTACTTTCAGCTTGGATGATTGCTAGCCTATCTGCTAAACTTAATTGTCCAGAAGTATTAGTTGCTTGAGAAGATACTTGTAGCTGCTCTTTCCAAAAGGCAGAGGCAGTGATTTCATTAAGAATGTGGATTCTTAAGTAAGCCAGAACCAAGGTGTCGTAATTGCCTTTACAAGCATTAGTGAGAGCTTCATTCTTTTGAATATCTAAACCAGCAGCAGTTTGTAATTTAACCACAGGGTCAGATACTAAAAAGTATTTAATACCAGCAGCTAAGGTAGTAAATGCATCTGCATAGTTGGCATTAATAATTGTTAAATCTGTGACTAGTAATTCTGAATCAGAGGGTTCATTATTTACTATTACTTCTAATACAGGGTTACCAGTACCAGTATTTCTTTCAGCTACTGTATAAAAATCTTGTGATTCTCCAGCAGTAATACCAACTAAACGAATTCTAGTATAGTCATTGTAAGCTGTAAACTTAACATTAAAAGTAGAATTAGTATTTATTAGACTTGTTAATCCAGCAGTTACGTTAGCAATACTATCTGCTGTAGCTATAAAAGAAATAGATACATTATTGTAAGTAAAAGAGAATTTATTACCTGTGGTGACTTGACTAGGATTTAAATAAGTTATTTGAGGAGTAGCGGCTACTGATGTAGTAGTAGGTAATGGGCCTACGTCTGTTAATCCTTTACTAACTAAATCAACAATAGCAGCAGAGGTTGTTTTTTTAAAGTGTCTTCATCATATTGAGCACCATATATATCAGATATTTGAGGTCTGAGATAGGTACTTTCAAATAATTTCCAGCTAACCGATGTGGGCATAATTATTAATATTTATATATAGCTATTTAGTATCTTGAAAGTTAGCAATCATTTTGTAGCCAACCTTTTCTATATTTGCATATAGTCCACCTTTAAAAGTTTTAGATAGGAAATCAGGGGTAAGTAGTAACTTTAAATCTTTTTGACTATAGTATCCATTTCGTCTTTGGACTTCTTTGTATTTTATCTTTTTAGATACTAACTTAGATGTATATTTATCTTGTACAATATTGTCGTCATCAAAAACTTCTATTGAATCATTAATGACTAATGTTTGAGTAAGCCCCCCAAAAATAGTAGGGTCTATATATCCTACTAATGTACTTTTATAAGCAAGGGTTTTTACTTTACTACCTGCATTACTAATAGAACTTTGAGCATTAATGTCATAAACTCTATAGTCTTGGTTAGGAGAAAGTTTAGTGTAAACAAAAGTTGCTCCATTTGTATTATCCACAGCAAAGTAATCAACAATATCAGATGTAAAGATGGTGCTTTGTTTTCTAATACCTACTGCTAACTTATCCCAGAAATCAGGCTGAGTTTTTAATTGTGTTAGTAACCTGTCAATATAATTAATAACTTTAGTTGTCTTTTCAGAAACAGTAGCAACTCCAAATAAACCTAAACTATTGTTATATAAAAGATAATTAGCTTTATAGTTCTCTAACAATGCATAGTTACCAAAGGTAGTAGCTGGTTGGTTTGATTTTACAATGTCCCCATATATTATTTCATAAAGGTCATTTATAATATCTGAGTTTAGATTAATTTGAAGTAAGCCTGAATCTAGGTCGTCCATTGTTTATGTAAAGTTAAAATCAAATGTTCCATTAACAGAAGAGATAGTAGTAAGTGAAGCAGGTTGAGCTGATAGTTGTATAACTATTACTCCTTCTTCTAAAATACTATTCTGCCCTACTTTAAATAGCTGTCTATTATTTTTTACATCTAAGAATGGTATATCAAATGCCAACTCATAAGAATTAAGTTGGTTACCATTAGGAACTTTAGGATACCAATAATAAGGTATTGTAGTAATTAGTAAAACGTCAGCAGGGGTAGTAGAAACAGAACCAGTAGGTAAAGTTGGTAATTCTATTCCTGGGTTAATTTGAGGGCGTTTAATGCCTTCTAATAGATAACCAGGTAAAGCCCAAGCTCTTTGAGTTTTTTGAATTACTTTAGGGCCATTAGAAGAATTCTCTACTTGTTTAAATCTAACAGCACCATCATCAATAAAATAGTTTACACCAGAGGTTATATTACCTTTAAAATCAACAGCAAGTATTCCACTAAATTGAGATATTAAATGAGACAGTGAATTTCTTTTTGCTGTTAATTCATAATGCTCAATAGATGTAATTAAACTCATACTGTTATACCTGCTATATCTAAAAGTTTTTGTAGTACTGCAATATCTACATCTACTCTACTTGAGTCTCCACCTGAAAGAAACCAAAGTCTACCAGCAGGAAGATTGCTTTCTATATCAAAGTTTCCAGAGGTAATAATTTCATAAGTTTTTATTCCCCCAGCTATAACATTTTCTATTGGTAAAGTAGAGTTATCAAACTGTAAAGCATCAACAGTGTATGTTTGGAAGTTACTAACTGACCTAAGATTACCATAGTATTGCCAGAACTTTAAGCAAGTAGATTTACAGTAGTTAATTAATTCTTTAAGGAAAGCACTAAACTTAACTCTAAAGTAATATAAAACTACATCTAATCCTTTAGCATCTGCATCTGTTTGAAATTGAATTAATTCAGCAGCAGTAGGTAAAGGTATAATTTTATTATTTATATAGTCTTCTAAATAATCAAAATCAATAGGTAATTGTCTAACGGTGGCAGTACTAGATTTAATTTGGCTTTGTAAAAATGTTCCACTAGAGGGTAACGTATAAGGCATCATTTTCCATTTATCTACATTGGTGCCAGTATAACTAACTGTTAAAAAAGCTAGTTTAGCTACTTCATCAGAAAATTGTACATTGCCAATAGGAAATGATTCGGGAGAATTTGTAGTCCAATAGTTGTCTAAATAGTTAGGTTTATAAGAAGTATTTGATGTAGTAGCTATACTGATATTAGTTACAAAAGATTTAATACTTCCCCTAACTCTAGGCATTCCTACAACATAAGGTCTTATTAATAAGTTATCTTTAATACCTGAAGTTATTTCTAAAGCTCTAACTGCTTTAAGTGAAATAGGCGCTTCACAAACACCAGTACATATTTGTCCACCACCACTAGCCGATATATCTATAATTTCAAAGTAACCGTAGTTAAGAGCAAATAAAGCATTAGTCTCATACTCTGAAGGGATTAATGTAGTTGCGCTACCATTGAATTTTCTAGGTATAGAGTTTTGTTTAAACCAAGTTCTAACAATACAAAGTGTAGGCGTAGAACCCTTCATTATAGCTACTACTTCTACTTGATGCCCTTTAAGTAATCTACCTACTGTAAACTGACTTAAATCATAACCACTGCTGGTGGCAGTAATAGACTTAATTCTAGTATTAAAGTTTGTATCATTAGGAAAACCATAGGTTGTCTGGTTAGGTGAACTAACAGAAGATGGGTTTGTATCTCCTGCATACCAGGTCTCTAAATTACTTTTACTATTTACAGAAGATGAATAATTAGAAATGTTATTTAACGCAGTTAATAAAGCAGGGCTACCTGTACCTATCTGTGCTTCAATTACTTGTCTCCAATCATAAGGCCCACCAGATGTATCAGTGCTGACTAATTGATTTAGAGAACTAATAATGGAGTTGTATTTAAAAGTATCAGTATAATTTATCCCATCATAACTAGCCCTAAGTTCAAAGTTACTAGGATAAAACCAAGTGAAAGGGGTTGTCCCTTCTGGAGAACTGGGGTTTGCACTTAGAGCAGTGTGAGGGATTAATACTGAATCAACATCAACAGCAGTATTAAATAGTAACTCACATTTAATAGGGCCTCCATATAATATTGCGATCGCTCCAACAGGAAGACTAACAACTGAGTTAGCTGATACATCTGCTACTGTAAATAAAGCTGTAGGTATATAAGGGTTTAATCTTAAATCTGGAATTGTTGTACTACCACCCACAACTCTAGTTAATCCATAATTACCTGATACATATTTCCCTTGAGAAAAAACTCCAGTTAGTTCTGTATTACTGATACTACCTGAATTAAGGTTAGCTGTGTAATTTACTTTATACTCATTTAGATTTAATAGTCTATTTTGAGTTGCAATTGTGGAACCAATAGGATCGAAGTAAGGACGTTTAACTGATTTACACCAGTGATAATAAGTTCTATAAGCAGCAGCCCATAGTCTCATTAAACCAAAAGGATTAATATTATTTCTAACTAATCCCCCAGCTACCCACATATCTATTAAATTGTTAAAGTTAGCTGGATTACCTGATTCATTAGATAAACCAACTGAACACCCAGGAGTAAAACTAGTACTGGTAGTACCATTAGCTAGCGGTGTGTTACCTACTGTTAAATCAAAGTTCTCTGAATTAGGATATCTTTCAATAAACTGAATTACTTTATTTTTATGTAAGGGATTAGCCATTAGTCTCCTTAATCATTATTTATAAGGGGATTATGTAAACCCCCCCTTAAGTTAACTCTATACGTTAGGAGCAGTATAGCTAGTAGCATTGGTTTGAAGTACAGCAACAGCACCCCGATGGTTAGCAGCATAACCCCAACCTTCTGTCATGACTGTATTTTCTAAGGCAAAGGTGGATTTAACATCTACTTGCAATCCAGCTAGTGAAGCTATTTGAGGTTGACTGCTAAGTAAAGGTGTGCGGTTAGCTCCACCATCTGCCCCAATACAAAGAGCATAACCAACAGGAACAATTGGAGATTTGACAATAGGTACATTAGAAATGAATCCAACTAAACCTTCAAAAGGAGATAGCTGACGTTGACGGTCACCATTAGGCCCAGCAGTATTAAGAGACATAGAGCGCCCAATTTGGTTTTCAGCAGGTACAAATCCTGTTAGTAATTCCAATGTGTAATCATAATCAGATACCCAAATTTCTAACTGACGGAAACCATGATGTCTAACTTTATCAATCAGCTTTGTACGGATTTCATTTAAGGTAGGAGCATTAGCAGTAGCAACAGCATTGTAATGTTGCAAGTCACCAGGCACAAAGTTGTAACCACGTATAGAGGGTGAAGCAACAGAAATATCGGAGTTGTAGAAACAAAGAGAGGTTGTTTGATATTTACCAAGGTTATCAACTATTACCCTGGAAGTATTATTGAAAATAGATTGACGTAATGCAGAGAATCTAGATTTTAGAAAACTAGAAAGTTTAGCTTGTACATATCCCCCAACTTCATCTGCTGTCATTAACTGTACTGCACGGGAAGTTAAAGTTAAAGCGGTGAAGTATTCTTGGTAAGGAATTTCTTGAGTGTAATCCCAAACTGTTTCTCTAGAAGTAGGACGCGCAGCTTCTGTATAGTTCTCTAAATCTTCTGCATCATAATACTTAACAATCTTCTGAGGAGTAGTAACATTTTCTACAAGTGGCCCAAAGAATCTGGTATTCATATCAGTGTAGTACGCAAAGTCCATTTCCAATTCACGTAGAACACTAACTACAGAAATGTTATCAATGGTTACTAACTCAGAATCATTGGCGTTTAGCTCACCAAAAAAAGTCTTGTTATAAGTCATATACTTTTAAATAGTTTATTTAAATAAAATTAGATAGAAATCTTAATTCTGTTGGCAGTTAAAGCAAAGCCAACTTTGTTGGTTCCAGTACCAGAAACAATGCCAGCAGCACCAGCATAAACAGCAGCACCAGGTGTAAGACCCAAGGTGGTACCTGTGTTTTCAACAATACAATTCCCTTCAATTGCAACAGTTGTACCAGCTTTGCGAGAATGTCTAGCTACTCCAGCAGGAACATTAGATGCAGTTGCAAGGATGGCTTGACCACTTGAGTTAATAGAAATTACTGAACCCTCAGGAATATCTACTGCTGCAATTAGATTGACAATAGACCCGCTTAGGTTAGCAGAATTGATATAACGGTATAAAACTACGTTGTAAGCTACGTTTTGCATATTTTTGTTTTATAAATAATTAGATATTAATAACCTTTCCAGGCTTTAATTTTACGTTCTTCTTTATCAGTTTGAGGACTAACTGATACACCAGGCTTAATAGAAATATTACTGCCTGCTGTTTGAGAAGTTAATGATTGTAAAGCAGTCTGAATTTTAGGAACTACGTTAGCTTTTAAATCTTCTTCAAAGGCTTTCTGTTTAGCAAGTACATCTGCATCTACTTCTTCTTGGGAAGAACCAGTTGGCTTGATTCCTAACAGCTTTGCAATTCTTTGAAAGTCAGGTTTAGCCTTTGCAATCGCAGCTTCATAATTAATCTCAGGAGCTGGAGGAATAATTGCTTCTAGACCTAAATCTAGCTCTGTGTCTATTTCATTTACTACTTCTTTTTGTTCAGACATACGTAAGCTATAGTATAACTACTAAGAGGGAATAAAAACAATATTAATTAATAGCGATTGTATTATCTGGGTTACTTTTAATATTAGCAATTGCCCTATCAGAAAATAAAGTAGTATTATCTGCGTTAGGTGCATCTTTAGAATCAACAAGTGCAGCAGAGTATTGAATATTTAAACCTTTTTCAGAATCTAACTGTTCAAGTTCTTTGAATGCTTCTTCTTCTGATAGCCCTTCTACTTGAATTAGATATCTTTTTCTACTAATAAGTTTATTTTTTACTGCTTCAATTTGCAACTTTTTATCTTCTACATTCTTTGGCATCATATCAGGTAATTCTATTCTGAAGTTAATAGTAATTCCTAACTCTTGAAAGATATTAGAGATAGCTGTTAATAAATAACTTGCTCTATTTAAAGTAGACCTTTGCAGCGGTTCATAAAGTACAGATAGTGAGCTTGAACTACTAGCTGACCTAGCATTTTGCAGCTCTAAAACCATTACACCAGATAAAGAATAAGTATCTTGGAGGATAATTAATCTTTGGCGTTCAAGGTAAGTTGAATCAACTGGTTGTAAGTAACCAATCTTAGGAGTAATACCAGCCTCAGCAGCAGCAGCAGAGATTGGTAGATGTAGAATAGATGCGGCATCATTTACAAAAGCAGTCTGAAACTCAGCAGAACCTGTGGCAGATTCAATTGACTCAGGTCTGATAGCATTAGTTCTACCAATTATTGCAGGGGCTGAGGTGCCCACTGTGTATAATTGAGGTTTTTGGTGCTTACCATTAGTATTAAGTCTTGACCTAACTTCGTTATACTCTAGTTGTAGAAATAGAATTCTATCCACTGCTGATACAGCTTCCCTACCATTTAAGTAAGCTATTTACTAATCTTATAATAGGCAAGCTATCTCCCATCTCAACAGGCTCACTATTACCTACTTTCAAATAGTATCTGTAATCAGGCAGGTCTAGATAATCTAAATCACTTTCCTTTTCTGCTGAAGTGTTAACTGCTAAGTAATGTACAACATCAACAGTTTTATATTTATTTTCAGCAGCATCATAAAACTCCCTCTGCTCTTTTAGATAAACAACCTTAAGCGGGTCTATTGCGTCTACTTTTAGTTCTTTTACATCTAGTGAATGAATGTGCCTTAAAGTTCCACCACTGATATCAATAAAAGATTCACCATAAAGTGGCACCTCTAAATACAAATCATTTAGTAAGCTATATAATTTTAGCTCACTTAATTTAGTATCAAGTTCAGCTTGTTGATTAGAATCAGTTGCTAAAAACTTAATCTTCTTTTGAAAGCCATCTCCTAATAAAAATGATTTAATCTGCTCTACCACTAACTGAATTAACCTTATAGGCAACTCGTTAGAAGTGGCGGGGTTAACACCTTTATAGGCATCTGATAATTCTTGTTTGGTAGACATATAAAATATTATTTAATTAATTTAGAATACTACATTAACTAAGGTGAAAGTAGGATAAGTCATTTGTAAAAATAGATATTAGTAGGGTTAAAAAATTGTTGTATTTAGGTATATCCAGAAAAGGCACCCCGTACCCCGGCGGTATTAAAGGCAAGCCAACTAGTATATGTATACCCATATATATTTATTAATGATATACGTTATGGGGTAGCTAAAAGTTAATACTCCCTAAGTTTACTTATAGATAAGTTCCTTTTAAAAGAATACTTAGGGTGTGTTATCTTAGTGTGTTTAATAGTAATAGGAAACTTATATAAAGTTGCTTGACTCTATTAACTAGATGTAGAGTTATCTATCCTTAAGCTTACTACTGATTATTGTGCATAGGGATTAGTATTGGTTGACTTAATATAGTTTGCTATTGTTAGTTAGCTTGCTGTATGTAGCCACCTTACGCACCTGAAACATGAAGAAACTGACATGCAGTCTGCTACAACTTTTAGCCATCTAAATTGAAGTAGACTAAATTACCAAACTGAAGTTGAGTTAAACAAATTGAAGTTAACTAAGTTGATGGCTTTAGTGGAGTTGTCTACTGTAAAATAACTGATGTAAGAAACCTGAATTCAGATAAGTTATTGAAGTTATCAGAATTTACAGGTTGTAAAGGTTTGCTTACTTGATTGAAGTTATCTTTGAGTTCTTATTAATGGGTAAAGATGTAAGTTATTTGTGCCTTTAGTATATATATGTTTATAAGTGGTGGCTTGATTAGGTTGCTCAATTGATGCAGCTTTATCTATGGTCATTAGTATGTTAGTAGAATATAGTGGATACATACAAAAACACAATTAATCAAGATTATGAAATTAGATAAAATTACTTCAATTCGTTTATTTCAAGGTGATGGTGACAAGCTTCAAACAGTAGCTAAACTTGAGGGACTTGATAAATCAGATGTTATACGAAGGGCAGTTAAGCTTTATTTAGATGACTATAACCGTTATCTAGGTAAATAATTAAAAAGAGAGAGGTTACCTAAAACTTCTCTCTCAAGAATTTACCTGCTCCTTTTCTCACTAAAACTAAATAAAAAACTGAATATGGAAGATTTTATTAAAAAGATTGATAATTACCAACTTAAGATTACCCAAAAGATGAAGGGTAGATTGGTAGCTAAAGCTTTAGAAAATTTAATAGGTAAGACTCCCACTAACCAACAAGTGACCTATATATATTCCTTGCTACGAGTTAGAAACCAGAAAGCAAAAGAGAATGAGCCTACTGATTATTTACAAATACCAGTTGAATATTTATTTGCATTAATGACTCCCTTCTCAGCAGAAGAGTATACTAAACTTAAATTTAAAAAATATATGGCAACTATTACAAAAGAAACTATAGACCCTTTACTTGATTTTATTAGCGTTACAGGGCATGGGGAAGGTTATTGTCGCAGGTTTATGATTGGAGAAGAGCTAATGGAGGAAATTAAAGAAGAATTAACTAAGTTGATAGAAGGTGAAGATGATGAATCAGTATTTGCTAAACCTGACCTTAATGTTGGATTGAAGCCTGCTGCTTGGGGTGGTAGATGTTTAAGGTCTAATCAACTTCCTGGAGTAACTAAAAAAGCTTGGGAGAAGTTAAGGGATTCTAAATTTGTATTTGACTTGAAGTTATTTAAGTCAAGAGAAGGTAGAAAATTTAATAGAAGTCTTGAACTAAGTGTTGACCAAAAAGAGGCTTTTGTAAGTGCTTTAGATGATATCAGGGAAACTAATGAACCTCAGTATCATGGTTCCTTCTATATTCAAGGGCCTGGAAGACTACATACATCTGGTGGGCCTATGGCTCTATCAAGTAAAATTAGAAAGCACTATATTAAGCCAACCTATAAATCTAATAAAGTTATGGAGATGGACTTAAAATGTGCTCAGTTAATTATTCTTTGTAATATCCTACAAGCCTCAGAAACTAAGGAACAAATTCTAGGTATTATTAAAACTAGTAGTATCTGGAAGCATATAGGGCCTGCTACCCTACCTAAAGAAGTTAAAAAAGTAATTATTTATGGTTTCTGCTTTGGAGCCAAAATGAGTGAACTTCCTTTTCTTGCCACTCAAAAAGCTGAAAAGAAACTAGGTTATAAATTCACTGTAACCAAGGAAATAGTTAATAGCTGCTTTGAAGGTATTCTAAAGCCCCTTGTAGAGCTTAGAGATGAATGGTTAACTAATTACACCATTGATAAAATTGAAGCTGGTAAAGTTGACCAAGTTATCTATACAAATGCTCTAGGTCTGAAATTCAATCTAAAAAAGGAAACCACTGAGTATAAAAATGAAGTTAAGAAAGGAAAGATTAATAACTCAAAGATAGGGGGTAAACTATTATCTCACCTAGCTCAAGGAGCTGAACAACTTATTATCCAAAGAATGATAGGTGAACAGATAGGAGAAAACATCATCACCTACTCTTATGACGGGATTAGCTTAGAAGTAGAACCCGCTAAGGTTGAGGAGATTAAAGGTAGGTTAACCAACTGGCTAAATAAAGAGTTTCCAGATTCTATACTAGAGTTTGAAGTTTACTAAATATAACAAAACTAATAAGGGTGGCAGACTAAGCTACCCTCTTTTTTATGGCTAGAATCAACCCCGTCTATCAGCCCTATAAGGGTTATGTTAACTCACCAAATGTTAAGGTACTTTAGGTTAGGTTGGGAAAGTTAACTTGGTTTAAAGGGCTAATTGTAAGAGGCTAGAAAAGTAGATAATGCGGGAGCTAAGAAATCACTTCAGTTAAATTTCCACCAAGTATACTAAAACTATACCCAACTAAAAGTATTGGATATAGATAGGTATATATTAGTTAACTAAATCAAGAGCTACCTTAGTGTGAGCTAACTTTTTTCTTTCTCAGCTTTTTTCTCAAATAAATTCAACTAAATTACTAAAATAAATAAGCAATACAACTACAGCAATATAGAACACAAAGTTAACTACTATCCTAAATAAAAAAATAAGTAAACTACCAAGTTAACTAATCACTCAATTCATGCATTATTAGTATAGTAGATAACCTTACAAGCTTTATCCAATAAGGATTACAGGCTATAAAAATCCTTACAACTTTTTTTAAATCCCTAGATTTTAGTAAACGCACAGTCCTCCTCTCATATCAAGACAACTAAATGAGTTAGTTAACATTGTAACTAACTCATTAAATTAATCATTTAGTATTGAGGTTTCTCAACTGGGGCAGATTCAAATTTTGTAGTCACCTCTTTTACCCCTGTCTCGCTAGTTCTGGGTACTTCCTCAATAGCCTCTACAGTTTTCTCAAATTCCTCACCAGGGGCAAGTTCTTTTTCAACTGTTTCACCAGTTGTGTAAGTTTTAATAATCTTTGATGGGGGTACTGACATAATTTTTAGATATGGCTACACTACAGCCATCATTTTATTTTTAATACACTAATAACTCCCAGTAGGGTTTTCCGTACCTCTAGGTTTCATCTCCTACCTGCAAAAAATAGGAGAATATAATTTAAACAGTTAAAATTAAATAAATAATAACTAGTAATGATTAGAAAGCCTTAGTGAATTAACCCTTTTCAGTATATATACTGGTTTTAAACTCTTTCAATCTGTAGTAAAACAATAAATATGGTACGGCAAGGCGAGGTTAGGCTGGGTCTGCTATGGTACGGCAAGGCGAGGTTAGGTTAGGTCTGGTATGGTACGGTAAGGCGAGGTAAGGTTAGCTAAATAAAAGCTCTTATATAGAAGAAGCCTTTTATTTAGCTTAATTTAAAGCTCCGCTCAAGCCTTTACTTTAAGTCTTCAGATACCTTATAAGCAGCCTCTAGAAAAACTTCTAGGGGTTGTTTAATTATTAGAAATAATCCCAGCTCTCTTCACAACAAAAAACCTGATGAGTCAATTACAAGATTAGTTAACTTATCAGGTTATTATTTTTCTATTTATCCTGTTTATCCTGTTCAAAGTTTCCCACGTTAACCCTCCACTGGAGCATAAGTAATTTTTCAACTACACACTGTGTATCCTCATACTTTATTATTACTTGAGCTAGCCGTACTGCAAGGGCAGGTTTATCTGTAAATTGAGCATCTATCTCATTTAGAGCCTGTATAGCTGTATCTATTTTCTCTCGGCAAGAAAGCAACTCTTCCTCTATTATTCTAAAAATTGGAGTTTCCATTTGATTATTCCTCTTATTACAAAAAACAAAATTAGTAAAGAGATTCAAAATTAATCTATTTTTAAAATATTTCTGGGACTTCAAGTTGTTTGATTACTCCTGAATAGTGCTTATAAATTACTTCAGGAGAATTACCCACCATATCAGCAACCTGTTTAACACTGATACCTGCTTCCAAGCATAGGGTAATAAAAGTGTGGCGGCAGTTATATTGAGGTAAATAATATCTAATCAACTTATCTTTGACTAAATTATTTAATACTCGTTTCCAAACTCTATTTAGAAAATTATGAGTATTTAGCTCTCTACCATTGCGATTACAGAACAGTAATTTCTCAGCTTCTCCATACCCAATATCATTCAAAAGTTCTCTCAATTGATTATTGATAGGAAAGACTCTAGTTTGGTGAGTTTTTGTGTCCTTCCTTATCTTGACATCAGAAGGTACAGCTTCAGCAAATGTGATATGTGTTAAACTAATATGTTTCCATTTCAAAGCTACAGCTTCTTCAGGTCTGCACCCACTAAGAAATAGAAGTCTGACATAGTTAGTGTAGTAAGAATGCTGTACAGAAGAATATTTAGGACAATACTTATTACTAGAAAAAGCATCAATAATAGTATTTATTTCCTCTCTGTTAAAAGTGAGTATAGTGCTATCTTTTCTTTTGGTCTTAATACCTTTAGCTAAGTCTTTGAAGGGATTACTTTCTATTAGCTTAGATATAACAGCCCAATTACAACAAGCATTCATTTGTTTAAGAGTACGCTTGGCTGTTTCAGCAGAATAAGTACTCAGTAAATAATTCCTTATCATCACTGCTTGATTAGCATCAGTAGTAGGTAATGCTCTGATGCGCTTCTCTATTAATGAGTAGTCACGGACAAGAGTTGATTCCTGTACTTGACCACTTTTAAACTGAGTATACTTTTCCCATAACTCAAGTAGGTTGTATACCTTTTGTTTCTTAGGGGTAGCGGTGTGATCAGCTTTGTATTTGGCAAGGGTAGGGTCAAAATAACCAGCTAGGATATCTAGCTCTATCTGCCTTACTTTTATCTCAACAGCCACTCTGTTCTCAACAGTGTCAGTTAAATTTAACGATAAGTATTTCTGATTGCCATTAAATAAAGGTCTAGGAAATCTTAATCTAAGATAACCTTTAGATACTTCAATACCAACTTTCATGGTAATCCTTTGACTATTTTGGATAGTCATTGGATAGTCAAAGGAGAGTTAAAACAAAGATTCAGCTTCCATGACCACCAATGTACAGAAGCTGAAACCCTTATGTAGTATTACTTTTAAAGTGGCTCAGGTCGGAGTTGAACCAACGACCCCAGGCTTATGAGTCCCGTGCTCTAACCAACTGAGCTACTGAGCCATATTTATCCAAATCATTTATTAATATAGCATACAAATTTGCTCAAAACTAGCCCCTTTTACAATTTTATTACAGTTTCCATCCCTGTTGAGGTAATAGAAAGCAAAAAAGGGAGTTTACCTCCCTCAACTAACAAGGCAATGATTTAGTTAGAGACTGTCAAGAATTACACGCGATTTGGTGGTAAGAAGGCTATTGGGTTAACAGCACCCTTACCTGGTGGATGGATTTCAAAGTGGCTGTGTGGGCCAGTGCTGTGACCAGTGCTGCCCATGAAAGCAATTGTTTGGCCTTGATGCACCTGCTGACCTGGTTGCACCAGAATCTTACTGTTATGAGCGTACCGAGTCAGACTGCCGTCAGGATGGCGGATATCGACAACATTACCATAGCCTCCGTTGTTCCAGCCTGCTTTTTCTACTACACCATCAGCTGAAGCACCAATGGGTGTGCCAGTGGAGTTAGCTATATCAATTCCCTTGTGTGGTCTTCCCCAACGCATACCAAAGCCAGAAGTGAGAGTACCTTTCGCAGGCCAGTTGTAAGCTAAGGTTGAAGTAGATGGAGGAGGTATCAGTTCGTCAATGGGTCTAGGCAAATATTGATCCACTGCTGCCAAAGGTGGCATCACCTGTGGAGAAACTGTCCTTCCCCGCATCATTCCTAAGGAGTCAGAGGCATTTACTCTTCCATGAGGCGTTGCAACTCTTGTGCCCGATGCGGTGCCAGAGGGAGTCCACTGGCTAGCAGACCCTAGATTAGGCAAGAACTCTGAGTTTACAGGCTCGGTAGGGCGTACGGCAGTACTGAATTGGGGCTTAATTGGCTGAACGCTATAGTTAGACCTACTAATAGGTGTAGGAACTGGAATTGGTATTGCTACACTATTCGGTCGAACTGCGGGGTTGGGTACTATGAAATTATTGGGGGCAGAAATAGGAGTGAGCATTGCAGCATTATTAGTTTCGCTAGCTGCTGGCACAACTAAGTTACCAGACTGTTGAGCGCGATATTTCTGCTGTAACCTTTGAATTTCCCCTTGCAAGCCCCGCAAACGGTCATTATTATTTCCCCTTGCTACCCTATTTGTTGGTGTTTTAGGCTGTTGCATTTCAGCAAAAGCTGTTGGCACTGGAGCTTCACCCCCGACGCCATAAGATCTAACCGTGGGGGGGGCTGTTTCTAAGTCGGTCGCACTATTTGCCTGAATCTGAACAGTTATCGGTGTAGGGACGGTAACGCTACTGTTGTCGGCAATAGTTGGTGATTGTGAAGTAGGTAGATATGAGTTGGCACTACCAATGTTGACAGGGGAGGTGGCAACATGAGGAGTTTTGCTGGACTCTACAAAAGTGGGCTTGGTCGCTACAATTGCCTCAACTTGAGCAGCAGGAATAATCAGTTTTTGACTAATTTGCAGTTCATTTGGATTATTGAGGTTATTTGCCTTAACAAGTTCTGGTACTGAAGTATTGTATCTGCTGGCGATCGCTGCTAGTGTATCTCCAGGCTTAACTTCGTAGGCTGTTCGAGCCGATGACGCAATAACTGTTGGCGTAGCTGGTGTTAGTGCAGTCGTCTGTGTCTTGTGTTTTAACCTTGATATCAACTTTGCTTTGCTCGCATCGCCAGAAGTGTCCGACTGAGCTAATACAATTTTCTCAACTACAGTCGTCGGCTGCACCAACCCCATATCAGCTTGTGATAAATTTTGGGTCTGCCCAGAGCGCAACTGTGCCAGACTGTTTCTTAAACGGTTCGATTTTTCTTGTAAGCGATTCAGTGCGAACTCTTGTTGTGCCTTAAGTTGTGCATTTATTTCACTGTTGACTGCGCCAGATATTGCCACTGTTTGTGGCTGGGCAGTTAGTGATGCATTTGTAATACCAACACCATCAGCACTAGAGTCAGACAGATTATTGACTGTTGGGAAACTAGTTTCGGCTAAGGTATTGTTCACTCCCTGTGCCACTTGGGGCTTTAGGTGGGTGGAATTTTTATAAGCCGCTGTTGCTTGGGAAAACGTTGCTAATGCAGGAACTTGCAAAGACATTCCATTTGCCGCGACTTGCCATTTAGCTTCAAGCCCAGGCACTTGTGACACTGCCGTTGGTTCCACGATCACAGGATTTTCCGGCACGCTCGCTGATGAGACTGCTTGGGACTCCAGCTTTGTGGAGGCGAATTTCACCTGAGTGTCAGGAACAGCAGGAATCGTTGACGTTGCTTTCTGGCTGCCTACTGGCACCGCTGCTTGGGCTTGATCGCTTTGTCGAGTCACCAAAAGGCTGGTTGCTCCCATAGAGATTGCCAAGCCAATCATGGCAGCTTTTGTCCGCACCCGGCGGTTTACTTTTGGATTCATCACATTTAGCAGTTCTACCGGGGCATCATCGCTGCTGGGGTTCTTGTTCAACACAGCTTTTACTCTCTTTTTCAATGCTCGTTTCAAAGACGACCTCCTATGATCACTAGCGCTTAACTGACCTTGATTTTTCAGTTGGATACTAGTCAATGATTTAGATCACAACGAACGATAGATCAAGATCACATTCACCAGAGATGCTTACGCAAGATTAACCTGCTTCTCTGATTTAGACAAGTTCACACGTGTTAGCAAAACTTAAAGTTTGCTGTGTTTTCTTGTCCCAACCACTCCTCACACCCTCACACCACTTAGGACATTTTACTCTTTACCATCGTCCGCGCCTGTCTTGCGTCAATCGCGGGGACTGGACAAACTATTTGTCAAGTCCATAGTCGCTGCCGAGAATTAAATTGCTGCGACTTCTGGAAAAGTGATGCCCCCTGCTGTAGATATCTTCAAGATATTTCTACCCAATCAGTCTTCTTCAACACGAGACTTTACGTTGATTATTCCTTAAAAAACAACCGTATTAACTATCGGCTATTTTGGGGCTGCTTTCTAGCGTTACTCAATCAAAAATGGCTTAAATACCATATTTGACTGGGTTTTAGCGCTTTTGTTCCCCAGTTTAGATGTTTCAAATTGATCAAAATTTACCATTCAAATTTGGCATTATCCCAAGTCTTATATACAAATTTCTTATAACAACCTTCCTGTCTTTGTAAGTATCTTCCACTACAGTTTACCAAAAAAAGAAATTTTAAGTATACTTTGCTACGCTTTACTGCCGTATTCAGAAAATTCTTGCTGCTACAAATCATTCATCTAACAAATATTTGCAGAGAGCAGTAGTAAATATACTTATAGTCATGCAGGTAAACAGCTATTGTAGATAGCCTAACTGACGACGGGTTTCAAATAAGCCAATTGCCACACTTACTGACAGATTCAAGCTGCGAACCCCCGGTTGGCTCATGGGAATATACAGAGTAGCATCGCAATCTGACAGAATTGTTGGTGGTAAGCCGGTGGTTTCACTACCAAATAACAGCCAATCATCGGGTTGAAACTGAAAGCTGACATAATTAAAATTTCCACCGACAGTATAACCCAACCATCTACCTCCACGCTCTTGATGTAGGCTTTTAAAGGCTTCTAGGGATTCGTGATAGTGCAGTTTGACATAAGGCCAGTAATCTAACCCAGCTCTTTTGAGGTAGCGATCGCTAATTTCAAACCCCAAAGGCCCCACCAGATGCAACTCCGTACCTGTAGCTGCACAAGTCCGAGCAATATTACCTGTATTAGGAGGGATTTGCGGGTTAACTAAAACTACCTGAGGCATTATCCGTATAATCTACGTATTGTATAAAACAATTGGTTGTCAATGTTAAATCTACCAAAGGGTAAACACTATTCATAGGTTTTGTTAATAATAATCAAGCATCCTCCATCCATTAGATTTTTAAAACCAAGCACAAAGCCTCCCAGAGCAATGGTCTGAGAGGATATTTGGCTAAAACCAGGAAATATTAAGTTTTATGAAGAGTAAATAAGTGTTTCTGTCTTTTGGGGTGAGTGGTTTCTCCAAGAAAATCTACCATTTGTTTGAAGATAGGAGATGCGGACATTGGGCATTAATTATTTTTCCCTTATCTCCCTCATCCTCTGCCTCCTCAATTAAGCTAATAGGGACGAACACAATTTGTCTTCGAGTTCGATTTCGCGCTCTTGGGTGGCGACAATAGCCTGAGTGATGACGCGCTGGCTGTCAAAACCGACTGCGTGTAATTGCAACCACTGTTGAGCTTCATTGCCTTCGCGGAGGATTTTGTGTAAAGGGGAAAGGAAACAGCTAAAGCCTTGTTGTTTGGCGATCGCCCAAACATCTTGGTACATTTGGGCAATCCAATCTCTGGCTAGGATACTTCTGCCATCTTGCCAATGCCTCAGTTGAGCATCAAGACTACCAGCAGCAGCAGCAGCTTCGTTTTCAGCAGTCAGGGTGACGAGTTCTTCACCAGAGAAGGTACTTTGGGTTAATGGATCGATGCTAGGATTTTTGATTACTTGCAACAAACGCGCTTCTAATAAGGCAGTAATAGCTAGCAAAGCAATGGGATCTGTGACTAAATCGCAAATTCGCAATTCTAGGCGATTCAAGTCATAGGGACGGTGATCGCCATTTGGTCGCACTGATGTCCACAAATGCCGCACGTTTTGCATGGTTCCTGCAACGAGTTGATTTTCCACCCACTGAATATGATCGGCGTGGCTGGCGAATAACGGTACATGGCTAGGCGTTTGCGGAAATAGGCCCCAACGGGTGGAGTGATAGCTAGTAGTTTTGCCATCTAGGAAGGGAGATGAGGCGCTGAGGGCGAGAAATAGAGGTGCTTCCATCCGGATCACCCGACACGCCCGCATTAATACTTCTGGGTCGCTGATGCCTACATTGATATGTACGCTGGCGGTGACTACTTTCGTCCCGTAGGTGTTCTCAATGTAATCATGATAGGGGTTTGCTGGATCGGAACGCAGAAAGCGATCGCCCCCACCCAAAGATAAAGTACTTCCAGGTATCAAGGTGTAATCGCCCAAGTGAGTAAGGTAGTTTCGCAACTTCCGCCTAGGACCCAGCAAGGCACACAATAAATTCTCATAATTAGGGGATGGTTCGGTTATGTATTCTACGTTGCGGCTATCTGGCTCTCGCATAAATCCATCCAAAGCTGCAACAATTTTGTCGGAGAGACCTACGATTTCACCTTGAGGCGTGCCAGTGTAAATCTCAATCTCAAAGCCTTTTAATAACACCACCTTGTTCTCCTCAGCTCTCTCTGCCTATAAATTGTATCGAACAAGACGAATCTCTGGATCTATCTTTAAGTCAATCAAAGGTTAAGAATCATTGAATTGCTAACTCATACCAAATCAGGACGACAGATTTATTGCCTATCTTCCGGAAAATTATTACTTAAGTATGAAAAATATCCTAATTATGATTTACCCACTGCATAAACTGTATAAATAGACATCATGTATCTTATTGAAACTCGGTCGTTTTAGACAGTTAGCGTAGACCGAAGACACTCCGTTCAATGGGTTTTTTATTAAAAATCGTCTGCTAATTTAAAATAAAAATATATATCTAAAGATATATATCAGTTTTGCGTGTATACCACTGAGATATTAATATTACATTAAAGTAGGAAATATAATGCTAGCACCATAATGTTTTATTTTATGGCATTGTTATTCATACTTAGATAATAACAAGGTAGTATGAAGAGATAACTATAGATAACTCGATAGTAAAAGCCTTTAGTGTAATGCTGAGGGTTTTTCCTATTGAGTTATCTATGGTTGCAATATAAAATCATTAGGTGAATCCTTATCTTTAACAATATTGAGACGGATAAACTGCGCCCATACTTCATCACTAAGTAAGTTTAAAGCAGTTTTAGGATTGTTAGTAGCGATCGCACCTACAACCTTACGCCATCCCTGTTGTAATTGCACGGTAAAAGCCTCTTCAATAGAAATCTGATTCAGCAACGAAAGTGCTGTTTTAAAAATTGCTGGATCAGCTTGTATATTCTTCGACCTTAACCCTTGAAGTGCGACATTTAACCACATGGGCAGAAGTTCCAGCCAATCGTTTTGCTGTATCTCTTTGAGTGCAATATCTTCCATACCTAGCGCACCCCACATATATAAAGACTCTACAGCCAGTTTAAAATCGCGATTTTCTAGAGCATTTTCCCATAATTTTTGAGCGTGATTTTGGAAGCGATTAGCGAGAAATTCATAAGCTTCCTGAACTTGATGTGGAATTGTAACTTTATAAACTGACTCGCCTCGTGGTAAATAATCGCCACGATAAGATAGCCAGTTATGAGATCCACAAAGATGGATTTTTTTATCAACTATTACTTCTTTAACATGAGAATCTCCCAACCAAAAAACCTGTACCGATGGTAAGCCATCAGGTGTTTTTATCGCTTGAAGTTTTTTCTCTACTTCTGGTGCAATTGGTTCATCTTCATCTTCTTGTCGCCGCGAAATTCCATGTCCAATTAAAATCCAAACTCTGCGATTAGCTAATTTCTGTAACATAGTTAAAAATCTTTCATTTACAAGGGTCTGATTCACCCAAGGATAATAAATCAAAACCTGACTTTTAGCCGAATTTAAAACTTCTGAAAAAGCTTGGCTAATTTGTCCATCGCGTAACTGTATGGCTTCACCTCCCACTGTCGAATTATCTACTTTCTTACTGGTTTTTGTGGCATTTTCTAACGCCTTTTGGCGAATATTTTCGAGCATAGCTTCTATTTGAGCATTTTTTTGCTTGAGAATGGCTTCACGCTCATAATTGATGGTTTCAGTTGAAAATTCACATAATGCTTGCAAAGAGATTTTGCCTTCGGTATGTAGCAATTCTAACCAATTTGATGCTGACTCTAAAATTTGCTTTCCACTTCTTATTTGGATACTCAATTTATCTTCAAGGGCATCGAAGATAACAAAAAGTGATATTTTCCTCCAAATTTTTTGAGTCAAGGCTACTACCTTACACGAAGTGACAATTTTTCCCTCTTCTGGCATATGAAGTGCTAAACCTGAAGCCTGAATACTTTTTTGTATTTCTTCAAGGGGTAACACGGAAATATCAGTAATTGTATTATCAATAGTTATAAAATCTGCCAAGTCAGGCAAATTTATTACTGTCTCGTTTAAAGATTCAGCTTGAAAGGTAATATTGTCGCTTAAAGGGTCTGTAATAGCATTAAGCTGTACAGGATATGGGGGCTGTGGTACAGACCCTTTTTCATAGAATGAACGCCCTTCAGGAGTGACTGTAATTGGCGATGTTGCTGATAGAGTTTGTAATGAACGAAGAGTTGCGGTAGTAGTTTGGATAAATACAGAATCAAGCCCAAGTACAGAGGCTAATTCATTCTCTGTTGGCGGAGGTTGAAATTCAATAGCAGCGCGGATGATAAATTCTTCGAGTACGTTAAACTGGCGAGGTTCCTTAATATTTATTTCTACAGGAGTTTGACGCAAACTATAGCGAAATTGATGCGCTGCTAAAACTGATAAACTAAGACTTTGCGCTTCAATTTCGTCTACCAAATTCTTGAGATTATCATCAATAGGTTTAGCAGAAGAGGCGATAAACATCAACGAAACCTCCATGTAAACGCACGATGTTTGAAACTTCTGAGTAAACACTGCAAATTTGTCCACGCTGCTGAGTAAATAGCGAATGACAACTCACCTTCAGCACCCACATATTTTATTTTGGTGCATCTTTACACAGAATTGGTATAACCGTCAATTTCGATTCCTTCCATAAATCGTACTTGGGTGGGAGTAATTTGGCGTACTTCGTGCATTCTTAGCACAAACTGCCGCCGCCATATTTCGGCATCAAGATAATTTATCCCCAGGCTTGCTGCTGCTTTTTTATCTTCTTTACGGTCTCCAATCATCCAGCAATCATATTCAGGATCTACTTTACATGATTCTAGAAAAGACTCGATATTAATCCGGGAATATTTTTCAATCGCTGCTCTAAGCATTCCATCCTCAGGCTTCCTAAAATTAATTTCTTTTAAGTTACCTACTAATTCATATCCCTCTTCAGAATCTAGAGAACATTTAATAGTTTTTTCTCTAGACACCATTATACATTTTCTACCCTCAAAATCTGGACAGAAGAATATTTCTTGAAGTTGAGGAAATAACTGTAAAGTAAATTGCATTTCTACAATTGTAGCCTCTAAAATTTTGTATCCGGCTGCAATTGCCGCTTGATTAGATATTCCTATAATCTGCCAATTACGAGCAGCAAAATGTTCTATTGCTTTATCTGCACCTAGCATCGGTTTTTGTCCCTGGGGCCATTCAATATACTTTCCCGTTTTTCCACAGCGAATTGTTCCGTTCAGATCGAGTAATAAAATTTTCATTCTGTTTACTTTCCTGTAAAATCAAAAATTATTTTTTGTCGTCGTTAACACCTTAGTGTCAGTTTAAGATTAAGAGGATGTTTTAAAAGTCCCGAAACATATAATTTTGCAGTTCTGCACTGGGTTAAATACAACGTAAAATCAAGGTTGCACCATGTACTGAGATGCTTTGCTGTACTAACTATGAGAGCAAAAGACCCTTTTAAAACATCTTCTTATCAAGGTAGCTTATCTTTAGGGTCTCAATCTTGTACCATTTTCCCATACAGGAACATTATCACCTCTATAAATTACCAAGTTCCCATCATCTTGAACTTGGAGACTACAACTAGAACCACCTGTAGTAAAAGTTGCCCAAGTGGGGATTGCATTAGAATCATAAATGACTAAATTGCAATCGTATTGCATGACGATGTTGTTAACTTCTGTGTCAAAAGTATTTGATGCCCACATAACATTGTCGAATGAATCATAAACAACAAAGTTTCCATCAGATTGCAGTACAGCTGTATATTCCTGATTAGGTGAAATCAGGTATTGATCAGGGGATAATAATTCGCCTGTATTAAGGGTAGATGTACCTGCACCTGCCAAAGCCTTGTTTTGTTGAATAAGCAACATAGATGGTGATGAAATTGCAAATGCTGTTGTGAAACATAGAATTTTAAACAGTTTAGATAATTTCACGAGCGTACCTCCAATGAAGTTCTGTTTTCTGCAAATAGTGCTGAGATGCGATAGCGGTAAATTCGCGCAATTAAATAGTCCCTCAAAACAGTGCCGGGACGAAAACTATTACGCTTTCAGGTTCAAAACAACGGACAAGAGATCATTGCAGGCTGGAGATTTTAGCCTTAGTGTTTTTACGGTATTGTAATGTCTTATATCAACTTCAGAGTAGACTGTCAGGTGCTGTTTAACAAATGAACGTTTAAAAAATTTACACTCTGAAAGAACTTGACAAATTAGCTACTATGACTTGTGCGTACTACCCACATTCCGCACTTCATTTTGTCATATTTATATTAGTATTATATTTTACTTTTTCCTAAAACAATTTACTTACAATAGTTAGTACTTAATATTTACCGACAATATCACAGGCATTGCTAACTACTCGAAATATATTTAGCTGAAGAGGCGAGAAACATCTACAAAACCTCCATGAAGACTTACAATATTTGAAACTTCCGAATACATACTTCCGACTTTACCTGATTGATGGGTAAATAAATTATGACAACCCACAATTATCAGTAGTTCTTGAGCGCGAGAAAATGCAACATTTACCCGTTCTGGCTTCTTCGCAAATCCCACATCTCCTTTACTATTGTTGCGAACCATACTCACAATTACAACAGGTCGTTCCATACCTTGAAATCTGTCTACTGTACCAGTACGAATTTCTAACGAAGGGAAAAGTTCAGATTGCAGACGTTCATCAATTTTTCTTAATTGAGCGCCATAAAACGTAATTACAGCAATTTCTTTTCTAGGTTCACCATTAGCAACTTTAGAAGCCCAAGTACTCTCAAACTGTTGACACAGACGTTCAATCGCATCAATTTCTTGAGTATTAAAGTAAGAAGTTCCATTTCGTTGCTCTAAAAACTGATTCTCTATAGGCGTTTTTACCCAGATAAGATGCTGAGATTCTTGGATTATTTCGCCTGCTAAATGATGTGCGCGTTTTGTATCCGGCTCCAAAATACCAGATTCTAGTTTACCATCATAAAACTGATTGATTGCCCCCATAATAAAGGGATGCATTCGATATTGTGTAGTTAGCATTTGCTTGATGCTTTCATCAGCAGATTCAAACTGACTTTTAAACAGTGATTCTTCTAAAAATTGTAGTTCTTCTCGTGTATTGCCAATTGTTTGAGCAACTTCTTCTAAAGTGCTAGTATCAAGCATGGGTGGTAATTGCCGATGATCACCTACCATGACTAACTTTTTACCTTTCAAAGCTGGAATTAGTAACTCTGGTGGAGTACACTTACTAACTTCATCAATGATCACAACATCAAAAGATTTGAATTCTTCAGAAAAACCTCTATTTGCAGCTTGAACACAAGTGATACCAACGACGTTGGCATTATCTAAATATATACGCCTTAAATCGTCGCGATCGCCTTCAGTTGGCTGTCTGAGTTTTCCGATCCAATCTTGTACAAAATTCTGATATTTATTAAGATAATTTTCTTCTTTTTTAAGTTGCTCTTGCCAAGATTCAAATTTAATATTAATGCTGCGTAATAACTCTATATTGAATAAGTCAGCCGCATAATTTTCTAGCTTAAATTTATCCGGTATTCTTTCCCATTCTGTCAACCACCAGTTTCTTTCTCCTATTAAATTTTCTGATGGCTGTGGTTGTAATTTATATTCTATTTCGTGGAGACTAATTTGTAGCTTTTGAAGCTGCTGGAGAAAAGTTTCAGTTTCTCCTTGTAGCTTTGACAAATGCTCATGTAAAGAATTTTTAATTATCTCCAGTACAGCAAAAGGTTCTAATGATGAAATTAGGGTTTCAAGCTGACTGATGCAAGTTACCCAGGAATTCACTTGATTTGAGAATTCTTGCGGCTGCTCCCAAATATTTGATTGTGTTGCAAGATATTTTTCAGTTATAATGCGTAATTGAGCAGGTATATTTTGTTGATTAAGTTCTTGCAAAATATTAATAACTCGTCCAAGTTGCAAATTAGCGTCTTGCTGCGCTTTTTCTACCTCAGCTTGAGTAACGGATATTTGCTGTTGGCTGATTTCATTTTTCTGAAGTTCTTTTAATTGTCGTTGCAGATGCTGAAG
Organism: Nostoc sp.; assembly: GCF_036919595.1. Classification (GTDB taxonomy): domain Bacteria; phylum Cyanobacteriota; class Cyanobacteriia; order Cyanobacteriales; family Nostocaceae; genus Nostoc. The sequence continues at coordinate 7,111 of NZ_JBALCO010000094.1, read as the reverse complement.
CTGTTGTTCTGTTTCCGTTTTTACTTTTAAAACGCATTGACGTGCATTTATAAGAATAGTATCTAGTAATTCTTGTGTAATTCTGGTGAGAGTAGAGTCGATATTATTCCATTCCCATGATGCACCATAGGTTTTTTGCATTCTAATTAAGAAAGCCTGGGTGTTCTCAACCAGCAATTTTCGCTGTTTGGGGTTGAGTAGTTGATAATTACTAAACTGTTGATAGGTTTCTTGCCATTGAGTGCGTAGGCAAAGCCCACCGTAGGTATCGCTTTTTGATAGCACCATCGGAATCTGACTAAAATTTTGTTGTAAAAAATAGCTGAAATTATGCTGTTTACCCCGTCTGTCAGTAAAACCTCCGTCTATCTCATAAGCGATCGCTTTTGCTAATAGCTCCCAGTCTGGTAGGTTAATATTGTAAATTTTTGGTACTATTGGTAATTTTAATGTATTAGCAAACATCAATAAACCTAGCGGCAAATCTACTAAATTTTCTGTTAGTGGTAAACCTAATTGATGACAATCTTTTAAAGTTTGATACAGATGAGAAGGTGCTGTAGATTTCCATTCTTTAACTGCTGAGATAATATAATCTATTTCCCGTTTGCGGTTTTCCCATATCTGGATTGTTTGCTGAATGTTTTGCAGTTTGGTAAGATATTGCTGATAATCTGGTTGTAGCTGATTTAATGAGGCGAAATTTTGTTTGACAATCTGCACTGATGCTGCAACTTCTAACATAGCTTTAGTTGCATCTTGAGCATAAGTAAAAGCAGTTTTAAATTCAGAAATTTCTCTTGCTACAGTTTCACGCAACCAAACTGCTAAACCAAAAGCACCAATCGCCGGGCGCACAAAACCAAGTTCATCAGTATATTTTATGGTTTTACGAACATTTGCTAAAAATTCTTCTCCTAAACTGTTACCTTCTGTGTATGGCTTAAGAAGTGGCAAAAAATCTGTTACTTCTGGAGCTTCCCAGTTGAGATTTGGTGCAGTATTTAGGATGTTTTCCAGTCCTGCAATTAGAGATTCAACCGCGTTATGTTGTCTTACAGTTTCGTTGTAATATTTTTCTTGATTTTTAAAGTTTTCCTCTAATTCTAACTTATTTAGATTAAATTTACTTTGTTGCTGATTGAATTCTTCCTCTGCTTGTAAGTAAGCTGTAAATCTTTGTGATGATGCTAGTAATTGACTGAAAAATTGGATATTTTCAAGTCGTTGAGTAAGATTTTTTTCACAGTCATTTGCTGTATTTTCTAGCCATCTGCCAATCACTTGGTCTTCTAAAAATGGCTGTCCTTCCTCCCCAACTTTTTCGACTCTCCCCTTACGTACAGCCCGAATCACTGGGTTATGAACTAATCTACTCAGGGCATTATCTACTGCTAAATTGGCTTGAGACGCGATTAAGGTACGTCCACCACGAAGGGCAATTTGATAGCAAATCTCGGCAATTACGGTAGTTTTACCAGTACCTGGTGGGCCTTGGATGAGAACAAGATCCTTAGCGGCTAGTACCTTTTCTACTGCTGCTTTCTGACCAGGATTAGCAGAAGATAATAACAAATCTTGTGGTTGAAGTTCGACAGTTGTTTTGATTTGTCTAGCCTGGGAAGCATCGAATAAAAAGTTGCCCAAGTAGGGATTTTGGGTATAACCATTATTCAAATCATCCAAAGCTTTTTTCTTGCGCTGAATCTGCTGAATATCACCAACGGCCTCGAAACACAAAAATCCAATAGCTGGCAATTTATAACGCTCTGCTGCCATATATTCAGCTAAGTCGCGTTCTAATCTGAGGCTGATAATACAACGGTTGGGATCAACTTCTTCAACAGTCCCTAATTGACGACCGTTAATCCAATTTTTTCCGATGGGAGCAGTTTCAAAAAGCTTCAAGTCTTCGTTCTTTGCCTGTCTTGCTCGTTCCCAGAAATTTTCCACTTCGAGGGAATTTTGATAAAAGCCGTCGAGGGTGCCTGAGGCTACATCAATTTCAAAACTAATCCGCCTTTTAAAGTTATAGTTATGACCTATGTAACGCACGCAAAATTGACGTGCTTTAGCGATTTTTTCCTCAATCTGCAAAAATGCTTTCCAAGTTTTCAGCTGATCTTCTGTAGGTACATGGTCGCCACAAGCTGGCGCGGCTGCTATGCGTTTCAATGTAACTGGCGGAATGTCGAGATGATGCTGATGATTCGGTAGCAAACGCAAGTGACAAGGTACAGCATAGCTGTCGGCGTGTCCCCGTGAGGATTGTAACAATTGAGCCGACAGTATCTTTAAACCGCCGTGTCCATCTTTTTGTACAGCAGCTCTGAATCCTAAAGTTTTTCTGAGCTTCTCAAGTCTTGCAGGTAATTGAAAATCATCGGAGTCTGTTGCTATTGTCAAATCCCAAATTTCTTCTCTTGGCTCTTTCCCTGCACCTTTGCGACGCACATAAAATAGACAAGGCTTTTTACCGACACATTCCAACATTAACTCATTGGCGCGATCGCGCCGCTCCCTAAATTCTGGATATGATTTAAGGACAGTTTCACCTTCAAGATGGCGGATGAAACTATCAATTGCTGAAGCTATAAACATATAGCCCCAATCTTCAGAATTTTTTTTAATTTTAGAGGATTTTGCTGTTAGTTTATTTACCGCAACACGAATACGTTCTGCCTCGGATTCTGAGATTGTACTAGTATGGTTTTTGACTACAATTTTGAACTTTTCACAAATTGCTAATAGCTTCTTGCTATCCAAATTCAATTCTTTTGCTAGTTCGTAGATTCTGAGTTTGACTTTGTTCATCCAGTATTGCCTTTGCGACAAAATTTTTCTATTTAGGAAAATAAAACCACAGATGAACACAGATAATTCATCTGTAGTTCCAAATAATAAATTAGGATTTTTACAAGAAGTAATATTGCATCAAAGTTTGTACTGCTGATAAACTTCACTAGCAGCCCGATGCAGCAGGGAATGCCGCCAGACTAAAGATTTCATATCATCAGCATAACCGCCGCCAATCACGCAGGCGACAGGATAACCGCTACTCATACAGGTACTTAAAACCTGCATTTCTCGGCGAAAAATGCCAGCATCGGTTAAAGCTAATTTTCCCAAGCGATCGCCTATATGAGGATCAACACCTGCATCATAAAATACTAAATTTGGCTTGACTTTAGACAATAAATCTGCTAAATAATTCGCTAATGTTTGTAAATAAGCGTCATCTTCCATTCCCACCGGCAAAGGAACATCCAAATCGCTATTTTGTTTAGTACCGGGGAAATTGACTTCGCAGTGCATGGAAAAAGTAAAAACGCTGTCGTCGTCTTGGAAGATAAAAGCGGTGCCGTCTCCTTGATGGACATCCAAATCTACAATTAGGATTTTCTGCACAAGTCCGAGTTTTTGTAAAACGCGGCAGGCGATCGCTAAATCGTTGAAAATACAAAAACCAGATCCATAATTAGGAAAGGCATGATGAGTTCCACCAGCCGTATTACAAGCTAAACCCTGACTTAGTGCCAGTTTAGCAGTGAGTATCGTACCACCTACCGCTACACAGGTGCGATTCGCTAATGCTGGACTCCAAGGCAAACCAATGCGACGCTGTGCTTTGGCATCTAGGGTTCCCTCACAGTAAGCTTGAACGTAGCTTGGAGTATGAACTAACTCTATCAATTCTAGCGGCGGACGTTCGGGGGTGTGAAATTGTTCTTGATTAGCTACACCATCAGCTAACAGTAATTCGTAGAGTTGTCTGAACTTAGACATCGGGAAGCGATGTCCTTCAGGTAGAGGAGCAATATAATCTGAATGGTAAATAATTGGCAAGTCCATAAGGAAAGAAAATCTTAAGCAGGTAATCCGACAACTAACAAGGCAAAATTTAGCCATAATTGCAGCAATAGTGCTGTTATCCTAAATGTAAAACTCAAAATTTAAAATTTATATGATGGAATGGATTACGCCGATCTAGTTTATTTTAGCTGGCTTTTTGGCTGGAATAATTGGGGAATAAGTTATCTTTAAAAAACTGGAAACGTTGGTTACTAATAAACGAATTGTTGAGAGTAAAATTATATTTCGCTCTCTGCACCGGATGACTTTTATTTGGTTTTTCATCGCCGGTTGTTTTTGGGCAATTCTGAGTTCTCCCCTCAAGCCAGATATTGCCATTGTTCTGCGAAAAATTCTGACGATCGCATTACTGTTTTGAGTAACCCTAGTGTTAGCCAGATTGACTGCTGGTTTTGTTAATTTATTTATTCGCAGAGCAGAAGGGGTTCCCACATCACTAATTTCTAATCTTGCTAAGGCTACTGTTTTCGTTTTGGGAACATTAATTGTATTGCAAACAGTAGGTGTTCAAATTACACCGATAATTACAACCTTAGGTATTGGTGGTATAGCAGTTGGTTTGGCACTCCAAGATACACTTGCAAATTTATTTTCTGGGTTTTACTTAATTATTTCTAAGCAAGTTAGAACCGGAGACTATGTAAAATTAGATGCTGGACATGAGGGATATGTCATAGATATTTCTTGGCGGAATACGACAATTAAATAAATTTCAAATAATGTAGTCATTGTTCCTAATTCTAAGTTGTTTACTGCAATTTTCACCAACTATCATTTACCTGCAAAAGAAATTACTTTAACAATGGATGTGGGTATCAGTTATGATAGCGATTCGGAACAAGTTGAAAAAGTGACTGTAGAAGTTGCCAAAGAAGTCATGCAATAAATTACACCGGAATTAAAAGAAAGTGAACCATATATCAGATTTCATACTTTTAATGATTTTAATATAGATTTTACGCTTTATATGCGGGTAAGTGAATACTTTGATCAGCGGATTGGTAAACATCTATTTGTCAAAAAATTACACAAACGCTATCAGCAAGCAGGAATTCAAATTCCTTTTCCGATTAGAAAAGTGTATATGCAAGATAATTCAGCTAGAGAACGGAATTAGCCCTGGCGACTAGAAGTCCTAGCTAGACGAGACTTTACCTGCCTTTGCAGGTTAGCAAACCTTTTATTTTCCGTTAGTCTGCGTAGGTGGACTATGTTTGTATAGCCACGATTTATAATCGCTAGGGATAGCTGCAACTTAGATTGCTAATGCTCGCTTTTCTAATGTTAGTTGAAAGCGATCGCCTGGTTTCGGTTCAAGCACCTGCGTCGAAAGATTGTTTTTCTCTACTAACAAACGAAATTCCTCAGCACTTCCTTTAGTCTGAATGAATTTCATCAGCAATCCCGCAAACGCCACATCTCCTCCAGCCGCTGTGGATAATATTACTTGAGGCTGTAACGACTTTACTACTTCTAAGGCACTATTTTGTCCTTTAATAATCGGCCCAAGCAAAGGTAGGGTCATGTCAACAAACGGTGTAATCACTACATCGATAGGTGCAGCCTGCTTAAGTTGCGGTGAATGATACCCGTGAGGCTCGTAGTATACAGTTAAACCACTCTTCAATTCTTTGAGGAGATAACTATTTTCCACCAGAGTCGGGCCAATTGGAGAACCGGGGAAAGCTTTGATTTCAACTTGATTATCTAAAGTGAAAGTTTCACCATGAGCCAATACTGTTACCTGAGTGTAACCTAACTGCTGTACTACCTTGGCTGCATTGGGAGAAGCTACAACCTTGATGCTGTGATCCAGCAGCTTGAGCGTTGGTGGGTGAGTATGGTCTTCTAAACCCTGAGACAGCAGAATCAGATCAATATTATCTGGTATCGGGCGCTCTTGCGATCGCGAACCTTTGAATAACCAATCCAAATTGCTAAAAATTAAAGAACCAACCAGCCAAGGGTCAATTAGTATCCGTTTACCGCCGATTTCTAGCAGCCAAGAGTTGCTGTCTAACCAAGTTAAGAACATAAAATTTGTGAAGATAACGCCTATTTTCATTATCAACTGGTGATGGGGAGGAAGAACGCCGCTTTGGCGATGGGTTCAAAAATAACATTTTGTTCAGTCTTCTTTAAGGTCAGGGAACATTAATATTGAAGAAATACTTTATGAATCTTATTAATGACTGTAACTACACAGCAGTTTGCAAGCCAAGACGCCTTTGAAAAACTCATTTGGACTTGGCAGGGCTACAAAATTCAGTACACTGTCATGGGTACAGGACGCCCTTTGGTACTGGTTCACGGCTTTGGTGCTTCCATTGGACACTGGCGCAAAAATATCCCAGTTTTAGCAAATGCTGGCTACCAGGTGTTTGCTTTGGATCTTTTGGGTTTTGGTGGTTCCGATAAAGCGCCCATTGATTACACTGTGGAAGTTTGGGTAGAACTGCTGAAAGATTTCTGCACAGCACACATACACGAACCTGCTGTATTTATTGGCAACTCTATCGGCGCACTTTTGAGCTTGATTGTACTGGTAGAACATCCAGAAATTGCTGCTGGTGGTATTTTAATTAACTCTGCGGGTGGGTTGAGTCATCGTCCCCACGAATTGAACCCGCCGTTACGGATGGTAATGACAGCTTTTAATCGGTTTGTGCGATCGCCAATTACAGGTAAATTTGTCTATAACCGCACCCGTCAAAAAGCCCAAATTCGCCGCACCCTCTACCAAGTTTACCGAAACCGTGAAGCTGTCACCGATGAATTAGTCGATTTACTTTATACTCCCTCTTGCGGCCCAGGAGCGCAACAAGTTTTCGCCTCCATTCTCACAGCCCCTCCTGGCCCAAGTCCAGAGGAACTATTGCCCAAAGTCGAATGTCCTTTATTAGTGATTTGGGGTGCTGATGATCCTTGGACACCAATTACCGGGGCTAAGATTTACGAAAAGGCGCAAGAAAATGGCAAACAAATCAAAATTGTTCCCATTCCCAATGCCGGTCATTGTCCCCACGATGAAGTTCCAGATGTTGTTAATGCCCAGATTATCGATTGGTTAGCGCAAAGGTGATAATTTTGCGCCAAGACGCAAAGACGAAAGTAGACCGACCTTTGAGGACACTTGTGTGTGACATTGTTCTGCCTGACTTTTCCCGTTAAGTCTCTTTTGCAAGCTGCCAACCCTCACAGAGATCGTGTAATTTTAACCAACCTCGCCACAGTACCT
>NZ_JBALCO010000093.1:0-28858 GCF_036919595.1 Nostoc sp. | reverse complement strand
CCCAAGTATCACGTTTCTCAATTATTCCACCTCATTAGTATGGAAGCAAAGCCTTCTATTATAACATAAAAATAATTCTGCAAGAGGTCTAATATTTCCGAAGGCTACTGTATCACTATTGTTAATTGCAAGACCATTGATAGCATATGAGAATTGTGGGTACGGTTTGAGGGCAGTAGTAAACGCTCCGTTGCCGTTGCTAGTAAAGATGCCTTTACCTAAAGATGTCGTAGCAACAAAAGCTACTGTACCATTATCGTTGATGGGTCCACCACCGATACCGAAGAAGTCCTTATTATCCCTATTATTAACGATTGATGTAAAGGTAAAGTTGGCAGCTTGTGCTAAGTTAACGTCTATCGTCATTAGACTTAGGAAAGTACCAGCTATAGCAGCTAAAAATTTTGGACAACTATTCATGTCAATAATTGCTTACTGCATTGGTTTTTTTGACCAAATTACTTTATCAGAAAGGTAGACATATCGTCTATGTTCCGACCGGAATAAAACGGCGATGTCTCTAACATCGAGTCCAGCAACATAGCATTCTTACTGGCCAAACCAATCAATATTAAGTAGATGGATCTAAATAAATATAAGATAGTTTGTCATTGCGTAGTCCAAAGGATAATCTGTTCACCTTGGTTTTTGCCAGGAGAAGGGTATGAAGTGTTCGCGCCTTGGTCTTTAAGAGTTGCGATCGCAAAGACTGAGATTGCAACTTTACTAGACGCTACGTGAACACTCCACTGCCTTCTGTACCCTACGAGAAGGCTTACGCCAACGCAATGACATTTTATATTTAATTTCACCCAGCTACTTACTAAATCAATTTGATCGTAAACATCATTAGAAAATGGGTAGATAGAAATTGAGCATTACGTAGTTATCGATTGGTACAAATATTAAAAACTCCGACTACTCACTTCTTGCGGTGCAGGCTTGATGGGAGCGCCATTGGTTAAGCTGAGAATACCGGAAACAACAATTTTGTCCCCAGCTTTTAGTCCTTGGATAACTTGATAACTATTCCCCTGAATAACTCCCAATTTCACGGGCTTTTGTTGAGCTACTAAAGATGCTGCTTCAGCTTTAGGCTTTTGTGCCGATGCTTCAGTATTAGGCTTTTGTTCTGGCGCTTCAGCCACAAATACAAAAGTCTCCCCACCCAAGCGAGATATTGCTGTAACTGGAATTAAAATTCCTGGATGTTTGTTCCAGATCACTCTGGTTTGCACTGACTGAAGATTAAGCAGTCGATTTCTCAAATTGCCAAAGTTGGCTTTCACCAAAACTGTCTGCGAATCTAAACTAGCATTTGGAGAAATAAAACTGATCTTACCCGTTACTGTGGGTAGGCCTTGGGCGTTCAGCATTTGCACAGGTAAACCCAAGCGCAACTTTTTGGCTTGACTTAGCGGAATGGATATATTCAGGTCTAAAGAGTCGTTTTTGGTCAATGTGGTGAGTTGATCCCCTTGTCCTACATACTGTCCTGGCTTGACTGGGATATTACCAACAATACCTGTGAAAGGAGCTAGGACTTTTGTGTATTGCACTTGGACTTGAGCCGACTGGACTTCAGCCGCTGCTTGGTTTACTTGCGATCGCCCTTGAGCAATATCTTCTGGGCGGTTGCCGTTCACCTGTTGCTTATAGAATTGTTTCTGTTGTTCTAAGGCAGCACCTAGCTGCTGGATATTAGCAGTTCTGTTTTTGCGGAGTTGCTCTAAGTTTTTCTGGGCTGCAACCACCGCTGCTTCAGCACTAGCTTTGTTTTTGACGTATTCATCTAGGGTATCTTGGGAAGTTGCCCCTTGTTTTGTTAATTCTGCGTATCGCTTTGCTCGTGCTTCTGCTAGTACTTGATCGGATTTGGCGGAATTAACTTGAGCTTCAGCCTGCTGAATTTGCTGTGGTAGCGATCCAGATACGGCATCTTGATATTTTGCTTGGGCCTGATCTAGTTGGGCTTTGGCTTGGGAAACTACTTCTGTTCGAGTCCCTGCTTTGAGTTCGGCAAGATTTGCCTGTGCTTGTTCTAGTGCTGCTTGTTTTTGTCGTAGCAGGGCTAGGGCATCATCAATTTCTAGGCTAATAATTACTTGCCCTTGTTGAACACGATTGCCCTCTTTGATAAAAATCTGGCTAATTCGCCCTCCAATCTGTGGTTTGATTGGTACAGAGAGTGGAGCCTCTAAAGAGCCAATAAACTCCGAACTGTCCTGCACAGTTTCAGTTTCCACTCTTGCTAGCTTAACGGAAACTGCCGGTTGAGGAGCTGCTCCAGCACCCTCTGCTGCATTGCCATTACGAGTTTGCCACCAGCGCCAACCAAAACCAACACCTGCAATTAACAGGATAATTCCCAAGATTAGAGGCCAACGCCGCTTTCGAGGTGGCTTAGGCGATCGCTCTGGTATTGGTCGCAACTCTTGACTAGAATCATTAACAGCAGGCTGTTCTATTTCAACGGGAAGGGGAGACTTAGGGAACTCAGAATCGGACATCTTCGGTTTCTCCTCTTGTGGATTTAGACTTGGGCAATCTACTTTTGGCTAAAAAAGCATTGTTTAAATAGTTTTTAGCTCTTTTTTTTTGATGTTGGTGACAAATATATATTTGGGTATTTGGCGATCGCTCACGATGTCTAGCACCTAAAACAAACAAATATCGTTCAGCACATTCTAGTTAATTTGTACATTTCCTAACTCCGATAATTTATTTATACGAATGATTTATCAAATTATTTTAGGCAGTATAAACCCTGTATTTTGCTCCGAGAGAAAGCACCGTTCAATGTCCGGTTGATCTTGTTTGAGGCAAATTAACAGAACCTCCTGTCTCCTTCAAGGACTGTAAAGCGATCGCTTCGGTAATCACAGCAGCTAGTAGTTGCTCTTTGTTCTGAAAGTGATGAAATAAAGTCGCAGAAACACAAGCAATTTCTCGCACTGTGGCTGCGGTTAAACCTGCTGTTGCAAACATTTAGTTGCTGACTTTATCAAGTGTGCATGAGTTTGTGCCGTCCTTGATGCTAAGTTTTCCATGAGCATTTGCTTACACATGTAAGTGCTTGCTTGCATTATAACCACATAGTAGACAAGATTGATATAAGATAAACATGAGTTTATCTCTCTTTAGTAGTAGTGAATATTGATCTTAGGGAAGAGAAGAGTAATGGAGCGATCGCTGATTAATTCAGCTTTATTAAGCAAGTTTAGGAGTTTCATCGAGTTATTCTCACTAAGAAACAGGTGCAATCAGTGTTCTCTAATATATATTCCTCTTTTTGACTAATCTTAACTTCCTACACTTAGGTCACCCGATCGGTTGATTTTTAACTCACCCAAATGGGTGATTTAATTTTCCCTAATTAGGGTTTTGTATGTATAGCCGAGCCAGCAATGCCCAATGCCCTGTTTGCCCAATGCCCCATGCCCTTCAACCATCCACAACTGATTTTTTAGAATCCAATTTCGGCAAGATTCCCACAGTTGATTTTCGATTAGCAAGAATATGAGAAAAGAGCCACTCATAGCGATCAAGTGCTTGCTCCAAGGAATAGTTTTCTTCGGCAAACTGTCTTCCTGTGTGACCTAGCCTCGCCCCAAGAGCAGGATTAGCATATAAATCATGCACCGCAGCAGCCATTGCATCGGGTGATTCTGGCTCAACAATTATCCCACCACCACTGAGTTGGATTGCTTTAGCAGCAGTACCAGTGGCAGGAACTGAACCCACAATCGGCCGACCACTCGCCAGCAGTAGTGGTATTTTTGAAGGCATATTGAACGAAATCACATTGCGCTTTTGCACAATCAGCCCTACATCAGATGCTGCTAGCATTTCGGGTAGTTTTTCTCGCGACTGCAACGGTAGCAGCAAAACATTATCTGCTCCATTTAATAGACAATATTCCTGCAACCTTTGCAATGCTATTGATTCGCCAACGATGACAAAGACAATATCCTTGATATGACGTAAGCAAAGTGCTGCTTCTATTACTGTTTCTAAACCTTGCGTTAGAGCAATATTGCCCGAATAAAGTACTACGAATTTACCATCGAGTTGATGGCTAGATATCCAGGAGTTGTTCTCTTTCGGTAAAGGGCGGATGAAATTTACATTTACCCAATTGGGAATACAAACGATTTTATTAACAGGTACTCCTTTATTCACTAAATTCTCACGAAATCCATCGGCGATGACACTAATAGTGTGTGCAGTCCGATATGCAAATTTCTCTAGGGCTGCAAGAGTTCGGATCATCCACTTATTTTTCAATAGCCCAATACGCACGGCAGCTTCTGGTAGAATATCTTGCACATTCAGAACTACGGGGCAGTCGTATAACCAACCAAATATTGTTGCTGGTAACGTAGCTAGTAGAGGCGGAACTGTTAAGATAATCACATCGGGGCGTCTACCTTTAAACGCTTGGGGTAAGCTCGTAAAAACAAAGCTCAACTCGAGTAACAGCCGATCTACGAGGTTAGGTTTAGACTTAATTCGGAGGTAACTTCGTTGAATGGTGACACCATTTTTTTGTTCAGTAACGTACCATTTACCCCGATACTCATCGTAAATTTCCCGCTGAGGATAGTTGGGCATTCCGGTAATTACCCGCACTTGGTGACCTCGCTTTACTAGTCCTTCTGCCAATTCAGTCATTAAAGGAGCAATTCCAATCGGCTCTGGATGATAATTGTAGGAATAGATCAGAATGTGCATGAGCTATTTGTGAATTTCGTGAAGACAGCCTGAGATGAGCGGATTTCTTGCTAATTTCAATACGCGCTGCTACTTTTATTACTTAATTTCAGTTCTGAGCAGGTTATGATTTTTTGAAATCACAATTGCAATCAAGACTATTTAAAACTTTTTATGGTGAATTTTAAGAGTTATCAATTATTAATTATTAGTTATTAGTTACCAATTAGCAGTGTTCACTGATAATTGTTGACTAATTTAAGTTTCTTACCATACGTATAAGAAGTTTTCACTAATTTTAAGAAGGATACAGAATCAATATAGTAAGGGATTCAGACACACCACTTTTTTACAAAGTTTAGATGCCTGCGGCAAGGCGCAAAGCGCTTACGGAGGAAGCCTCTGCTCTGACTTTGCGCTAATTGTAGAGACCAAATTTTAAATTTGGTGAGGGACTGAAAACCGTTTATTCAGACGCTCGCGGACTCGCTAATGCTGCGCTATCTGCGAGTCACACAGAATTAAATTGGATAATTCTAGCTAATGACTCCTGAATTCTGTTTTGTTAAAAGTGAACTTAATGCTTAAATTTACACTTAGGGAATTGTAGCATTATATTTAATCTCGTGCATGAAACCCACATTCCAGCTTGTAAAGTGGCACATGAAGTATTTTAACCAAGTCATCAGTATTGAATTTATTAGTCAGCATTTCACTTTTTTGAGTAGTTCAAAGGCATTAACTTTTCAACACTAGCTTCCTGCGTAGCTTCATATTTGAAGCTGTTAGCGGAGAAAAAAACTGCGATGCATCGCAACATCACCTTGCCAGTTAACTTTAATTCAACAGCTTGAGCCGAGTTGTTAGCAGCAGCAGCGATGTTTGCGGTGGTCACTGAGCGGCTGTTGAGCGCAGCGTCTTGTAGAGAAGTGCGGACTATTGGGCGTCGCAACTGTAAAAGTAGCACTGATTGCTGTGATAGTAGCCATTTTGGCGAAAATCTTTTTCGAGCAAAGATGATACATAGTTATAGATTCACAAGAAGCATCCAAACTCTAGTTACCGTAAAAATCACGAGCGATCGCTTGATAATAACTGATAAAGTTGAGCTACGCAAAGTTGAAAACAGTGTCCTATGCCTGGGTTTCTATTAGAAGTTGGTACAGAAGAACTACCTGCAAGTTTTGTCAGTGATGCTTTATTGCAATGGCAAGAGCGCATTCCCCAAAGCCTGCAAGCAAACAGCCTCAAGGGCGAAAGTGTCCAGGTGTACGGTACTCCCCGCCGTCTGGCGGTATTGATTAGAGGTCTACCATCTCAGCAACTAGACCGAGAAGAAGAAATTAAAGGGCCCCCCGCCCAAGCCGCCTTTAAAGATGGTCAGCCGACAGCAGCAGCAGCAGGCTTTGCCAAAAAGCAAAGTGTGCAACTGGATGCGCTGTTTGTTCGCCCTACTGACAAAGGGGAATTTGTCTTTGTGCAAAAAAGAATTCCCGGTCGTCCTGTGGCAGAAATTTTGACAGAACTTGTACCCCAGTGGATTTGGGGTTTAGAAGGTAAGCGGTTGATGCGTTGGGGGAATGGGGATGCGAGGTTTTCCCGACCAATTCGCTGGCTAGTAGCTTTGTTAGATGAAACGGTGCTGCCTCTAGAATTAGTGAATGGCTCTAAAACGATCCAGAGCGATCGCATTTCTCAAGGTCATCGTGTCTTGCATCCTGAACCTGTGACAATTGCCCAAGCGACTGATTATGTTGACACCCTTGATCGTGCCTCTGTCATCGTTGACTCAGAAGAACGAGCAAATGTTATTAGAAAGCAAGTAGAGGCAGTAGTACAGAATTTAGGCGGGTATACAGTAATTTACCCCGATTTATTAGAAGAAGTAACCAACCTTGTAGAACATCCTTCCGCAGTTGTTGGAAAATTTGAACCAGAATTTTTGGAATTACCGACTAAGGTAATTACTGAAGTCATGGTTACTCATCAGCGTTATTTCCCTGTATTCAAACCAGATAGTTTTGATCAAGAATTATTGCCCAATTTCATCACCATTTCTAACGGTGATCCCAAGAAATCAGATATTGTTGCTGTAGGGAATGAAAAGGTAATTCGTGCCAGATTAGCTGATGGCAGATTTTTCTATGAAGCTGATTTAACTAAGCCAATAGAAAGCTTTTTACCCCAGTTAGAAAAAGTCACTTTTCAAGAAGAATTGGGTTCGTTGCGTGCCAAGGTAGATAGAGTAGTTAAGATTGCCGAGCGAATAACCAGCCAATTAGAATTAGAAGAAGACCAAAGCCAAAGAATCCAACGTGCAGCTTTATTATGTAAAGCAGATTTGGTTACCCAAATGGTGTATGAATTCCCAGAATTACAAGGGATAATGGGAGAAAAATATGCCTTAGCCAGTGGTGAAGATGCCGAAGTAGCAAAGGCAATTTTTCAACATTATTTGCCAACGGGAGCAGGTGATATTTTACCCGAAACACTCACAGGTCAAATTGTCGGCTTGGCAGATAGATTAGATACCTTGGTGAGTATCTTTGGTTTAGGTTTAATTCCCTCTGGATCGTCTGATCCCTTTGCCTTACGCCGGGCTGCTAATGCTGTAGTTAAAATTACTTGGTTTTATAATTTGCCGATAAATTTAGAGAATTTATTGGAGCAGATAGCAACAGATTTTGCAGTTAAATATCATAAAGACCAGATATTATTAACCGCAGCATTACAAGAGTTTTTCTTACAACGTATCCGCACTTTACTACAAGAAGAAAAGAAAATTGATTACGACTTAGTAAATGCTGTTTTGGGTGACAATGACCCAGAATATACAGAACGGACGTTAAAGGATTTATTGGATGTACGCGATCGCGCCTTATATCTACAACAAATCCGCAACGACAGTACCTTAGATAACATCTACGAAACCGTTAACCGTTCCACACGATTAGCCGCCCAAGGTGATTTGGATACAAAACAGCTAGAACCGACAGCCGTAGTTCGTCAAGAATTATTCCAAAAGCCCTCTGAGGTAGCTTTGTATAATGCCTTAATCGAATCAGTACCGCAAACTCAAGCAGCACAGCAGACACGAAATTATCAACTGTTAGTAGCAGCACTAGCAAAAATTGCTCCGACAGTTAGTAACTTCTTTGATGGCCCAGATAGCGTTCTAGTTATGGACTCCGATCCAGAAGTTAAGCGGAATCGATTACATCTGCTAGGATTAGTTCGCAATCATGCCCGTGTTCTAGCTGATTTTGGTGCGATCGTTAAAAATCTGTAGCGTAGGTCAACAAAAAGTTGTGTAATTTTTGCCGATAGACGCTACTATAGGGAGTGCTTAACCAGGGACTCTGCTGCAATCTATGCCTAGAGCTACTGTAATTGGATTAGGAAAGTCCGGTGTTGCTGCGGCAAGATTGTTGAAACGGGAAGGTTGGGAGGTAGAGCTAAGTGATGGCAACACCTCCGAAACCCTCCTGCAACAACAACAACAACTCGCTGCCGAGCAAATAACCGTTAAACTAGGCCAATCCCCAGAATTGAATGGTGCTAATTTACCCCAATTAATAGTCGTTAGTCCTGGCGTGCCTTGGGATATTCCCGTATTAGTTGAGGCACGCGAATTAGGTATTGAAACCATTGGGGAAATGGAACTCGCTTGGCGAAATTTGCAAGCGCTACCTTGGGTAGGAATTACTGGCACTAATGGCAAAACTACTACCACAGCTTTAATTGCTGCCATTTTCCAAGCAGCAGAATTAGATGCGCCCGCCTGCGGTAACATTGGCTACGCCGCTTGTGAAGTTGCCCTATCTTGCAGCACAGGGACAGAAACTCCAATCCAAAATCAAAAATCTAAAATCCAAAATTGTATTGATTGGGTGATTGCAGAAATTAGCAGCTATCAAGTAGAATCTTCCAGTTCTCTTGCACCCCGTATCGGTGTTTGGACGACTTTCACGCCAGATCATCTTAGTCGCCATCAGACTTTAGAGAACTATTACAACATCAAAGCCAAGCTATTACGTCAGTCCGAGTTGCAAGTGTTCAATGGCGATGATGCCTACTTGAGCAAGTTAGGTATAAGTGCTTGGCCTGATGCCTATTGGACAAGTGTGAGAGGAAAAGATTTCCTGATTAGCGAAAAAGGCTTTTACATCGAAGACGACTGGGTTGTAGAAAAGTTGAGTGCAACCTCTGCACCAGAACCGATTGTGAAAGTATCCACTTTGCGGATGGTAGGAGAACATAACCAACAAAATCTCTTGATGGCAGTAGCAACGGCAAGATTAGCCGGAATTAGCCGTGATGCGATCGCACTTGCAATTCGAGAATTTCCTGGCGTTGCTCATCGTTTGGAGCATATCTGCACTTGGGAAGGTATTGATTTCATTAACGATAGCAAAGCCACTAACTACGATGCTGCGGAAGTTGGTTTAGCATCCGTGAAAAGTCCAGCAATTTTAATTGCTGGTGGAGAAGCCAAAGCAGGTGATGATACTGGCTGGCTAGCAAAAATTCACTCCAAAGCTGCTGCTGTATTATTGATTGGCTCTGCTGCACCCGTATTTGCCCAACGCCTCCAAGAGGTGGGTTATTATTCTTACCATATTGTGGAAACTATGGAAAGGGCAGTTCCGAGAGCAGCAGAATTAGCTAAGGAGTATCAAGCGCCTGTGGTGTTGCTATCTCCGGCTTGCGCGAGTTTCGATCAGTTCCCGAATTTTGAGGTGCGGGGCGATCGTTTCCGTCAGTTGTGCCTTGATTGGGCAAAAGCAAAGAAGCTTCAATACAACTCGATTCTTTCATCCCCTCTGCCTTAGCTCATTCACTGTGTAGCTGCAAGTCACATAGTGAATGAATCATGTAAAATTATTAACAATTTTTGTATTTGGTAGCAAATAGCTGTATTCTACACAGCTGATAATACTGTGCAGCTAGGAGAGATTTATGAAATTAAAAATGGTTACAGCTTGGCAATATGTAAATAAAAATTTTGTTTTCTCAAAAAATATTATATTTTTGGGGTTGGCACTTTTGTTAATTTTAGGTTTTAGTACGGTTGTAAACTTCATACCATTGGCTCAACCTGCTACAGCTCAAGTGCCGCCACTCTCAACCACTATTCCACGTTATGCCGTAACTGCTGAATTTGGTAGAGATAGACCAGGTAGCGACTACTACCGATTTGCGACTTCAGCATACGCTTCAATTTGCCAGCAGTCTTGTATTGATGATAGCAGGTGTAATGCTTATACTTATGTTCGACCAGGAGTACAAGATCCTAATGCTATTTGTTATTTAAAATCTGTAGCACCAGCATCAAACCCAAATGGAGACTGTATATCTGGTGTGAAATTGTAAGCGAAAAGTGCGGTGCGAACTTCCGCCACAGTGTATTAAGAGGATTGTTTAGTGCTAATTTAGTGATTTCCTATAATTATATTTTGATGTAGTTTGCAACTTCAACCTCATGAGCGATGCTTGTAGGTTTAGGAATAGGTAAATCATCTTCTAGCATTCCTTCTAGATGAAATTCAATAGCTTCTGCAATCATTTGCTTGACTTCTTCTAAAGTTTCACCCACAGCGACACAACCTGGCAAATCAGGGACATAAGCGCCGTAGCTAGTTTCTCCCTTTTCAATCACAACTGTATAATGCATCAGTCTTCCTCCAATTGAGCTTGTCTCCAGATATTTTTAAGAGTACCAATTGGCACATCCACATTTGGCTTACCAGACACTGTTACAGTACTGGGTTTATCAGGATGTTTGAACTGTTGATGACTACCTTTAGTTCTGGCAAGATACCAACCATCAGCTTCTAGTCGTTTGATAACTTCGCGTACTTTGCTAATACTTATCTGTAGAGTCTAAATTTCTGTTACAGATATCGTTAATTGAGAAGTCAAAAGTCAATCAGATTTCCTATTTTCGGGAAATTTCCTTATTTGGGGAATATTTTATCGGGTGCGTAAACGAAGTGTAACGCACCTTTCTACTGGAAACGCAGCCCAATCAAACCGTTGAGGCAGTTGAGTTTTTAGCGATGCCTGTGATAGTTTAGAAATAAATTGGCTCGAAAACGCTTCAAGGTAAGTCGCCAGCGTTAAAACTTTGCTGTAAAAACAGCAAGGTTATTATTTATGTCTAGCGACCTCGTAGCGCATGAAGACTTGAAAGTGCAAAATATGGTCAGCTAGACGCAGTTTTGTCAAAAAAGATACTTTTGCAAGCGGCATGTTGATTTTTTATCTCTCTTCACAATCTCCAGATTGGTAAAGTGAATAATCAAACTTTTCCAGAGCTACATTCCCTCTCTCACAGATAAAATTTATATATGAACGCTACACAAGAAAAACTAAAAGTTCAGCTTGAACAGGCAATAGTTGCGGCTTTTGGCGCTGACTTCGCTGGAGTAGATCCAATTTTGGTTTCTGCTAGCAATCCTAAATTTGGTGATTATCAGGCGAATGTGGCTTTATCCCTGAGTAAAAAGAAAGGATTGCAACCAAGAGCGATCGCACAAGCGATCGTTGAGAAACTAGATGTATCCGAAATCTGCGAACCGCCAGAAATCGCTGGGCCAGGATTTATCAATCTAAAACTGAAAACGGTATATTTAGAAGCCCAACTCAATGCGATTCAAACTGATCCCCGGTTAGGAGTTCCAGCTGCAAAAACGCCTAAGCGGGAAATTGTGGATTTTTCTAGTCCAAACATTGCCAAAGAAATGCACGTTGGACACTTGCGTTCTACAATTATTGGTGATTCCATCGCCCGGATTTTAGAATTTCAAGGACACGATGTCTTACGGTTAAATCATGTGGGTGATTGGGGTACACAGTTTGGAATGTTAATCGCCTATCTCCGGGAAGTTTACCCAGACGCGCTTACCACGGCTAATGCTTTAGATATTGGTGATTTAGTCTCTTTTTACCGCAAAGCTAAACAGCGGTTTGATGCCGATGCAGCTTTTCAAGAAACAGCACGACAAGAAGTTGTAAGATTACAAACAGGTGCAGAAGATACACTCCATGCTTGGAAATTGCTGTGCGAACAGTCGCGGCGAGAGTTTCAAATAATTTATAACTTGCTAGATGTCGAGATAATTGAACGGGGTGAATCTTTCTACAACTCCTTACTATCTGGCGTTGTGGAAGATTTAGAAAAATCTGGCTTACTGGTAGAAAATCAAGGGGCAAAATGCGTTTTTCTAGAAGGATTTACAAATAGAGAAGGTGAACCTTTGCCCTTAATTGTGCAGAAATCAGATGGTGGTTATAACTACGCCACAACAGATTTAGCATCCCTCCGCTACCGAATTCAGCAGGATGAAGCAAAGCGGATAATTTATGTAACAGATGCTGGACAAGGAAACCACTTTGCTCAAGTTTTCCAGGTAGCACGCAAAGCTGGGTGGATTCCCGATGATGTGGAATTAGTGCATGTTCCCTTTGGGTTGGTGTTAGGAGAAGATGGTAAAAAATTAAAAACTCGTTCTGGGGATGCTGTGCGGTTACGGGATTTATTAGATGAAGCTGTTTCGCGTGCCCATGCTGACCTAAAAACTAGATTACAGGAAGAAGAACGCCAAGAAACTGAAGAATTTATTAATGAAGTTGCTAGAGTAGTTGGGATCAGTGCAGTTAAGTATGCAGACTTAAGCCAAAACCGCACCAGTAACTACATTTTCAGCTACGACAAAATGCTGGATCTCAAAGGCAATACGGCGCCCTATATGCTGTATGTTTATGCGCGGATTCAGGGGATTAGCCGCAAGGGTGATATTAACTTTGAGGAGTTGGGAAACAATGCTGTCTTGTTGCAGCATGAAACAGAATTAACGCTGGCAAAATATTTACTTCAACTGGATGAAGTTATTAGTAATGTAGAGCAAGACTTGCTACCTAATCGTTTATGTGAGTATTTGTACGAACTGAGTAAAAAGTTTAATCAGTTTTATGACCGCAATCAGGGAGTTCAGGTGTTGGATGCACAGGAACCGCAGCGAACATCTCGCTTGGTTTTATGTGATTTGACTGCTAGAACCCTGAAGTTGGGACTATCTTTATTGGGAATTCAGGTATTGGAGAGAATGTAATATATTTTTTTAACGCAAAGGTATGCTGAGGTAACGCAAAGGTACGCAGAGTAAAAGTTAAGCTAAAGCTGATTTCTTCTTTGTGTACTTGGCGGTTAGTTAATCAGAATTGCTGGACTTGGAGGCGATCGCAAATGGTACGGACATCATCTAAAAACATAACTTTGGCAGAGTTTATAATTTTACCAGAAACGAAGCCCGCTAGTGAATACATCGATGGTCAAATTATTCAAAAACCTATGGCACAGGGAGAACATAGCACTATTCAAGGTGAACTGATTATTTTTATTAATGCTGTCTTGAAACCCCAAAAAGTTGCACGAGCATATCCAGAACTGCGATGTACATTTGGTGGCAGATCAATTGTCCCGGATGTAGCGGTATTTACTTGGGATAGAATGCCTCGCAAAGAAAATGGCAGGGTAGCAAATTTATTTTCAGCAGCTCCCGATTGGACTATTGAGATTCTATCGCCTGACCATAGACAAACGAAAGTTACGAAAAATATTTTACATTGCCTGAATTATGAAACACAAATGGGTTGGCTGATTGATCCAGAAGAACAAACGGTATTTGTGTACATTCGCAATAAACAGTCAATTATGTTGGATGAACTAGAAGCTTTACTTGCTGTGCCAGATTTTGCAAGTGAGTTGAGGCTGACAGTAGGAGATTTATTCGGTTGGCTGTTAGAGTAAATCCAAGTATGTCAAATCCTGACGAACTGAATGAGAAAATAGAGCAAGTGCAGCAGATTTTCTGGGTAGGAATCGGTTGTAAACGGGGAACCTCATGGCAATTGATTGATCGGGCAATTGAGGAAGTATTTCAAGAAAATCAACTTTTTCAAAGTGCGATCGCAGGAATTGCTACTATTGACACTAAAGCCTCGGAAGTTGGTTTAGTACAACTTTGTCGCCTACGAAGTTTGCCCCTAAAAACCTTTTCTGCGGAAATCCTTCGCTCTGTCTGTGTCCCCAACCCTGCCACAATTACCGACCACAAAGTAGGTACACCTAGCGTAGCAGAGGCAGCTGCTATTCTTGCAGCTGCTCAACTCACATCGTTGACTGTTTTCTCCTTTGCAAGCATAGAGGAATTGCGGGTGAGGTTCTTAGTTGCTAAACGAATTTTCCAGTTACAAGGGCAACCAGGAGCGGTAACCCTAGCTGTTGCCCAAGCTTCAAATATGAGTATTACAATTTACTAATTTTTCTAGTCAACAACTCTCAATAAATAGTTAATTATGCTAGAAACAATTGCTAGCACAATTGAACCTAACAAAGCAGGTAAAAAGCCCTGAATCTCAAAACCATAACCAGGAGTTAGTCCACTTGCCAGCCAAAGGGTTAAGGCGTTGATCACTAATGTAAATAAACCAAAGGTGAGTAAGGTAATCGGAAATGTCAAAATCTGCAAAATTGGTCTAATAAATGCATTAACCAGACCAATCACAAGGGCGGCGATCAAGGCAGTCACAAAATTCTTGATAAAGAATCCCGGAACGATATTAGCAGTAAGAAATAACGCCACCGCACTACCGAGCCAAGTTAATAAAAAGTGTTGCATAAGTTTTTTTAGAGGAATTAGCAGTAAGTTTAATTAATTTGACTATTACCAGTTGTAATCTATAACACCATCAAGCGTAGTTGTATTTAGCTCCTATGTTGTACTTCTCTTATCAGATCAAAAGCAATCTAATTTTTCAGCGCTCGCATAGAGAGATACTTTCAATCAAGATATCTTTATCGTATTGCAGGATGTACCACGAATTAAATTCATCAAAAATAATATAATTAGCAAAATTCCTACAGAGGTTTCTCGACTGAGAGAAACCTCTGTATCTAATAGAGGGTATGTAGCACTAGCAAGTTCCAAAGTCATTAAGGGAACTGGCAAAATTGTACTCTAGTGGGTGGC
Organism: Nostoc sp.; assembly: GCF_036919595.1. Classification (GTDB taxonomy): domain Bacteria; phylum Cyanobacteriota; class Cyanobacteriia; order Cyanobacteriales; family Nostocaceae; genus Nostoc. The sequence continues at coordinate 14,111 of NZ_JBALCO010000093.1, read as the reverse complement.
AACTTTAGTCTCAGCCTAACGTTGTTGGGGCGATCGCCGCAAAAGAACCTCCCACGTAGAGCCACCAACTACACCGTCAGCTTCTAATCCATAGCGCTTTTGTGCTGCTTTCACAGCGACTTCGGTTGTCACACCAAAGTCTCCATCGGCATCGCCTTTCAAGAAACCAAGCTTTTTCAGTTGTTGTTGTAACTTAACAACTTCAGAACCACGTAACCCTATACGCAAAATTGGTAATCCTTCTGAGGTATATTGAATACCAGGGGTTCGGTTAGTAGTTGTGTTTGACTGAGTTGGAGTAGTTGATGTCGTGCGATTCGGCGTTTTCTGTGTCCTTGAAATTGTAGCTTTTCTTGGGGTAGCAGGTCTTGGCTCAGGGTTGGTCACAGGTTGTGTTGCAGCTTTTTTTGTGGTAGGAGGTCTTGTAGGGCTAGTTGCAACTTGTGTTACAGCTGGTCTTGGGGGATTGGGGCTAGGATTTGCAACGTTGGTAAGGTTGCTAGCCTGGGTTGGAACAGGAAAATTTGTCGCTGAGTTAAATCTTGGCTGGGATGAAGGGACGGTTGATGCTACTACCGATTCCTTAGGGAAAAGTCGTTGCCAAGTGCTGGCGTCAACAACACCATCTGGATTCAAGCCAGCTGCTTGTTTAAACCGGGAAACAGCACTGGCGGTATTCTCACTATATGTACCATCTACAGCACCAGAATAAAAACCCAAAAGTTTTAGAGCTGCCTGAAGTTCAGACACACGTTCGCCTTGGCTACCAACTTTAAGGGTAGGGCGGTTGATGCTATCTCCAGGATTTACTTGGGCAATTTTTTGTGGTGCGGCTATTGATACTACAGCCGTTGAGGCAATAAGCAGAGGCGTAGTGGAGAACAAGAGTATTTCAATGGCTGATAAAGATTTAGACCTCTTTGGCCACCAACCCTTTTGCCGTTTTTCCATTCTACAGCGATTTACAGTTGGATCTAGTAATTTTAAGTAACTCAAAATACTTGCTGTCAGGCTGCTTTGCATGGAATTTACTCCCAGAATATTCTCATGCTAATGGTACAGCCGCTTGGTCTAAAAAACAGCTGCTGCATTTATGAGCGCACATTTTCAGTTAGGCGATCGCTCGATTAATTGCTTCTTCTTGACCAACTAAAGACAAGTAAGGTGATTTTAAATACTTACAAGCTGCGGCGATCGCATCCTTGGCACTCACAGCCGCAATCAATTCTTGGAACTTTGTGTCGAAATCAATTCCTAAGCCCAAAATTTCATACCAGCCGTATATCTGAGCAATTTGCCCGTTCGTTTGTTTACCCAAGGCGTACTGCCCCAGGATCTTATTTTTAGCAGCTTGGAGTGCGCTTTCGGATACTTCATCGCTAGACAATAAATCTACTTCTGTCCGCAGTCCCTCTAGGGCAATGCTAGTATTTTCCGGTGCTGTACCCATGTAAACCACAAACGATGCTGGAAATAGCCTTGTGGAGTAAAAGGCAGATACTTCGTAAGCTAAACCGCGTTTTTCCCGCAATTCGACAAACAAGCGACTAGAAAGCCCATTTCCCAGGTAGGTACACAGCAACTTCAGTGCGGCGTAGTCCACAGAACTCACTGATGTTCCCAAATAACCAAGCATCACGATTGATTGTTGTGTCTGTACTGGCTTCAGCCTTACCTGTGGTTCCACCCTAATCTCAGGTAAATTCAATATTGGCAGTGCTTGGGCTGGCGTTTGCCAATCACCAAAGACTTCTTCTACCAATGCCACTGCATCTGTGGGTGTGACTCTACCAGCAATACTAATTACTACATTCTCTGGACGGAAATAAGTCTGGTGATACTCCACTAAATCCGCACGAGTTAAGCGGCTCATGGTGGTTTCATCTCCCAGCACTGACATAGCATAGGGATGATTTTGGTACATTACCTGCCGCATTTGTTCAAAGGCGACATTGAACGGTTGCTCTTTTTGCGAACGAATATCCTGGAGTGCTAAACGCCGTTCTAGTTCCACTTGAGTTTCGGGAAAAGTAGGCGATCGCAAAATCCGCCCTGCCAATGTTAAAATTTCCCTAAAATCAGATGTTACCGTCTTGAAAGATAGCAAAAAATAATCAGTACTGGCATCTGCACTCAAACTCGCCCCTACAGACTCGACAATTTCGGCAATTTCCAAACTAGAAAGACCATCACATCCCTTTGTCATCACTGCTGATAGTAAATGTGCTAACCCTGCTTGCTCCCGATTTTCCTGACAACTACCGGCACGCACAAAAATTCGCGCTGCAATAATGTCCGCAGCAGGGTTTTCTGCTACCAGCACTACAATGCCATTGTTCAATACGGTGCGATGGATAGGCGATTTTTGTAGCAAGGTTGTTGTCATTTGTCTTTTGTCCTTTGTCGGTTGTTACTCGATTTTAGATTTTGGATTTTAAATTTTAGATTGCCCCACAAATAACTTTGCTTGCTTTGAAACAAAATAATGAAATCATTTTATTTGTCTTCATGGCTCAATTCAGGCGATTTAAACCGATGTTTTAGATTTTTTAGGGACTTCCAAATAAAAAATATCCCAAAACTGACCAAAAAATCCTCTCTCTATGTTCTCTGCATCTGGAGTGGTTCGTAATTTATTTCTTGGAAATCCCTTATTTAATCCAAAATCCAAAATTGGCAGCGTCATTTGTCTTTTGCTAATTGCTAATAACTAATGACTAATGACTAATGACTAACACGGTTTAAGTATAGTAACCGCATAATTCTGCGGCGAGAGATACTGTTGAGCTAATTTTTGCAATTCTTGGGCATCAAAAGACTGAATCTGCTGAGGATATGTCACAGCTAATTCAGCTTGGGCGATGGTATTGTAATATCCATAAAGCCCCGTTAGTTGATTTGGCGTTTCGGTAGAAAATGCATACTCATTACACAGCAGCCTGCGTGTGCGGGCAAGTTCCTGTTCACTAATTCCTCTAGTCTGCAAATCATCCAAATGAGCGCAAATTAAAGACTCAACTTCCTCCAGATTTTCTGGTTCTAACCAGGCAGTAATTGTAAATAAACTTGATTCCCGTTGTAGAGAAAAACTACTGCAAATTCCTTGTACTAATTGTAAATCTTCTCGTAAATCACGCACTAAACGCGAAGTCCGCCCTTCTGCCAATAACACCGACAACAAATCTAAACCATAGCCAGTGCGGATTTCTTCTACTCCGGGTACCAGCCACGCCATCAATAACCGCGCTTGCTCTATACGTGGTAAACACAGTTCTTGACGGTGAATTCCTGTTATTACTGGCTTTTCCACTTTCTCAAACTGCGGACAATTAGAGCGTTCGCCAAAATCAGCAAATGAACGATTTACCATTTCCCAAGCTGGTTCCTGGGCTATACCCCCGGCAATTATCACCGTCATATTTTCCGGCTGATAGTGAGTGCGGTGAAAACAACGCATTGCTTCTGGTGACTGCTGCATCAGATATTGCTCAGTACCCAGTATCGAGCGTCCGTAAGGGTGATCCGGGTAGATGCTTTTAATCAGAGTTTGGAATCCTATCCAGTCGGAATCGTCCTGACAAGAACGAATTTCCTCTAGCACCACGTCCCGTTCGCGGCTAAATTCATCTTCTGGAATTGCCGCATTCAGCAGTAGTTCTCCCAAGTAGGGCAGAGTATCTTTTAAATAAGGGGCAGCTGTAGTGAGTGAATAATGAGCATAATCATAGCTTGTCGCCGCATTACTCACACCACCCCGGTTTTCAACGTTGTAATCGAACATTCCAGGGGGTAGCGTTGCCGTACCTTTAAAAATCATGTGTTCTAAAAAGTGCGCCATCCCGAACCACGGTTCTGGCTCTAGGCTGGCTCCAGCCCGCACCCAAACATCCGCTACTACTACAGGGGTAGTGGGAATATGTTGATGAATAAACGTTAAACCACTGTCTAGTCGGAAGACCGAGGCTGGAAATAAGGTATTAGTTAGTTGTTTTAACAATTTTTTGTAGCTTTAACCACAATTTAACGCAATTGTGTCATTTTAACTCTGAACGATACCTGATTTAGAATCAAATTATACAGATTTTGTAGAATTGTGCGATCGCTGTTCTCTACACTACCGAGAAATTGGAAGCGTTATGGATTGAGAGGAAAATCGTTCTACTTTACTCCTGTCCCAAGAAGGGGTTAATTCTTTTTGTCATCTCAAAATAAGCGAACATACAGCTACAGGTCTCTACTTCTTTAAATCGGAGTAGTAGCCATTAAGATACTGGAATCTCAATGACAAATTTTGTTCCTTTGCCAAGCACAGAATTGCAACTCAACCGCCCATTATGGGTTTCCTCGACAATTTGACGAGCGATCGCTAATCCTAATCCTGTTCCTTTCCCAACCTCGGATTTTCTAGATAAGCGATGATGCTGCCCTTGTAATACCAATTTTGGATGAAGATGCGCCAAACTACATGAGGAACGAACCGCAAAGACTGCATAGACACGAAGTGGCTTCCCGCAGGGTAGGACACAAAAAAACAAACAAAGAAAGAAAGAAGAAGCCAATAAAATTTGGCGCAGCCTCACAAAGAAATGGTATCAGTATCTAGGTTTCCCAAAAATATGGCAATATTTACTGTCAGTTCGCTCATGAAATGGCAAAAGTAATACTAATTTCAATAATTAAAGCTCCCAAAGTCAATTAGAATTTGGGAGCTAATAATTTTAAGTTCACCGCGACGCCGTTTTACCTAAGTTTATGACCTGGGTTTATCCAGGTGGGAACCTAAATTCCTCGTTTAAAGTTTCCGGGTACATGCCCGGTTTACTGCCACGAGAACAGTTGACTCCCTTGTCATTAAAGGCATAGATCAAAAAACTTGATGGCAGTCACCAACGTCGTAGTGCAACTCACTCATTATAGCTTTCAAAAAGATGTTGTGTGTCAACATCGAAATTTTCTGGTCAATTTACCTGGGATACCAGATAGATTCTATGGTGTGGGCAATGTCGTTGGCGAGCGCCGTTGCCGATTCTCTATTTTGGTTATCTAGCAAAACGGTGACATGTCCTAACTTTCGCCCAGGACGTGATTCTATCTTCCCATACCAATGAAGGTGCGCCTGGGGAATCTCTGCTATTTGTTGACGCTGGCTTTGGTAGTCGCTGTGAGAATTTTCATACCCCAGTAAATTTACCATTACAGCGCCAGCACACTGCAAAGCTGGATTTCCCAAAGGTAAACCACAAACGGCTCGAAGGTGCTGCTCAAACTGAGAAGTTTCGCAGGCGTCAATAGAAAAATGCCCAGAATTGTGGGTACGGGGCGCAATTTCATTTACCAGGATTTTGCCATCAGCACTGAGAAATAGCTCAATTCCAAAAATTCCCACTACTTCTAGGCTATTTAATAGAGTATGTGCGATCGCTTCGATTTCTGCTAGTTGATTGGGCGTAATCTGGGCTGGCGCAATCACCCGCCGACACACTTGTTGTTCTTGTTGGGTTTCTACCACCGGATAAGTGACAATTTTTTCCTCTACAGAACGAGCTGCAATTACTGCTAGTTCTCTTTCAAAAGGTACAAATTCTTCTAACAAGAAAAGTGATTGATTTAAAGTTTTTTTTGTAGTTTCATAACTTAGCTTTTGCTCTAAAGTAGCAAAATCCGGAATTATGAAAGTACCCTGACCGTCATAACCGTGGCGTCGGGATTTAAGGACTGCTGGAAAACCTAGATATTCTATTTTTGATTTGAGATTTTCCGTCTGGTCAAGAGCGAAAAATTGAGGAACTGGTAATCCTAAATCGCTTAAATAGCAGCGCTGATGATATTTATCTAAAAGAGGAGCTAAAGCTTTTAATTTGGGACGGAAACAAACACCTTGCTGTGCTAAAAGAGATAAAGTTTGCAGGTTAACAAATTCGTTTTCAAAGGTGATGACATCGCATTTTTGAGCTAATATCTCTGTAGCACTGGCGTCATCTACCGGAGCGAAAACGATTTCCTGAGCAATTGACACGGCCGGGTCGTGTTCACTAGGAGTTTGTATTACTAATTCTACTCCTAGCTTCTGTGCTGCATCCGCCATCATCCAGGCAAGTTGTCCGCCACCAATTACACCAACACGTTTCATTGACATCCTAGAGAATCACGAGTTTGCACGCCTGTTTTGGAATTCACACCACTGGCTTTCTGGCACAGTTCTTTGATTTGTGCCCTATCCAAAATTGCATCAGTAAAATCTGCACCGTCTATATTCACATCATCAAAGATGGCACGCAGTAAAAGAGCTTCTTTGAAAACTGCATCGCTCAAATCTGCCTTAGTCAAGTTTACCTGATCAACCATTGCATTAGTTAAATCCGCTCCGTGGAGATTTGCTTTTGTCATCACCGAAGCGCTCATGACTGCTCCCCGCAAGTCGGCGTTTGCAAAGTTAGCCAGTTCCATATTGGCGTTAGAAAACTCCGCAGCTTGCAAACTGTCACCAGAAAAATTACGTCTTGATAACTCTGCATTGCTAAATGACAGTGGATGAGTCCAATCTACCGCCAGTACGGGATCAGCCACGCACCATATAATAATTCCTAGAAGGAACGCCAACCCTTGCCGCCAAAACATATCGAGAGCCAATTTGGTGTCTAATCGCTGCATTTAATTACCGCATTTGAATATTAGCAAGATATGAGTCATCCTAATTGAGACTCACAGCCTTGCTACTGGACTTGGGGGATGTGTATTTCCCTTGCTTAATATTTTGTAACGCAAAAAGACATACGCATAGCTCGTTTTAGACATCGCTGCTCACCTTGAACAAAATTATCCCTGGTACTCAATATATCAAGAAAGTTATTACTAAATACTGATACTAATGACTAAATAGGAGTTTCTTTTGACACCAGGTAAGTTGGAGCATAACCTATCTCTGTTGATTAAGGTAAAACTTGAAATTCCTCATTCTAAAGGAATAGTTTAGCTTTAGAAAGCGATGTCTAGGACGGATTATGCCTACACTCGTTGATTTATTCACAGTTCTTCATTTTTAGATTTTAATTTCAGGGTATAAAGAGTTTTATTAAGCAGTAATACTCACCGACTTGTTTATAATTCTTGACTTTCAACTTTTCAAGTAAAGTTTATTGTCTTTTAAAGTAAACAAACCCTATCGACTGCTAATCTTTTAATTAATGAAAGCAAGGTTTGAGGCTAATTATATGTGTCTCAACTGCTTAACAAAGCTTAAAAGTTGGATACTCAGCGTTAATTTTATAGCAATTAATTAGTTCTTCAGGAATCTCTAAGAGTTTATCTTCACCAAGTTCACAACTCCCACAAACCGAACTCCGAAACCCGATGATGAATCATTACTCACTTCAATGGATTGAGGCATGGTGCCAAGAAAATGGCTGGACAGATTTATTTGTCGAGCGACGTAACAACTTCTGGGCTTTCCCTCCGGGTGGGGTAATGCCAGAACCAATCCCAGTTAATGTTCTTAAATTGATTAAAGCTGAAAAGGGATTGACTTTTGAAGAACGATTGTGGTCGATGTTCGCAGTAATTGGCACAATCCTAGCTGTTCTTTTCACCTTTTGGTTTCAGTCGCCGATGCCATTAGTTTTAGCTTTCGCCTTTAACGCCGTTACGGTGGCTCAATTTGAACTTGAAGATGCCTAAATTCTTTTTTTGGGCTTTGCTATTAAAACTGCTCTTGTCTACTTTCAGCATGAGCAGTTTTTCATTTCAGAAAAAGAGACGAAATCACCACAGTTTCAGCTAAAGATTATTAGTTATACCGATTACCTGTGAGGTTGCATAGAACAAGAAGCTTAAGCCCCTTGTCTGAATACGCTTGGGTTAAGGCTAAAACTCCTTATGAAGCTTGAATAAACATTTGCTGAATGCTACCTTCTACAAGGTGACACAGGATTTGGAGTGTTTTTTTTAACCATGAAGCGCAGACACAAAGTAGCTTATAGCTTAACATCGCTGTTCAGTCTAAATTTAATATGTACCTTAGTTGCATTTGATGGGGCGATGGCTGCGCCAACACCTTCGGTAAACGCCACACCACCAAGAACCCCAGATAAAAGTGTCGATTGCGAGATTTTAGTTGTGGGTGGTGGACTATCTGGCGTCGCCACAGCTTACGAGGGGTTGCTAGCAGGACGAACGGTTTGCCTCACGGAAATTACTGACTGGCTAGGAGGACAAATTTCTGCTCAAGGGACATCTGCGTTAGACGAACGACCAACCCAGCGATCTCTCAAATTCTATTCTCGCGGCTACCTAGATTTGCGAAACCGGATTGAGCGCAAATACGGTAAACTTAACCCCGGTCACTGCTGGGTAAGTGAATCCTGCTTTCTTCCCCGCGATGCTCACACTATTTTGACCCAGATGCTTAAAGATGCCGAAAAGCGAGGCAAAGGGAAGTTGCAATGGTTTCCCAACACGGTAATTAAGGATTTAGAAATTGCTGCTGATGGCAAAATAATTAATAGTGCGATCGCTATCCAACATCAACCAGCAAAAGGCGCACCACCTCTGAATACTTTTACTTTATCTCAAAGTATTGAAGATTCTTATAGTTACGAAAACTCATCTCGGTTTACTAAAACTATTCTTCGTTTTATCCCCAAAGCAGCGAAAGGGGATGCTCCTAAATGGTACGTCGTAGACACCAGCGAAACTGGAGAAATTATCGCCCTTGCTGATGTTCCCTACCGATTAGGCATTGATGCCCGTTCCTACTTAGAACCTTCTGCTTCCAGCACCAACAACGACCCTTATTGCCCTCAAGGCTTTACCTACACCTTTGCAATGGAGGCAACCAAGGAACCGCAACCGCAGCCGATGCCCCCATTTTATTCACAATACGCGCCATATTTCAGCTATGAATTAACACGACTGGCTAACTTTGATTTGGTTTTCACCTATCGGCGCATTTGGAGTCCAAACAAAGGGAAACCAGAAAAATTTGGCGGTATAAATTTTACTGCTCCTACACCAGGGGATATCGCCATGCAAAACTGGACTTGGGGTAACGACTACCGCCCCGGAACTGCTGCTGATAACCTGATTTACAGCCGCCAACAGTTAGAAGCTACTGGGCAGTTAAAACCAGGGGGCTGGATGGGAGGACTGCGAACAGAAACCCTCCGCAAAGCTGAGGAAAATGCCCTCTCTTTCTATTACTGGTTGGTAGCTGGAACTACAGATTCCCAACTGGGGGAGGGTATCAAGCAGCAGCAAAGCAATAACCGCTTGTTGTCAGGGCTAAATTCTCCGATGGGGACAGTGCATGGCTTATCGAAATATCCTTATATGCGAGAAGGACGCCGCATTATTGGCCGGCCCAGTTGGGGGCAACCCGAAGGCTTTGGTATTTGGGAAATTGATATTTCTCGCCGAGATTACAATGATGAGTATTACCCCAAGACTCTACCAGCAGATATGTATCGTAGACTACGAGCAGCACTTGCAGGTTTGGAAGCAGTATCAGTAATTGACGGTAAAGTTTCACCAGACAAAGCAATGCGGCGGACTCGTTCTACCGTCTTTCCCGATGCTGTGGGTATTGGTCACTACGCTATAGATTTCCATCCTTGCATGGTGAATAGTCCCCCAGAAGCCCCTGGTAATACAGAACATCCAGGTGAAAGACGTGGTGCTGGCCAAGCTTATCCCTTCCAAATTGCTTTGAGGGCAATGATTCCCCAGAAAATTGACAATTTGCTGGTAGGAGGCAAAAGTATTGCTACTAGTCATATTGCCGCTGCTGCCTATCGAGTCCATTCCTTTGAATGGTCGGCTGGCGCAGCTGCGGGAACTGTTGCTAGTTTTGCCATTAAAAATGCGATCGCACCTTACCAACTAGTCGATGACTTACCCAAACAAGAGCCACAACTGGAAGCACTCAAACGGCTTTTGCAACAAAATGGTAACCCTACAGCCTTCCCCGATACATCTATTTTTAACGAAAACTGGGATAATTGGCGGTAGAGTATTGGACATTGGACATTCGATATTAGGCATTGGACATTGGGTATCGGGCATTGGGGACTGAATTCTTTCCAATACCCAATTCCTTACTCTCAACTCTCAACTCTTAACTCCAAACTCCAAACTCCCCAGTCCCCAGACAATGGACTAAACTAGTTATTTGTAGTCTAGTTTTGTAAAATCCTCTTGACCAATTGTTCTATGGTTACGACACTTTCAGCAGATGTTTACGGGATGGCCACAGCACCAACTATAGCTCCTGAACGGTCTAATCAAGTTACCCGTAAGACTTATCCGAATTACAAAGTGATTGTATTAAATGATGATTTTAATACATTCCAACATGTGAGTGAATGTTTGATGAAATATATTCCGGGGATGAGTGGTGATCGCGCGTGGGATTTGACTAATCAGGTACACTATGAAGGTCAAGCGATCGTCTGGGTCGGTCCCCAAGAACCTGCGGAACTTTATCACCAGCAGCTGCGCCGAGCAGGTTTGACAATGGCACCTTTAGAAGCAGCTTAATCATCATGGGCAAACTCACCGTAAATCCCCTCCAGACAGCTTCGCAAAAAGCTGGCAGACTAGTTTGGAATCACTCGACACACCTTTCTGGTCTCATCCCAATTTTAGAACGTCTTTGTCAGATGGATGGCATCCAAACTGTGACGCCGGGAGTGATTGGGCGGTCAAAAGGTCATTGCCCAAAAATGCAACTGCGGATCTCAGTACCGATCCGTGGGGGCTATAAAGTAATCGCACGGCAGGGGAAGACGGTACAAGAGGTGTTTATTTTGACCCCTTTGGCGCAGTCAGAATTGGAAACGGCATTAGCGATCGCGATGAAATCCTAATCTTTGTCATTTGTGCAAAGCTAATGACCAATGCCCAATCCCCAATAACTATTCCTCAACCCGGTGGACTGCAAATTTGTGTAGTGGCAGACTAACAATGCAAGAAAAAGTTAAGAAATATGACAGAGCCGTAGTTATTCTCAAAGTCATGAGTATAGATTCCCAGTCGGGTAAAACTATCTTCTCTATGCCAAAGGCTACACAGTAAACTAGCCAATAAGTAAAACTCATTCTAAAGAGAATCCGCTCTGTTTCTTCTATATCATTTTTTTGCTGCTTGCCGTCCCACAGTAATATCAGTCCAATAATGCAAGCTACAAAGGAAACAGCAACTACAAATTCGTGACAAAATATATTTAACGAATGCATTTGTGTTTATCCCCACATTTTTCAGTTGAAATTCAGTCTAAAGGAATATTCCTTGCAGAAATACAAATTATTTACAAACCTCAATAGAGTTATGCATCTGTAAATAAATGCAACAAAAATCGTTTTTTTGCAAATCTTATTTTTAATGAAAATTAAATATTTTTGTTAAGCAGGCGATCGCAGATTGAAGCAGAAAATATCAATTCTGCGGTTCAACAAGCGATGGCGCTACTAACAATTCCAGAGATTCTAATCCAGTTTTAGTAGCCATTAACGCTGAGAATTGCATCTTATTTTAACTAAAGTAGGTCGGCAGGCTTCTGGTTATAAAACAGCACAAAAAGCCCTGAATCGATTTATTGAAGAAATAAAACAAATTGTTGACAGTTTATCATTGACAACAAACAAAACTGCGACATTAAGATTTACTATCTTTCAGAATGCTTGGTTTTATCGCTGTTCAATGTGAAGAAATATTTCGCCAACAGTGTCTTCTTTAGCACTACTCCTAATTAAGCGGATTGAAGCGTTGCAAGATGAGAGCTATCAGCACCACTGGGAAACCTGCACCTAAACAAATGAGTGCTTGGGTAAACGTCAAAGGTGTTGTGTCAAACACTTGATTCATCATGCCCCACTGACTAAACAAACATTGTAAAATCACCACACCCACAATTTTGATCGCCGGAGCATAGGCGACCGATGTGCTTTTTCCTTGAATTCTCGCAAACACAGAGGGGAGAAACTGGGTGATACTTAAGAGGTAAAAAACTTCTGCTGCTACCAGTCCATTAATTGCCATTCGGGAAACGCCGATCGCCAAAGTGACGGTGACGATCGCAGGCAATCCTTCTGGAATCGCGCTGACAACCAGAGCCACACTCGCTTTGAAAACATTAATCAAAGATCCACCCTGTCCTAATCCGACTGCAAATGTCAGGGCTGCCAACCCTAAGATGACGTAAAGTAAGGTTTTGCTGAACTTGTCGATTTTTCGCGTCAGCGGTGTTTTCAGACCGGTGCTGCCTTGAATTAACTGCGAAATTCGACCCGTTTCGGTGGCATCTGCGATCGCCACTACAATTCCTTCTCCTTGTCCAAACGTGACGAAACTTCCTGTATATGCCATATTGCTTCGTTCGGTTAACGGTGTCTCGACATCCAACAAATGGGTTACTTTCTCCACCGGAACGGATTCGCCTGTTAAGGCAGACTCGTCAATTGCAACCCACGCACACTTAACAACCGCAGATCCGCAGGCACTTTATCTCCAGATGCCAGCAGTACCAAGTCACCCAGAACAAGCTCAGTCGAAGCCAGACGAGTTTTTTGACCATTGCGAATCACAGTTGCTTCGGTAGTGACAGCTTTGGATAGAGCAGCGATCGCCCCTGTCTGCAATTTTAACCAATGCCCAAGTGGGGCTACTAATGGTGAGAGACCGTCCCCAGATCCATCCCTTACTGGAGAATATCATCGATAGCGCAAAGTTGATGAGTACCTTAGTTAATAACCTACTGCTGTTGGCTCGGCATCAAGGACAATTACCTCCAGAATCTCTCAAAAAGGTAAATCTGAATAGCTTGCTGGAGAATTTAGTTCTTCATTACACTACTGTTGCTGCAAAAGAGTCGCTCAACTTGATCAGCCATTTACCAGAACAACAAATTGAGTTGTGGGCTGACCCCGATTTGCTCAGGCAAGCAGTCGAAAACTTGCTCAATAACGCCTGCAAATATACTCCGTCTGGGGGAACAGTCTGGTTACGCTTAGAACCTCACTCAGATCGAGTCGTGATTCAGGTGATCGATACCGGAATTGGCATTCCAGAGGCAGATTTACCTTACATTTTCGATCGCTTCTACCGAGTTGATACAGAACGGGCAAGAGAAAACGGCGGATTTGGGTTAGGATTGGCGATCGCTCAACAAATTGTCCAGGGTTAAAGAAATGTCATCCAGTATCTAATACAGCACACATCATAGTTTGCTAATTGCTGGATGAATTACTGCGTGTTCAATAATCTTGGGAATTTTAACAATTTTCTGCTGATGTTTCACAAGTGCCAATACTCACCCAGCTGCTAGAACCATCTTGCCAATGCTCTTTTTTCCAAATCGGGGCATTATGTTTAAGAGTATCAATAGCATACTGGCAAGCTTCAAACGCCTCCCTCCGATGAGGACAACCCACTGCTACTAAAACGCTAATTTCTCCAACTTGCAAACGTCCGGTGCGATGATGAATCACTACCCGATTCACATCAGACGTAGATAAGCGAATATCAGCAGCAATTTGATAAAATATCCGCAATGCCATCGGTTCGTAAGCTTGATACTCCAGAGCAATTACAGGTTTACCATCAGTTTGATTGCGAACCACGCCACTCATCATAACCACAGCACCGTTGGCTGGATCGTCAGACTTGGCATAGATTTCTTCAACAGACAATGGTGCAAAGCTAATGGCAAAACTATCTTCGGCTCTTGGTTTAACAGCAGAGGCAAGTGTAGTCGTCATAACTGCGTTGATACTATGTAGGCTTTTTCTATTGTCTCTGAACAAAACGCTATTAGTGTATATGTATTTGCTCTTGGCAATGCTTTTCAAATAGATTTGACCACAAATTGTCAGGTAGATATTACCCACAAAAGCCTATGTAATGGACATTTGAGATATTAGTGGCAATGCCCAACGCCAGTTGCTTTACTTAATGAATTCCAAGCCTTTTACCCAAAGCCTAGACAACACAAGAATTATTGAAAACCCTATATGCAATTATTAATCAATAGTACGCCTTATGTGAGTGAGAAGGGGTAGCAAAAAAGAAAGGGAAACCACAAGATAAAGGTAACGAAACCAAAGCTTGAGGTCTCCCAATGA